>CAVXWA010000017.1:0-220833 GCA_963765335.1 uncultured Gammaproteobacteria bacterium | reverse complement strand
CCCGTACTTACGATGCGCTAGGCCGCCTGAGTGCCGTCGGCGAGGACAGCGAACTTGGCTTGTTGGTCACCGGAACCGAGTTTCTGCCGGGCCTGAAGACTCGCGTGACCAACCCGCGTGGTCAAGTCACCACGACTTCTTACATGGCTTATGACGAGCCCGCCTACGAATGGCCGACCCTCATTCAATCGCCGGAAGGCGTGAACACGGTCATTACGCGAAACATTTTTGGTGAACCTCTCAACGTTGCTCGCTAAGGATGGCCGCCATGATGTATTCCGCTACACCCGTCACTCTACCCACACCTGGATCGCTGCGAAGGTCGTCGCTCATTATCCGGGCGGTCCATCACTTCGTCGCCTTGGGGTTGTGGCTATCCCTGATCTTGCCGGCTCCAGCTGGCGCGCAACAGTGGTCTGCCGCCTATGTGCCTCCATGCGAGGTGCCATACGGTGTAAGCGATGGCGCGAGCGCCGCTGCAAGGGCCCCGCCTTGCGAGTTTCCGGAGCCGCCATCGATCCCTGATCGGGACGCTGGTTTTATCGCGCAGTCGGTACCCACCAACATGGTGGTAGGGCAAGCCTATGCGGTCAGCGCGCGGATGCGTAACGACGGCGAGATGACCTGGACGGCTAGCCAGAGTTTCAGGCTGGGCTCGCAAAATCCACGAGACAACCTCACCTGGGGAGTGGGCCGGGTGGATGTCTCCGGCAGTGTCGCCACCGGGCAGGAATCGGTATTCAACTTCACGGTACGTGCGCCCACCGTCGCAGGCACGTACAACTTCCAATGGCAGATGGTGCAGGACGGCCAGGCCTGGTTTGGCAGCAAGACGACAAATCTCGCCGTCAAGGTGCAGGCGTCCCAGGTGACCGGAGTTATCGATGGCCTGAGCGGCAACAACACCATCAGTGGTTGGGCCTGCTCCACCGGCATCAACACACCTATCGACGTGCATCTGTACCTTGGTGGTGCAGCCGGTGCCGGCGGCAGTTTTTTTGGCGGGTACCGTGCTGATAAAACCAGCGAAGCCGCCGTGGCGGCGGCGTGCCAGGCCAGCGGTGGCGCATACCGCTTCGCGATTCCGATCACGAGCGCGTTGCTGTCGCAACACGGCGGCAAGACGATTTATATCCATGGCATCTCCCCGGTGGGCGCGGCTAACGCGCTGATCGCCAATTCGGGCGTGTTTCGCATTCCCGTCGACCAGCCGCCACCACCACCGCCACCGCCACCGCCACCGCCACCTTCCACCACGGTGAAGCGCCAATACGTCTACGACGCCTATCACCAGCTGTGCAAAGTCATCGAGCCGGAGAGCGGCGCCACGGTGATGGCCTACGACGCGGCAGGCAATCTGGCCTGGTCGGCCAGTGGCCTGAACTTGCCGAGTACTGCCAGTTGCGATCAGGGCGCCGCCGTCGCCAGCGGCCGGCGGGTGGATCGTAGCTACGACGCCCGCAACCGCATCGCCAGCCTAAGTTTCCCTGACGGTCGCGGCAATCAGGTATGGACCTATACCCCGGATGGCCTGCCTGACCGGGTGACCACTTACAACGACGCCAGCAGCGTCAATAATGGCTCGCCCGTCGTCAACAGCTACAGCTACAACCGCCGACGCCTGCTCACCAGCGAAAGCGTCACGCAAACCGGCTGGTACACCTGGACCCTGGCTTACGGCTATGACGCTAATGGCTCGCTGGCGTCGCAGACCTACCCATCAGGGCTAACGGTGAGCTACGCGCCCAATGCGCTGGGCCAGCCGACCCAGGTGGGAAGTTATGCCACGGGGGTGACCTATTACCCCAATGGCGCGATCAAGTCGTTTACGTACGGCAACGGCCTGACCCACACGATGACGCAGAACGCTCGGCAGCGACCGCAGCGTGTCATCGATAACGGCAATGTGCTCGACCACGAGTACGGCTACGACCCCAACGGCAATGTCACCAGCACGATCGACCGCCTCGACGGCAACCGCAGCCGCTGGATGACCTATGACGGCTTAGATCGCCTGACCAGTGCGGGTTCGGCCATCTTCGGCGGCGACCACTGGCATCGTTTTACCTACGATGCGCTCGACAATATGCGTAGCTGGAGCCTCGCCGGGGTCAAGGATCATCGCTATTACTACGATGCCAATAACCGGTTGGCCAACGTACAGAACAGCGCCGGCGCCTCCATCATCGGCTTGGGCTACGACGTGCAAGGCAACCTGCGCAGCAAGAGCGGCCAGACCTACAGCTTCGACTATGGCAACCGGCTGCGCGAGGTGACGGGCAAGGAAGCCTACCGCTATGACGTGCAGGGGCGTCGGGTGCTGGCCGGCTCGCCACTTGGCAACATCGTGTCGCAGTATGGTCAATCAGGGCAGCTGCTGTTCGATCAGAACTTCCGCGGTCCCTCCGCCGTGGGAACCGACTACATCTATCTGGGCGGCAGCCTGGTGGCGCAAAGGAAAGTCGACTACGGCAGCGGCGCCACCACCATTGCCTATCAGCACACCGACGCCCTGGGTAGCCCGGTGGCGGTGACCAACCAGGCCGCCCAACTCATCGACCGCACGAACTACGAACCCTATGGCGCCGCGATAGGCAAGCTCGACTACCAGGGTGTGGGTTACACCAGTCACGTGATGGATGCGGCCACCGGGCTCACGTATATGCAGCAGCGGTATTACGACCCGGAGGTGGGGCGTTTGCTGTCGGTGGATCCGGTATCGGTGGATACCGCAACCGGCTGGAACTTCTGCCCCTATTGCTACGCTGCCAATAACCCTTACAAATTCACCGACCCGGATGGGCGCGCAATTCAGGCGCTTTGGGGTGCGCCCATTGGTGCAATAGTTGATATTGCGGCGCAGAAAATAGTGGATCCCAATGCCCCGATTAACTGGAAGTCCGTTGGAGTTTCCGCGGCAGTTGGGGCGGTTACGGGTGGAATCGCATCGGTTGCCAGAGTGGCGGCCATCAGAGGGACCGTTACCGTTGGTCAAGCCGTGGCAATAGCGGCGAGCTCCAATGCTGCTATTAGTGCTGCGGGTTCTGCTGCCGATAGTTCAGTAAATGGGCAAAGTCCGAGTGTGGCCAAGATGGCCGTGGCGGCTGTCGTGGGTGGCACTTTGAGCGCAGGCGCAGGCAGGATCGCAAACGCTGAAGCTATTGCGACTCAGCGAATGGCCTCAGCACCCGTTAATTCGCCTCAGGGAATCGGTGCTCATATAGCTGCAACCACTCAGTCCGCAGGCCCTTCTGCGACCGCAAATGCGACCGCATCGGCCCTTGCAGGTCAGGCAGCGGACGTGAGTGGCGCTACTTTGCAGAAAAAAATAGAAGAGCGAATTGATCAAAAAAGAGATAGGTGAATCGTATATGACGCGTTCTTTTTGGAAAGACCAGCAGGCTGCTTCCTTCTTAGCAATTGCTGGGGGGCTGTTGTTTTGGTGGGCGTATGGAATCTTTAAGGGTGGACTTTTCGCATTAGCGATCATGCTGATTTCCCAGCCGCCAATTTGGTGGGCGCATCGTCGTGATTAGCAGCACGGTAAACGGTAATCGTGCAGTTGAATTGCCACAACGTGCATTCGCAGCATATGGGCCGAACAGCTACCAGTTCGACTACGGGAACCGGTTGCGCGACGTGACGGGCAAGGAAGCCTACCGCTATGACGCGCAGGGGCGTCGGGTGCTGGCCTGGTCGCCGATCGGCAATATCCTGTCGATGTACGGTCAATCCGGACAGCTGCTGTACGAGGAAAACCAACGCGGCTCCACGACGGTCAGCACCCACAACATCTACTTGAGCAGCAGCCGGATTGCGCAGAACAGCTACATCTACTTGAGCAGCAGCCGGATTGCGCAGAACAGCTACAGCGCGGCTGTCGCTACGATCATGTACCAGCACACCGACGCGCTAGCTAGTCCGGTGGCGGTGAGCAATGCCGCGGGCCAGGTGATCGATAGCACGAGCTATGAACCCTATGGCGCGGCGATAGGCAATCCCGACTACCAGGGCGTGGGTTACACCGGTCACGTGATGGATGCGGCTGCCGGGCTGACGGATATGCAGCAGCGGTCCAATCCGGTTCAAACCACAGCCAACGTGGTGGGCTCCGCCGTCAACTTGTCTGGTGATTTGAAGCCACTATTGGACGAAAAGAAGAAATAGCCCATGAAAAGTAAGTTGGCACTGAAGGACGCCGCTGTTCACTACGCGGTGGCCGCGATATTCACGATCGCCAGCTACGGCTTGTTGCATCTTGTATACGGAAAAATGGGTATATCGTTCATCGAGTGGGTTCTCATTCTTTTGACTGCTTTTACAATTGCCTATATCCCAATGCTCATTCGATTGTTTCGACGGAAGAGTTCGTGAAGGTCTAAATCGACTGTGGCGAGTCGGTCATATGGTGAACTTGTCGTACGGTGTGGTGACTCGGGCGGGCAGTTATGGGAGCTCCGGATAACCTCCCGAGAACGTCACTCCGGCGAAAGCCCAAATTCCGCGCCCAGATCTATTAAGGGCTCCTGATTAGCGTCGAATCTCAGCTGGCGCGTGCTTGGTGTAGGAGCGCACCCTGTGCGCGACCGGCGCTGGCCCCTGTTCCCATCGCTGCCGCCAGCGTGCCATCTACGCGGTGCGCTGGCGATGGCTTGCGAACTGATGCGTAGCCCATCGCGCACTGGGTGCGCTCCTACACAGGATGGCTACCTTCTTGGGACGTGCGAGAAGCCGCGTGGCTGAGCTTCGACGCTAATCATGTAAGGGCTTGAAGTCGCTGGATCCCAGCCTTCGCTGGGATGACGGACAGGGATGAGTGGGCTAGCGTGATGTCGCCCGAAGAGGTCCAGCTAGAGGGCTCTAGGGAGCGGTGTCAGTTTCTGCCTGTTGCTGCCGGAGGCGTCGGCGCAGGTGCCAGGCCCGAACGCCGAAATTGATTGCGAACCAGGCGCAGAGCAGGCCCAGCGGCCAGCCCAGGACGGCGGGCCAGGCGAACTCGAGTATGGCCAGGAGGGTCAGGATCAGCGCGCCAGTGACTAGCGGGCCGGTCGAGGTATCGCCCAGCACGCGCCGATCCGTCAGTGCCGCGCTCATCGTATTGGCGATGCGCAGGGCACCCGCGGCGGCGCGCCCGGAGCTGCCTCCCGTGTGGCGGGGACGGGGCGGTCGCGCCGAGCTGCTCTGCACGTGATCGGAGCGCCGGTTCCATCGGCGCGGAGCCAGCACGATCTCGGTCGCGTTGCCCAGGTCCTGCTCGTACTGCCTAGCCAGGCGCAGGGCGAAGCCGGCATCTTCGACGGCCACGTCGATCTCGCGGTTGCTCAGCCAGCTGGCGATATTGAGATTGGACGAGCCGACGCGCGCCCATTGGCCGTCAGCCACCGCGGTCTTGGCGTGCAGCATCGAGCCGTTCCATTCGAACACGCGGATGCCCGCCTTGAGCAGCGGTCGATAGCCCGAGCGTGACATGCTGGCCACCATGGGGATGTCGCTGCTGCCCGGTACCAGCAAGCGCACGTCGACGCCATCGCGGGCAGCCGCCGCGAGCGCCTGCACATAAGGCGCGATGCCAATGAAGTAGGCGTCAGTAAGCCAGAGCGTCTTGCGGGCCATGGCGGCGATCAGCTGGTCGAGGCGGTACATGCCGGCCGTGGCGGGCTGCGTGGCGATGACGCGCAAGGCCACCGAGCCCATCGGTGCCGCATCGTCAGGCGGCGCGAGTGGGGGCAAAGGTGCGCCGATGCTGGACCAGCTTTCCGCGAAAGCACGTTCCAGCTCAGCTACCGCCGGTCCGCGGAGGGCGACGCCGGTATCTCGCCATGGCGCCACCTTGCGCGTTGCATCCCCCAACCATTTCTGGCTGAGGCATACGCCGGAGAGAAAGCCCTGCCTGCCATCCACCACCAGCAGTTTGCGATGGTCGCGACTGATCCAGCCGAACGGATGGCCGAGCTGTAGCGGGTTGAATGCGCGCACATGGCCGCCGGCGTTGCGCAGTGGCGTCCAGAAACTGGCCCGAGACTGTCCCTTGCAACCAAGCCAGTCGTAGATCACCGCAACGTACACGCCGCGTTGCGCACACGCGACCAGTGCATCACGGAAGGCGCGCCCCACCTCGTCGTCGCGGACGATGTAGTTCTCCAGCAGCACGCGCTGACTGGCGCTGCGGATGGCGGCGAGCCACGCCTCGAAGTGAGCGGCGGCATCGATGAGCAGATCCACGGAATTACCGCCGAGCAATGGAGCACCGGCGGCGCGGCTCAAGGCCTGTTCGGCGAGTAGACGGGCGGGTGCGGATGCAAGCGGCGGCGTCGTATTCATGGGGCGAGTGTAGGACAAGGGTGCTCGCCGTCTTCAAATCGCGTTCACCCGAACAGTGTCACGAATACACGCCATGACTCGGTCATGTCGTTCCCCCGAACCTTCTGCCATGATCATTCCATGTCGCCAGAGCATTGCTATACCGACACCGAGGCCTGCGCACACCACCTTGCCGAACGGCTGGGACCTGATCTGCGCGTTGCCGCACCGCTCGGCCTGGGCAAGCCGCATGGCCTGCTCAACGCGCTTTACCAGCTGACCACGGCCGATACGTCGCGTTCGCTTTCGCTCTACACCGCACTGTCGCTGACCCGGCCGCACCCGGCACCGGGCCTGGAGACGCGCTTTAGCGGGCCTTTCCTGGCGCGTCATTTCGGCGACGATGCGGTGGACCCGCAGTACGCGGTTGACCAGGCGCGCAACGCCTTGCCGACCAACGTGGCCGTGCATGAGTTCTATATGCAGTCCGGCGCACTGCTCGGCTCGTTGACGGCACAGCGCAACTACATCAGCCAAAACTACACGCAGGTTGCGCGTGATCTCGCGGTGCAGGACATCAACCTGCTGGTGCAGCTGGTGGCGCGGCGGGAGACGGCCGAAGGCGTGCGTTACAGCCTTTCGTGCAACCCCGACCTCACACTCGATTTCATCGACCAGGTGGTGCAGGGCGGCAAGCCACGGCCCGTGTGCGTGGCGGTGGTGCACCCGGGCTTACCCTACATCAGCGGGCACGCCGAGGTGGCGCAGGACTATTTCGATCTTGAGCTTTGTCCGGAAACTTCGCCGCCACTGTTCGCCGTGCCACGCCAACCGGTCGACCTCGTCGAGTACGCCTTGGGCCTGCACGCCAGTGCGCTGGTAAAGGACGGCGGTTGCCTGCAGATCGGCATTGGCGTGTTGTCGGATGCCTTGGTCTACGCGCTTCGGTTGCGCCAACTGGACAACACGTCATGGCGCCGCGCGCTGGTTGCCATCGATCCCCGTGGCGGCACCCATGCACTGGCCGCGCGCATGGGTGGGCTCTCGCCGTTTCGCGCTGGCCTGTATGGCGCCAGCGAGATGGTGATGGATGGCTTCATGCACCTGCAGCGCGCCGGCATACTGAAGCGGCGCGCCTGGGACAACATCGCGCTTGAGCGCGCCGCTGCATGTGGCCGACTGTCGCCCGAAACACCAGGCGGCCACTATCTCAAGGGGGCGTTTTTCCTGGGTTCGCACGAACTCTACGCGTGGTTGGCCGCGATGGAATCGGAGGATCCCGATGCCATCGACATGTGTCGCGTGTCCAACGTCAATCATCTGTATGGCGATCACCAGGTGCTTGCATCCATGCAGCGCCGCGGCGCTCGCTTCTTCAATACGTGCATGATGGCCACGTTGTTGGGTTCGGCTGTTTCCGACGGGCTGGAGAATGGCGAGGTCGTGAGCGGCGTGGGTGGGCAGTACAACTTCGTGGCCATGGCGCATGAACTGGCCGATGGCCGTTCGGTGCTGCTGTTGCGTTCCACTCGGCGCGGTCGTGGCGGCGTCGAAACCAATATCCGCTGGAATTACGGTCACACCACGATTCCGCGCCATCTGCGCGACATGTATGTCACCGAGTACGGAGTTGCCGACCTGCGCGGCAAGACCGATAGCGAATGCATCGAGGCGATGCTGGCGATCAGCGATGCCCGCTTTCTGGACGCGCTTTGCGCCGAGGCCAAGTCGCACGGCAAGCTGGCGGCGGACTTCCAGATTCCCGAACGCTGGCGCAACAACCGGCCTGAATTTCTGCGCGAGGTCCTGGCGCCATGGCAGCGCAAGGGCTTGCTGCCGGCGTTCCCGTTCGGCAGTGACTTTACCGAGGTGGAGCAGCGCTTGCTGCCGGCACTCAAGTGGCTGCAGGCAGCCAGCGGAACGTGGCGCGGCAAGCTCGGCGTCGTGGCTGCGCTGATGCGGCCGGGGGCTAGCGTCGATGGCGAGCAGGAAGCGCTGGAACGCATGGGCCTCGCCCAGCCCCATGGCCTGCGTGAGCGCTTGCTCCGACGTCTGATGACGTCCGCATTGCGGCGCGTCCATCCGGCGTCGGGTTAGCGCGTTTCTGCCTGGGTAAGGGCTAGAGTATTCGTCATTCCAGCGAACGCTGGAATCCAGCGCCTTCGGGCCTTGCAAAGACACTGGATCCCAGCGTTCGCTGGGATGACGGGCAAAGACCTATTCGGGCCTCCCTCAATGCATCAACAGCGACTGGCCAAGCTCGCGTAGGCCTTCGATGTCCAGCAGATTTAGTCCGTGCCGGTCGAGCTGGACCAGGCCGCGCTGGCGGAATCGGCCCAGCAGCCGACTTACCGTTTCGGTGGTCAGGCGCAGATGATTGCCGATATCGGCGCGCGACATCGGCAGTGGCAGGTGGTCCGTGGACAGGCCCAGCGTCGCGCGGCGATCGCGCAAATCGACCAGGAACGCGGCGAACCGTTCTTCTGCCAAGTAGTTACCGCCACTCATCTGCAAATGCGAGATACGGTGGCTGGCCGCGTGCATCAGGTGCCATGGCACGTCGGGCTGCTCCGCGGCGATCTGTCGAATGGCGTTGAACGGGAAACGGCAGAACTGCGTCTTGCCAAGGGCGACCACGGCATTGTCGTGGTGCTCGCGGTCAATCGCGTCCAGCCCAATCATCTCGCCAGGCAGATGGAATGCCAGCACCTGCTCACGGCCCGAGATATCCACCGCGACCGTCTTGGCCATGCCTGTCTGCACCGCGTAGATGGCGCGGAAGGGCGATAGTGGCCGGTACAGGTACTCGCCCGTGCGCAGCGGGCCGATACGCTCGGCAATATGGCGCAGGCCGGATAGCTCTGGACGATCGTAACCGCTGGCCTGGCAGACGGATGCATGACCACACCCGGCGCAGCTCTGGGAGGGCGTCATACGGGTTTCTTGGCGTTGGGGTGAGTGTGTATGGAACATGGCGGTTCAGGCTTCCTTTTCCGGGCTGGTTTCCAGGCTTCCATCATCCACGCTGCCGATGGGAGCGGGGCCTTGTGCGCGGTTTTGCCGCACGATTTGGCGGGATCTCAGGCTGCCTCTGAGCCGCTAGGGATGCTCTGATTCACTCTGCGTAGGCGTCACCGGTCCTGTCTGTTCGCAGCCCACAGGGGTGTCGGCGAAGGCAGACTGGCCGTCTGTCGAGCCGGCGCCCCGAAGGGATGCGGACAGACAGGACCGGCCCCAACGAGTTGAGTTCAAAGTGATGGGGTGATGTCCAGAAGGCCCGCAGGCGGTGCCGCGCGGCTTGGCAAGACGGCCAGTCTTCCCGGCGCCGCGCAACACCGCCTGCGGGCCTTCTGGACATCATGACGCCTGCGCAGAGTGAATCAGAGCATCCCTAGGGTGTGGGTTGCCGTTCGGTTATCCTCTATGGGTCGCCGCATCATGCTTGCGGCCTTGGTGCCCGATCGACCCATCCTATGAGTGATACCTCTTCCTCCCCGCGTACCGCCCAGCGTCGACCCAGCGTGGGTGTCAAGATTGGCAAGATCACCGTTGGCGGCGGCGCACCCGTCGTGGTGCAGTCGATGACCAACACCGATACCGAGGACCCGGCAAGCACGGCCAAGCAGATCGCCGAGCTGGCGCGCGCCGGTTCGGAGCTCGTGCGCATCACGGTGAACACGCCGGCCGCGGCTGCGGCCGTGCCGCGTATCCGCGAGAAGCTGGAGATGATGGGCGTGGACGTTCCGATCATCGGCGACTTCCATTACAACGGCCACCAGCTGCTGGAAGCCGAGCCCGCCTGCGCCGAAGCGCTGGCGAAGTACCGCATCAATCCGGGCAATGTCGGTTTCGGCAAGAAGAAGGACAGCCAGTTCGCCTCGATCATCGAGATGGCGCTGCGCTACGACAAGCCGGTACGCATTGGCGCCAACTGGGGTTCGCTCGACCAGAGCATGGTGGCCACGCTGATGGACGAGAATCACCAGCGCGCCGAGCCCTGGGATGCCTCGCATGTGGCGCGCGAGGCCTTGATCCGTTCGGCGCTGGATTCGGCGCAGCGCGCGGAAGAAATCGGCCTGCCGCGCGATCGCATCATTCTCTCGTGCAAGGTTTCTGGCGTGCAGGAGTTGATCGCGGTCTACCGCGACATCGCGGGGCGCTGCGACTACGCCTTGCACCTGGGCCTCACCGAAGCGGGCATGGGCTCGAAGGGTATTACGGCGTCGTCCGCCGCGCTGGCGGTGCTGTTGCAGGAAGGCATCGGCGACACCATCCGCATCTCGTTGACGCCGGAACCTGGCGCATCGCGCACCGGCGAGGTGATCGTGGCGCAGGAGCTGCTGCAGACCATGGGCCTGCGCGCGTTCACGCCACTGGTCACCGCTTGCCCGGGCTGCGGACGCACCACCAGCGAATTCTTCCAGGTGCTGGCGCGGACCGTGCAGACGCATGTGCGTGAGCAAATGCCATTGTGGCGGGTGCAGTACGACGGCGTGGAGAATCTGACGCTGGCGGTGATGGGCTGCGTGGTCAACGGTCCGGGCGAGTCCAAGCACGCCAATATCGGCATTTCGTTGCCAGGCAATGGCGAGGCGCCGTCCGCACCGGTGTTCATCGACGGCGAAAAGGCGATGACCTTGCGTGGCGACAATATCGCCGGCGAATTCATCGGCATTCTCGACCGGTACGTCGCCACCAAATACGCCAGCCGCGTCGGCTGAAACACCGGCCATGACGACGTCGTCGAGCGAACTGCAAATCCTCGACGCGTGGGAGGTCAATGCGCGTGCCTGGGAGCGCGCGGTACGCGACCGGCGCATCGAGAGCCGCCGCCTGGTTACCGACCAGGCCATTGTGGAAGCGGTGCTGTCACGCTCGCCGCACAGGGTCATCGACCTGGGCTGCGGCGAAGGCTGGTTGGCGCGGACCTTGGCGGGCGCGGGCGTGCAGGTGGTCGGCGTGGACGTGGTTCCATCCCTGGTCGAAGCCGCCCAGTCACATGATGGCGGCGAATTTCATCTGCTCTCCTACGCGGACGTGGCGGCCGGCGCACTGAAACAGCGCGCTGATGTGGTCGTGTGCAATTTCTCCCTGCTGGGCGAGGCGTCGGTGGATGAGCTGCTGGCTGCGGTGCCAACCTTGCTCGAACCTGGCGGCGTCCTGCTGGTGCAGACCCTGCATCCGCTGGTGGCCGAGGCCACGGAGCCCTATCGCGATGGCTGGCGCGACGGCTCCTGGAACGGTTGCGGCGCGGGTTTCGGCAAGCCGGCACCCTGGTATTTCCGCACGCTGGGCGGCTGGTTGGCTGCGTTCAGGGCCGCCGGCCTGGAACTCTTGCGTATCGATGAGCCCCTGCACCCTCGCACTGGACGCCCCGCGTCCGTTATCTTCATGGTGGGGTAGCTAAGAGCCTGTCTAAAGTCTCTGCCTGGCCCGCGCCAGGCGGAGACTTTAGACAGGCTCTAAGGGAGACGGGGGATGAATAGGCATCGCGCCGTGGCATTTCGTGCCGCCGTGCACAGCGGTCACAACCAGCGGCTGGTGCCGCTACCGTTCGATCCAGTGAGCCAGTGGTCCACGCCAGCGCGGCCACTATGGAAGTGCGGGCACGGCCATCGGGTCCGCGGTAGCCTCAATGGGCAGAGCTTCCAGGGCGCCGTGGTTGAGCGTGCGGGCGCATTCTGGCTGTTGCTGGACGAGGCCTTATTTGCCGCCGCGGGCGTGGTCGTCGGGCAACTGGTCGACGTACTTATCGAGCCCGAAGAGATTTGATGTGACGCGCGACACACTACATACCCTGTCAATGCGCATGCTCAAGGGTATGCTCGCCCCCGGCATCCTGGGTCTGAGGTGATGCTACAGGCGCAAAGTAGGCGTGAGGCAACGATGACGATCAAGCCACAATTTCGCATCGTGATCATCTACGTAGTGGCCGCGTGGTTGTGGATCGTGTTTTCAGACCGGGTACTGTTTGCGCTGGTTCACGACCCGCACACGTTGAGCGTACTGCACAGCGTCAAGGCCTGCCTTTTCGTCGTGTGTACCGGCATCCTCTTGTACTGGTCGATCGGGCGAGACATGCGACGCCTGGATAACCTCAATCACATGCTGCTGAATGGCAATGAGCAATCGTTGCGCGCACTGGTGTCGGCGATGGACATCCGGCACAAGGAAACCAGTGATCACTCCGAACGCGTGATGCGCATGACGGTGGCGCTGGCGCGCCGCGTAGGCCTGGAGGGCGATGCGCTACGGCATGTGCGGTTTGGTGCCTTGCTCCACGACATCGGCAAGCTGGCTTTGCCGGATGCGATCCTGATCAAGCCCGGCCCGCTGGACGCGGACGAGATGACGCTTATGCGGACTCACACGACGCTTGGCCGGGACTTGATGATGCGTACGGCGTTCCTGCGGCCGGCCATCGACATTCCTCATGCGCACCATGAGCGCTGGGACGGAACCGGCTATCCGCGTGGCCTGCGTGGCGAAGAGATACCGTTGGCGGCGCGCATCTTCAGTGTGGTCGACGTATGGGATGCGCTGAGCTATCCGCGCATCTACAAATCCGCATGGCCGGAACACGAGGTGCTGGAATATCTGCGCAATGCCGCCGGCGGCCAGCTCGATCCCCAGATCGTGGGCTTGTTTCTGGAGCATTACGACGACATCAAGGCGCTTGGCGTGGACGGCGCTCACTGAGCTGACAGCGGTGAGAGCCACGACACACGCACGTCCAAGGCCGAGTTGCCGCGGCGATAGATAACACGTCTTCACGAATCCTTGTCGTGCAGCATGTGTATTTGGTCTGGTATCCCTGGATCGTCGCCGGTGATACAACGCGCTGGGCTAGCGCCATCCCCAAGGAAGCAGACCTCTATGCTCACGTTGCTCGACAATGTCGCGCTGGGATTGCTGGGACTGTTCCCGATCGCCAACCCGTTGACGAGTGCCACGGTATTGTTGGCACTCACTGGTCGCTATCCGGAAGCCGAGCGAAACAAGCAGATCAACCGGGCTACGTTGTACGTGGTGATCATGCTGCTGCTGTGCTTTTATGCGGGCCACGCGATCATCACCGGCTTCGGTATCTCGATTCCCGGGCTTCGGGTCGCCGGTGGGCTGATCGTGTCCTATATCGGCTTCGGCATGTTGTTTCCCCCCGCGCGCGTGGCGGAAGACGAAGTGCAGGTGGAGATGGCGTCGAGCGCCACTTCGGCCAAGTTGAAGGACATCGCCTTCATTCCGCTGACCATGCCGTGTACCACCGGCCCCGGCACCATCGCCTTCATTATCAGTGCCTCGTCAGGCCTTCCGGGCATCATGATGTCGCCGATGGTGCATGCCTCTGTAATCATCACGGCCTTGCTGTTCGCGCTGGTGTTCTGGCTGTGCCTGCGCGGTGCGACCAAGATCGTGGGCTTCCTTGGTGAGACCGGCGTCGATGCCATGGCACGCCTAATGGGCTTTCTGCTCGTATGCATCGGCGTGCAATTCATCATCAACGGGATATCCGACCTGTTGCGTGGCTGGGGCTTAATCGCGATTTCCTAGAGCGCCATGCCGAATGGATGGCCCCTCTGCCCCGCAAGCATGCGCCCCGCAATGAACTGCCATGCGGGTGACGCGTTGCGGTCGCCACCCGCACGCTACAGCTGCGCCAGCGGCGTGAATTCCGCCCAGCTGCCTGGTTGTCCGGCCAGGTGGGTGATCTGCGCCACCATGCGCAGGAACTGTCCGCGCGGGTATTCCACTGCACCCAACTGCAAGAGATGGGCGTTGGTAACCTGCGCATCGATCAGCGGGAAATCCCAGCGCTGCAGCAACTTGGCGAGCGCCATCAAGGCCACGCGGGAGCCACCGCTTTCGGCGCTGAACATGGACTCGCCACAGAACAGACGGCCCACGGCGATGCCATAGATACCGCCCACCAGCCGATCGTCTTCCCATACTTCGACGCTGTGCGCGTGGCCCAGGTCGTAGAGGTGCGTATAGGCGTCGATCATGGCGGGCACGATCCAGGTGCCGCTCTGGCTCGGCCTGGGTGCGGCGCAAGCCTCCACCACGTCGCGGAAGGCGTGATCGACGGTGATGCGCCAGGACACCTGCGCCAGGCGTCGACGAAGGCTACGATTGGGCTTGAGCGCGTGCGTGTGGAATACGCAGCGCGGATCGGGCGACCACCACAGCAGCGGCTCGTCCTCGTTGAACCAGGGGAAGATGCCTTGGGCATAGGCGGCCAGCAGGCGGCGCGGCGACAAATCGCCACCAAAGGCGAGCAGGCCGTTCGGTTCGTTCAAGGCCTTGCGCGGATCGGGAAAGTGCTCCGGCCTGGCTGAATCGAGCAAGGGCAAGCGGATCATCGTAGCCCATCGGGTGAATGCGGAATGGTCGGCATGCGCCGCTCGACAGATGCTAACCGGATGGCGATGTGATTAGCATGATGGGTCCCCCTAAGGTAAAGGATTCCCATGCAGCGACTTCCCTGGCTGATGTCCCTGTTATCCGTTTCGCTTACGGCAGCGGCCGCGCCCGCCGCTACCGATATCGACAAGCGCATCGACGCCGACGTCCACGCGGTGCTGCAGCGTACGGATACACCTGGCGCGGCCATTGCCGTCTTCAAGGATGGGCGCCTGGTCTATCGACAGGCGTATGGGTTGCGTAACCGTGACGGGAATCTCCCAGCCAGCGTGGATACCTGGTTCGAAATCGGTTCGATCACCAAGCAGTTCACTGCGGCAGCGATCCTGCAGCTGCAGGAAGCCGGCAAGCTCTCGATCGATGCCAAGCTGGCCGCGTATCTGCCTGACGCCCCTCACGCCAACGAGGTCACGTTGCGGCAGCTGCTGTCACATACCAGTGGCCTGCCCGAGTACCTGGATGGGCCGGATATCGAGCAGGTGGCGACCAGGCCGGCCACATTTGATCAACTGGTGGCGCGCATCAAGGACAAACCACTCGATTTCGCCCCGGGTAGTCGCTGGTCGTACAGCAATACGGGCTATCTCATGTTGGGGCGCGTCATCGAAGTAGTGTCGCAGGAGTCCTACCGGCATTACGTGCAAACCCATCTGCTCGATCGGGCCGGCATGACGCAGACCTTTACTGTCGCGGATGAGGGCCGTCTTCCAGTGATGGCGATTGGCTACCGGCATGCGCAGGGGAGGCTCGAGCGCGCGCCCACGATTCACGACACGTTTGGCGGGGCAGCGGGCAACCTCGTGTCCACCCTGGACGACCTGCAGAAATGGAACCGGGCCTTGATGGGCGGCAAGATCGTCAGCCCTGCGGACTACGCGTTGATGAGTACGTCGGTGATGACGACGGAAAAGGGCAGCGCCGATTACGGACTGGGCCTGTTCGTCGACTCGGTGGAAGGCCAGCCCCGGGTTGGGCACACGGGTGGTTCATTCGGATTCACCACGGCGAACGAGTACTTTCCGAAGCAAGGCGTTCGCATCATCGCGTTCACCAACAACGGCGATAACCCTGAGCCGGGTGAAATGCTTACGACGGCGATCTTCAACGAGCTTCATCCGGAAATCTACACCGCCATGCGCAAGCCAGCGGCGGGAGAGGATGTGGCCATGACCGCTGCCGCCCGGACGACGTTCACGCAACTGCAGCGTGGAAACGAGGACTCCTCACGCTTCGGCGCCAAGCTGGATGCCAAGATGAAAGCCGGCTTGTCGGCACGCCTCGCCAAGCAGTTCTCGCCCTACGGCGCGCCAACGGCGTTTATCTTCAAAGGCCAGCGCGCGGACGGTGCCGTGAGGTGGTTTGACTACCTGATCCAGTTCGGGCCGGGCAGCCTCCTGAAGTTTGGCCTGGGCATCGATGAGGCAGGCAAGGTGACCTCGCTTTCATTCGGCTAGAGCGACGGCGCGGTGTCGCGATGTCAGCGCCTTGCGTAGGGGCTATGCGAGTGCAGGTGCTGGTTATACTCCGCGACCGCCGCGTCTTCCTGCACAAGCGCTGCCCGCACGGCGTCGCGGAAATCTTCGTTCACCAGGTAATGGCGCGAATGCGTGCGCACCGGCAGGAAACCACGAGCGAGCTTGTGTTCGCCCTGTGCGCCGGGCTCGAACCGTTGCAGCCCGTGGCGTATCGCGTACTCGATGCCCTGGTAGTAGCACAGCTCGAAGTGCAGTCCCGGCACGTCCACATCGCCACCCCAGTAGCGCCCGTACAAGGTGTCGTTGCTTTGCAGGAACAGCGCCATGGCGACGATGTCGTGCCCATCGTGCGCCATGGCCACCCGCACGGAATCGCCCAGCGTCTCACCGAGAGTCAGGAAGAACTCGCGCGTAAGCGCTGCGTGATTGCCCTTGGCGTCGAAGGTGGACTCGTAGAGTTCGTGAATCCGCTGCCATTCATTCACGCTGAGCCCACTGCCGCAGCGCATCTCGATGGCGAGTCCGCAGCTGGCCACGTGGGTGCGCTCCTGGCGGATATTCTTTCGCTTCTTGTGGTTCAGCGCGGCAAGGAAATCGGCAAAGTCGCTGTGGTCGCGATTTTGCCAATGGAACTGTACGTCCGAGCGCGCGAGCCACTCGTCACCGAACGCGGCCAGTTCCTCCTCGCGCAGAAAATTCGCATGGACGGACGAAATATTCATGCGCTGGGCGAATGTGGTCATCGCCGATGCGAGTGCCTGCCGCCTCGCCGCGGCTTGCGGCCCGGTGCCGGCCAGAAGGCGTGGGCCGGGCACGGGCGAGTAGGGTGCGGCGTTGAGCAACTTCGGATAGTAATCGCCGCCGGCCCGCTCCCAGGCGCTGGCCCAGCTCCAGTCGAAGACGAACTCGCCGTGTGAATTGCCTTTGAGATAAAGCGGTGCAGCGGCAACGAGCTGGTCATGCTCGTACAGGCACAGATGATGTGCCTGCCAGCCCCAGTTCGCGCGAATGCAGCCGGTGCGCTCCAGTGCGGCGAGAAACGCGTGCGACACAAACGGATTGTCGTCCGGCCGCAATGCGTCCCACGCCAGTGCTGGAATGTCGTCGATGCGGGAATGGAAGCGGACGTCGATCACGATAGGCGCCGTTGGGGCAAGTTCAGTCATCCTGAGCCAGTCCGCCGGCGTCACGCGCGTCGTCCCGGCGAACGCCGGGGTCCTGCGACTGACGGACGCCATGACGAACCCGAATCCCGGCTGGTGCCGGGATGGCGGGCAGGGCGAGCGTCAAGCGGGCTGGCTGCATGCGGTCAATGTACCGCCGGCAGCAACGCGGCGATGCGATTGACGAAGGTGGCGGGCCGGCCGTAATCGTAGTGATGCGGCAACAGCTGGTGCTTTCCGTGGATTTCCAGCGCGAGCGTGGGAAACCCCTGGCCGCCCAGTTCACCCAGCAGGCGACGGCTGCCCTGGATGTGCTCCAGCGTCGGGGTGCCCTGGACCTTGGCGAAGGATTGCTGGAACGCCTCGCCATCCAGGCCCAGCGTCTCCGCCAGCTCGGTCAACACCGACGGTTCCACTACGCGCAGACCTTGCTGATAGTGCGCGTTCTGAATCGCCACCAGCATGGGATACGCCTTGCCGGCATCGAGCGCCTCGGCGGCCAACACACCGGCAATCGGCGGCAGCGAGAACAGCACCGTACCCTGTTCGGCCAGCAGGCCCTCCCGATACGGCTTGCCGAACGGCTGGCCGCTGAGCGAGGCGATGCGTTCGTCCGAATGCACGATATGCTCGGCCAGTTCCGGTTCCAGCGTGCGTGGCTCATCGAACAGGCCGCCACCGTGTAGCTTCAGCGCAACGCGGTCGCCGAGCGTGTCGACCACCGCGCTGACCAGCGGCTGTGCGGCATAGCACCAGCCGCACAGCGGGTCATGGATGTAGTGCAGCGTGGCAACAGCCATTCAGGAGGCCGGGCCCTGCTGATCGAGCCAGCGCTCGGCGTCCAGTGCGGCCATGCAGCCGAAGCCGGCCGAGGTCACGGCCTGGCGGTACACATGGTCGGCGACATCGCCGGCGGCAAACACGCCTGCCACCGAGGTCATCGTCGCCATGCCGTTCAGGCCGGTGCGAATTTTGATGTAGCCGTCGTGCATGTCGAGCTGGCCATCAAAGATGCCGGTGTTCGGCGTGTGGCCGATGGCGACGAAAAAGCCGGTCGCGGCGATGTCACTGGTTTCACCGGTGTTGAGGTCCTTGACGCGCACGCCGGTCACGCCACTGTTGTCGCCCAGCACCTCGTCGACCGTGCTGTTCCACACCAGGTCGATCTTGCCGGCCGCAGCCTTCTCGAACAGCTTGTCCTGCATGATCTTCTCGGCGCGCAGCTTGTCGCGGCGATGCACCAGGGTGACCTTGCTGGCGATGTTGGACAGGTACAGGGCTTCCTCGACCGCGGTATTGCCGCCGCCGATCACCACCACTTCCTGCTCGCGGAAGAAAAAGCCATCGCAGGTGGCGCAGGCGGATACGCCCTTGCCCTTGAAGTGCTGCTCGCTGGCGATGCCCAGATACTTGGCGGTAGCACCGGTGGTGATGATCAGCGCGTCACAGGTGTACTCGCCGGAATCGCCCTTGAGGCGGAACGGGCGCTGCTTGAGATCCACCGTATGGATGTGGTCGAACACCATCTCGGTATGGAAGCGCTCGGCATGCTCGGCCATGCGCTGCATCAGCGCCGGACCCTGCAGCCCTTCGACGTCACCCGGCCAATTGTCCACGTCCGTGGTCGTCATCAGCTGGCCGCCCTGCTGCAGGCCGGTGATCATGGTCGGCTTGAGGTTGGCGCGGGCAGCGTAGACGGCGGCGGTGTAGCCGGCGGGGCCGCTGCCGAGGATCAGCAGGCGGCTGTGCTTGGTGACTGTGTTCATGCTTTCCTTCTATCCGCGTGGTGAGGCGGTAATGATCGGTGGTTTGGGTGGTGAAACCCAGCGTGGCGTGAGATGACCATGCTCGGGTGACAGGCTGGCGGGGTGGCGTTTTCTCTAGGGGGTGTTTGGCAGGTTTTCCGCCTTGCCATGGATATCCCTTTGACTTTCCTCGACATCTGCCCGTTGGCTTGGTGGCGCAATGTGATGAAAATGTGAAAACGGCCTCCGGGCCATCGCTATAATCCTTCGAATTCGCTGGCGACCTGGTGGGTCATTCGCTCCAGCCTTTGCAGCGGTTTCATCCGGCCGCATCGCAAAGACCGAAGCGTGGTGTCCGAACCCGCAAGGATGGGGAAGACCCGAGGTCTATTCAAGGCTGCATCACCCCGACTTGGGTGGCCCGGTTTCTCGGCTCGGCGCGAAGCGGGTGACGGGTTGTGCGGCAGAGCTCGTCGGTAACTCTTTCTCCCGCTATTCTTCCCAACGTGCAGCGTCTAGCCGTCGGCAACGAATGGCGCCAGTTCGAACCGCTGCGTTGGGGGCCTCGACGTGGGCGGTGATGAGCTGGTTCATCCAGCGGTCAAGGGCATGGCGTAAGTTTTGTTCGCCCGTCCGGGGACATGGAAAAACCGGCCATGCCTGGCATGACCGGACACTTATGAAAACAGGCATCAGGAAAAGGAATACGGTGGCGCGTAGCGCGAACGTCAAGAAGGAAAAGGAGCGTGAGGGCCTCAGCGAAGAGCTGAAGCGCCGTCTGCGCGAGGCTGGGGCACTGCTGTTGCTGCCGTTGGCCTTGTACCTATTGGTTTGCCTGTTCAGTTACAACGACCAGGACCCCAGTTGGGGTCATGTCGGCACGGCCGAGCACGCCCGGAATTTTGGCGGCTCGGTGGGTGCGAATATCGCCAATGTCCTGCGCTACATCTTCGGGCTGGTGTCCTATTGCTTCCCGCTGCTGCTGCTGGTGCTCGGTGTGCAGGTGT
The DNA here is from genome assembly GCA_963765335.1 of uncultured Gammaproteobacteria bacterium. Lineage (GTDB taxonomy): Bacteria > Pseudomonadota > Gammaproteobacteria > Xanthomonadales > Rhodanobacteraceae > Dyella. The sequence goes on along the minus strand of CAVXWA010000017.1, from coordinate 200,722 downwards.
TGCGCAACCGCGGCGAAAAGAACGTGCAGCCATGGGAGCCTTCGCTGCGCCTGATCGGCTCCGTGTTCTTCTTCATCACGGCGCCCGCGCTGCTGTATCTGAACTTTCACGATGAACCCGTGCTGCCTCAAGGCGTGGGGGGCATCATCGGCATGTGGGTGGGTCGTGGCCTGATGCATGCGCTGGGCGACAAGGGCGCGCCGCTGCTGTTGCTGGCCTTGTTCCTCGTCGCCGTGACCCTCGCCACCGGTCTGTCGTGGTTCCGGGTGATGGACGTGACCGGGCAGGGCGTACTCCGCTTCGCCGGCTGGTTCGGTGGCAAGCTGCGCGAGGCGCCGGACGTGTTGGCCGCCCGCCAGGCACGTGCCCAGCGCGAAGTGGTCAAGAAGGTCGAGGCCGTCAAACAGGCGAAGCGCGAACCCGTGCGCATCGAAGTGCCGCCGGCTCCGGTGGTGAAGAGCGAGCGGGCCAAACTGGAAACGCAGATTCCACTGTTCACCGGCGCCGCGGCGCCGGGTGAATTGCCGCCGCTATCGCTGCTCGATGAAGCGCCGGAGCAGGGGCCGGGGTATTCCGAGGAAACCCTGGAAGTGCTGTCGCGCCAGGTCGAGCTGAAGCTCAAGGATTTCCGCATCGAGGCCAAGGTGGTCGGCGTCTATCCCGGCCCGGTCATCACCCGTTTCGAGCTGGAGCCTGCCGCCGGGCGTGCGCGGTTCGCAGGTGTCGAGCCTGGACAAGGACATCGCGCGCGGCCTTTCGGTGGTCAGCGTGCGCGTGGTCGACGTGATTCCCGGCAAGAACGTGATCGGCCTGGAAATCCCCAATACCCGCAAGCAGATCGTCTATCTCTCCGAGATCCTGCGCTCGGACAAGTACGACCAGATGAAGTCGCCGCGTGGCGCTGGCGCTGGGCAAGGACATCGCCGGTCGTCCGGTGGTGGCCGACCTGGCCAAGATGCCGCACTTGCTGGTGGCCGGTACGACCGGTTCGGGCAAATCCGTGGCGGTCAATGCGATGGTGCTGAGCCTGCTGTACAAGGCCAGCGCCAAAGACGTGCGCATGATCATGATCGACCCGAAGATGCTCGAGCTATCGGTCTACGAAGGCATCCCGCACCTGCTCGCGCCGGTCGTCACCGACATGAAGGAAGCCGCCAACGCGCTGCGCTGGTGCGTGGCCGAGATGGAGCGCCGCTACAAGCTGATGGCCGCGGTCGGCGTGCGTAACCTCGCCGGCTTCAACAAGAAGGTGAAGGACGCCGAAAACGCCGGTCAGCCGCTGCTCGATCCGCTGTTCCGCCCGAACCCGGAGATGCCGAACCTGGCGGCCGAGCCGCTGGAACCGCTGCCGTACATCGTCATCATCATCGACGAGTTCGCCGACATGATGATGATCGTCGGCAAGAAGGTCGAAGAGCTGATCGCCCGACTTGCGCAGAAGGCGCGTGCCGCCGGCGTGCACCTGGTGCTTGCCACGCAGCGTCCGTCGGTGGACGTCATCACAGGTTTGATCAAGGCAAATATCCCCACCCGCATCGCGTTCCAGGTGTCGAGCAAGATCGACTCGCGCACCATTCTCGATCAGTCCGGTGCGGAAGCCTTGCTCGGCCACGGCGACATGCTTTACCTGCCGCCGGGCACGGCAACGCCGGAGCGCGTGCATGGTGCCTTCGTGGACGACCACGAGGTACACAACGTGGTGAACTGGCTGAAGGCACAAGGCTCGCCGCAATACATCGAAGGCGTGCTGGAAGAGGTGCAGGCGACCAGCGACGGTAAGTTCATCAACGACTCCGGCCTACCGCAGGACGGCGAAGAAGGTGGTGACGCCGAGGCGCAGCTGTACGATCGCGCCGTGCGTATCGTCACCGAGTCTCGCCGCGCGTCGATTTCCGGCGTACAGCGCCATCTGCGCATCGGCTACAACCGCGCCGCCCGCTTGATCGAACAGATGGAGCAGGACGGCGTGGTGAGCGCACCCCAGCACAACGGCAACCGCGAAGTGTTGGCACCGCCACCGCCGAAGAACTAAGCCATCTGCTCGCTATTCCAGCGCAGACTGGGATTGCGGGCGCTCCGCACCTTTGCTCGTCATCCCAGCGAAAGCTGGGATCCAGCGACTTTGCTTTTGCCGCGTAACCTGCCGCGAACAAAGGCACTGGATCCCAGCTTTCGCTGGGATGACGGTGAGAGTGGGATGACGGTGAAGGTGGGATGACGGTGAGGGGGAGGGATGACGGTGAGGACGAGACGACCGTCAGGATAGGTTGACGGTCGGGACGAGACGACGATCAGGCATGCTGTCGTCCCCAATGGCCCAGTCGCCATTAAGCTATAGCACCGCAGACTTTGCGCATCGCTCCACCCACAGGGTCCCCATGAAACGCTCGCTTGTTCTCGCTACCGCTGCGCTCCTGCTATCGATAACCGGTTTTGCTCAGGCCGCCGCCGGCCCTGCGCGCGCGAAACTCGACGCCTTCGCCACCGGCCTGCATTCGCTCACCGGCAAGTTCACCCAGTCGCTGACCGACGCGAACGGCAGTACCTCCAAAGTCAGTTCCGGCACGTTGGCGCTTGAGGCGCCGCGGCAGTTCCGTTGGGAGACGCTGACGCCGTACAAGCAGACCATCGTCGCCGACGGCAGCCGCGTGTGGCTGTATGACCCGGACCTGGAGCAGGTCACCGTGCGCGTGCAGAGTTCCGAGGAGTCGCATAGCCCGCTCACCGTGCTTACCGATCTCAAGCAGATGGACAAGGACTTCAAGGTCGCCGAGCAGGGCGAGCACGATGGTTTGAGCTGGCTGCGCCTCACCTCGGCAGCGAAGGACCCGCAGTTCGACTATGCGGACCTCGGTTTTGACGCCAACGGCCTGGCCCGCATGGTGTTCCGCGACCAGCTCGGCGCCACCACCGATATTCGTTTCTCCGGCTGGCAGCGCAACGTGCCGATTGCGCCCGCCACCTTTAATTTCGTACCGCCACCGGGCGCCGACGTCATCGGCGACGCGCCGGTGATCAGCACCCAGCCGATCAAGAACTGATCGGGCGATGCTGCGTCAGCTGCCGCGCTGGGCCTGGGTCGGCGGCGGTTTGCTGGCGCTGATAGCCGGCTGCATCAACGCGGTCGGCTATCTTTGTTTTCGGCATCAGCCGATCACCCATCTGACCGGGACCAGCACCGAGCTGGGTCTGGCGCTGGCACGCCTTGATGCGACCGAGATCGCGCACTGGGCACTGGCCATTGCATCGTTCCTGGCCGGTGCGGTGTTGAGCGGTTTTATCGTGCAACAGAGCGCGCTGCAACTGGGTCGCCGCTACGGTGTCGTGCTGATGATCGAGTCGGTGCTGCTGTTCGCGGCGATCCCCTTGATCCACGACCAGCGTGACCTGGGCCTGTACCTGGCGTCAGCGGCTTGTGGATTGCAGAACGCCATGGTCAGCACGTATAGCGGCGCGACGTTCCGCACCACGCATCTTTCCGGCATCTTCACCGACCTCGGCATTTACCTGGGACAGCGCTTGCGCGGGTTGCAGGTGGACATGCTGCGCGTGCATGTGTGCCTGCTGGTGGCTAGCCACTTCATCGTCGGCGCCACGCTCGGTGCGCTCGGCTTTCTGGCCTGGCAGGAGCGTGTGTTGCTGGCGCCGGCGGTGCTCACGGGTGTGGTCGGCCTGGGCTATGCGATTTATCGTCATCGCATGTTGGCGACGCGATAAGAGCCTGTTCAAAATCTCGGCGGCGGCCCGCCGAGCACCCTTTCCTTTCCCGCGCCAGCGATCCTGTAGGAGCGCACCCAGTGCGCGATGGGTTACGCCTCAGTTTCCCATAGCCATCACCAGCGTATCGCGTAGATGGTCCGCTAGCGGCAGCGATGGGAACAGGGTCAGCACCGGTCGCGCACTGGGTGCGCTCCTTATGTGTTGATTCCCGTGCCTGCAAGGGCGAGAGTCCCCGACTGATCATCGGTGGGAACAAGGTGACGCTGGTGCGCTCCTTAGGCTTCAAGCCTGCTTTGTAGATAAGCGCCCTTGTTCCGTTTTTTTCTCGCCGTGAGCTTGAACGGTATCGTCGGCCCGCCTTTGGGTGGAAGCCTGTACGGATAAGGCTAAGCGTGGCGAGCGTGGTTCGATGATCAGCCCCTGTTGAATCAAGCTAGAAGGAGTACCTCTATGTCCATGTCGGTGGTTGGTGTCGATATCGCCAAGGCGTCGTTCGATGTGGCGTTACCGCTGGTCACGCCCGGCAAATACAAGACCCGCGCCAAGCTGCCCAACAGCCCCGAAGGCTTTACCCAGTTCCGCGACTGGCTGCTCCAGCATGCGCCGGAGGCCGCCGTCTGCATGGAGGCTACCAGCGTCTATCACGACGCCCTGGCGACGTTCCTGCACCAGCAAGAGGTCACGGTCTTCGTGGTCAATCCGGCGCAGATCCACGCCTACGGCAAGAGCGAGCTGTCGCGCACCAAGTCCGATCGCACCGACGCCAAGCTGATCGCCCGCTTTGCCATGGCCCAGGCCCACGCGGCGCGACCGCTGTTGCCCTGGCAGCCGCCGACACCGGCCCAGCGCAAACTGCGCGCCCTCGCGCACCGCCTGGACGATCTGGAGCGTATGCGCCAGATGGAGAGCAACCGGCTCGGCACCGCTGACGCCGCGGTCATCTCCTCCATCCAACAGCTGATCACGACCCTGCAGCAGCAGATCGACGACCTGCGTCGAGACATCGACAACCACATCGACTCGGACCCGGACCTGCGGCGTGACCGCGACCTGCTGCAAAGCATCCCGGGCATCGGCCCGGTCCTGAGCACCTACCTGCTCGCCTGCGCGGGCGGCCTGCGTGCCTACCGCGATCCCGACAAGCTGGCCGCCTACGTCGGCCTCAATCCCGCCGTGCGCGAATCGGGCAAGTGGAAGGGCAAGACCACCATCTCCAAGCTCGGTCACGCCCTGCTGCGTGCCAAGCTCTATTGGCCTGCCGTCACCGCCTCCCGGCACAACCCGCCCATCAAACGCCTCGTCGATCGGCTCGTCGCGCGCGGCAAACCGCGCATGCTGGCCATCACCGCCGCCATGCGAAAACTCCTGCATATCGCCTGGGGCGTAGTGCGCTCGGGCAAACCGTTTGACCCCAACATCGCGCTTGCGTGACCCCGGGCGACACGGTATCTACACCAAGCCCGCTCCTGTTGAGATTCGCCGCTAATCAGGCCCAAAGGGGGCTTGTGGCCGCACAGAGACTTTGAGCAGGCTCCAACAGCCAGCCTCAAGACGCCGCCACGCATCGATTGCGGCCGGCGTGCTTGGCCTGATACAGCGCGTCGTCCGCACGCGATAACCATTGCGACAGGCTTTCGTCCGCGCGATAGGCCGCCACGCCGATGCTGGCCGTCACGGCAATCGCGCGACCTTCGTATACAGCGTGCTGCTCGGCCACCGCCTGGCGGATACGTTCCGCCACGGCCATGCCATGCGCCAGCGTTCCGCCGGGCAGGCATATCACCAGCTCTTCACCGCCGTAACGACCGACCAGATCCCCTTCGCGGCATTGTTTCAGGATCGCCGCGCTCGCAGCACGGATCACCGCATCACCCGCAAGATGGCCGTAGCCATCGTTGATCTGTTTGAAGTGATCCAGGTCGAGCAAGGCGATGCAGGCGCCGCCATCGGGCGCCGTCTGGCGGACTTGCTCGGCAAGTGCGAGAAAACTTCGACGGTTGCTGACGCCCGTGAGCTCATCGGTATTGGCCAGTTCGTCGAGGCGCAGGTTGGCCACGCGCAGGTCGCGGGTATGCATGTCGATCTGCTGCTGCAGCAGACGGGCTTTCCGATGCAGGTAGAGCGTGCGTAGCTGGATCAGTCCGATAACCAGGGCCAGCAACAGCAGGCCCGCGATGATCCTGGCGGTCACGGTTTCGTACCAGCGGGGTTCGGCCAGCACTTCAAACGTGGTTTCGATGCGGCGCGGCTGCATGCCCTGCGTCGTCGCACGCAGACGCAAGGTGTATTCGCCGTGGGGCAGGTTGGTGTACATTGCCGATGGCAGGCTGCCACGGGGAACTTCACTCCAGCCCTCGTCGAAGCCTTCCATGCGGTAGCTATAGCTGGTCTCCACCGGCGCCTGGTAATCCAGCAGGGCAAAATCCACGCGCAGGCTGCGGTTATGTGTGCCGAGACTTAGCGTCTCGCCCGCGCGCGGGAGTTTGCCGAAAGGCATGGGCACGCCATTGAGCTCGGCCTGGGTGACGATCAAAGGGGGATCGGGCGTATTTGGCGGACGCCAATCTGGCCGGATCACGGTGAGTCCCCCGAGCCCCCCAAACAGCAGTTCGCCGGTGGGTGCGCGTGCGGCAGCAGCGTAGATGTAACTGGCGATGCGCAAGCCATCGCGGATGCCAAGATTGCGCACGATATGGGTGGAGCCGTCGATCATGGCCACACCATTAGGCAGGCTTACCCACGGGTTGCCGTTGTCGTCGGACAACACGGCATTGACGTTGTCGCTGGCCAGTCCATCCGCGGTGCCGATATGGCGGAAGTGAAACGTGCTGTTGCTGTCCTGTTGTTCCAGCAGGCTCAGGCCGCCGGCCGTGCCAATCCATAACTGCCCTTCTGGATCGGTCGCTAGCGACGTGACCAGGTCGTTAGGCAGGCTGGACGGGTCGTCGGGGCGATTCAGGATGCGCGTGAAGTCGTGGGTCTGCAGGGAGTTGGCGGCAATCGAGATACCGTAGGCCGTGAGGTACCAGACCGTATGATCGACACGGGCGATGTGCCGCACGGTGTCGCTGGAAAGGCTGCCGGGATCATCCGCAGCATGACGGAAATGCACGACGGCATGCGTGCGTGTGTTGTAGCGATAGACGCCGTCGTAGGTGGCGATCAACAGTTGTTCGCCATCGCTGAGCAGGCTCAGCACGGGCTTTTCATCGAGTTCGGCGAGCAGGGAGTCCTGCAGCACCAGTGTGTCCGGATTCACTCGCGCAAGCCCCTGGGTGCCTATCCAGATCGTGCCGTCCGGCCCCTCGGCGAAAGCCTGCACATCGCGCCGAGCCTGATTGCCGCCGAGCTGGATATGCCGGATCTGCCCCTTGCCAAGATCGATGATGTCGATCCGTCCCGAGCTCATGCCCAGCCAGATGCGTTCACGCGTGTCGACATAGATGCCGCGAACATTGGTGTTGGCGATCGCGCGGTCTTCCCGCGTCGATGGAAGCAGCGCAAAAGCGCTGCGGGCGTTCGGATCGTGCCGTGCAATGCCCAGGTCGGTAGCTACCCAGGCATTGCCGGAGCGGTCCTGCATGAGCGCGCGCACCGAATCGCCGGGTAGCGACGAAGGCACGGCGGTGTCGTGGGCGATGGCGCGTACACCGGAGGCGCCGGGCGAGTAGGTGAGCACGCCGGTGCCGTCCGTGCCTATCCAAATGGTGTCGGCCGAGATCTCCAGGAAATCGCGCACGGTGGCGCGTCGTGCGTGATCCTGCTGGTAGCCACTGAACCCGGGGATGGCTTGCCAGTGGCCGTCGGTATCCCGATAGACGGCGCCTGCCTGGGTGCTACCGATCCAGATCCGACCTTCGCGGTCCTCGTGGATAGACCAGATGCCGTCGCTCAGTACGCTGTCGATGCTGCCATCGGGGCGGGGGGGGCGTACGAAGTTGTGGGCGCCGGCGCGGCGGAAGAGTAGGCCGTTGCTGTTACCCAGCCACAGATTGCCCGCGCGATCCTCCAGCACGCTGAAGTTGCGTGGCGAGGCGGTGGCACCTGTGGCTACCGGCTTGATCCGGTTGGTGTGCAGGTCCAGATAATCGAGGCCGTGGTCGGTGGCGATCCAGACGCCGTCGTCACCGTCGTGCGCCAGGGCGTAGATTTTGCGGTCCGAGGTGCCGCCCCGGCCGATGGGATAGTTGTGCAGCGTATTGTTGACGGGGTCGAAGCGGCTCAGCCCTCCCGCATTGGTGCCCACCAGCACGCCGCCATCCTGCAGGGCAAGCAGGCTTCGCACATACGCATCAGGCAGTCCCGAGCGGCCTCCAGCCGCCACGGTGAACACCTGCATGCGATAACCGTCGTATCGCACTAGTCCGCCAATCGTGCCGATCCATATCAGCCCGCGCTGGTCCTGCACGATGGCGGTGGTGATTGAATGGGGTAGCCCATCGTTGATGCCCAGCTTGTCGAACCACGGCGCATCAAACGGCGCCCAGGGATCGTCAGCACGCACTGCGCCGAATGGCAGTAGCAGGAAGAGAAGGAAGGTCAGCCAAGAGAGCAGGCGATGAACGTGACGGCTGTCTACAGGTGACGCTGAAGCAGATGACCCTGACGCAGCCCAGGCACGCAACGGCAGAACAGCACTGCCAGGCACCGTTCCATCTGGGTAAAACCTGCTTTGTCGCCGTGACATCTCGCCTCACTGCAGCCTGGATGCCGCTTGTGAGACCAGATGATAGCGGCAGCGGGTCGCTTGCTGACACGTCCCGTCATCGCGGGATGACACACCAGCTGAGTGTGGGACTTGATGGCGCTGAGGTCAGCCGTGGATCCTAAGCAGGATCAAAGCTGGCTTCGCCGACAATGCCTGGTTTTGGACTTGCCGACGTCGGGAACGAGGTCGGTTTCATGGTTGTACCACTTCTGAAACCATCGAGGTTGCCGTGTCCACCATCTGTTATGCGCCGTGGTTGCGCCGTCTGCATTGGCTGATCGCTTTGTTTATCGTCTGCGCACTCGTGCTGATTGAGATCAGGGGCTGGTTTCCGCGCGGCTCCGCCATGCGCGGCGGCGTCAAATGGGCCCATATGCAGTTCGGCATGGCAGTGTTGTTGCTGATGGTGCCGCGACTGCTAGTGCGCGCGCGGACGGCAGTGCCGCCGATATCACCGCTGCCACCGCGATGGCAGAACATGCTCAGCAAGCTCGTCCACCTGGTCGTGTACCTGCTCGCCTTTGCCGTGCCTCTGTTGGGCATCGCCATGATGTTCGCCGCGGGCAAGCCCTGGACCTTGCTCGGCTTGCCATTGCCCGTGCTGGGAGTTGGCGACACCGGGCTTGCGCATCGCATCGGAGATGTCCACGAAACGGCCGGCGACGTCCTGATGTGGCTGGCCATCGTTCATGCCGCTGCCGCGTTGTTCCATCACTACGTGCAACGAGACGATACCCTGCAAAGGATGCTGTCGGCCCGCCCCGACAATTCACGCTAGCATCCGTCGTTCAAACAGGCCTTGTTGGCGGCACCGGTGTTCCGGGCCGATGCCGCCGTGCGGGCAATCAGCCCGGTCCGTTCCTGGGAGGGGTGGTAGGCAGTTTCAGCGAGGCTCGCAACTCGGCACGCGCCGCTTCGTAGTCTGCTTGCCAATCCGGGTCATGCAGCAGCTCGGCACCGATCACGGTGCCGGCCAGTCGACCGGCTTCGACATCACTGGGAAAGTGCACGCCCATGACCACGCGATGCAGGGCATACAGGTCGGCACGGGCAAATATCGCCGCGCGCCGCTCCGGCACCATGTTGGCCAGCAACACGGCTTCGCTATAGCCCAGCGTGGCGTGACCGCTGGGATAGCTCCAGTCGTCTGCCTTTTCTTCCGCCAGTGGCTTCACCTGCGCCGACACGACAGGCGGGCGCGGATGATGCCAGTAGTTCTTCACTGGCTTGACGGCCGCCTTGTCGAAACTGGCCAGCCGGACGAAGAAGGCCGCCGTGTGCGGCAATTTCGCTGCATCGAAACTACTGCCGAAGACATCGGCGAAACGGAACACCGAATGTTCGGTATCCGCGCGAGCGGCGGCTTCGTCCGCTGGCGTGCGGTTCGCTTGCACGCCAAGCACCGTCTGCAGCTCGTGCTGTTCCGCCAGCGACCCTGCCGCAGGCGGAGGCGGCAGCACAGCCGCCAGGTCCAGGGTTGAGCCGCCGCTGCCGGAGGCAGCGGCGGGAAGGGCGAGCAACAGCGCCAGCCCCAGGATGGTCGTTCGCATCATCGTCAGAACTTCGCCGAGAAGGTGACCATGTAGCTGCGCTCCGGGATCGTGAAATACAGCGGCGTATTGTCTGCCGCCGTATAGCCAGCCAGGGCGTAGATGCTCTTGTTGTCGAACAGGTTGGCGACTTGCAGCCCGACGCGGATTTCCTTCAGGTCGGCCATGTCCTTGAACGCGTAGTTGGCGGCGAAACTGGTGATGGCGTAACCGCCGAACGGCTGGGTCTGTCCGGTGTCGCCATAGCGGTAGCCGACGAACTTGTCGATCAGCGATGCGTACAGCGGGCCTTGCTGGTAGATCACGCCAAGCGCGGCGGTCTTGCTCGGCGCATTGGGCAGCCACTGGTTGGTGGTGCTGTCGGTGGCACGGTTCAGCGAGCCGTTGGCGTAGACGCTGAAGCCGGCGCCGAGCAGGTAGCTGCCTTCCATCTCGAAGCCCTTGTAGACGGCGCCACCTTGGTTGAAGAACTCGGTGATGCCACCAACCTTGCGGCTTTCGATCTTGTTGTTGAAGTTGATGTAGTAGACATCGGCCGACAAGGTCAGGCGATCGTCGTTCCAGTTGGTACCGAGCTGGCGATTGATCGTCTGCTGCGCCTGCAGGCTGCTGCTGTCCTGCGGCGAAACGGTATAGAAGGTATTGAGGTTGGGTGCCAGGAAACCCTTGGCCCATTGCACGTAAGCCGTCCAGTTCGAGGTGAACTGCCAGTGCAGCGCGGCCGAGGGCAGGGCCTTGGTCCAGTCCTTGGAGTAGTTCAGCGGATCGACCGTCTTCTGGTTCACCGTGGCATCGATCTCGCGCTTGAAGTCGACGTACTTCATGCCGCCGACCAGGTAGCCCGCGTCAGTGATGTTCCACTGATATTCCAGGTAAGGCTGGAAAGTCCTCAGCGAGTCGGTCATGTCGCGGTCGACCGCCGCCGACGCCGGCACCGCATTGGGCGCACCATTGAGCGTCGCATCCACTTCATTCAGCCAGCGCAGGTTGTCCTGGTCGTCATACCAGAAGCCGGTGTGAATCTCGCCCGGCCCCAGTACCTTGGTCAGGCGGAAAATATCGCCCCAGGAGCGATACCAGTTGCGCATGCGCTGGCCGGGCACGTTGTCCGGCCCGTAGACCGTGCCATTCGGCGTCTCGCCGTTCGGGTCTTCGCCGTTGTAGCCGAAGTGGTTGTAGGCGAGCGTATAAACCTTGTTGTCGATGGTCCAGCCAGCGAACTCCGAGTGCAGGCCGAGATAGCCAAGGTAGGTGCTGATTTCGTCCTTGTTGTAGCCGTAGTAGTTCTGGCTCGTCGGATCATTGCTGAGCGCGTAGTTCGGACCGTGCTGCTGGATCTGCGCGGCGGTGGCACCAAACGGCACGTACTGGTGGATGTTGTTGTACATGCCGGCGAACGTCAGCGTGGTGTTGTCGCCGATGGGTTGCACGACTTTCGCGAACACGTTCTGCCGGCGCTGGCCCGAGTAGGTGAGGTAGCCGTCCGAATCGCTGTTCTGCACGTTGATCACGGCCGTGGTGCCGCCAGTCTGGTCGATGCGTCCCGTGTTGAACGTGGCGCCCTGTACCTCGGTGCTCCAGCTGCCGAAGGTGAGGTAGGGCTCGATGCTGAAGTGGTCGGACGGGGTCAGCGAGTTCACCCCGACGGTGCCGCCGAAGGTGGCGTTGCCCAGTGTGCTGGCCGTGCCCGGACCACGATCGATCAGGATGCTGCCGGTGGTCGCGTTGTTGAAGTACGAGGTCGAGTGATGGGTGAAGTCGTTCGGGTCGCCCCAGGGGATACCGTCAAACGTGACGTTGTACTCGCCATCCTGGAAGCCGCGCATGGCGACAACGGGAGCCTCCATCAGACCCGGGCCGTTCGGCGCCACGGTAGAGATGCTGGGCGCGATCGCGATGGCGTCGGTGTAATCGCCGGTCGGCGGTATGTTCTTCTGAATGTACAGACCGCTGATGATCGACTGCGGCTGGGTGGCGATGGCCGAGCCCTGGGTCGGCGAAATATTGCCGATGGTGTCGGTGCCGGTGACCTGCACGGCATCCAGGTTCTTGGCCGCTGCCGTTGAGGTATTGCTGTCCGCCGCTGCCGTATCGGCGGCCCAGGCGGGGATCGCGAGAGCCGCGGCCAGGCAAAGAGCAATAGTCGTCCGCGAGCGCAAATGAAGCGCCTTAGTGTGCCGTGTCATGGGGAGCCCGTTGGATTGTTATTGAGAGTGTGAAGCGGAGCGTCACCGTAATTGGGTAATATGACAATTTGGCAACAAAATGATTATTCGATAATACATAGATAATCGAATAAAATTACGCTAAGACGACACTAAGAAAGGTGAAGATAATCCACTAAGCGAATTATAAGAAAGCACTAAGTTTCGTAATAATCGATCATTATTGGATTAATGATCAAGGCGCAGTCCGTGCGCCGGTTCAGGATTTCATCCATCTTCGCCGCGCACTGCGCGGGCATGGCTCGCGCCGTCTTTGCGGCTTGCGGCGCGTCGATGTCCTATCATTCGGGGCATGTCACGCCGCGATATGTACGACGCCCCGGGCCTGTTTGCCGAGTCCGATGAATTGAAGCCCCTGGCCGAACGCATGCGCCCGCGCACGCTCGACGAAATCGTCGGCCAGCAGCGTGTGCTGGCATCCGGCAAGGCGCTGCGGCGCGCGCTGGAAGCCGGGCGCGTGCACTCGATGGTGTTGTGGGGGCCGCCAGGCTGCGGCAAGACCACGATCGCGCTGCTGGTGGCGCGCTATGCGGATGCGGACTTTCGCGCGATCTCTGCCGTGCTGTCGGGCCTGCCCGAAGTGCGCAAGGCGCTGGCCGAAGCGGAGGCCAACTTCGCCCAGGGGCGACGCACCGTGTTGTTCGTGGACGAGGTGCATCGCTTCAACAAGGCACAGCAGGACGCGTTCCTGCCGCATATCGAGCGTGGCGTCATCATCTTCATTGGCGCCACCACCGAGAACCCGTCGTTCGAGCTGAATTCCGCACTGCTTTCGCGCTGCCGCGTGCACGTGCTGGAATCGGTGACGATCGACGACATCGTCACCGCACTCAAGCGCGCCTTGAACGACCACGAGCGCGGCCTCGGCGAGATGGCGCTGGAAGTGTCCGACGAGTCGCTGCGCTTGATCGCGCACGCAGCCGATGGTGATGTGCGTCGCGGCCTGACGCTATTGGAGATCGCCGCCGAACTTGCCGAAAACCACCGGATCGACGACGCCACGCTTACCCAGGTGCTGGCTGACCGCACACGCCGCTTCGACAAAGGCGGCGAGCAGTTCTACGACCAGATCTCGGCGCTGCATAAATCCGTGCGTTCGTCCGATCCCGACGCTGCCTTGTACTGGCTGTGCCGCATGCTGGATGGCGGCGTCGATCCGCTTTATCTCGCCCGCCGCATGACCCGCATGGCGGTGGAAGATGTCGGCCTTGCCGAGCCGCGCGCATGGCGCATGGCGCTGGATGCGTGGGACACCTACGAACGCCTGGGCAGCCCGGAAGGCGAGCTGGGTCTGGCGCAGCTGGCCATCTGGCTGGCCATCGCACCCAAGAGCAATGCCGCCTACAAGGCTTATAACCAGGCCCGCGTCCTGATCCGCGAAACCGGCACGCTCGACGTGCCCATGCATCTGCGCAATGCGCCGACCAAGCTGATGAAGGGGCTTGGCTACGGCACCGGCTATCAGTACGACCACGATGCCGAGGGCGGCGTTGCGCTCGACCAGCAATGTCTGCCTGACCAGCTCGACGGCACGGTGTTCTACGAACCGGTGGAGCGGGGCCTGGAATTGAAGCTGCGCGAAAAGCTGTTGAGTTTGCGCGAGGCTAGGCGTCAAGCGCGCAATAAATGACGGGTAGAAATCGCCGTTCTTCTGCCCGTCATCCCCACGGCTCTCAACAGCCGAAGGGCTGGTCAAGCGGGGATCCAGCGCCTTCGCTTTGCTCGGGCCTACAAAGGCACTGGATCCCCGCTTTCGCGAGGATGACGTATCGTTTGGTCCATTCTCTGCCTTAGACGGCCATGGTTCGTAGTCACGAACGAGCCCCAACGTTTCCTCGGAGGTCCCCCATGCCCATCGTCTGGTATTTCGACTTCATCTCCCCCTTCGCCTGGCTGCAATGGCCCAAGGTCAAGGTGCTGACCGCCACGCATCCGGTGACCTTACGCCCCATCCTGTTCGCCGGCGTGCTCGACCGCCGCGGCCAGAAAGGCCCAGCGGAAATTCCGGTCAAACGCGAGTTCACCTATCGGCACGCCTTATGGCGTGCCCGCCAGGCCGGCCAGCCGCTGCGCTTCCCGCCCGCGCATCCATTCAACCCGCTGACTTCGCTGCGGCTATGCATCGCCGCTGGCAGCAGTGTTGAAGCAACCGACGCAATCTTTGACTGGATCTGGGGTCAAGGCCACGCGGGCGATAGCGTGGAGGCACTGGTGCCGGTGGCGACGCGCCTGGGTATTCCCGATCCGGCGGCAGCGATCGCCGAGCCTGCGGTCAAGGCGCAACTCAAGGCGAATTTCGACGCTGCCATGGAAGAGGGCGTGTTTGGCGTTCCCACGCTGTCGCTGGACGGCCGCCTGTTCTGGGGCGACGACGCCCATGATTTCGCGCTCGCCTGCCTGCACGATCCCGCGCTATGTGACGAGCCCGAGATGCAGCGTGTGGCTTCGTTGCCTATAGGAATAGCTCGGTCCACCTGAGAAGCCACTGAATTAACTCCGACGCAGCGCGAGCTGGGCCGTGCGATTTGTCGATGACACCTTTCGATTCCTGCCTTCATTTTGCGGCGATGGAGTAAACGGCAGCCGCCACAAAAAGGGCGCAGGCCAGGCCGTTGAGTATCGCCGAGACGAAGGACGAGTGAACCGTTGCCCGGCGTCGCCAAAAAAACCAGGCGAATGATCCGGTGACGATGACCAGGGCTAGATAAAACAGCAACGAAAAAATGGCAGAAATCGTGAAAGGAAAGGACACTTCGTGGCGAGGCGTATCCAAGGCCCAGTTCATGTTGACAGTGGCCAGCATTAGCAGGACGCCCGATACGAAAATATTTGCGATGCCCCGTACATAACCAGCAATCTCATTCATAAGGCGAACTCCAGACATAAGACGGATGCAAGGCTCGCCTAAGGATTAGCCACTCGGAGAGTGGCTAATCCTGACTTTCCTCACATCGATGGCGTGGAAGTGCAGTTGACCGTGCCGTTGATTCCTCCCACACGCACACAGGCCACAGTCCAGGTTGAACCATTGCGGAAGACTGGAACGCCTACGGGCAGACCGATATCGCGAAAATTGCGCGACTGCCGGAGGGCGGCATTGCATACATACGAATATGAGGCTGCAGGCGCGTTAATCGCCCACAAGGCAGCCATACCGCCGGCTGCGACAAAGGACATCTTTTTCATAAATTGCCCTCGCAACGATTGGCAGAAAGCGAAGCTCTGCGTGAAGCCTTGGTCGACCAGTGGGTGTATTTCACTCTTCTGGCGATTTGAGACGCTGACATATGGATGCGAGGTGCGTATGTAGTTACATGCCTTTTCCCGGGTGGGATATTCCTTGTATTCGGACTTGGTTCCGTGCGGTGCTATTCGCGTGGACTGAGCTTTCATCGCGCTGATTCACTCCCATCAAGGGAATGTCCGAGCCATCGTGCCCGAAACCAGTCGATAATCACTCGACACAAAACAGTTACTTACGGTATCAGCGTGCCGCGAGCCACGGTCGGGCTCGCCTTGAATCCAATCTAGTTAAGAGGCTCCCTAAGGGCGTCGTACTCTCCGTGGATGGGCGAACCCCAGCCGCCTTGCTGCGACACAGCTTGCGGCCTGTCGCACTGGGGGCATAGATTCGGCCCACCGAAGGTTTCGTGGGGAGCGGACCATGCGTGTACTCGTAGCGGCACTGATGGGCGGCATCGTGATGTTTCTGTGGGGTGCCATCGCCCATCTGGCGTTGGGCCTGGGTAACCCGGGCATTCATCAGCCGGTGAATGAGGATGTGGTGCTCAGCACCTTGCATCAGGGCCTGGGCACGGAGCCAGGCGTGTATATCCTGCCGTCGATCGATCCCGCCAAGATGGGGGACAAGGCCACCATCGCCGCGTACTCCACCAAGTCCCAGGCGTCGCCCTATGCGTGGGTGGTTTACATGCCGCAGGGTGAGGATCGTTCCAACATGACCCGGCAACTGCCCCGGCAGTGGGCGTCCGACACCCTGGCCGCACTGGCGCTGGCCTTTGTGATGGCGCTGGGGCCGTTCGGCTTCATCAAGCGCGTCTACATTGCGCTGGCCGCCGCCTTGTTCGCCTGGCTCAGCGAACTGGTGCCGTACTGGACCTGGTATCGCTTCCCTTCGCAGATGACCAGGCGGCCCTGATCGAGCAGCTGGTGGGCTGGCTGCTGGCCGGTGCGGTCATGGCCTGGTGGCTGGGGCGTCGGCGCAAGACGTTCTAGAGGCGATTGACTCGCGCCGTTCGATAGGCTCGTCTTTTGCTCGTCATTCCAGCGAACGCTGGAATCCAGTGCCTATGCTCTGCTCTGGCCAGAAAGGCACTGGATCCCAGCGTTCGCTGGGATGACGGTGATGGAGGCCAGCCGTGACGGTGACGGGCCGCAACGGGCTCTCCGGTCATGCGGGTGGGCCAACCCACCCCAAACCCCCAACATTGCGGCCATCCCAACCACACAGCGATAATCCCGCGTTCCGAGTCATTACCCTGGATCGATCATGCTGGACCCCGCACTGCTGCGTTCGCGCCTGGCCGAAACCGCCGAGCGCCTCAAGGAAACCCGTGGTTTCACGCTCGACGTGGCCGCCATCGAGGCCTTGGAGAGTCAGCGCAAGCAGCTGTCCACCGAGACCCAGGAACTGCAGAACCTGCGTAATACGCGGTCCAAGGCCATCGGCCAGGCCAAGGGCAAGGGCGAGGACGTCGCCCCGCTGATGGCCGAAGTCGCCGGCATCGGCGACAAGCTCAAGGCCAACGAACAGGCGCTGGCCGACGTACAGGCCAAGCTCGCCGAGATCTCGCTGGGCCTGCCGAACATCCCGCACGCGTCCGTGCCGCTGGGCAAGGACGAAAACGACAACCAGGAAATCCTGCGCTGGGGCACGCCGCGCCAGTTCGATTTCCCGGTCAAGGATCACGTCGACCTCGGCGAGCGCCACGGCTGGCTGGACGGCGAGGCGGGCGCCAAGCTTTCCGGCTCGCGCTTCACCGTGATGCGCGGCCAGCTGGCGCACGCTGCATCGCGCGCTCGCGCAGTTCATGCTCGACCTGCAGACCGGCGAGCACGGCTATCTCGAATGCAACGTGCCGGTGATCGTCAACGCGGACAGCATGCTCGGCACCGGCCAACTGCCCAAATTCGAGGAAGACCTGTTCGCCACCCAGGTGGGCGACAGCAAGCGCTATCTGATTCCCACCGCCGAAGTGCCGCTGACCAACCTGGTGCGCGACACCATCCAGGAAGCCGACGCGCTGCCGCTGCGCATGACCGCGCACACGCTGTGCTTCCGCGCCGAAGCGGGCAGCTACGGTCGCGACGTGCGCGGCATGATCCGCCAGCACCAGTTCGAGAAAGATCGAGATGGTGCAGATCACCCGCGCCGGCGACTCCTATGCCCAGCTCGAGGAAATGGTCGGCCACGCCGAAAAGGTGCTGCAGCTGCTCGGCCTGCCGTATCGCAAGGTGCTGCTGTGCACCGGCGACATGGGCTTCGGTTCGGCCAAGACCTACGACCTGGAAGTGTGGCTGCCCAGCCAGAACACCTACCGCGAAATCTCCAGCTGCTCCAACTTCGAAGACTTCCAGGCACGCCGCCTGCAGGCCCGCGTGACGCAACCCGGAAACCGGCAAGCCCGAGCTGGTGCACACGCTCAACGGTTCCGGCCTCGCCGTCGGTCGGACCCTCGTCGCCGTGATGGAGAACTATCAGAACACCGACGGTTCGATCAGCGTGCCCGAGGTACTGCGCCCCTATATGCGCGGCCTGGAAAAGGTCGCCTGAGATCGCCATGAGCACCCAGCGCTGGGACAAGGTCGAACTCACCGCCAGCTACACCTTGCTGACGATCCTCGCGACGGAACTGCTGACCCGCCTCGGGCTGTTCAGCATGTTCCCGCTGCCCCCGGTCGACCTAGTGCTATCCATCATCGCCACCGTGCTGGTCATCGGCGCCTTCTGGTTCGCCCGCACCAGCCGCAAGGCCCGCTTCTGGATCATCGGCTTCGCCAGCGCCACCCAATTGGTGCCCATGGTGGTCCGCCAACCCATCCTGATATTGCCCCTGGTCGGCGCCGCCATCCCCGTCGGCATCATGCTATGGGCGATGATCGCCTTATCAAAAAAAGGGCAGGGCACCGCACCCCATTCCTGATACGATGTCGCCCCTGCAAGACGAGTGGGATACCTCAGTACGCCCGCCCGTCATTCCCGCGAAAGCGGGAATCCAGCGCCTTTGGAGGCACCGGCAACGCAGCAAAAATTCGCAGAGATGGCCGAGTGGTTTAAGGCAGCAGTCTTGACGCGAAGGCAGGATGCCGAAGCGAACACCGACGAAGTCGGTGGCCCCGAAGGGGCGGAGGGCAGGATGCCCGGAGTCAAACTGCCGTAGCGGCGTTCGAAGAACGCCTGTTCGCGGAGACAATTCGGAGAGATGGCCGAGTGGTTTAAGGCAGCAGTCTTGAAAACTGCCGTAGGTGTAAGCCTACCGTGGGTTCGAATCCCACTCTCTCCGCCAAAAACGCAACTAAGCCGCTGATTCAGCGGCTTTTTTGTTGGCCGATATTTTTTCGGACCTACTCTCGTCCCTACTGACGTGCGCGGTTATAGGTGGCCAGATTTGGCCGAGGGCGAACGGTTCCGCCAGGCGGTGACGCGCATCCTGGCCAACAGCGATACCTTCCGCGTGATCCAGTCGAAATGTGACGAGATGGAACAGGGCAACTGGCCTTTGGATAGCGAGGTCAGCGAGGGTTTGTTTGCGGCGCTCTACTTGCTCAGCGAACAGGCGGAACTCGCCTGCAAGTTGTCTCTGGACGAACTGGGCTACGAATAGGGTTGGATCCTCGCAAAGCCCAAACCGCTTTCGCCGGTGTGGTCGTGGGCGAGACTAGGATCAGATTGCTCGGTGGGTGATCTTCCCGCGGGTGTAGGAGCGCACCCTGTGCGCGAAAAACCTATCTACGAAGGGTGGCGTCTGGTGATGGCGCTGAAGCTCGCTGGGGATGGTCGCGCACTGGGTGCGCTCCTACAGGAGATCGCCTGGGGATGTGGGGACAGGCGATCAGGTTGGGTGCGGGGAAATTTTCATGAAAAAAGCAGGGGCAGAGTCGACTATTAGGAAAAGGACACTCTGCCCCCTGTTATTGGAAGCGCCAGCGCGATGCCGGCTCTGGTACCAAAAAGCCTGCGCGGATCGTTTCCGCGCAAGCTCTCCGGGACAAAAACGCAGAGACAATGCGGGTGGGTTCGCACCTTTTCTCGAAGAGGCGCGACTCTCTATCTATGGATGTTTCGCCCCTTTTTGCAATGACGCGTTGGCTCAAGGCTATCCTTCTCCAAGCCCCACGTTGACCTCCACGCGCCGATTCTTGGCTTGGTTTGCGGGGGTGTCGTTGGGCACGATCGGGTTGTTGGGTCCGTACCAGAAGAGCACCATGCGGGAGTCGTCGATGCCGTGCTTTTCCTTCATATACCGCGAGACCATCTCGGCGCGACCACGGGAGAGCCCCTCATTGTGGTCCCTGGTTCCGACGTTGTCGGTGTAGCCGGCGATCACGACATATGACTTGGGTTTGTCTTTCATGAACTCGGCCAGCTTGTCCAGCTCCGCCTTGTCCTTGGGGGCCAGCTCGGTTTCATTGAAGGCGAAGTTGATGTTGTCGACCCTGGCGCCGACGATCTTGGTGTCGGTGGTCGTGACGACATGTTCGGTAGCCTTCACGTCGAACAGTGCGCCGCTCATGAAGTTGGGCTGATTGAAGAAGCTGGCAAGGGGAATCACCCGCGAGCAGGCATTGAGGGTCGCGACATCCTGCGTGAGAGTAGCCTCTCGTTTCGGCCCTGCAGTACTGATCACGTAGAAGCAGACGTCGTATTGTTTCGCCAGCCGCCTGGCCGTCTCAGCGGGATTTTGCCCCGTGTAGTCACCGTCCCAGAACACGAAGACCGCCGTCCTGCCCGACAGTGGCTTGAGGACTTCCTCGAGTTTCTTTAGCCCCGTGTTGAGCGGCGTGATACCGCTGCCGCGATCGGGGATGGTGCTCAACGCCGCGTCGACCTTCTCGCGGTTGAACGGCTGTACCGGAAGAAGTTCCTTCCACTCCGTATAGATGAAAATGCCCACGTTGTACCCGAGATCCGGGAGGTAGGCATTTCTGTTCCTGAGCTCGGTCTTCATGGCCTGGACGATGCGTTGGTCCGTATCCCCGAACTTTTTGTTGGTCGAAGACGACGTGTCGAGCAGGAAGATCGCGTTGTCTGCAACCCTGACCAATTGATCCGTTTTGACGACGTTGTTGACAATGTCCTGTTTGGTGACGATCTCAACAGCCAATAAGGGCATCGCAATGAGGCTAGCGAGTGCCCCCACCAGAATCCCGTTCCAGATTTTCGATGTGTCCATCATTTTCCACTCCGAAGCCGCGGGCCCACGTCCGCCGGATTGGAAATAGTGAGGCTAAGCTCCTGTTCAGGACGTGAAGTAAGAACCTCGATGTGCA
This sequence comes from uncultured Gammaproteobacteria bacterium, assembly GCA_963765335.1. GTDB lineage: Bacteria > Pseudomonadota > Gammaproteobacteria > Xanthomonadales > Rhodanobacteraceae > Dyella. The sequence goes on along the minus strand of CAVXWA010000017.1, from coordinate 180,008 downwards.
CGAACTCGAGTCAAGGAGCGAGCGGAAGCGGGCCGCTCGAAAGGCTGTGCGAGATAAAATACGCATATGGAACTAGGTAGATATACGTATAAACGGCTCAATCCAAGGGCCTCAAGGCCTAGATTCAGTCACGCTGCCGTAGTGCCTTGACAGGTAAGCCTCTCCTTTTTGGCCAGTAGTCCCCTAGCGTTCGCTCTGCGACAACCACGTGAGGAGGAGGTGCGTGCAAGTCAAGTGGAACACCCAGTGTCATATGCGTTCACGGTCGCCCACGCGTTTTGGGATTTGGTGATCGACGCGGTCAATGTTGTCGACCTTCCTAAGCCAATGGCCGCGGCGATGTCATGCGCCGCGATTAGTGCTGCCGATAGGCTTGACCAGTGCCTTTCTTCACAAGGCGCGACCCTTACTGCCGAGTCACGTCGCTGCGAGCGATCCCACATCTGGGACTTCTGCTCATCGGTGTCATAGATTTGGGGACGGTACCTCATCTGCAACGCGCCCGCTGGTTGCGCAGTCTTTAGTGTGTTGCAACGACCTGCTGAATCCGCAACCCGTGGCGGACGTTTTTTTAGCAGTGGCCTTTGCCTGTCCCGGACGCGACCTAACCTCAAGGCGTTCTGCGACTAAATTGACAGACGTAGATGCGCATAGTCACGTCAGTCCTCAGGCTTACACGCAACGTATGCGCACGTTTTGGCTGCGCTCTCATGAAATTGACGATTCCACAACATCCGCCAGCGCAGCGTCATCGGCTGAGGGTCGATGGGGAGTGCGGACGACGACCGCTCTCCTCAAAGTTCGTGGATCTGAGAAGCCGTCGCAGCTCCGGTGCCAAAATAGGTGCGACCTCTACCGGTCGATGGAGCTCAAATTTTCCTGGGCATGGATGCCGTTCGGCGAGGAGATTTAGGGTATATGCGCCTCGGAGAGGTATTCCTGGATGGGGCTTTGCCCAGATCACACGACGGCGGCGGAAGCAGACGACGGACGACAGACGACTTTCGTGAATGTCTGGCTATGGAGGGTTGCGATGACGAATTTGCTCAAGCCCGCCCAAAATCTGACGTGCGCCAGACACGCGCTGTTTCGCTCGAAATGGTCTTCGCAGACGAACCCTGCGACCGGCTGCAAATTTGTCTCGTCCCGATTGCTGGCAACCATCGTACTTTTCGCAGCATCTTCGGCTTTGACACACGCCCAGACTCGCAACTGGACCGGACGGTTCACTTCTGATTGGTTCGCGAGTGGCAACTGGGACTCCACTTTCCCCAGGCAAACGGACGACGCAAACATCAACACCGTGACGCCGAACGCGACGGTGATCAGCAGGTCGGGGGCATTGGCCCGGAACCTGTCCGTCGGTCAAAACGGGACAGGGATGCTTACGATCCAGAACGGCGGGACGTTGGCAGACTCGTTCGGGACGGTCGGCAATCTACCGGGTGGGCTGGGCACGGTGACGGTGACCGGCGCGGGCTCCCACTGGTCGAATGCCGGCGGCATAGTGGTCGGCGGCTTGGGCACCGGCACGCTTACCATCCAAGGCGGCGGCACGGTGAGTAGTGGTGGCGGCGGCTCCGTCGGATTGTCTGCCGGCTCGACGGGTACGGTGACGGTGACCGACCCGGGCTCCAGTTGGATCAACGGACCGAGCGGCGGGCTCAATGTCGGCAGTTTTGGCACCGGCACACTCACGATCGCAAACGGTGGGAAGGTCATCAATATCACCACCTTCACCGCCAACATCGGCAATGGTGCTAGCGGGCAGGGCACGGTGACGGTGACCGGCGCGGGCTCGACGTGGAGCAACAGTTCGGGGGTGAACATTGGCAACCTGGGCACGGGCACGCTCACGATTGCGGATGGCGGCATTGTCACTGGGCCGATGGTGATCGCGACGAGTGCCGGTGCGACTGGAACACTCAACATCGGCGCGGGCGCGGGCAATCCGGCGGCTGCACCCGGCACGCTCACTGCGCCGAGCCTCGCATTTGGCGCTGGTACCGGCACGCTCAACTTCAATCACACGTCCGCCAACTACGTGTTTGCGCCCGCAATCAGCGGCAACGGTACGGTCAACGTGCTCGCGGGCAGCACCACGCTCACAGGTGCCAACAGCTACAGCGGAGCGACGAATGTCAATGCGGGCAGTTTGGGAGCAGGTGCAGCCGAACACGTTCAGCCCGAATTCGGCGGTGACGATCGCCAGCGGCGGAACGCTCGATCTCAATGGCTTCAGTCAGACCCTATCTCAGCGTCACCAATGCCGGTTTGGTGAACATGGGCACGGGCACTGCGCCGGGCACGGTCTTGACGACGACCCGCTACACGGGCCTGGCGGAACGATCGCGATGAACACCTATTTGGGCGGCGACGGTTCGCCGTCCGACAAGCTCGTCATCAACGGCGGCAGCGCGACCGGCAATTCGGTGCTGCGCATCACCAATGCGGGCGGCCCCGGCGCCGAGACGGTGGCCAATGGCATTGCGGTGGTGCAGGCGATCAACGGCGGCACGACAGCGCCTGGTGCCTTCGCGCTCGTCAGGCGAGGTGCGCGCCGGCGCCTTCGACTATGCGCTATTCCGCGGCGGCGTCTCCGGCAACCCGGACGACTGGTTCCTGCGCTCGGCCTTCGTCGTCCCGCCGGAACCGCCGGGCGGCGTGCCGGATGCATCCGATTGCGTTGCCCGAGCTCACCCCCCAGTCATCTCGCCCACGCCACCGGTCAACCGCCGGGTCGTCACACCTGAGCCGCCGGTTCCGCCAGTAAACCCCCATTCCGCCGTTCCCGATCGACCCGCCCACTGGCGGCGTTACCGCCCGGCATTTACCCGATCATCGGGCCGGAGCTTGCGACGGACGCCGTGGTGCAGCCACTGGCGCGGGAGTTGGGCGCTCGCCATTCTCGGCACGTTGCATCAACGCATCGGCGACACGCTCACATCGATCGACGCCGATGATGAAGGGCAGGGTTGGACCCGCTCCTCCTGGGGGCGTGTCTTCGGCCAGCAGATCGACAACCGCTATGAATCCTTTTCCAATCCCAGCGTCACGTGGACGGCTATGCGGGCTCCAGGCCGGCCTGGATCTCTGGCGCGGCAGCCTGATCCCCGGCCATCGAGACGTCGCGGGCGTTTACTTTGCCTACGGCAATGTCGCGACGGACGTGGACGGCCTGGTCACCAATGCGGCGGCAACCGGCTATGTGTAGACCCGCACCGGCACGGTGGACCAGCAGGCCTATTCCGGCGGGGGCATACTGGACGCACTACGGCCCCTCGGACTGGTACGTCGATGCGGTTTTGCAGGGCACGCATTACACCGGCACCGCGAAGACGGAATTCGCCAGCCTGCCGACCAAGGGCAATGGCTTCATCGCCTCGCTGGAGGGCGGCTATCCCATCCCGCTGTCGTTCGGCCCGAATTTTGTGCTGGAACCGCAGGCGCAGGTCCTCTGGCAGAACGTCAGCTTCAGATGGTGCCTCTGACGGGCTAGGGCCTGTCGCGCTTGGCACGACCGACGGCACCACCGGGCGGCTTGGGGTGCGCGGACAATGGACGATTGTCACCGCCGACGGTCAGGTGTGGCAGCCCTATGGCGAGCGTGAACCTTTGGCAAGAACTGGAACGGCCGCGCGGCGACGACCTTTGCGACGACACCGGTGCCGTTGACAGAGGCCTCAACGCAATTGGAACTGGCCGCCGGCGTCACGGGCAAGCTCAACAAGCACCTCAGCGTCTATGGCCAGTTCGGTTATGAATTCGCCATCGCCAATAGCTATGGCCGCCGTGAGGGCGTTCTCGGCGATGCCGGTGTGCGATACACATGGTAAGACTGCTTCGAAGTCAGTCGACGCTGGCATCACCGTCGACGAGGCTTTGCCCTCGCTGCGATCTGCGGAACTGCAATCGACCCGCACCAGGATCGAGAGCTATCGACCCGTAGTTGGACGTGCTGGTAAGGTCCGTATATGGACTCCTCCCCTTTGCAAAGCCCCCCGTGCTCTAGCGTCCGTGTCGACTGCACACGTATATCCGGCCTCTAACTGCGGCACCGCGTTGCGGTGCTGGGCCATGATGGGCTAGTCGCGCGCCGGCTCCCAATCGCTTGCTCGTGCTTTTAAGCACCAGGACCTTACAGGGTTATGCCAGCGCCGGTTCGACCGGTTCGCCATCGTGCGGTGGGCTTAGCAATCGTGGTTAGGTGGTGTTCGGACGTCTCCTTCAGGCGGCAGCAAGAGTCGGTTGGTAGTCACATTGGTGATGTAGAAGAGCCCAGGCCAGTCGGGCGGTTTTGTTGGCCAGCGCCACTGAAGCGACGTTGGGGTGGGCTCGTTGGGCGAGTCGCACGACCCACTGGCTAAGTCGATCCTCCTTGGTAGGTGCTGTTCGCAACGCTGAGCGGGCGCCATGCACGAGCAGGCTGCGCACATAAGCATCGCCGCGCTTGCTGATACCCAGAAGGCGATCCTTGCTGCCCGAGCTGTGCTGTCGAGGCGTGAGCCCGAGCGATGCGGCCATCTGGCGACCGTTGGCAAATTGCTTGGCATCACCTACCGCAGCAATCAGCGCCGTGGCGATCAGAGGACCGACTCCGCGCAACTGCTGAAGGCGACGCGCATCGGGATCGGTTTGTGCCAGGTCGGCGATCGCGTGATCCAGTTCGACGATGCGGTCATCCACGCCACGAAGGTCGTGCCATAGGCCGTCGAGGAGTTGCCGGAAGCAGGCGCTCAACCCGTTGTCGGCGTCCTCTAGCCAACAGGGCATCGCGCGGCGGAGCGATGACAGCTCCTTGGGCGCGACCAAGCCGTACTCGGCGACCAGGCCACGGATCTGATTGCCTTTGGCCGTCCGTTGTTCCATCAGACTGGCGCGCACGCGATGCAGCGCCTGGATATCCTGCTGCCGGGTCGACTTCGCCGTGACGAAGCGCATGCCAGGGCGACTCATCGCTTCGCAGATGGCTTCGGCGTCCTTGGCGTCGTTCTTGTTGCTCTTCACATAGGGCTTCACGAACTGCGGCGCGATCAGCTTCACGCGGTAGCCAAGCGCCTGCAGTTGCCGCGCCCAATGGTGGGCGCCACCGCACGCCTCCATGCCGATCTCACAGCCCGGCTCGGCGACATCACGAAGCACCTGCACCCAGCGATCCCGGGGCAGGCGGCGGCGCCATACCGTTCGCTCGAATCGATCCGTGCCATGCAACTGGAACACCTGCTTGGCGATGTCGACCCCAATGCGCGTAAGCTTCATGGCGGACTCCTCCTCACTGTGACTGGTTGTTTCGCAACTCCAGTCTGGCACTCTTAGATGCCGAGGGTGGGGAGGAGTCCATCCCATTGCTTGCGACCGAGGCTGTGTAAAAACGTTGGCTGACTCAAGCTCAAGGCCCTCCTGCGCGAAATCTTGGTCACTCGCAAGACATCGGTGGCTTAGATCTTCACGTACGCGGCCAATTTTGCGCTGAAGTTGATCAGTCAAGAATTGCTTCCGGCGTTTTTACACAGCCTCGATCCGTAGCGGACACTTTGAGTCCATCGATCTCACTGTGCATTAGAGTTTGCCAATGCTCTGGATCATTACGAAGTACTTCATTACCGCCGCTATCGTCGTGGCGGTCTCAGAGATCGCCAAGCGCAGCGATAGGGCCGGCGCCCTCTTGGCGTCGCTGCCCCTGGTCACATTACTGGCGCTGACATGGCTTTACATCGAAAAGCAGCCCGCGGAAAAAATTACCAACCACGCCTGGTACACGTTCTGGTACGTGGTGCCGACCCTGCCGATGTTCCTGGCGTTCCCGCGTCTTTTCTCGCGATTCGGGTTCTGGCCGGCGCTCGGCCTTAGCGCAGTCATCACCGTGGTGTGCTTTGCCTTGTTCGCGTGGGCCGTTCGCCCATGGGGAATCAAGTTGATGTGATCTGAGGGGCGTTGATTAAGTTCGGCCTATCGTCCGCCACCCGGAGCAGACATTGGGTACTTCGACTCCCTGGGTGAGTACAAGCACGCTGAATGAAACGCCCCATTGCTTCCGCCATCTCGACGTTGGTGGTGCTGTCCGCTGCTGGACTTGTCTTCTATTTGTATGGTCTGCCCATGCTTTCGGATGGCGGCGTTGGCTGCCGCTACGGTCGTGGCACGAAATTGTTTGGCTGCTCATCATCATTCGGCCATTTCATGCCAATGCTATTGGCAGCAGTGGCCCTGCTCCTTGCGGGTATCTGGAACCAGTTCGGCCGCTATTGATCTAGCCGCGAGGCTTGCTTCTATGGCGGAAGCGTCGTCAGGGCCGACGCCGCTTGTCGGCAAGCTGGCGGTGTCCTTTCCGACCCGAAGAGGACGCTATGAAGATGTTTCGGCCATGCCTTGGTGGCTCGTTGTGCGCGGCTATGCCAAATGGACGATATGTTTCCTCGGATTGACGGCGTAAACGCTGTCTGAATGCTTCGGGTGGGGAGCCCAGCATGAAAACTTTCACCTGCAACTTTCGCGGGGCGCGGGTAAGCGTCTTCTACGCTTACAGCAACGACGAAGAGGCGATTTGGATCGCCAACGTCGTGCTGGGCGGTCGGGTACAGAGCATTGATGGCGCGACGGTACTGAGGTCCAGGTCCATTCAGGCCGACATTGCCCAATCCGTCAAGCGAGGACTCGAATGGTTCGATCAGTCTTGCGACAGCTATCGCTACACTCAGTGACCTTTCAAGGCTTAGGCACCGTAATTCATCAGGGCAATGGGTAGTTCCCGCATGTCCCACTCTGAAGAGTTGATACAAGAGGATGTCGCTTATCTTTTTTGGCTCGACTACGGCCGCGTGCGCGAGATCCCGGTTCTGGTAGCCGACAGGCTCTTGGCGAACCATTTGGTGCAACGCGTGGGCCCGCTACAGGGCGCCTATGTACCCGAGCGCGGGCCGCTCTACATTGCAGTATCTGAAGTTGGCCGTGGTTTGATGGCCGCGATACGTGACGGGCTGGACGAGCGTTTCAGGATTCCCGAACTTTAGAAGCATACGCCCTCGAGATGATGCGGAAAGAGTCTGCACGTCGTGTTCGCACAACCTCATGGAGCGATTAAGGCCCAGTCACGAAGCAGGTCATGAATGCCGTTGATGGCAAATTGCACGCCGATGCAAACCAGCAGGAAGCCCATCACCCGGGCCAGCGCGTCAATGCCCTTCACCCCAAGCAGGCGCTTGATGGTGGTCGCACTACGCAGACAGATCCAGAACTCCAGCGCGAACAGCATCGCGACCGTTATGACAGCGAAATGCACGTTGTAGGCATAGCTGCGCATATGGATAGTGGAGGCAGCGCTAATGATGAAGGCAATCGTGCCAGGCCCCGTAGTACAAGGCATGGTCAAAGGAATGAAGGCAATGTCATGTAGCTGTGCTGGCGGCGTGTCAGCGGCCATCTCCGCCTGCACCTCGTCCTCTCCGGCCCGGGCCGGTGGAAACAGCATCCCGAAGCCGATATAGGCAACAATCAGGCCTCCGGCAAGCCGAAGCCCGGGAAGCGAAATGCCAAACAGACTCATGACGGCATTGCCGGCATAGAAACAGACCAGCAGCACGATGGTCACGTAGATGGTTGCGCGGTTAATCTGCCGATTGCGCTCAGCATCGGGGTAATGCCCCGTGAGCGCCAACAGCACGGTGACACTAGTGACCGGATTGGCGATGGTCGTCAGGCTGAGCAGACCCACAATGACATCATTCAGAAACCCGTTCATGGCGTCGATTTCAGGGAGTCGAAAGTTCGACGCTGTCCTTTATCTGCTGAGCGATATGATGGCAATGTGACTAGCGGATTCGTATAGATTGCCAAGCGTGACGCCGCTCTATCGCTGCTGTCTCAATCTCTACTGTGCAAAACAGGGGTCAGAGTCGACTTTTAGGAAAGGTGCACTCTGACCCGTGTTTTCGGTCTAACGCCAAGCTTTAATTGATGTGCCGCTGCAGGCTGGTCAAGTAGGATCCGGCAACCGCTGATGCGCTCAATCGAGAGTGGCTGGAGGGTTTCATGTCTTCTGAATCTCAAGCAGCACCAGCGGCCTCACCAGGCCAGCGCGCGATCACCATCATCGCTTTGGGCACGGTATTGGCGTTGCTCTATTTCGGCCGGGAGGTGCTGGTGCCGATCGCGCTGGCACTGTTCTTCAGTCTGTTGATGGATCCCTGGGTGCGTTTGTATCGACGCCTGGGCTTGGGGCACGGCCTCTCGGTGCTCATCGCCGTGCTCGCCATGGTGGTGATCGCCACCGGGCTGACGACGGTGATCGGCTCCCAGGTGGTGCACATGGCCCGCAGTCTTCCGCAGTACGAGGCGACCATGCACTCCAAAGTGCAGACGCTGCGCGCCATGACGGTCGGTCGCATGGAAGCGGTGCAGGGCGAGTTCGGCAAGGTCATCAGCCAGCCCGAAGCGCGCAAGGTCTATCCGCCGCTGACATCAGCCAGTGCGCCTTCGTATCTGGCGCCCGCGGCGCCGAGCAGCGAGCTGGTGCAGGCACCTACGCCCACCACGCCTACGGCAGTGATCACACGCATCCTCTCCACGGCATGGATTCCGCTGCAGACCGCGGGCATCGTGCTGGTCGTGCTGGTGTTCGTGTTGCTGGAACACGAGTCCTTGCGCGATCGCTTTATCCGCCTGGCAGGCGGCGCGGATCTGCGCGCGAGTACCGCCGCCATCAATGACGCGGGCGAGCGCCTGTCGCGATTCTTTGTCTCGACGTTCTCGGTCAACTTCGGCGTGGGTGCGGCCATATGGCTGGGGCTTTCACTCATGGGGTTACCCGGTGCGCCGCTCTGGGGCGTGCTCACTGCGGTGCTGCGGTTCGTGCCCTATGTGGGCGTATGGATGGTTGCGGTGCTCGCTGCGGTATTCGCGGCTGCGGTGGTTCCGGGCTGGTCGCTGCTGCTGATGACGCTGACGTTGTACCTGGTAGTCGAACTCGTGGTGTCCCAACTGGTCGAGCCGCTGCTTTACGGGCACACCACGGGCCTGTCGCCGCTGGCGATCGTGGTGGCGGCGATCTTCTGGAGCTGGCTGTGGGGGCCGGTAGGGCTGATCATGTCCACGCCATTGACGCTCTGCCTCGTGGTGGCCGGGCGTCACGTCAAGGCGTTGGACTTGCTGAGCATCCTGCTAGGCGATGCGCCCGCGTTGACGATGCCGCAGCGGCTTTATCAGCGCGCGCTTTCCGGCGATTCCCAGGAAATCATTGCCGAAGCCCGCGTGTTTCTGAAGCGCAAGTCGTTTGCGGCCTATTGCGATGTCGTGCTGTTGCCGGCCATGCAGCTTGCGCGCATCGATCTTACGCGGGGGGCGATCAATCGCGAGCAGCAGGAGGGCGTACGACATGTCATTGTGACGGTGGTCGAGACACTGGGAGGTGAGGCGCGAAGGTGGTCGAGCCCGCGTCGTCCCACGTCGGTGCTCGATGATGCAAGCATCGGGCGTCGCCTGCGACAGCAGCGCGAGAATATCAGCGGACGCTGGCAGGGGCCGCTGTCGGTGGCCCCGGAATCCGTGGTGCTTTGCGTGGGGTTGGGTTCGATGGCCGACGATCTGGCCACGGAGATACTTACGCGCATCCTGCGCAATCTTCATATTGATGCACGGCATCTATCGACGGACGACTTCGTCGCCTTCGAAGCCGAATCACATCCGGAGCTGACGCCCAATGCAGTCTCGATGCTCTACATCGTCAGCGCCGATCCGGCCCACACAGAGCAGGGTGATGCACTGGCCGGTGACATGCGCCGGCGCTTCCCCCATGCCTGCATCGTGGTGGTGTTGCTGCCGGAATGGCTGAGCCCGCGTGAGGAACTGCCGGCGGTCGGTGCGGATGTCAACGAAGTCGTGGAGTCGCTGGAAGCGGCCGCACAGCAAGCGATCGCCAGGTTCCCCAAGGTAGGCGACGACGCAGCGGTTTCAGCGCGCCGATCTCGAGGCTGATGCCTCTTCCTGCGCCCATTTCTCGCGCCGCCTCAGTTCCGCTGCACTCGGCTCCTTGGTCTCGAACGAGCCGGTCGGCACTTCGCCGGCCGGTTCATAGGTCGCCAACACCACACCGCTGTCAGACACGAAATGGTTGACGAGCTTGAGTGCGCCCGCCTTCTGCGAGCCGTCGAAGATGCGCCGGCCATGGCCAAGCAGGACCGGGAAGGTGATCAGGATCAGCCGGTCGATCAGCCCCGCTGCAAGCAGCGGTAGATACAGCGTGCTGCTGCCCTGGATCAGCAGGTCACGGCCATCGCTCTGCTTGATCCCGGCAACCGCTTCGGCGGTGTCGCCGGACAGCTTGTGGCTTCCTTCCCAGGTGAGCGGCTCGTCGGAATGAGTCAGCACATATTTGTTGATGCGCTGGAATTTCACGCCGATCGGATGGTCCTGGTTATACGGCCAGTAGGCGGCGAAAATATCGTAGGTCCGCTTGGCGAGCAGCAGGTCATATTCCGGCTCGTCGAAGATCTTGGCGGTCGGCGCGCCCATGCTCTCGTCCCAGAACGGCGCGGTCCAGCCGCCGAAGCGGAAGCCGCCAGACCGATCTTCCTCGGGTGCGCCCGGTGCCTGGATGACGCCGTCCAGCGACTGAAAGAAGGCGCCCACCAGCCTGCGCTTCATAACGCTCTTGTTGCCAGCCATGCTTGCTCTCCTTTGGGGCGAATCGTGGGTTCGCCGGCAACGTCATCGCGCCGCCTTCGTGGGTTCACGGTTCGGCCCGAACCGCCGCGTTCTCCAAGATCGGCATCCCAGCGAACGCTGGGATCCAGTGCCTCTGCGCTCTCTCTGTGAGGTACCCGGCCAATCGAAGCAAGTCGCTGGATCCCAGCGTTCGCCGGGATGACGATCCTGGGGTAACGTGGCGTTTCGGGTTGCTCCGACTCTTTCGATGGCGATCTTGAGCAGGCTCTTAAACCACCATCAGGGGCACGATCCTAACGCTGCGAATGCCATCGCCGCGTCACGGCCATGGTTATGCCGGCCATGCCTGCTTGGCTCAATGTCTGATCGAGTGCAGGGCAGTGGCCAAACGCTCGGAATCGCTTACCCAGCCAAAGTTGTCGCCCTCGCTATACATGACGCGTACGGTAGCCTCATGGTCTGCAGGGTCGTACGCCGCGCAGGCGTCCTTCAGAAGAACGCAGGCATAGCCCAGGTCGACGGCTTGGCGCAAAGTCGATGCAACGCAGCATTGCGTCGTATAACCCATAAGCAGCAGGGTGTCGATGCCGCGAACACGCAGCACGGTATCCAGCGTTGTTTGGTGGAAGGCGCTGAATCCTGCTTTGTCTATCACGGGTTCTCGATCCGCGGGGCGCATATCGGGAATAATCTCGGTTCCTCTTTCGCCCTTCACTAGAAATCGGCCCAGGGGCCCGGGCGAACCGATGGCCAGGTCGTTTTGACGACGGAACTGATTGAGATCCGACAAGTCGGGCGCGTAACACTCACGGGTGAAGAACACGAGCATGCCGGCTTCGCGCGCCGCGAACAACGCGCGCTGGGCCGCAGGTATCGCCGCCACCAGTGGCTCAATGGGCAAGCCCAATGCTCCCGCACGGCCTTCTGGCAAGACGAAATCGGCTTGAAAGTCGATGCATCCGAGCGCGGTGCGGGCAGTGTCCAGTTCGATCAAGCGTCCACGCTCGCAGGAGAGCTTAATGCGGGCCAAGGGCGTACCTCCGGATGAGTGTCGATGGGGGGACTGCCAGCCAACGAGACCCAACGGTCCGACGTAGGGCCGGCGGCGGCGCCAGCGATCCGGGAAGCCCGAAGTCCGAAGACTACAACAGCCATGTTATGCGAAAGGAGGCGCCGCCAGGATGCGTGCCGAAGCCGTGCTCGCGATGCACTGCGCCGGCATACACGCCTTGGTGCGCCTTCTAGGCCACAGCGAAGCCTTTCGTGATGTGCAGGCCAGCTGCCAAAGCGTCGAGCCCGGCCATTGGCCGCTGAACGGGCAGATCACTGAGGGCCTGTTCACTGCCTTGCTGATGCTGAGTGAACGAGCCGCAGCGCTGAGTCAGTCGCTGCCGGATACATCAGACGCATCACTAGTGATGCGCCATAGGTTTGGGTGCAATGGCGAGACCAATCACCCAGCCTACGTAAAAACGGATATCGATCGTGTACTCACTCCATGAGTAGATGACCAAGGTTTTAGACGCAAGCAGCAGTGCCAGTTGTAGTAGCCCCGACGAAGCAAGCCATATCAAGGCGATAACTGCTGTCAACTTTACGCACCGCGAAAGATTCCATGGCTCTCCGGACTTTTGCTTGCTTATAAATCCAGCGAGAAGAATGCACGTGCAGGGGACGGTTGTCGTGAATATGTCGTTCAGATCCCAAGCAAAAACGACACCAATGAGAGGGATCGTGAGTAAAGCGGCGAATACCGCAGGGAAGCTTAGCCATCGTTTTTTGTGAGCGCATAGCCATGCCACCGTCACCATGAACGGAATGCACGACCACTGTAGAACCTCCTCGATCGCCGAGGCGAGGCTGTCCTTCCCATGATGCGCATTTGCGGCCGACACATAGCTGGTAATGGCTTCGTGCACGAGCACGGCCAGCACCGCAAAACTGAAAGCGGCGAGAGTTGCATGTGTCGTGGTTCGATGTTTGTGCGAGACATCGAGTCTCATGAAGCGTAGTCGCTCCGTTAGAGGTTCTACGAAGAAAGCCACGATCGCACCAACGAACAGCACTGACCCGGCGGCGCTCCAGCTGAAGTGCTGGACGACCGTAAGCAAGCCTTGCCAGATGAGCTCTGGGGATGCAGAGCAGATGGCAACCCAGGTAGCAAAGAAGAATATGTTTATGGCATCTACAAACGGGGAATGCCCGCTTGAAAGATAGGGCGAGCCGGCAGGGCCGGCCTGGGCTTGCCGTGGGCTCGGATCTGAGGCGGCGCCAGCTTCATCAGATGGAAGTTTCATCGTCGCCCTCGTTTTCGAGTAGCGCTCCAAGGCCAGGGTGCCATCGTAACTGAATCGCGTAGGCTTACCGAACGGGACGCTGCGAAGCCTACCGCGCGCTCATCGCGGAAACCCTGCCAGCCGACGTAAAGGCGTTCGCTTACCTTGCACGCAAAGCTGAGAGATTTGCATCAGCCATCAACACCGTGAGCGAAGCCGCCGCCGCGAATACGAAAAAACGGTAGGTGTCCGCCGGGAAAAACAGCATATGAATGGCCACGAAACTCAGGCAAATGGTGATCATCGGGGCCGTGTCATCCGCCGTTCCACGAGCGGTTATCAGCAGCAGCCAAGCCAAGGCGAGTCCGAAGATCACAAAGTGCGGTTGATTGGTGAAGCTATAAGCCGTTGAGATATAGGGCCGGATGTAGTCACCCAGGGCGTGCGACGAGATCAGTGTGGCGGGATACGGCGACTTGCTAATGAATGACATGTTGAACAAGGTCAGCCATCCATAGCCGCCGTTCGATTTTGTGGCGAACAAGTAGAGTGCGCCGGCGGCTATCGCGGATGCTACGGACATCGCTTTCCTGCCGTTTACGAAGGTGTATGCCAGCACCAGCAGCGACAATATCAGGGCGTCGGTCCTGACCAGCGGGAGCAGCGCTGCCAGGATGAAGACCATGGAGCCTTTCTTGATCAAGGCATAGACCGTCCATAGCGAGAAAAAGCAGGCCATGGCATCGGGGGTGGACAGGCGTGCGATATCCAGCAAGCCACAAGCGAGGACGACGAAAGGAATCCCCCCAATGGGCGCGCTCAACCTGACACTGAGAGCGGCCAACAGCAAGACCGATAGCGCGGCAAACGTAGCGCTTACGATATGAGTGGCCTCGGGGTAGTCAAAGCCCAAAGCATGTACGACCTTGAGCGACTGTATGTACAACACGCGAATGCTGTAGAACGGCAATTGCTGCTGCAAGGATGTTGGGTCGTGGAACACCGTGGCCCGGTAGTCGCCCTGGATCAATAGATCAAAGGTGGCAGCGTCGACGGCGTTTCTCAGGCTACCGTAGGTGGCCTCATTCAGGCTGGCGCCATGGTGGCCTTCCGTGCTCAGCGCAACGGCTACATAGCCGATCTCGTCCCAGTTGTTGTAGGGCTTCTTCAGGCCAATAGCCAGGACGGCCAATGCGGTGAGCAAGGTCAGGGCCAAGCCGAAGGGGCTCAACAAGGAGCGCTGACCGCCTGGTCTCGGGTATCCATCCGCGTGCATGTAGGTAGCCTATAGGAGATCGCCTGGCGGGCACCATTCGGAATCGGGGACGGAGGCAGTTAAACCGGTTGCACCTGCCGTTTCGGTCGTCCTGGTGGCCTGATGTCCATGGGACGGCCGAGGGTCTTCTTGGCCATGGCTTGGAAGCTGGGACGTCACAGCGCGCGCTCGCGACGAAGATGCTCACGGATTCTCGGCAGCTGATCATCATTCACCGCTGCGTGAAGCCACGTGCGATAAGCGTCTGCCCGCTGATCAGGGGCGGCCGCTATCTAGGCGCACTGAGGGAGCTAGTCGGCGTCGCCGCGCCTTTGCAGATAGCCCACGTCAATAACAGCTAAACCCCACACGAAAGTCCGCTGCCGCGCCACGCAAAACGCAGCGCTTCTCAAGCCATGTGCGGGACTTCTTCGGACGGACACGCCTTCCGTTGCGTGCGATGGTCCACGCGTTGGCGGCTGCGAGGCATCAAATCTCACCGCCGACACTTTGCTTCATCGCAAGTGAAATAGCGCGGGCCGAAAGGGCGGTAACCCAGACGACCCGCTGACCACAACCAACTAATGCAGGAGTTGATCATGGCTACGCTCGATCATACGGCAGCCGCACGTCCCTTCGCGCCCAACGGCGTCACCCGCCCCACCAATCCACTCGGCCGTCCGTTCTGGACGTTGTCGCTCGCCAAGGATGGCGACAAGTTCCGCTCCGCCCGTATCGCCGGCTTGTGCATGGGCATCCAGGCGGTGACGCGCATCCTGGCCAATAGCGATACCTTCCGCGTGATCCAGTCGAAATGCGATGAGATGGAACCGGGCAACTGGCCCTTGGATAGCGAAGTCACCGAGGGCCTGTTCTCAGCGCTCTACTTCCTCAGCGAACAGGCGGAACTCGCCTGCAAGTTGTCTCTGGACGAACTGGGTTTTGAATAGGGTTGGGTGCTCGCCAAGCCGAAACTGTGTTCGCCGGTGTGGTGGTGGGCGCTAGATTGAAGACAACGATCAGATTGATCGGTGGCTGAGCTTTCCGCTTTTGTAGGAGCGCACCTTGTGCGCGAAAAACCTATCTGCGAAGCGTGTCGCGTGGTCATGGCGTTGACGCTCGCTTGGGGATGGTCGCGCACTGGGTGCGCTCCTACAGGAGATGGCCTGGGGATGTGGGGGCGGGTGATCTGGTCGAGTGTGGGGAAATTTTCATGCAATGCAGCAAGCTTTGTGGGGCGGAGTCGATATAGAGTCCACGCCCATGCGTAACGCGTCGGCCATTTTGGCGTTGCGTGCTTCTCTGGTCCTTGGCTATCGCCAGGGGCTCGATAACCACGTACGACTGCGTCCGCCATTTTTTTTGGTACGAATTTAGATCGATCCAAATCTAACGGGTGGGGCTGGGATCGTTGCCAGCCAACCGCTGGGGCCAACGAATGCCAGGGAAGCGTTTCCTATGAATCAACCGTCTGCCATGAATCGTTCGGGATGCAGGGCTAGCCCAAGGGGTCGTTCGTGGGCTCGAGGCCTCGCCATGGCGCTGGCTGGGCTCATGACCTCCGCGGCGGGGCAGGCGATGGCGCAGGAGACGAGTCGCACAGCCGATCTGGTGAATCCGCTCATCGGCAGTCGCAATGGCGGAAACACCTTCCCAGGCGTGTCGATGCCCTTGGGCATGTTGCAGTGGAGCCCGGAGAACACGCGCGGCAAGCACGCGCACACGGCGTCGCCCAGCGGCTACCAGTACGACGCCACCCGCATTCGCGGCTTCAGTCTTACCCACCTCTCCGGCGCAGGCTGCGCCGGTGCAAGTGGCGACATACCCTTCATGCCGGTCACCGTGCCGGTGGTGGGCTCGCCATCCGCCGATCTCACCGACAGCATCTACGGCAGTGACTTCGCTCATGCCGATGAGGTGGCCAAGGTCGGTGACTATCGCGTGCGTCTGTCCAGCGGCGTAAGCGTGGCCCAGGCCGCAGCGACGCGCAGCGGCATGGCGAGCTTTGTGTTTCCGGCGGGCAAGCCTGCGAACCTGCTGATCCGCGCTTCGGATTCGGAAGTCGGCAGCAGCGACGCCAGCGTCAAGATCGACGCGGCGAAGCGTACCGTCAGCGGCTCCGTGACCAGCGGCAACTTCTGTGGCTATCTGGCGCAGGCGGATCAGCGCAGCTACTACACGCTCTATTTCGTGGCCAAGTTCGATCAGCCATTTGCCAGCAAGGGCGCCTGGCACGATGGCGCTGTACAGCCTGGCAAGAAAAGCGCGCATGGCGGCACCGGCTACGGCGACAAGGGTTACCCGGAAGCGGGCAAGGGCTCAGGCGTGTGGCTTGGCTTTGCGCCGAGCGATAGCACCGTGCAGGTGCGCGTCGGTATTTCCTATGTGAGCCTGGCCAATGCGCAGGCCAACCTCGACGCGGAGATTCCCAAGGGCACCACGTTGGCACAACTGCGTGAGCGCACGCGCGATGCCTGGAGCGAGGCGCTGGATAAAATCTCGATCCAGGGTGGTAGCGACGATCAGCGCACCACGTTCTACACCGCGCTCTATCACTCGCTGATCCACCCCAACGTATTCAGCGATAGCAACGGTGAATACCGTGGTTTCGACCAGAAGGTGCATCGCATCGCCGGCACGCAACGCGCTCAATATGCGAACTTCTCCGGCTGGGACGTGTATCGCTCGCAGCTGCAATTGCTCACCTGGCTCTATCCCGAGGTAGGCGGTGACATCGCCCAGTCGCTGTACAACCAGGCCGCGCAGAATGGCGGCGAGTGGGATCGCTGGACGCACAATAGCGGTGGCACCCATGTGATGAGCGGCGACCCGGCCGTGCCTGCGCTCGCGGCTATCGATGCGTTTGGTGGGCATAACTTCGACCTCAAGAATGCTTATGCCTCGTTGGTCAAGGCGGCCACCGAACCCACGGCGCATGACCTCTCTGACGATGGCTGCAATGTGGAATGCGTGGGTCAGCGGCCGTCACTGGACCAGTGGCTGCAGTTGCACTACGTCGCCACCACCTCGCACTCCTGGGCCGGCGCAGCGGAAACGCTGGAAGATGCCACGGCCGATTTCGCACTGGCTCAACTGGCCGCACGCGTAGGTGATGCCGAGGGTGAGCGCCGCTTTCTCACCCGCGCCGGCTACTGGCGCAATCTGTTCAATCCCAAGGCCGCGCCGGAAGGCGGCTACATCCAGAACCGCAACGCCGATGGAAGCTGGCCGGCGTTTACACCGGAGACCGAGGACGGCTTCGTCGAAGGGAGTGCATCGGTCTATCTGTGGATGGTGCCGTTCGACGTGCACGGGTTGTTCGATCAGCTCGGTGGTTATGGCAAGGCCGTTGAGCGGCTCGATCGATTCTTCCATGACGACAAGGGCCAATGGGCGCTGACCCGATCCGGTCCGCTGCATGCCGAACTCGACAACGAACCTTCGATCGGCACGCCCTGGCTCTATGCCTTCGCCGGCCAGCCCTACAAGACGCAGGAAGCCGTGCGCGTCGTGCTCAACACGCTGTGGAAGAACGCGCCGGAGGGCATTCCCGGCAATGACGATCTGGGCGAGATGTCATCGTGGTACGTGTGGTCGGCGCTTGGCCTCTATCCGGCCATTCCGGGGCGCGCCGAGCTGGTGATTGGCAGCCCGTTGTTCCCTGGCGCCGTCATTCATCGCCCTGGTGGCGACGTGACGATTGACGCCGCTGGCGCGGCAACCGATGCGCCGTTCGTGCACGCGCTCACGGTGAATGGCCAGCCTCATGACAGTCCATGGCTGCCCGCTGACTTCGCGATCCATGGCGGGCATCTCAACTTTACGTTGCGTGCCGCGCCTGATCTGCACTGGGGCAGTGATCTCACCAAGGCTCCGCCGTCCTTTTCACCGCCGAAGTCCTAAGCGGCGGTACTCGGGGGCGGACTTCGTTTCATATTTGGATCGATCAAAGCATGGCGGGTTTGCAAAAGTCTGGATGGTTAGCTGCGGGTGCTTTGCAAGCTTGGTGGCCGGTCAGGGAGGGAGTTTGTCTTCCATCGCACCAAGAGCTTTGAGCGATAGCCCGCATACGTTTTTAAAAAAATAGTTCAACACATCGATAAAAAAGGGTGCTTGATGAAGATCGGAGAGAACAAACTATCCACGTCGGTACGTCTGGCTCTGTCGCTGGGCATGCTCGCGGCGGGCACGTACGGAACAGCGGCTTTTGCGCAGGACGCGTCGACGGCGAGTAATGCAGCGCCGGAACAGGCCAAGAGCAAGACACTCGACACGGTCACCGTCACCGGTTCACTGATTCGCCGCGTGGACGTCGAAACGGCGAGCCCGGTCGTCACCATCGATCGCGCCCAGATTCAGGCCACCGGCAAGCAGACCTTGGGTGATCTGGTGCAGCAGCTGCCGGCGATGACCGGCGGTAACGTCAACCCGCAGGTCAACAACGGCGGCGGCACCGGCGGTTCGAGCATCAACCTGCGTGGCCTGGGTTCCAACCGCACGCTCATCCTGGTGGATGGTCAGCGCCTGCTGAGCAAGGATCCGAACGCCATTCCGGCCGATGCGATCGAGCGCATCGAAGTGCTGCCGACCGGTGCCTCGGCGACCTACGGTTCGGACGCCATCGGCGGCGTGGTCAACTTCATCCTGCGCCGCAACTACCAGGGCGCCACGTTCACCGCCAACGTCGGCCAGTCCGATCGCAACGACGGCAACCAGAGCGGCTATACCTTCACTTTCGGACAGTCGTCCGACAAGGGAAGCCTGATGGCCGGCCTCAACTACAACAAGCAGGACGGCGTGCTGGCGGCCGACCGCGCGTTCTCCAAGCATGCGCTGACGCTGTCCGGCAGCAACGTGATCGTCGGTGGCTCGGCATCCACGCCGGTCGGCCGTATCCAGCTCCCCGGCACCGTCGCGGACCCGACGAAGGGCATTCAAGCCAGCGGCCTTGCCGGCCAGTTCGGTTGCGGATACGTGTCGTTGAACGCCGGCGGCAACAGCCAGGTGGTCAACAACGCGAACTATCATTGCTACGGCAACGGCGACAAGTACAACTACGCTGCGGTCAACCTGATCATGACGCCGCAGGAACGCACCGGCGGCTTCATCAATGGTGACTACCATCTCGGCGATCACGTCACCGCCTATGTGGATGCGATCTACCAGAAGACCTCGTCCAATGCTCAGTTGGCGCCGACGGTGTACGGCACCGCGTCGACGGGTGCCGTGATCGACCAGAACAACGCGTTCAATCCGTTCGGTGTGGGTTTCGGTTCGAACGGCAATACCTTGTCTTCGCGCCTGACCTCGAATGGCAATCGTACGGCGATGAACGGCAGCACGGACGCCCAGATCAATACCGGCTTCCGGGGCGACTTCACCGCCTGGGGCAAGAACTGGAACTGGGACGCGGGCTACAACTACGGTCATCAGAGCGTCGTCAAAACGGTCGGTGGTCTGGTTGACGGCACCCAGTTGTATACGGGCCCTTCCACGATGGGCGCGAACGGCGTAGCGACAGGCGCCGGTTGTCCCAGCGTCGTGGCCTGCCAGTTCAATCCGTTCGACATCAATTCGCCGGGTTCCGTGGCCGCCATCAAGGCGGCCAGCGTGACGGCCCCTTCCAACCTCTACACGATCGAAAAGACCTGGCACGCGGGCCTTAGCGGCGAGTTGTTCAGCTTGCCTGCTGGTGGCGTGCAGCTCGCTGTGGGCGCCGAGTACCGCACGGATTACGAGCGCTCCATTCCCGCGCCGCAGTTGTTGCTCGATCCCAGTACCGGCAACTGCGTCCTGGGCAGCCAATGCCTCAGCGCCGTGCAGGGTGGCTATAGCACCAAGGACATCTATGCCGAAGCGTTCATTCCGCTGCTGGCAGGCCTGCCTGGCGTGCAGTCGCTGAACCTCACTATTGGCGATCGCTACTCGCGCATCCAGACCTTCGGCAGCACCAACAACTTCAAGTTCGCCCTGGAGTACAAGCCGTTCGACGACCTGCTGTTGCGCGGCACGATGGAAGACGTGTTCCGCGCGCCGAACCTCACCGAGCTCTACAGCTCGGGTTCCGATTCACCGATGATCCATACCGATCCATGTACCGGTTTCACCGGTGCGCCGGCGGGCTCGCCGCTGGCACTGGCATGCCAGTACGTGCCCACCAACGGTACCTTCGTCAACAACGCCGTGGCGTCGCAGACACAGGCGGGCACGGTGACGCAGGGCGCCCGCGTGGCCGGCTTCCCGGTCAAGCCGGAACATGGCACCTCGTATGATTTTGGCGCGGTGTACAGCCCGTCGTATGTGCCAGGCCTCTCCACCACCGTTGACGTGTGGCGCGTGACCCTGAACGACACGATCACGAGCGTGGGCTTGCAGAGCCTGCTCAATCTCTGTGCCGCCGGCTCGACCATCTACTGTCAGTACATTCAGCGTACGCCCAGCGGCCCGAATGCGGGTCAGCTGCTGCAGTCCACGGTGGAGCCCACCGGTAACCTGGGCAGCATCAGCACGAGCGGCATCGACTGGTCGGCGAACTACAAGCTGCCGCAGTTCTCCTTTGGCCAGTTCAACGTTGGCGTCAACGCGACCTACCTGAAGTACTACACGCAGAACACCGCACCCGGCGTGGCTGGCAATATCACCTACCAGAATGCCGGTCGCTATCTGCCAGGCGGTTCCGCGCAGGCCGCCGCCTGTCCGGACAACATCGGTGGTTGCCTGTTCCCGCGTTGGCGCGCACAGGGCTACGTGGATTGGCAGCAGGGCGGTTGGAGTGCCCAGTGGCGCATGCGCTGGATCAGTGGCTTCACCAACGGCGGCGCCGCGGGTTCGGTCAATGACACGCAGCCGAACTTCGAGCCCGGCACGATCCTGCACTACGGCTCGACGATGTACAACGACGCATCGATTGGCTACAACATCGCACCGATCAATACGCGCGTGGACTTTGGCGTGAACAACGTGTTCGACAAGCAGCCGCCTCTGCTGTACGCGAACAACACGATCAATGCCAATACCGATCCGAGCGACTTCGATCTGATGGGCCGCTACTTCTGGGCTCGTGTGACGGTCAAGTTCTAACGCTGCGCGTAGAGCAGCGATGGCCTTGGAGGGCTGCGTGAACGCAAGCGCAGCCCTCTCAAAGGCCATGAGGTCAACCAGGGCACGAACGTGTATCGCTCAAAGCAAGACTGGATGGCATGAATGAACAACGCATCGTCCGAACGTAGTGGTTTCCCCTATCGATGGGCGCATCTGATGTGCCTGTTGCTGGCCTTGTTCCTGATGGCTGGCGCGTACGCATCGGCTCGTCGTGAGAGCGACGCCGGCAACGAGCGCGCCACATTCACGAGTTCGTTCGAAGCGGGCGATGCCCCCCCCGATTGGCTGGCCCGAAGGGCTGGCATCTGAGCGTAGTACCCGGCCCCGGCAAGGAGGAGCCTCCCACCTCCAAGCCGGGCGTCGGCTTTTCAGGCACGCACGCCTTGCGCTATGACGCCGACGCCGTAGGCGAACAGCATGCTCGGCGCGCGACGCTGTTTCGGATTCGCCAGCGCGTGGATGCAAACACCCACCTGTCATACGTGGTGTTTCCGTCCAGGTCGGGCGAGGATGCGCAAAGTTCCGCGCAGTACGTCGCCGTCGATCTGCTATTCGCCGATGGATCGCGCCTGTCCGCGCTGAATGCCCAAGACCAACATCATGTGCCTGCCAGCGCCACCGCGCAGGGAAGTGCGCGCGTGCTGTACGACAACCAGTGGAATGCGCTGGATGTCGATGTCGGCGCCGTCGCCGATGGACGCACCGTCATCGCGATTGAACTGACGGAGGATGCCCCGGCGAATAGTCCGGGCTTCCATGGCTATGTCGATGACGTACGCCTGGGTGATGCAGCGCCAGCGGACGCGCTAGCCAAGCCCAATAGCTACGTAGATACGCGGCGCGGCAGCTATGCCAACGGACACTACTCGCGCGGCAACACCTTTCCCGCCGTAGCGCTGCCGCACGGCTTCAACTTCTGGACACCGACCACCAACGCGGGTTCCGAGTGGATCTATCAGTACCAGGAGCGCAATGACGCCGACAATCATCCCGCGGATCGAGGCATTTGCGCTCAGCCACGAACCCAGTCCCTGGATGGGCGACCGCCAGACCTTCCAGGTGATGCCTGCCGAAGTCCCCACAGGCGCGCCACCGCTCGATCGTTCCGCGCGCGCGCTGAGTTTCACCCACGACCACGAAATCGCCCGTGCCGACCTGTACCAGGTGCACTTCGATAACGGCATGACGGCGGCGATGACGCCCACCAGCCATGCGGCGATGTTCCGCTTCACCTTTACTGGAAAGCGCGCGCAGCTGGTGTTCGACAACCGCAATGACCATGGCGAGATCGTGCTGGAGCCGGCACAGCAAAGCATCAGCGGCTATTCGGACGTGGCCAGTCGACTTCCACCGGCGCGACCCGGCTGTTCTTCTACGCCACCATCGACCACCCGGTCACGGAAAGCGGTCGACTGACCGGGGCAGGGCGTGACCATGTCGCCGCCTGGTTTGGCGTCGACACGAGCACGGACAAGACGGTGACGATGCGTATCGCCACGTCGCTGATCAGCGTCGATCAGGCCAAGCGCAACCTGGCCCAGGAAATGGCCTCGAACGACACGTTCGACACGGTGCAGGCACGTGCGGCCGCGCGTTGGAACGAGTTGCTCGGCAAGGTCGAGCTACCCGGCGCCAGGCCATCGGACAAGGTGCTGCTCTATTCCAACCTGTACCGCCTGTTCCTTTATCCCAACGAAGCCTACGAGAACGTAGGCACGACGGCGCAGCCGGACTATCGTTACGCCAGTCCATTCTCCGCCGCGGAGGGTGCCAGCACATCCACGCAGACCGGCGCCCGTGTACTGGCTGGTCGGTCCTACGTCAACAACGGCCTGTGGGACACCTATCGCACCGCATGGCCCGCGTATTCGCTGCTCACGCCCACCCAGGCCGGCGAGATGATCGATGGCTTCGTCCAGCAATATCGGGATGGTGGCTGGATCGCTCGCTGGTCCTCGCCGGGCTACGCCGACCTGATGGTAGGCACGAGTGCCGACATTGCATTTGCCGATGCGTGGAACAAGGGGGTGCACAATTTCGATGTGCGCTCGTTCTACCAGGCTGCACTGAAGGACGCGATGGTGGTCAGCGATGTCGCCGGCGCAGGTCGCAAGGGACTGGGCCGTTCCGTCTTTAACGGTTACGTGGACAACAGTGTCGATGAAGGCTTGTCCTGGTCGATGGCTGGCTATCTCAATGACTTCGGCATCGGCGAACTGGCGCAAACCCTCGCCACCACGCACGACGCGAACGATCCGTACGCCGATCACTACGCCGACGATGCGCGCTACTTCCACAGTCGCGCCCGAGAATTTCACGAAGTTGTTCGATCCCGCCGTTGGGTTTTTCGTAGGCCGTACGCCAGGCGGCGCATGGCGCACCGATGCCGCGCATTTCGACCCGCGCTCCTGGGGTGGTGACTACACCGAGACGAACGCCTGGAACATGGCCTTCGAAGGCGTGCAGGACGGGCAGGGCCTCGCCAACCTCTATGGTGGTCGCGAGGGCCTGGCCAGGAAACTCGATGCGTTCTTCGACGCGGGCACCGACTTTCAAGTTGGCGAGTACGGCGAGGTGATCCGACGAGATGCTCGAAGCGCGCGACGTACGCATGGGCCAGTACGGCCACAGCAACCAGCCATCGCATCACATTCTTTATATGTACGACTTGGTCGGCGAGCCATGGAAAACGCAGGATAAAGTGCGTGACGCCTTGTCGCGACTCTACGTGGGTAGCGAGATCGGGCAGGGCTATCCCGGCGATGAGGACAATGGCGAAATGTCGGGCTGGTGGCTGTTCAGCGCTGCCGGCTTCTATCCGCTGCGCATGGGCACGCCGACCTATGCCATTGGCGCGCCGTACTTTCCGCACATGATCATCCATCTGGAAAATGGTCGTGACATCGACATCCGCGCCCCCGATGTGAGCGACCGCAATCGCTACATCCAAAGTGTGACGCTCAATGGTCAGCCGTACGAAAAGACCTGGCTGAATCATGCCGATCTCGCCCAGGGTGCCGCGCTTGTATTCCACATGGGGTCGGAGCCGTCGCGCTGGGGTGCAGCGGGCGACCGCGCCCAACTGCCGTCGCTTACGCAGGGCGATAAACCGCCATCGCCGCTGGTCGATCTCGTGGACGCGGTGAAGTCACAGGTGACGGTCGATGGCGACATCGCTGCCGCCCGGGCGGTCAGCGACAACACTTCAGAGACGGAAGCAGTGTTGAAGGGCGCAAAGCCCGCCGTACAGGTGCACTTCGACGCCGCGCAGCGAGTGCTGATGTACACGATCACATCGGCGGCCAGGGAGGGTCAGGATCCTCGCAGCTGGAAGCTGGAAGGCTCCTCCGATGGCGTGCGCTGGACCACGCTGGATCAGCGTCGTGACGAATCGTTCCGCTGGCGCCGGCAGACCCGTGTGTTCGGGGTTACCCATCCAGGGGACTTCACCTACTACCGCTGGCGCGTCGAACAGAACGCCGCGACGCACGCCGTCGCCGTGTCCGAGATCGAGTGGCTCGGGTACCCACCCGAGTTCTGACCGACGTCTGACTCAAGCCAGTGGGGTGCGTCGCAAATCGTCGGCGTCCGCAGTGTGGAAATGGCGCTTGAAGGCGACCTCGCCTGACGGGGCTTCTTCCAGCTCGCGCGCATAGCGATGGCCGGCGTAGATCGCGTGGGCGATCAGGCCGGGGCTTCGGCGTCGCCGATGCAGCGTAGCGAGCGGATGCCGGCATCGGCCCAGTCCGCCTCGCGCTGCATCAGCTCCTGGTACAGCCCATCGTCGGGCAGGCGCGAGGTGACGAGGACGATGGCGTCGCAGTCGCGTTCATGCCGCTGGCCGTCCCAGCCGTTTTCCAGGGTCAACGTCGTGCCGTGAGAAGGTGGCGATGTTGTGCGACACGATGACCTCGATACCCTGTTTGGCCATGCGCTTTCGGATGTGGCGGTAGTCGAGCGTGTTGACTGCTCCATGGCGCGACGCTGTCCTCCGGCGTCACGTAGGCGACGTCGCAGCCTTGCTGGCGCAGCAGGTCGGCCGCAACGCTCGCGTGGTAGAAGCCGTCGTCGTCGAACACCACGACGCGGCCGCTCGGCATGCGGCCATCCAGCAGGTCGTCGGGCGTGAACACGTGCGGGTGGTTGGCGAGGTCGTCGATGCCCAGGCCGTTGCTGCGCCCGAAGCCGTCGCGGCGCCAATGGCATCCGGTGGCGAGCACGACATGTTCGGCGCCGAAGTCCAGCACGTCCTGCGCAGTGAGCACGGAGTCGAGATAGATAGACACGTTAGTGAGCTTGCCGATCTGGCCAACGCGCCAGTCGCGCACGCGCGCCCACTCGGCCAGGCCCGGCAGGCGCGCTTCGCGGGTGACGCGGCCGCCCAGTTCGCGGCGTGCTTCGGCGAGGCTGACCTCGTAGCCGCGCTGGCCGAGCGCGCGCGCCGCCTCGAGGCCGGCGGGTCCGCCACCGACCACCAGCACGCGACTCGGGCTGCGACGGGGCTCGATGCGCTCCGGATGCCAGCCCTTGCGCCATTCCTCGCCCATGGTCGGATTCTGCGTGCAGCGGATCGGCGAGATGGTCATGTCACCGGAGACGCAGATATTGCAGCCGATGCATTCGCGGATGTCGTCGACGCGCCCTTCCTCGATCTTGCGGGGCAGGAACGGATCGGCGATGGATGGGCGCGCGGCGCCGATCATGTCGAGCACGCCACGGCGGATCTGCGAGACCATGGTGTCCGGCGAGGTGAAGCGGCCGACGCCGACGACCGGTTTGCTGGTGGTCTTCTTGACGAAGTCGATGAACGGTTCCTGCGCGCCCTCGGCGGCGAAGCGCGACGGCACCGAGTCGTTGTACCAGGCGGCGAGATTGACATCCCACAGGTCGGGCAGCTCGGCCAGCAGGCCGACGATGTCCTGCGCCTCGGCCAGTTCCACGCCGCTGGCGCCGAGCAGTTCGTCGGTGGCGAAGCGCAGGGCGACGGCGCAGGTATCGCCGACGGCGTCGCGCGTGTCGGCAAGCACTTCGCGCAGCAGGCGTACGCGATTCTCCAGCGAACCGCCGTATTCGTCGCTGCGCTGGTTGCGACGGCGCTGCAGGAAATGCATCGGCAGCGACAGATCGTGCGCGGCATAGACGTAGATGATGTCCATGCCGGCCCGCTTGCCGCGCAGGGCGGCTTCGCGGTGCCAGCGTCGGTATTCGCGGATGTCGTGGCGCGTCATCGCGCGCGCCTGCGAGGGGTAGCCGTATTTCGACACCTGATGCGAGGGCGGCCAGCAGTACTTCGCGCGAGTACAGGTTCGACGCGGTCGGGCCGTTGTGCGACAGCTCCACTGCGGCCAGCGCGCCGTGCGCGTGCACCTTGTCGCACATCAGCGCCAGCGCGGGGATGTCGCGGTCGTCCCACAGTCGCGCCTCCACGTACGGCGTGAGGTCGCCGCTGGGATGGATCTCGCACTCCTCGGTGGAGACCACGGCCCAGCCACCCTCGGCCTTGATCTCGCGCATCGCCGCGTGGGCCAATGGCATCGCGTGGCCCATGCCATTGCAATGTGGCACCTGGAAGAAGCGGTTCTTGGCCGTCACCGGGCCGATCTTCACCGGGGTGAAAAGGATGTCGTAGCGGGGATCGCGCATGGTTAGAGCCTGTTCGGTGGCTGCATGTGGCTCGCGCCGGGATCGGTTTGCGCGCTAGCCGGGGGAGAGTGAGGGAGTGTATGTCGAGACACTGCTGAATGATGACAGTGGAGGGCAGGCGCTCGGGCTCGGCACTTGGAGCATGCTCAAAGTTTCTGTGTGGTCACAAGCACCCCCTCCCAACCTCCCCCTGCCAGCAGGGGGAGGAGCCAAAGGCTTGCCCCGCGCTTATCCCCTCTCCTACTCGCGGGGGACGGAGCCAAAGGTGTGCCCCGCGCTTACTCCCTCTCCTGCTCGCAGGGGAGGGTTGGGGAGGGGTGCCTTTTTAGCCACACAGAGAGTTTGAACAAGCGCCTAGACCTTGACGGGGGTGACGGCATGACGGCGCAGGCGCATGAAGGCAAACAGCGGCAGACCCGCCGCCATCAGGGCGAGGGCGAGCAGGAACGGCTCCTCTCCGCTGCCGATGAAAGCGAAGATCACGTAGAGCGCGCCGGTGATGGCGACCAGTAGCGCGCGCCGTCCGACTTGGGCTACCGCGCCGCGACGCCACAGCACGGCGAGCGCGAGCGAGCAGCACAGATAGAGCGGCAGATTGGCGGCGGTCACGACCCGGGTGAGGAAGGTGAATGCGGCCACCAGCGAGTTGCTGTAGCTCATCCAGATCATGATCGACGCGAGCACGCCGGTGACGATCAGGGCGATGGTCGGAGCGCCGTGGCGATTGTTGCGCGCGAACACGGCAGGCAGCACGCCGTTGACGGCCATGGTGCGGGTGAGTTCGCCCACCAGCAGGGTCCAGCCATTGAGTGCGCCGAGTCCGCTGACCACCACGAACAAGGACAGCCAGCGTCCGACGCCGGCGCCCACATAGCGGTCCATCAGCATGGCGAACGGCGCGCCCGAGGTGGCCAGTTCCGATTGCTTGATCAGCAGGATCGGCACGGTGGAGACGACGATGTAGACCAAGCGCGGTCAGTACGGTTCCTGCCATGGTGGCGCGCGGAATCGTGCGTCCCGGGTTATCGACCCGACCAGCCGGAATGCTTGCCGATTCGATGCCGAGCATCGCATACAGGGCGATGGTCGATGCCGCCATCACGCCGGTGAGCGTCACCGGTGTCACCGGCGGATGCGCGACGAAGGTGGCTGGCGTGGTCAGCAGGATCCAGCCGCCGAGCATCGCAATGGCGAGCATGGGCAGCAGCTTCAGCACGGTGGTGACGATTTGCACGCCGCCACCCGTGCGCACACCCAACAGGTTGACGGCCACGAACGACCACAGCAGGCCCAGTGCAAACAGCGCCGGCTGGATCCTGCCCAGTTCCGGCATCACCACGGTGATGTAGCCGACGACGCCGGTGGCCAGCGCGGCATTGGTAAGCCACAGCGACACCCAGTACGCCCACAGAGCCATGTACGCCGGCAGCTCGCCCAAGGTGCTGCGGATATAGCCGTAGGGACCGTCGGCGCCTGGCAACGCATGCGAGAGATGCGCGAAGACGCGCGCCAGGACCAGGCAGCCGGCCAGCGTGACTATCCAGCCGATCAGCGCGTTGAAGCCGTACGGTGCGAGCGACGCGGGCAGGATGAAGATGCCCATGCCAATGACATTGCCTACCACCAGGGCAGTGCAGGTCCAGAAACCGATCTTGTTGCCGTCGCTCATGTCTGCACTCTTGAAGGGTTAGTCGAGGGAGACTGGCTGGCCGTCCTTGACCACGCCTTGCACCTGGCGCAGGCACTCGACGTTCTGCAGCGGATCACAGGCCACGGCCACCAGGTCGGCGGCCTTGTTCGGTGCGATCGAGCCCAGTTCCTTCTCCTTGCCCAGCAGGCGAGCCGCATCGATGGTGGCCGCGCGGATTGCCTGTAGCGGAGTCATGCCGTAACGAACCATGTACGCGAACTGGCGCGCGTTGTCACCATGCGGATAGACACCGGCATCCGTGCCAAACGCCATGTGCACGCCGGCCTTCACCGCCTTGCGGAAACCCTCGCGCTGGGCTTCGGTGGTTTCGGTGTTCTTGCGCAGCTTCTCGGCGGACCAGCCCTCGCTGCGACCGACACTGTCGATGTAGTCGCCGTTGTAGACGTCGGCGACCAGCCAGGTGCCGTGCTGCTTCATCAGCGCGATGCCTTCATCGTCGATCAAGGAGCCATGCTCGATCGAACGCACGCCTGCGCGCACCGCCCGCTTGATGCCCTCGGCGCCATGCGCATGCGCGGCCACGAACTTGCCACGCTTGGCGGCCTCCTCCACCGCAGCATGGATTTCCGCTTCGGTGTACTCCGATTGCCCCGGCTCGGTGCCGTCGGTGAGTACCGCACCGGTGGCGATGACTTTGATCAGGTCGGCGCCATGGTCGAGGATGATGTCCACATGCCGGCGCACGTCGTCGACGCCTTTGGAGACGCCGCGGCGAAACTCCATCGGCACTTCCGTGCCAGGTGACAATCCGGTGATCTCGCCACCGCCGCCCGGGATGGTGATATAGGCGCCCGCCACGAACATGCGCGGCCCTGGTACCTCGCCCGCATTGATCGCATCGCGCAGGGCGATGTCGGCGAAGCCGCGATAGACGCCGACGTCGCGCACCGTGGTAAAGCCGGCTCGCAAGGTGTCGTGCGCGTTCTTGGCGCCGATGAAGGCGTCGCGTGCCGGGTTGCTCTTCAGCGCCGCGCCGGGGTCTGCAGTCTCGGTTTCATCGGCGATGTGGGTATGCATGTCCATCAGGCCGGGCACCACGGTGTAGCCGGTCCAGTCGAGGACTTTCGCGCCGGTGGCGGCGGCAGCGGACCAGGGCTGTACGCTGACGACGCGACCGGCCTGGATGGTCACGGCCTGGTCGGCCAGCATCTTGCCCGTGTCGACGTCGAGCAGGTGGCCGGCATGTACCACCGTGCGCTCCGCGCCATGGGCGTCGGCGGCAGGCATGGCTGCCATCACCACGATGGCGCAGAACAGGCTGGACAGCTTCATCCTCATGCAGAATCTCCCGCGTCACGAGCGTAGGCCGTGCGCAATAAGTTATGGAAATGCCAGACGCCGCCTTCGCGCCTGGGGCACAGCCTTCCTGGCTCGTAGTAACCGGAAGCCAGCCCCTTCTGCACGGCCTCGCAGATATCGATGTCTTCTTGCTGCACTTCGTCGCTGAAGCTCTGGTCGGCCGCGATGCGCGCCTGCGCGGCATCGTCCTGCGCATAGTAGTAATCGAATTCCACGCGGCAGCGCCCCGGCCCCAGCGGCAGGATGCGGTT
The DNA here is from genome assembly GCA_963765335.1 of uncultured Gammaproteobacteria bacterium. Classification (GTDB taxonomy): domain Bacteria; phylum Pseudomonadota; class Gammaproteobacteria; order Xanthomonadales; family Rhodanobacteraceae; genus Dyella. The sequence continues at coordinate 149,813 of CAVXWA010000017.1, read as the reverse complement.
GGTCTGCAGCCGGCCCGGCATGATGTTGAGCATCACGTTGGGATAGATGAAGTAATAGAACGCCTGGCCATCGCCATAGATGTCCGCACTGTTGCGCAGCGGCGAGGACTGCAGCGAGTACCAGGGGAACAAGTCCGTGTCGTAGACGCGGTAATCGAGCACCCTCGACAGGCCCGGATGCACATGGGGCAGGTGATAGCCTTCCAGGAAGTTGTCGATGTAGACCTTCCAGTTGCATTCGATGTCGTAGCTGTCGCGGCGCAGGTAGCGCATGGCGGAGAGGTCGATCGGTGCGATGCGCTCGGCGATATCCGCATACACCTCCTCGAACGACGGTACGGAAGGGTCGAGCGCCACGAAGACCAGGCCCTGCCACTCGTGCACGCGCAAAGGTGGCAAGCGGATGTCCTCGACGCGGAAATCGCAGGCGCTCTGCATCTCTGGCGCAACGCGCAGCTGGCCCTCCAGCGTGTAGGTCCAGCCGTGGTACTTGCAGTGCAGCGAGCGTGCGCCCTTGCCATTGCACAAGGCCAGCGGTCCGGCGCGGTGGCGGCAGACGTTGGGAAAGGCACGCAGCACGCCGTCCTGGCCGCGCACCAGCAGTACCGGCACGCCGCCCACGTGTTCGACCACGTGATCGCCCGGCTCGGACAGCAGACCCTGGTGCGCCACCAGCTGCCAGCTGCGCGCGAATACCGCGCGTTGCTCCATCGTCAGCATGTCCTCGCCGAAGTAATAGCGAGGCGACAGGGCGCGGGCGCGATCGAGGCTGGTGATGGTCGTGTCAGCTGGCATGCGTGGTTTCACTCTGGCGATGGACTGGCGGCAGCAAGGCCTGATCAACGGAGACTACATGGTTCATGGCGCGCTGCTTCCGCTCTTGAGGAAGCGGTCGTACCAGGCCAGGTTGCGCTCCATGCGGTCGCGCAAATAGCTCGGCACGGTGAGGCCATGATGCTGGCCCGGATAGACCACCAGTTCGGTGGGAATGCGCAGTGAGCGCAAGGCCTGGTACATCTGTTCGGCGCCGATGCATGGCACGTTGAAGTCGCGCTCGCCGCACTGGAACAGCGTGGGCGTCCTGATCTGTGCGGCATGCAGGAACGGATAGCTGGCACGGTCCCAGGCTGCGCGGTGGTCCCACGGCGTGCCGAGTTCGAGCTCGTACTCGCGCGCGTATTCGTCGTCGCCGTACATGCCATACATATTGCCTGAGCCTGCACCGGCGATGGCGGCCTTGAAGCGCGTGTCGCGCGCGATCAGCTCATCGGTGAGGATTGCGCCGTAGCTCCAGCCGCCGACGCCCAGGCGCTCCGGATCGGCAATGCCGAGCTGCACCGCATGATCGACGCCAGCCAGCACGTCCTGCGCGTCCTTGTCGCCCCAGGCGGCGTAAATGGCCCTGGCGAACTCGAAGCCGCGGCCGGAGCTGCCGCGCGGATTCACCGCGAGCACGGCATAGCCGTTGGCGGCGTAGACCTGCCAGTCGGGCATGAACTCGTGGCTGAACTGGTACACCGGACCACCGTGGACGCGCACGATCGTGGGATAGCGATGGCCCGGCACATAGTCGAGGGGCTTGATCAGCAGGGCGTCGAGCGCGGTGCCGTCGGCGCTGTTGAGATGCAGCGTCTCGGCGGTGGCGAGGCGCCTGCCGCCCAGCCAGTTGTTGTGATGGCTGAGGGCGCGCAGACCGTCGTGTTCCACGGCGGCCAACTCGTAGGGGTGGGTGTCATCGCCGCCAAGCACCACGACGCGGCCGTTGCTGGAGACGTCCAGATCGGTGTCGAAGCGATCGCCATGGGTCAGTTCGGTGATCTTGCCACTGGCCAGGTCGATGCGCGACAGGTGCGTGACTTCGGCCTGTTCGACCAGCGCATACACGCTGCGTCCATCCGGTGACCAGCGAGCTTTGGTAAAGCAGCGGTCGATCGGCGCCGGCAGCGTGGCCTTGCCGGTCGCCACGTCGATCACGGCGAGCTGCCAGGGGGCGTAGTAGATCCAGTGGTCTTCGCCGCTTTGCAGGTAGGCGATGTGCGTGCTGTCGGGACTCCATGCCGGACGCGTTTCCCAGTAGGGATCAAGGTCGGAGCCGGGAAACGTGGTGAGTTGGCGTTCGCTGGCGCCGGCCTGCGGCGCGATCACGTAGATGTCGTAGTTCAGATGACGATCGGGATCGTCGCCGCGCTTGGTGACATAGGCGATCAGCTTGCCGTCCGGCGACCAGGCCGGCAGTTGTTCGTCATGCTTGCCCGGGGTAAGCACGCTGGCTTTGCCGCTGTCGATGTCGACGACGTACAAGTGCTTGTGGCGGCCGTCGAGCCAGCCGTTGTCGTCGTCCTTGAACTGGAAGCGGTCGATGGTGATAGGCGGCGGGTTCTTGGGCTTCTTCGCCTCGGCCGCTCGCTCGGGGTCGAACGCGATCACGGCGAGCTGCCTGCCGTCCGGCGCAAGCACGAAGTCCTCCACGCCGCTGGGCAGGTGGGTGATCCGGCGCGCCTCGCCGCCATCGGCGGGCATCATCCACACTTGCGTTTTGGTGTCGTCGTCCGTGGCGTCGCCGTCCACCTTGCGATCAGACAGGAAGGCAATGAACTTGCCATCGGCCGACCACTGCGGTCGCGACTCGTTGCTGTCGGGCGTGCGGGTGAGCTGGATGCGCGCGCTGCCGTCGTAGCGCACGCGCCACAGGTCCGACTGCGGTTGATCGCGATCGGGGTTGGCGGTGGTGACGGTATAGACGATGAACTGGCCGTCCCGCGACAGCGCCGGCTCGCCAACGTCGGCGAGTCGGTTGATGTCAGCCGCGGCGAAGCGGGTATCGTCGGCATGCGCAAATGGAGCGCTGGCCAGCCATGCCAGCAGGCATAGGGCCAGAGTCGAAGATCGCTTCATGGAGTGCCTCGCACGGATCCGGTGGAAACATCGCCGCCGGCCATGGCGCGATACGCAGCGCGCGCCTGCCTGAGATAGTCGAGCGTCGCGCGCCTTTCCTCCGGCGTGTTGTAGTCGTCGCGTGCGGCGGCCGCCTCCAGCGTCCGCGTCAGCCAGCTGGCGAACCAGGCCGCATCGTCGCGTGCGCTTGGCGCGAGCACATGGCCGCCGAGCCAGACGGGATTGGTGGTCGCGTAGGGATACAGGTCGAGCACCTGCGGATCGGCGTTATCGTTCCAGGCGCGCAGCAGCAGCCAGCCGCCATCAAGCTCGATATCGCCCGCATCGTCGAACTGTCGATGGTCACCCGCCAGCGCGAAGGTCTTCACGACCTGGCCGTTGTGGACCAGCTCCAGGTGTTCGACCGCCACCGGCGAGCGCAAGGCCACGCGGTAGTGATGGCGGCCGGTTGCTGCGAGCGTATCGCCAGGTTTCGCCTCATCGAGCAGCAGTCCAAGCAGCGGACCGTTGCTGGCAAAACCGTGGCCGGCCTTCAGTGCGGCCATGGCCGAGTCGACATCGCGCTTGCCGCCGGTATCCAGGAACACGCGATTGAGTCCCACCGGACCGCGCAACGAGGCGTAGTTGGCCATGGCGTCGGTGCCCGCGCCGGTGGGCAGGTGGAAGCCCAGGTTGAGCAAGCGGTACCACACTTGCGCCGTGGTCTTGTGATCGGAGAAGCCCATCACCTCGATGTAGTCGACCTTGTGTTCGATGACATCGGCGGGAAGCTCGTCGCTAAGCACGGCGTCGTGCACAGGGTCGGGCAAGCTGTCGAACGGATGGACATAGCCGACGAGTCCACCCTGGGCGTGGGCCAGATCGGCGATCGCGCCATTGGTGGGATAGGGACTGGCGAACGCGGTGTGCCGGTAGGCCGAAAAATCCGGCGTCAGCAAGTGGTCGCCCAGATGGAGCAGGCCCAGATGTCCCCAAAAGCTGGTGTGAAACTCCTGGCCATGCTGGACCAGACTGCGCGGCGTGCTGGCCGGATCAGCGTCGGTGCGGAACGAAGCGACATCGGGCACGCGCTCTTCCTTGTTGACCACCAGGTCATAGGCGAGGTCCAGGTCCTCCGCGCGCGCCTGCTGGGCGAGATTGGCAGGCGTGTTGCGGTAATGGCCGCCGTAGTTCATGTGGATATGCAGGTCGGCGCTGATCCAGTCGCCGAATGTGGCAGGCAGGGGCTGTGCCTGCAGTGCCGCGTGCAGCGCTGTCGTGCGACCTGCCGGCGCCTGCAGCGTCTTTCGCCACGGTGCATAGGCGAAGCCATGCTGCACCCATAGCTGCACCTGTCCTGCGGGTACGTCGAGTGCGCAGGGCGAGGCGCAATGGAAGTAATGCGTCTCGGTGGCTTGCAGCTTGCGGTCAAAGCCGTCGTCGGCATGCATCCAGGCATCGCGGGGCGCATAGGCACGCGCATCGTTGCCAAGCACGGCGACACGCGCCGGTGTGTGCTCGCCATGTTCGTCCACGATATCGAGCACCAGGTGCGCCATCGGCATCTTGTACTGACGCGTAGTGGGAACGATCGCGTGGGTGGCGCCGCCTAGCGTGTCCATGACCTGCAGCGAGGTATTGCCCGACTGGTTATCGATGTAGGCAATGCGTCGGCCGTCGGGCGACCAGCGTGCGTTGCGACGGTCGAAATCGCCGAACGTCAACGGCAAGGGCGCAGCGCCACCCGGCGTGGTCAGCCAGAGTTGCTGCCACTGCCGGCCGCGATAGCTCGCATAGAGCAGCCGCTTGCCATCTGGCGCGAGTTCCGGCCGTGCATTCCAGTTGGTCTCTTCGCTGAGGACTTTCCTGCGTTGTGCGGGATCGGCGACCGGCACTGCCCACAGGTCACCGGTGCCCCAGGCGATTTCCGGATTGCTGACGACATACAGCGTCTTGCCATCAGGTGACCACGAAGGATTGATCGCGTGATCGAAGGCCGAATAGTAGTAACGGTCCAGCGTGCTCTGGTGCTCGCCGAGCAGGTTGCGCACATGGTGCAAGCCGGACGCGTCGATATCGGCGAGAAACAGGTTGAAGTGGCCGGTACCTTGCGTCGACACCCAGGCCAGCTGTCTCCCATCGGGTGATAGGCGCGGCTCAACGTTGACCGCGCCGGCCGTGGTAAGCGCCTTCTCGTTGCCGCTTGCCAGGTCCAGTCGCCACAGCTCGATGGCCTTGCCGTCGTAGCGGGTGAAGACCACGCTGCGGCCGTCGCGCGCCACGTCGGGCTGGTCGTCGTAGGCGTGCGCCGCGTGGGTCAGTTCGGTTGCGCTGTCGCCATCGATGCGTTGCCGCCACAAGGAGCCGGCCATGCTGTAGACCAGCGCATCGCCGTCGGGCAGAAAGCTCACCGAGCCAGGTCCGGTGGTGACCTGCGGCAGGTACAACTCGCGCCAGTAATAGCTGTGCGGCAGGTCGACCTGCGTGAGCACGGGCTCGCGTGCGGCGTGCGCCGTACCCATGCACGACAGGAAGGCCAGCAGGAAGATCGAACGGCGACGATGCATCGTGTCAGTGCCCCGCGAGTGCCTGGTCAAGGCTTGTGCGCAACAGCAACATCGCTTCGTCCACTTCGCCAGTACCGACATTCAACGGCGGCATGAAGCGCACGGTGCTGGTGCCGCAGGACAGCAGGAGCAGCCCGTTGTGGAAGGCGCGGGTGAGCACCTCGCTCGCACAGCGCGCGGCGGGCGTGCGCTGCCGCGATCGGTCTCGACCAGTTCCATGCCGATCATCAGGCCCTTGCCGCGCACGTCGCCGATGCAGGCGAAGTCGCTGCTGCAGCTCGCGCAGGCGCCCCATGAAGTAGCGCGCCGACGCTGGCGGCATTGGCGGCGTACTCGCGCTGCACCAGGTCGAGCGTCGCCAGCGCCGCCGCGCAGCACAGCGGGTTGCCGCCGTAGGTGTTGCCGTGAGCGCCGCGCTTCCATTTCTCCATGAGTGGCGTCTTGCGCGACCACCAGCGCCGATCGGCAGCCCCGAGCCGAGTCCCTTGGCGAGCGTCATGATGTCCGGCGCGCACGCCCCAGTGCTCGCTGGCGAACATCTTTCCGGTGCGGCCGATGCCGGACTGCACCTCGTCGAAGATCAGCAGGATGCCGTGCCGGTCGCACAGCGCGCGCAGCCCGGCGAGGAAACCCGTCCGGCGGCACGAGATAGCCGCCTTCGCCCTGGATCGGTTCGACCAGGATCGCCGCGACCTCGGCGGCGGGCACGTTGCACTCGAACAGCATGTTCTCGATGTAGTCGAGCACCGCCCGCCCTGGTCGGCGCCGGCGAACAGCGGCCGGTAGAGGTTCGGATAGGGCACGTGCGTCACGCCGGGCATGGTCGGGAAGAAGCCCGCCTGCTGCGTGTACTTGCTGGAGGTGAACGACGAGCGAGCCCATGGTGCGGCCGTGGAAGCCGCCCAGAAAGCCGATGAAGCGCGGCCGCCGCGTGACGTAGCGTGCCAGCTTCAGCGCACCTTCGACCGCCTCGGTGCCGGTCTGGCACAGGAAGCTCATCGCCGGCTCACCGCGAGCGTAGTCATGCGAGTCACGCGCGCGAGTCGCTCGCCGAGAGCGCGTCATGCGCTCATGCCAGTAGTCACTGGAGATGTGCAGGAAATCGATCGGCCGCCGCACTTGATCGCCTGCACCACCTGCGGATGCGCGTGACCGGTGCTGCACACGGCGATGCCGGCCGCGAAGTCGAGGAAGCGATTGCCGTCGACGTCCCACACCTCGGTGCCGCGGCCCTTGCGACATCACGAACGGATAGTCGCGCGGATAGGAGGAGAGATCTGACCGCGGCGTCGCGGGCGAGCAGGGCCGCGCCTTCGGGCCGGGCAGGGCGGTGCGGATGTGATGCGGATGGGCATGCGCTGGTGCTTCACGGCAGTCCTTCGGCGTGGCAGCGGATGTGCACAGGGCGGGCGTGGGCGTCACGCGTGCGGGTCAGAGTGTGCCGCAGGGTCGTCGAGTTCCTGCGGTGTGCGGCGGGGCAGCGTGTCGAGGTCGTCGGCCAGCGCAGTGGCCAGCCGGTCGGCGGCGCGCGCCTCCTCGACGCTGGCACTCCCGGATAGAGCGCGACCAGTTGCAGCTCGTCGGTCTGCGGATGCGGCGCCAGCATGCCGAAGTCGGTGATGACCGCACGCGGGCCGACCGCCAGGTGCAGCCGCTGCGCGCGCCGCGCGCCGTGCCCATCGAGGTAGCCGCGCTGGTGCAAAAATCCAGCCGCTGCACGAAGCTGCGCGGCGACTGCTTGCATCACGAAGCACCTCGCGCGCGTGCGTGGCGATTTCCGGTGCGCCGCCGGCGCCGGGCAGGCGCACCGTCGGGTGCTCGTAGTCGCCGATCACGGTGCTGTTGAGATTGCCGTAGCGATCGATCTGCGCGGCGCCGAGGAAGCCGATGTCGACGCGCCCGCGCTGCAGGTAGTAGCTGAAAACCTCCGGCAGCGGCACCACGTACGGCTGCCGTCTCGGCCAGTTCGCCGTCGCCGATGGACAGCGGCAGTACGCGCGGCCGTGTGCCGACGGTGCCGGACTCATAGATCAGCACCAGCCGTGGCGCGTGCGTGAGGCGCGCCAGGTTGCAGGCCGCGCTCGGCAGGCCGATGCCGACGAAGCAGACGGCGCTTGTCGCGCAACTGGCGCGCGGCAGTGACGGTCATCATCTCATCGGCGCGTAGCCAGTGCGCTCATGCATCGGCCTGTTTCAGGCCTGCGAGAAACGCCCGGCTGATCGCGGCGTGCGCAGCGACGTGCCGCTCCATCCAGGCGCGGAAGTCTTCGCGCTCGCGCGCGATCGTGTCCCAGCGTCGGTAGAAGCTGTTGTCGCGCGTCGTAGTAGCCCTGCGCGTAGGACGGATACGCGCCGCCCGGGACAATGCACGACCGCGGTGACGATCCAGTGCGGCAGCACGATCGCATTCATGGCCGGCGGCAAGCTGCTCGACCTGCTCCTCGACGGTCACGAGCAGCGTGCGTGCCGCCAGCGCCGCCTTCACGGGCTGCGCCGAGAATGCCCTCGATGAGCGACGTTGCCCTGCGCGATCGACGCGCTGCGCGTGCAGGATGGTGACGTCGGGATTGATGGCGGGGACGGCCGCCAGCGACTCGCCGGTGAAGGGGCAGGTGATGCTGCGGATGCTCGGGTTGCACGCGCGAGCAGGTCGGTGCCGACATAGTGGCGCATGAGTGCCGCAGGGCAGGCCGCTGGCGCCCGGCCTGGAAGGCGACGGCCATCTCCGCGTGGCTGTGCTCGTCCAGTGATCGCGAGCGGCTGTGGCCACTGGTCTTCTCGACGGCATCGCGCAGGCGATGCAGCGAGCCGACGCCGGGATTGCCGCCCCAGGAGAAGGTGAGCGTGCGGCGCAGCCCATGCCGATCATCTGGTCGTAGATCAGGTCCGGTGTCATGCGGATCAGGTGCAGCCTGCGTCGCGCTGGCGGATGATCTCGTGACCGGCGGCAAAGGGGATCAGATGCGTGAAGCCCTCGAGCGCCACGCTTTGCCCGTCGCGCACGTGACGGCGCGATCGCATCGGCAGGGCGCAGGAGCGGCATGCCGCGCTCACTCGACCACGGTCTGCGACTGCTCGCGCAGGTATTGCGGCAGGTAATAGAACGAGCCGATGGCCTTGCCGGTGCTGCCCGAACCCTTCCAGCCGCCGAAGGGCTGGTAGCCAGGCCACGCACCGGTGGTGGCGCCCTGCGGACGGTTGGCGTAGGTGACGCCGGCCTCGATGTGGTCGTGGAACCAGGCGACTTCATCGCTCGCTGCCGTAGAAGCCGGCGGTGAGTCCGAGCGGTGAGTCGTTCGCCAGTCGCATCGCCTCGTCGCGATCGCCGACAGCGGTGCAGCATCAGGATCGGCAGGAACATCTCCTGTCGCCACAGCGGATGCGCGAGCGGTGCCTCCGCCAGCGTCGGCTCGCACGTAGTAGCCGCGAGCGAGCGCCGGTCGCCTCGCTGGCCGCCAGCTGGTCGCCGCCGCTGATCAGGCGCGCGCCGCGAGGCGCGCAGATCTTCGGCGTAGCGCGCGTAGTTGTCGTAGGCGACTGCGTGGCGACCGGTCCCAGCCAGTGCTCGCGACGCGCGCGGGTCGCCGATGCGGATGGCGGCGATCTGCGCAGCAGGCGTTCGATGAGTGCGTCGGCGATGCTCTCGTCGCACGTAGAGCCGCGAGAGCGCCGAGCACTTCTGGCCGCCCATGCCGTAGGCGGAGCGCACGATGCCGGCGGCCGCGCGGTCGAGGTCGGCGCGCGGCGGTGACGATGCAGGCGTTCTTGCCGCCCATCTCGGCGATGCATGGGCGCGGATACGCGCCGCCCGCCAGGTGCGCATGATCTGCCGTGCCCACCGCACCGAACCGGTGAAGGTGATGCCGGCGGTGTGCGGATGGTGCACCAGCGCTGCGCCGTGTCGCGCCCTGAGCCGCTCAGGTAGTTGAACACGCCCGGCGGCAGGCCGGCATCGCGGATGCAGTCGGCCAGCAGGCGACCGGCCCACGGCGTGTCGCTGGCGCCCTTGAGTACCACGGTGTTGCCGGTGACCAGCGCCGCGGCGGTCGGGCCGCCGGCGAGTGCGAGCGGGAAGTTGAACGGTGCGATCACCACCCACACGCCGTAGGGCTTCAGCACACTGCGGTTGTGCGAAGCGATGCCGTCGAGCGGGTCATCCGGCAGCGCGATGGGCGAAACCGTGCGTGGCTTTCGAAGTCCTCGGCGTAGGGATGGAAGAAATCGGCCGTCTCCTGCGCTTCGCCGAGTGCCTCCATGCGGTTCTTGCCGACCTCGAGGGTCAGCGCGGCGGCGATGTCGTAGACGCGCTCCTCGATCAGCTCGCCGACACGTCGCATCAGCCGCGCGCGCTCGGCCACCGGCGTTGCGCGCCAGGCGGGAAACGCCGCCTGCGCGGCGGCCATGGCGTCGTCGGCGTCGACCGGCGATGCCGGCGAACTCGCCCAGCGATCGCTGTCGAACGGTGCGCGGCGATTGGCGTATTCCGCGGTGTAGCAGTCGGCGCCATTGACGAATAGAGGATGGCGGTCACCCAGGCTGCCTCGACGCGAACCATGGCGGCCTCGAAGCGCTCGTGCAGCGCCTCCGGCGGGTTGAACATGGTGGCGTAGGTGAGATGGAAACTCATCGACGAGCCCTCAGGATTGTGCAGGAAAGAGCGCGCCAGCAGACGATCGAGCAGGGCCAGCGCATCGGCCAGGTCGTGCTCGTCGATGACCAGCGGCGGCGCCAGCAGGATCAGGTTGCCGCGGCGGCGAACGAGACGCCCTCGGCCATCGCCGCTTCGACCAGCGCGTTGAGCGCGGCCGGCATCGTCGGCCACGGTGCGAGTGGCTCGCGGGTGGCGCGATCGCGACCAGCTCGATCACGGCGAACAGGCCATGGCCGCCGCGTACATCGCCGATGACCGCATGGCGACACTGCAGGTCTTCAACTCGGCGAACATCCGCGCGCCGAGCGTGCGCGAGCGGACGATCAGGTCTTCGTTCTCGTAGGCTTGCAGCGCCGCGAGGCCGGCGGCGCAGGACAGTGGGTGTCCGCAATAGGTGAGCCCGGTATAAAGCATGTCGTGTTGCAGTCGCGCGGCGATCTCGGCCGACAGTACGACGGCACCGAGCGGTAGATGGGCGCCGGTCAGGCCTTTGGCCAGCGTCATCAGATCCGGCTTGCCGATCTCGCCATAGCGCTGCCAGGCAAACCACTCGCCGCAGCGGCCGAAGCCGCTCATCACTTCGTCGGCGATCAGGTAGACCCCGCGCGCGCGGGTTGCCTGGCGCAGCGTCGGCCAAAAGTTGTCCGGCGCAACGATGCCATTCGTGCCCGCGTTGGGCTCCATCAGTACGGCGGCGATGGTGTCCGCGCCGAGACGATCGATGGTGTCGGATATCGCCACCACCGCACGCTCGCCGCAGGTCGATGCGTCGTGGCTGCCGAAGGCACCGCGATAGGCATAGGGCGGCGGCACGTGGATCACGCCGAAGCGCTTGCCGCATCGACCTGGTCGCGCGTGCGCGCGTCGCCCGAGAGGGCCATCGCAGGCGTAGCTTGCGCCGTGATAGGAGCGGTCGCGCGTGATGATGTGGCCGCGTGGCTTGCCGCTGGCCTGGCGCGCGAACTTCACCGCGTGCTCGTTGGCGTCCGCCCCGCCCAGGGTGAAGAACACCCGGCCGCCATCGAAGCCGGCCTTCTCCAGCAGGGCTTCGGCCAGCGCAGCGCGCGGCTCGGCACCCCAGGCGGAGGTGACGAAGCACAGCTGCTCGGCCTGGCGGCGGATCGCCTCGACCACGGCGGGTGCTGGTGGCCGAGATTGCTGCATTCGGCGAGGCTGCTCATGTCGAGGATGCGACGGCCGTCGGCTAGCTCAAGGTGCGCGCCGCTGCCGCCGACGACCGTCGGCGCCCGCCATTCCGACTGCACGCACCAGCTGTGCAGAACGCTATCGCCTTCGTGTGCCAAGCCTCTCCCCCCGGATCGACCTTGTTCGATTACCGAACAATAATTCGTATTGCGAACTCATTGGAATCCTTCTACGCTCGATCTGTCAATGGACCTTCGTGGCGTATGGCATCCAATCCCTTCGAAGACAGTGCGGACTACGTGCAATCGCTGGCGCGCGGACTTCAGGTGCTGCGCGCCTTTGATCGCCAACTGGCCAATCCCAGCCTTTCGCAGGTCGCCGAACGCACCGGCCTGTCGCGTGCGGTGACGCGTCGTCTGCTGTTGACCTTTCAGCATCTGGGTTACGTCGGCAGCCAGGGTCGCAGCTTCTATCTCACGCCTCGCGTGCTGGAGCTTGGCTACAGCTACCTTAGCTCGCTGGATCTGACCGAACTGGCGCAGCAGAGCATGGCCTTGCTCGCGGAGCGTGTCGGCGAGTCCTGCTCGATGGCCGTGCTGGACGGCAGCGACATCGTCTATGTGTTGCGCGTGCCGGTGCGCCGTGTAATGAGTGTGGCGCTTGGCGTCGGCGCGCGCCTGCCGGCGTTCGCCACGTCGATGGGGCGCGCGATTCTATCCGGCCTCTCCGAGGCCGAGCTGGCTGGCTGGCTACGCGGCCAGAAATTCCGCAACCTCACGCCGTTCACGCTACGCACGGCAACGGCACTCAAGGCCGAGATAAGGCGCGTTCGTGAGCAGGGCTACGCGGTCGCGTCGCGCGAGCTCGAAGTGGGGCTGTTTTCGATCGCCGTGCCGATCCGCGCGGGCGACGGCCGCATCGTCGCCGCACTGAATGTCGGCATGCCCTACAGCGATGACGCCCTGGCGCGTGCAGTGAAACTGATCTTGCCGGCGCTGCAAGATGCGCAACGCTCGATCGAGCACACGATCCAGCGTGGTGGCTGGCAACCCCACATGGCGCTGCAAGGAGTCTATGACTAGCGCCTACCTCGTCGATGCGACACGCACACCGTTCGGCCGCCATGCTGGCGCGCTGGCTGGCGTGCGCGCCGACGATCTGGCGGCACTGCCGATCACAGCGCTGATGAAGCGCCACCCGAGCCTCGACTGGGCGGCGCTGGACGAAGTGATCCTCGGATGTGCGAACCAGTCGGGCGAGGACAACCGCAACGTGGCGCGCATGGCGGTCCTGCTGTCGGGGCTGCCGGAGAGCGTTCCTGCGGTCACCGTCAACCGGCTTTGCGCCTCGGGACTGGAAGCGATTGGACAGGGCGCGCGCTCGATCGCCTGCGGCGAGGCGGATCTGGTCATCGCCGGTGGCGTCGAGAGCATGTCGCGCGCGCCTTATGTCATGGCCAAGGCGACGGGCGCCTACGCGCGCGAGCAGCAACTCGAAGACACGACGCTGGGATGGCGCCTGGTCAATCCGCGGATGCAGGTTGGCTACGGCATCGATTCGATGACGCAGACCGCGGAAAACCTCGCGCGCGAACAGGCCATCAACCGGGCCGACCAGGATGCCTATGCATGGCGCAGCCAGCAACGGGCCGCGCATGCGCAGCAGCAGGGCTGGCTGGCCGAAGAGATCACCGTCGTCGAAGCACCGCGAGGCAAACAGTTCGTGGTCGTCGATGCCGACGAGCATCTGCGCCCGGACTCTACGGCCGCGCAGCTCGCCGCGCTCAAGCCCCTGCTTGGCGCGAACACCAGCATCACGGCGGGGAATGCGTCCGGTCTCAACGATGGCGCCGGCGCCGTGCTGCTGGCATCGGAGGCGGCGCTGCGCAAGTACGGCCTGCAGCCGCTGGCGCGCATCGTTGGCATGGCCTCGGCCGGCGTCGCACCGCGCGTGATGGGTATCGGACCGGTTCCGGCGATTCGCAGGTTATTGGCACGCACCGGCCTGGGTCTGTCCGACTTCGATCGCATCGAGATCAACGAAGCGTTTGCGGCGCAGGTGCTGGCCTGCTCGCGGATGCTCGGCTTGCCCGACGACGCCGAGCATCTCAATGCCAATGGCGGCGCGATCGCGCTCGGCCATCCGCTAGGCGCCAGCGGTGCACGGCTGGCGATGACAGCAGCGTTTGCGCTGCGTCGACACGGCCAACGTCGCGCCCTGGTCAGTCTTTGCGTCGGTGTCGGACAGGGTTTGGCCCTCGCTTTGGAGCAGGCATGAAACGCGTCTTGAATTTCCGTCTCGTCACCGCCCTGGCGGCGCTGCTGCCACTGGCCGCTCATGCTGCGCAGGGCGCGGCCAGCAGCCAGAACGCGCTTGGCCGCGAGCTGCTGAGTGAATTGATCGCGATCGATTCGACATCGGAACATGGCAGCACCACGGTGGCCGCCGAAAAGCTAGCGCAGCGCTTCCTCGCCGCCGGCTTCGCACCCGCCGATGTGCAGGTGGTCGGTGATGATCCGAAGCGTCGCAACCTCGTCGTGCGGCTGCATGGTCGCGGCGAACGCGAACCGGTGCTGCTGCTGGCACATCTGGACGTGGTCGAGGCACGTCGCGAGGACTGGCATGTCGATCCATTCACCCTGACCGAACGCGATGGCTACTTCTACGGTCGCGGCACCATGGACATCAAGGGTGGCGGGGCGGGGCTGGTCAGTGCGCTATTGAGACTGCATCGCGAAGGCATCAAGCCAAAAGGTGAGTACATTCTCGCGCTCACAGCCGGTGAGGAGGATGGCGTCTCCAACGGCGTGGAATGGCTGCTCGCGCATCGCCCCGAGCTGATCCGCTCGGCGTATTCGATCAATGTCGACGGCGGTGGGCCTGAGATCCGCGCCGGCAAGCCCGCCGTGCTCTCGGTGGAAACCGCGGAAAAGGTATTCCTGAGCTATACGCTCACCGTGCACAACCCCGGCGGCCATAGTTCCCTGCCGACCGCTGACAACGCCATCTATCGGCTGGCCAAGGCGCTGGATCGGCTGTCGTCGTTGCAGTTCCCGTTGCGCACCAATGCGGCGACGCGTGGCTACTACGCGGGGCTGGCAGCGTTCTATACCGGTCAGACGGCCGCCGACGTGCGCGCGGTGGCGCATGAGCCATCCGATCCTGCCGCGCTTGCACGACTCGCGGCAACCTCTGCGTACAACAATTCGCAGCTTCGCAGCACCTGCGTGCCGACCCTGCTCCAAGGCGGGCACGCCGAGAACGCATTGCCGCAGATGGCGCGGGCCACGATCAACTGTCGCCTGTTGCCGGACGAAGACTTCGACCAGGTGGATGCCGCGCTGAAGCGCGCGGTGGCTGACCCCGCCGTGGAGATCGCACGAGTTGCCCCACCCAAACCCAGTCCGCCGAGTCCGGTGGACAAGGCGCTGTTCGCGCAGGTCGCCAGCACGGCAAAGAGCATGTGGGGGCCGATTCCGGTGTCGCCCTATATGGCCGCCGGTGCGTCCGACAGCGTGTTCCTGCGCGCGGCCGGCATGCCGTCGTATGTGTTCAACGGGCTTCCCTATGACGTGGACGACGATCGTTCGCACGGGCAGGACGAACGCATCCTGGTCGACGCCTATTACCAGTCGCTGGAATTCAACTACCGGTTGCTCAAGGACCTTTAAGGAGCTGCGTCGCCTTATGCACTGCACGATGTCCCAAGCCAAGCGTCCCGCATGCCGTCCGGATCGATATGCCGAACGCTGCGGGCCCAACGCATGATGGCCGAACACGCCACCGGTACGCTGGAGCAGGCGCTGGCACACGCGGAGCGCCTGCTTGCGCGCGATCCGGTGCTGGCCGGCGAGCAGGCGGCGGAAATCCTCAAGATCGTTGCCGGCCACCCCATGGCCTTGCGCGTGTTGGCGCTGGCCCGCGCGGCGCAAGACGACCTGCAGGGCGCGATCGACATACTTGCACCGCTGGCGCAGGTGCAGCCGACGTGGGCGCTGGTCCATCTCGACCTGGGCGTTGCACTAGGCCATAGCGGACAAGGGCAGGCGGCGATCACCGCACTGCGCAAGGCGGTGGCATTGAAACCCGAGCTGCCGCAAGCGTGGCGCGAGCTCGGCGATCTCCTGATGGCCGCGGGCGAGCACGACGTGGCGGACGCCGCCTACGCCCAGCATGTCCGTCATTCCACCCGCGATCCGGGCCTGCTTGCCGCCGCCGCCGCGTTGGTCGAAAACCGTATCCCGGAGGCCGAGGCCCGTCTACGCGAGCATCTGCGCCAGGCGCCGACCGACGTCGCAGCGATCCGCATGTTTGCCGAGCTTGCCGCGCGCCAAGGGCGCAACGAGGATGCCCTGGGCCTGCTAGCGCAATGCCTGGAGCTGGCGCCCGGCTTCCATGCCGCGCGCCAGAACTACGCGCTGCTATTGCACCGTAGCAACCAGTCCGAGCAGGCGCTGGCCGAGATCGAACGATTGCTCGCGGTGGCGCCGGGTCACCCCGGCTATCGCAACCTCAAGGCCGCGGTGCTGTGCCGGATCGGCGATTACGAGCCCGCCATCGGCATCTACGCCGACCTGCTCGAGCAGCATCCGGCGCAGCCCGAAGGTCTGGATGAGCTACGGCCACGCGCTGAAGACGGCCGGGCCGCAGCGACCGTGCGATCGCCGCCTATCGCCGCAGCCTCGAGCTGGAGCCGGCCTTCGGCGAGGCCTGGTGGAGCCTCGCCAACCTCAAGACCTTCCGCTTCGAGCGCCGACGATCTGGCCGCGATGCGCGCGCAGCTGGCGCGCGCGGACGCTGGGCGCACGAGACGATCGCCTGCACCTGCACTTCGCGCTCGGCAAGGCGCTGGAGGACGCCGGCGACTACGCAGCCTCGTTCCGAGCACTACGCGCAGGGCAATGCGCTCCGGCGCGCGCAGCTGCGCTACGACGCCGACGACACCAGCGCGCGCGTGCGCGACATCGCGCGCGCGCTTCACGCCGCGAGTTCTTCGCCGCGCGCGCCGGCGGCGGGTCGCCACGGCGCGCGATCCGATCTTCATCGTCGGCCTGCCGCGCTCCGGCTCGACGCTGATCGAGCAGATCCTCGCCAGCCACTCGCCGGTCGAAGGCACGATGGAGCTGCCGGACATCATCTCGATCGCGCGCGCGTTGCGCACGCAGCGGCGAGCACGGCGCGGCGCGCCTATCCGCGAGGCGCTGGCGGCGCTCGAGCGCGCGACGAGCTGCGCGCGCTGGGCGAGCAGCTACCTCGCGCGCACGCGCATCCAGCGCAAGACCGGCGCGCCGTTCTTCATCGACAAGATGCCGAACAACTTCCTGCACGTCGGCCTGATCCAGCTGATCCTGCCGAACGCGAAGATCATCGACGCGCGCCGCCACCCGCTGGCTGCTGCTTTTCCGGCTTCAAGCAGCACTTCGCGCGCGGCCAGAGCTTCACCTACGAGCCTGGACGACCTCGGCCGCTACTACCGCGACTACGTCGACGCTGATGGCGCATTTCGACGCCGTGCTGCCCGGCCGCGTCCACCGCGTCATCTACGAGCGACATGGTCGAGGACACCGAGGGCGAGGTGCGCCGCCTGCTGGACTACTGCGGCCTGCCGTTCGAGGACAGCGTGCCTGCGCTTCTACGAGAACGAGCGGCCGGTGCGCACGGCCAGCTCCGAACAGGTGCGCCAGCCGATCTTCCGCGAGGGCGTCGATCACTGGCGGCACTACGAGCCTGGCTCGGGCCGCTGAAGGCGGCGCTGGGGCCGGTGCTGGAGGCGCTATCCGCGGTGCGCCGGATTATGACAGTGACGCAACGGCTGCAGCCAGACGGTTGCCGTGATCAGGACAAGGGGAGAGTCTCATGCATACGAGTAGACTCGCAACTAAGTACGTGGACGCGAACCGGTCAGGCTGGCCGCGATTGCCGCTTGCCGCGGCGATCTGTCTGCGCCGATCGCTGCGCCGGCGTTCGCGCAGGACGCTGGCCGCAGGCGCGCGCGCCGACGCGCACCGACGACGGCGAGCGCCAAGACGCTGAGCGTGGTGACGTCACCGCACAGAAGCGCACGGAGAACCTGCAGAACGTGCCGATCAGCATCCAGGTGCTGGGCACGGACAAGCTCGAGGAGCTGAACGTCACAGAATTTCGACGACTACGTGAAGTACCTGCCGAGCGTCTCCTTCCAGAGCGCTGCGGCCCGGGTTTCGCCCACGATCTACATGCGCGGCGTGGCCAGCGGCGGCGACGGCAACCACTCCGGCTCGCTGCCGAGCGTCGGCGTCTACCTCGACGAGCAGCCGATCACCACGATCGGGGCGCGCTCGACATCCACATCTACGACATCGCGCGCGTCGAGGCGCTGGCCGGTCCGCAGGGCACGCTGTACGGCGCGAGCTCGCGAAGCGGGCACGATCCGCATCATCACCAACAAGCCCGATCCCAGCGGTTTTGCGGCCAGCTACGAGCTGCGGGCAACGATTCGGTCGACCACGGCGGCGTCGGCTATACCGCCGAGGGCATGGTCAACATGCCGATGTCCGACCAGCGTCGGCCATGCGCCTGGTCGGCTGGGACGAGCACGACGCCGGCTACATCGACAACGTCGTCGGTTCGCGCACGTTCCCGACCTCCGGCATCACGGTCAGCAATGCGCATGGCTGCACGCAGACGCCGACCCTGGTGTGCACCGGAACCGCCAAGAAGAACTACAACGATGTCGATACCAGCGGCGGACGCGTGGCGCTGAAGATCGACCTCAACGACGACTGGTCGATCAGGCCCACCGTCATGGGGCAGCAGACGGTCGCCAACGGCAATGTCGCTTCCGATCCGCAGGTCGGCGATCTGGCGGTCACGCATTTCTATCCCGGAGCACTCCGACGACCGCTGGATGCAGGCGGCGCTGACCGTGGAGGGCAAGATCGGCAACTTCGACCTGATCTATGCGTACGCGCATCTCAAGCGCAACCAGGAGGAAGAAAGCGACTACAGCGACTATTCGTTCTGGTACGACACGCTGGCCGGCTACGGCGCATACATCGACGACAACGCCGGCAACCTGATCAATCCGTCCCAGTTCATCCAGGGCAAGGATCGCTACACGAAGAACAGCCACGAGCTGCGCATCGCCTCGCCGAGGGACGATCGCTTGCGCGTGGTGGGCGGCCTGTTCTGGCAAAAGCAGGTGCACGACATCGAACAGCGCTACATGATCAATGGCTTCGCTGACAGTCTATCGGTGACGGGCTGGCCCAACACCCTGTGGCTGACCGAGCAGCGGCGCATCGACCAGGACGAAGCGGTGTTCGGCGAGCTGTCGTACGACTTCATCCCCGAAACACTCACCGGTACGATCGGCGGGCGCTATTTCCGCACCGACAACAGCCTGGGCGGCTTCTACGGCTTCAGTGCAGGTTACGCACCCGGCTCCAGTTACGGCGAGGCGGGCTGCATCTCGCCCACGCCGTACCGCGGCGCGCCGTGCATGGACTTCGCCAAGCAGACCAGGGAAAACGGTTCACTCGGCAAGGCCAACCTGACCTGGCAGATCACGCCCGACAAGATGATCTATGCCACCTGGTCCGAAGGTTTCCGTCCCGGTGGCATCAATCGCCGTGGCAGCCTGCCGCCGTACCAGTCGGACTGGCTCACCAACTACGAACTCGGCTGGAAGACCACCTGGCTCGACAACCGGCTGTCGTGGAACGGGGCGGTGTTCCGCGAGAAGTGGAAGGACTTCCAGTTCAGCATCCTCGGCGCCAACGGCCTCACCGAAATCAAGAACGCCGGTCAGGCGCAGATCGACGGCCTGGAATCGGATCTGAACTGGGCGGCGACCTATAACCTGCAGCTCAGCGCAGGCTTCGCCCTGTACAACGCCAAGCTCACGGAGAACTACTGCGGCTTCACCGACACCAATGGCCACCCGATCACCTATTGTCCGGCCGGCACGATCAATCCGCTTACGGGCGACAGCCGTCACCGGGCCGCAGGCGCCCTCGGGCACGCAGCTGCCGGTGACGCCACGCTTCAAGGGCAACCTCACTGCGCGCTATTCGTGGGACGTCGGCGGCAAGGATGTCTTCGTGCAGGCGGCGGTGGTGCATGTCGGCGATCGGCAGTCCGATCTGCGGCTGTATGAACGCGGACTGCTGGGCAAAATGCCGGCCTACACCACGGCGGACTTTTCCACCGGCATCAAGAAGAACGGCCGGTCGCTGGATTTCTATGTCACCAACGTGTTTGACCAGCGTGGGCAGCTCTACCGCTTTGCCGAATGCGCGGAAGCGGTGTGCGCGGCGCACAACGTGGTGCCGGCATATCCGAACGGACAGGTCTATACCGTGATGACCCAGCCGCGGACGTTCGGCTTGCGCTTCACGCAGGAGTTCTAGGCCAGGGCAATCATGAGAAGCCAGCAGAGCCCTGGTGCGAACCGGGGCTCTGTCTTTATGGGGCCGGCGGGCGCAGGTGCATCGCCGATGCGGAAAGCGTGACCAGCCCGGCGATGATTTTCGCGACAAGGGTGCGTGTCATCACCCGTCTCGGTACGGCATTCGGCTGGCGACGGCCTTACGGGTAGCGGTCAAACCAGTCGGCGACCTGTCGACGCACCTCCGCCTGTCCGGGCCGATTGGCCCATTGATGGGGCAAACCTTCCACGACGCTGTCCTTGAAGCGATCCGTCGCATGGGCCTGCGCGTAGCTAAGCCTCAGTGCGTCATCGAGTTTGCGCAGACCACCGTTCGCGATGACGTCGTCCTCGCTCCCTTGAAGCACGAGCAGGGCCGGGGGTGGCGTGCCGGTTGCGATATTCGCGGCGCGTCCAGCGGCATCGGAGCGGGCGGCCAGTGCGCGACTTTCCGGGCTCCACGCGTAAGGCCGCCCCGTTGCATGCTCATACGCTTCGACCGAGGCACTCAACCCCGCGGATGGATTGAGCGCCACCGCGGCACTGACTGGCACCTTGTGTTCCGCGAGTGACATCAATACCGCCGCTCCACCCGCGGAAAATCCAAACAAGGCGATTTTTTCGCCCGCTTGCATGCAGCCGCGCCGCTCAAGTTCCCGGACGACGGCAGGCAGCTCATCGGCGGCGCCCATCACAATCGGTTTGAAAACAAGCAGACCAACATCCTCCGTCTGCCGACGAACGAGCTCGGCCTTGCCTCCCGCAGGAGCCCGCCGACCGAACAACGGCAGGCCCAGGTAAACCTTGATTGCCGGCACATCGTCCAAGGGGAGCGCGGTCATCAGCGCTTCCTCGCTATCGGGCGGGCCAAAGCCGTGCCACAGAACAATCGGCGGCCTGGTCACCTTGGAAGGGACGCGAACCATGGCTGGAACGCCCGCCAGGTCCGTCATCACGGTGCTGGCGACATGTGGATCGCCAAAACATCCCGTTCCCGCGATGGCAGGCAAATCGTCGGACGCCATCGCCGCGCGAAACGACAACGTGAAGAGACCCAGGAAGATCAAATGACCTACTAACGTGGGGCGACACATCGGCATGTCTTCCTCGGCATGTGGCGGACCGGTTAGCAACCAACGATGGCCTCATCGTACCGGCACACCCCATCGCCAACGTCGAACCATCGGGGGGCGATCCGGCTTATGGCCTGTGCGGTCGAGGGTATGGCCCGAGCGATAGTTGACAAATGGTGTTTTTTAACAGGGTGCCACGCCTGTCGCCGCCATCGCCAAATGGCCCGCACATTCACGCCAGCTTCCCGTCTCAAGGCGCATGTTTCGCTTGACGTGTTCCCGACGAGTCACGCTTCGTGAGCGTCGCAAGTTCATGCGGCCAGGGGAATAACCGGTCGCGTTGATTCGTTGCATGTTCCCGGCGGGCCGCGCTTCGTGAGCGTCACAGCGTTGCAGAGACATTGCGCGCGGGGTGGAGTTACTTTCGCAAAGTCACCCTGGCGCGCTACTGATACCGGCATGCGCGTGAGCATGCCGCCCACGAGAGGAGACTGATCATGGTAAGC
Source organism: uncultured Gammaproteobacteria bacterium (assembly GCA_963765335.1). Classification (GTDB taxonomy): domain Bacteria; phylum Pseudomonadota; class Gammaproteobacteria; order Xanthomonadales; family Rhodanobacteraceae; genus Dyella. The sequence goes on along the minus strand of CAVXWA010000017.1, from coordinate 128,589 downwards.
GTGAGCTCTCGAATCGGTTACGGGTTCGTCTGTGTATGCGTCATGGCGCTCGGCGGCTGCTCAGATTTCGTCAAGAAGAGCGATTTCGACGCCGCCATTACGGAATTGCGCAACAACGATCAGAGGCAACAACAGGAAATCGATGCCATCAAGCAGGAGATGCAGCAGCGGTTCGCCAAGTACGATGCGGCGATCGCCGAGATGCAGGGTCGTATTCGCGTTGACACGATTGCGCTTTTCGACACCGATAAGGCGGACTTGCGCGACCAGGACAAGGCACTACTCGATGAGTACGCGAAAGTGATGAAAGAGCACCACTCCAATGCACTGATTACTGTCGAGGGTTTTACCGACCCCTCCGGCTCGGCAGGTCACAACTACAGGCTGGGCATGCGGCGTGCGGAAGCAGTGCGCAATTACCTGGTGCAGACGGGCGGGCTTCCCGACAGCCAGGTTCGGGCAGTGAGCTATGGTCAGGCGAAGAATCGACAAGTTGTAGCCGGAGCCTATGGCGAAAAAGGATTGCCCAATCGTCGTGTGGCACTGGTCGTTGATTTCAACGGCAACGCAGAGAGTGCGCCGACTACTACCGACACAACCAATACGAACAGCTGAGTAGTTCGTCTTGCACGTGTATCCGGTGTTGCAGCCGCAACACCCGTCGTGACGACAAAGGCCGCCATGTGGCGGCCTTTGGCTGCGTATCATGCGAAAGGAGGTCGTCGCTTCACGAAGATTCCGTGCCTTGCTTGCGACTGTCTTCCTCAGGCTTCGCAGGGGTTGTCCCACCGCCTCGATTTTCGTTGTTGGTGAATAGCCAGCGTCTTTGGCAACATCACGGCTCTTGCTGCGGGGCGTTGCTCGATTGTCATCGGCCGACCGTACGCTACACGTCTTACCCATCTGGCAGTGGAACAGGTGTTCTGTGAGCGAGGAATCCGCGTCGAGCCCTTGGAAGAAGCCCACAACCCTGGTAGCTGGTGTCGGGGCCCTGGGTGTGGTCTTCGGTGACATCGGCACCAGTCCGCTTTACACCTTCAAGACGGTGCTGGACTTGACCGGCGGCCATTCCGCGCAAACCATCTTCGGCGTGATTTCGCTGCTGATCTGGACGCTGATCATCGTCACGACGGTAAAGTACGCCGGTTTTGCCATGCGCATCGACAACGACGGTGAGGGCGGCATTTTGGCCTTGATGGCCCTGCTTGGCGTGAAGCGACACAAGCGCCCAGCGATCGTGGCTGCTGGCTTGTTCGGTGCCGCGCTGATTTATGGCGACGGGGCGATTACGCCGGCCATCTCGGTGTTGTCGGCTCTGGAAGGTTTGAATGTCGCGACGCCATCCTTGCAACCGTATGTGCTGCCGCTAACCATTGTGATCCTGCTCGCGCTGTTTGCACTGCAGCCTATGGGTACTGCGAAAATCGGACGCGCGTTCGGTCCCATCATGGCGATCTGGTTTCTGACCATGGCGGTGCTTGGCGTGCGGGGCATCGCGCGGCATCCGGGGATCTTGTGGGCGCTCAACCCGTATTACGCGCTGACCTACCTGGTGCACGGTGGCCGTGGTGCGTTTTTGGTGCTGGGTGGAGTGTTCCTGTGCGTAACAGGCGCGGAAGCCTTGTACGCGGACATGGGCCACTTCGGCGCAGGTCCGATCAAGCTGGCATGGTCGTCGCTGGTGTTTCCGAGTCTGGTGCTGAACTACGCAGGGCAGGGCGCCATCGTGCTGGACGGTGCGCCGACGGAGGGTAATATTTTCTATGATCTGTGCCCTGCATCGTTGACGCTGCCGCTGATCATTCTCGCGACAGTCGCCACCATCATCGCCAGCCAGGCGATCATCACCGGCGCATTTTCCATGACGCGGCAGGCGATCCAGCTTGGCTGGATGCCACGCCTGAGAATTCGGCAAACCTCGGGTGAGGGCTACGGGCAGATCTACGTGGGCGGCGTCAACTGGATACTGATGCTGGTAACGATCGGTTTGGCGCTGGCTTTTCGCAAGTCGGAAAACCTCGCCGGCGCCTACGGTATCGCCGTGTCTGCCACGATGTTGATGACCACGGCGCTATTGTTCATCGCGATGCGCGAAATCTGGAAGTGGAACCTCGTCGCGAGTGGCGCGGTGGCCGGCTTGTTCTTCGTGGTCGATGCGGCCTTCTTCTCGTCGAACATGATGAAGCTATTTGAGGGTGGCTATGTACCGTTGCTGCTTGCGGCCATGGTCTATCTCATCATGTTCGTGTGGCACAAAGGCATCAAGGCCGTGGCGAACCGGCTTGGCGAAAATCCCGTGCCTATCGACGCGTTCCTCAGCGACATGACGGAGTCCGGGGTATCTCGCGTGCCAGGCACCGCGGTATTCCTGACGCGTGCCCGGGCCACGACACCTCCGGTGATGATGTGGTACGTCAAGCACACCCACGCCTTGCACCACCGCGTGCTGGCGGTAACCCTGGATGTCGCATCGACACCTTACATCGAGGCAAAGAATCGCCTGACGATGGTGGAGTTGGCACCGAATTTCTGGTCGATCACGGCGAACTACGGCTTCATGCAAAAACCCGACCTGCCGTCCTTGATGTCGCAGATCGCTACCTGTGGCTGCCCCATCGATTCGCACGAACTGACTTATTTCACCGGCATGGAAAAAATCGTGCCGCGGATGGACGGCCGTGGTCTGCCGCGTTGGATCGTGTCGCTGTTCAGTGTGCTATTGCGCAATAGCACGCGCCTGACCGACTACCTGCAGGTGCCGCCGGGCCAGGTGGTGGATATAGGCCGGCAAGTGTCGATCTGAGCACTCAGTCACCGGTAAAAATCACCGCTCCGTTCACCCCGCCTGCCATGGGCAGGCGGGGGCGGCCCATCACTGCGCGACCTTCTCCGACTCCACCACCAGATCCAGCACGTACGCGGAAGACGGTGCATTGGCGGGCGGGTTCTTGAGGGTAAAGCGCTTCACGCGCAGCACGTTGCGAATGCCCGGTTCGTGGGTATAGCCCTCGATGTCCTGATTCAGCGGGCGCCATTCGCCTGGCGTACCAGTCGCCAGGCCGTGCTCGTCGAAGAAGCGATCGCGAACTTGCAGGCATTGCTGGCTGCCGAGCACAGGGTGGTTGGCCAGCACGGGATGGTTAGCCATAGCGGGGTTGCACGGCACGGTTTGCGCGGCGACCTCAAGGAAGGCCGTTTCGCCCGGGCCGCCGAATCGCGTCTCTGCCGTCGGCACGCCGGTGAAGCTCAACGTGTCGCCGCTGTCGGTGATCAATTGCAGGTGGGGTGTGGCGCTCTCGGCTTGCAGGTTCAGTTTCAGGCTACCCCGGAGGCGCTGGCTGATGGCGTCGTCTAGCGCGGCGAGGCCGGGTTCGACGCAGGCCATCCTGCTCTGCATCATCGGGCCTATCTGCAGTCGCCCGCTCTCGACGCCGTAGCCGCCACCCATGACATTGCAGCTGTTGAGGACGTTGACGCGGCCGCCGTTGAAGTCCAGTTGCACTGGCTTGTCGGGACGGACGAACAGCGCATCGATGCGTTTGCCGCTGCTATCGGTGGCGTCATTGAGTTGCCAGTGATACCGACCGAGCGAGTTGGTATCGGTCGGTGCCGCCGCCATCGCGACGGGTGGTGCCGCTGCCGCCGTAGCCGCGCTGGCGGTGGTCGTCGAAGAGGCAGGGGCCGTCGATTGCGGCGCTTGCGAACAGGCGGCGAGCGCGAGCGGAAGAAGTAGCAGGCGGTATTTCATGGGGATACCTCCGTTGAAGTGGGCGGAGTTGCCAGGTTTGCGCAGGAGTGTCGGTGAGGGGCGAGTCCGGCGATTCCAGGGTGAAAGATCGAGGTGTCCTCGTCTTCGAATAGTGAAGGGGCAGGGCTGTCAGTCTGCGCGCCTCAAGCCATGGTTGCCGTGACCATCGACAGGGTCCGCATTTCTTCGTGAATCCAGCCGGTATGCTTCGCCGCTATCGATTTACATGAGTGCTCAACCGCGCAGTGGTGCCGCCTTCCCTCCATGCTTAGCCAAGGACATCCCATGCTCCGCCACGTGTTCATCAGCCTGCTTGTCTTGAGTGTCGGGCCGGCCTGGGCCGCCGAAGCAACGCCCACCGTGTTCGCTCCCGGCGTGATTTCGGGCCCTTTGCACGACAGCGCGCCGGCATTCACGCCGGATGGCACGACGGTGTACTTCTCGCGCAGCGATGGACCGCACTCGAGCATCCTGGTCAGTCATCTCGAACGAGGCCAGTGGTTGCAACCATCGACGGCGCCGTTCTCCGGGTCGTGGAGTGATATGGAACCGACCATGTCGCCGGATGGGCAGACTCTGGTGTTTATCTCCAATCGACCGAAGATGGCGGGTGGCAAGCTGCTGGATGGCTTCTTCATGGGGCGCAGTTTCCCCGGCGGCGGAGGCAATCTCTGGATGGTGACGCGCCAAGGTGATGGCTGGAGCGCGCCGGTGCGCTTGTCCGACAAGGTCAATCGCAGCGACTCGACCTTCGCACCCAGCGTGGCGGCCGATGGCACGTTGTATTTCATGCATCCGGCGGCAGATCCGAAACACTTCCGGCTTTATCGTGCTGCCTATAGTGCATGGCGCTTACCAGGAGCCGCAGCCGTTGCCATTCAGTGATGGCACGACCACCGATGTTGACCCGGCGGTGGCGCCGGATGAGTCGTTCGTGGTGTTCGGCTCCAATCGCGCACCGGCACGCCAGATCGACCTGTTCATCGTGTTTCGCGATCACGGACATTGGGGGACGCCGATACATCTGGGCGATGTGGTGAACAGCGCCGGCTCCGATGCCGAAGCGCGCCTGAGTCCTGATCATCACACGCTGTATTTCGCCAGCGATCGCCTTAGCGACCTGCCTCCGGGTGCGACGCGCGCGGATTGGGATAACGGCAAGTACAACATTTGGCAGGTGTCGTTGGCGCCATGGCTGGAAACGCACGCCAATCTCACGAGGTGAGCTAGGGATGCTCTGATCAACTCTGCGCAGGCGTCACCGGTCCTGTCTGTTCGCAGACCACAGGGGCGTCGGCGCACGCGGGGAGAGGACATGGATGTCCTCGGCTTTGAGGAGCGAGGAAAGCAGACTGGCCGTCTGTCGAGCCGGCGCACCGAAGGGATGCGGATAGACAGGAGCGGCCCCAACATATTGAATTCAAAGTGATGGGGTGATGTCCAGAAGGCCCGCAGGCGGTGCCGCGTGGCTTGGCAAGACGGCCAGTCTTCCCGGCGCCACGCAACACCCCCTGCGGGCCTTCTGGACATCATGACGCCTACGCAGAGTTGATCAGAGCATCCCTAGGCGCTTACCCGCACGAAGGCGAACACGAAGGCCAGCAGGACGACGATGACGCCGGTGGCGACGACGAGTCGATCGGCAAACAGGCGGCGCATGAGAACCTCCTAGACGAAGCTGTAGCGTTCCGAGTGGTATTTGGCGAGCGGCACTTTCATCCCGCCCAGTGCCTGTTCGATCGCGTCCATCATCACGTTCGGTCCGCAAATGAAGTATTCGTGATCGGCGTAGCCCGGTGGCAAGTGGCGCTTGAACAGGTCGGCGTTGATGTAACCGCTTTCGCCGGTCCAGCCTTCGGGTGGCTGCGAGAGTACGTGGACGACGGTCAGGTCGAGACGGGACTTCATCGTTTCCAGTTCTTCGCGGAAGCTGATCGACTCCCAGTCCTTGCTGCCGTACAGCAGGATCAAGGGTCGCCGGTCGCCGCGGTCGGCCAGGGTGCGGATCATGCTCATCATCGGCGTGATGCCGATGCCACCTGCGATCAGCACATGCATGTCCGCCGGGTTGCCGATGGTGAAGGCGCCATAGGGTCCGTCGAGGTAGACGCGTTGCCCGACGGCTACCGTTGGCACGACGCTGGTGAAATCGCCCAGTTTGCGGATGGACATCTCGACGCGCCCATCGCTGACTTCGGCGCTCGACGAAAACGAGAACGGGTGACCGGTGATCTTGAATGGACTGCCCCATAGCGTCAGCCAACCAAACTGACCGGGGCGGAAACGAAAGCCGGCATGGCCATCGGGTCGCATGACCAGGGTCGTGGTATCGCCCCGTTCCTGTCGTACTTCGGCGATGCGGTAGGGCCGGCGCAGCATGAACAGGGGTTTGATGATGCGCACGTAGAGCAGCAGTGCGATCCAGAAGATCGCCATGCCAAACCACAGCGTGCGCTTCCACGGATCGACCAGGTAGTAACCCCAGGCCACCATATGCGACATACCTGCCATCACCGCAGTCAGTGCAAGCACGATATGCGTGAGGTGCCAGGTTTCGTAGCTGATCTTCAGTTGGGTGCGCCACAGCGCCATCACCACCAACAGGATCAGCGAGCCGATCGACAGTCCCGCAAACACCGCACCCAGCGGGAGTTCGGGGATGGACGCGGGAAGCACCATCGACTCCGAACCTACCGCAAGCAGGATAATGGGGTGCGCCATCACCAGGCTGACAGCAATGAGCGAGACGCGGCGATGAAAGTGGTAGATGACGTCTTCGCCCCAGGGTTCAGTCACATAGCGAAAGCGCGCGGTGAGTCCGAACTGCAAGCCCATGATGGCCAGCCCCGAATAGCCGAGCGCGATCGAAAACTCCGTGCCGAAACCCCGGCTAGGCGGTAGCGCGCGGGTCAGCAAGGCGAACAGCGGGGCGAGGATGAACAACAGATAGATCGCCGACCAGAGGGTCTTGTGTAAGAGCCTGTTCACGATCTCTCCGTAGCCCGCGTTGACCCGCAGTGGGCGTCAGGTGGTGGGGCGTGGCGCAGCGCCTGACTGGCTGTCAGGCCAAGCCGCGCGCCGCCGCCTGGCGCCCACTGCGGGTCAACCCTACGGGCCGGGTCTGTTTGCCCGCAGTCCTTCGTCATCACTCGGTTGTGTACCGACGTACACGCCCTCGTTCTTCCTCGGTCTGCGCGCAAACAGCTCCCGGCGCGGGCCACGGAGAGATTGTGAACAGGCTCTAAGGGATCTCGTGCCTGCATCGATGTCATCTCCTCGGCAGTGGCTTACGGATCAGATGCAGGTCTTGAGCACCAGTGAAGGTGCGAAGGTGATGACGGTAGCAACCAAGGCGGCGATCAAGGTCCAGACCACGACCGTCTGCAGGAATACCGCCACCTGGCCGAGTTCGGGGTCGGGTCGGGCCGTGGCCAGGTGACGCCACATCCATGCAATGACGATCAGGTGCGCAAGAAGCACGATGGCGAGGCTCCAACGTAGCGCGCCCACCTGCCAGCCGAACGCGCAGCCGATGGCGTGCAACGCATAGAGCACGACCAGCGCGCTGCACCACACCAGGAAGCCTGCCGCCAACAACCAGAGCTGCCGGGGCGGAACGGGCCGCCCGTTCATGGCCGGGCTCCCAAGGTGGCCACCAGCGCGGGCAGCGCCAGCACCAAACCGAGCGCAATGACGCCGGTGACGGTCGTGTAGTCGAGCCACAGGCGGGTCAATCGCAGATCGGTCAAGCGTCGTGGCGAAATGAAACCAGCCCTCATGCGCAGGAGGTTGCTGATCAGGAACAGCAGGCCGATGCCCGCGTGCATGGCGACAAAGCCAATCAGCGCCGCCGCCGTGGCACCGAGTGCGTGTTCATGCGGATGCGGCGTGACGCTGCCGATAAGCCCCACGGCTGCCGCCATGGCCGCAAGCAGCGCGATGACGGCCAAGCCCATCCAGCCCTGGGCCTTGCTGCCGGCGGATGCTGAGCGGAGCGAACCGCGAGCTGCCACGGCGGCGATGACGAGGGCGACGATCACGCCCAGGGCGAGCATGCGACTGGCTTGGGGCGCAAGGTTGGCCGGCCAGTGCGGTGCGGCGATCCAAAGATAAAACGTGCCGAAGACCAGTGAAGTGAAGAGCGTGCCGTCGGCGACCAAGGTGCAAATCAACGCCAGCCATGGCGGCGTACTGGCGACTTCGGTGTGCGGCGGCACACTGACACCGTGACCGATGGGCAGCGGACCATAGTCGCGCCGGAGGCCGGCACGCTGCCCTGCAAGCACGAACAGTCCTATGGTCACCAACACCATGGCGAGCGACAGCAGGTAAAGCTTGAATAGCATCGCCAGCACCGCGGCGCCGGTGAATAGTGCGGTGATGAGTGGCAGATAGGTGGGCTGAGCCAACACGATCACCTGGTCCGGCTCACCCGACGTCATGTGTACGCCGAGTGCCTCCTGCCAGCCATTGCGGGCGAAGCCGAGATAGCCTTCGCCACGCGCCAGCGACAGCGCGAGCTCGTCGGGAGCAACACGCTCCGTCCCGGGGACGAAGCGGGGAATCGAAGCGAAGGCATAGGGTGCCGGCGGCATCGGCATCGCCCATTCCAGTGTCGTTGCATTCCAGGGGTTGCGTCGAACGCGACGTCCGAAACGCAACTGCACGATGATGTCGATCACCGCCATGCCGAAGCCGATCGTCATCACGAAGCTACCCACGGACGACAGCAGGTTCAGCCAGTTCCAGCCTTCATCGCCGCTATAGGTAAATACGCGTCGCGGCATGCCGAGCAGGCCGGTGAGATGCATCATGAAGAAGGTCAGGTTGAAGCCGATGAAGATCAGCCAGAACGCAGGTACGGCGAGTCGGTAGGCGGCCGTACGCCCGGTCAGCAACGGCAGCCAGTAATAGAACCCGGCAAGCATGGGGAAGGCGAGCGCGCCGGCCACCACATAGTGCATGTGCGCGACGATGAAATAAGTGTCGTGCGCCTGCCAGTCGAACGGAACGATGGCGAGCATGACGCCGGTCAAGCCGCCCGCCGTGAAGACGAAGAAAAAGCCGAAAATGTAGAGCATCGGCACATCCCAGCGTGGCCTGCCATGGGCCAGCGTGGCGAGCCAGGCAAAGAACTGCACCGCCGTCGGCACCGCCACGATCGCCGAGCCGGCCGAGAAGAACGCCAGCGCGAGATGCGGTATGCCTACCGTGAACATGTGGTGCACCCAGATGCCAAAGCTGAGGAAGGCCAGCGCAATGATGGCGACGACGATGGCCCGATAGCCAACCAGTGGCCGATTGGCGAACACCGGAATCATGGTGGACAGTGCGCCGGCCATGGGCAGGAAGATGATGTAGACGTCAGGGTGGCCGAACAGCCAGAACAAATGCTGCCATAGCAAGGCGCTGCCGCCGCGCGTCGGGTCGAAGAAAGGCAGGCCGAAAGCCCGTTCGACCTCGAGCAGGATCGAGCCGAGGATCAGTGGCGGAAACGCCACGATCATCATCATGGCGGTCACCAGGATGTACCAGCCGAAAATCGGCATGCGATCCAGTGACATGCCGGGGGCACGCATCTTGAGCACCGAGACGACGATCTCCATGGCCAGCGATAGCGCCGATATCTCGACGAAGGTGACGCCGAGCAGCCACACATCGGCGTTGACGCCCGGCGTGTAGACGTTGGAGCTCAGCGGCGTATACATGAACCAGCCGCTGTTAGGCGCCACCCGCGCAAGCAAGGAGACGGTCAGGATGGTGCCGCCCAGCAAGTAGCACCAGTAGCCATAGGCGGTGAGCCGAGGAAAGGCGAAGTCGCGCGTACCGAGCATCTTCGGGGTCAGGTACACCGCGAAACTTTCCACCATCGGAATGGCAAACAGGAACAGCATCATGGAGCCATGCATGGTGAAGACCTGGTTGTAGGTCTCCGCATCCATGAAGTCGCCATTCGGCGTCGCCAGCTGCACGCGCGTCAGCATGCCCAGTACGCCGGCGATGGCGAAGAACACGAACGACGTGATCACCATGCGCAAGCCGATCACGGAATGATTGACCGCTGCCAGTCTTTGCCATCCCGGGCCGGTGGCCCAAATCTTCACGAGTTGGCGGTGCAGCCGCAGTGCCGGGGCACCCTCAGGTGGCTGTTCGACGCTAGCGCTCATGGCTCCGCCTTCGTGGTTGCCACCGCGGCAGCGAGTGCGGCGGGGTAGTCTGCAGGACGATCGACGATGACGACGAAGTGCATCCTGGCGTGGCCGACGCCGCAAAACTCGTTGCATTGGCCCTCATAGCGACCCGGCGTATCGGCCTGGAGGCGCAGGTGGTTCACTTGCCCGGGCACGGCGTCGATCTTGCCGGCGAGGCGCGGCACCCAGAAGGCGTGGATGACATCTTCGCTGCTGACATCGATGTCGACGGGTGTGCCCGCGGGCAGGTGCAGGACGTTGGTGGTCTCCACGTTGCCCCGGTCGGGATAGCGGAAAGTCCAGACCCATTGCCTGGCCACCGCCTCGATCCGGGGTGGCGAGTGTCCAGGCAGCGGCAGGAGTCGCTCACCGGCCAGCAATCCGTAGCAGATCAGAGGAAGCAGGATGACAGCGGGAAGTGCCAGGCCGCCCAGCACGATCCAGCGCGAAGGCGGCAGCCGCGAGCCCCAGCCCGGACGAAGGATCACCAGCAGAAACAGCGCAAGGACCAGGGCGAAGAGCACGCCGGCACCGGCCAGCATCACCCACCACAGCAAGGCGATCGACGCCGCGGACGGCCCGGAGGGGTCGAGCGTCGACAGCGGGCCGCTGCAGCCGCAGAGCGCGGCCATCAATCCCGCCTGGACCATCACGCAGGGAAGACGATGATGCTGCGAAAACAAGCGACGTACTCGGCGCAGAGGACGATGGCCATGGCGAAGCAAGGCGATTCCGAAGGCCAGCCCAGGAGTCAGGTCCTGCTGGAAATGATGCGGCTCGACGTGGGTTCCGCGGTGGCCCTGGTCGGGCACCCTATCCACGTGATGATGGTGCATTTTCCCGTTGCGTTCGTGGTGGCGACGTTCGGCATCGACATTCTCTACTGGTGGTCGGGCGACGCGTTCTGGGTGCGCGCAGGCCTGTGGTCCGCCGGCATGGCGTTCTGGAGTGGCGTGGCCGCCAGCATTGTTGGCACCGGCGAGCTGTTGCTGGTACGCGGCATCCGGATGCTGGAGGCGAGCTGGTCCCATGCGGTGGCTGCGATGACCCTGGTCGGCATCGCCGGAGCCAATTGGGGCATTCGCCTGGTCAACCCAGCCGATGTTTTGCCGCATGGCCTGGTCGTCTCGGCCATCGCCACGGTGATGGTCGGCTTCGCCGGCTGGCACGGAGGCAAACTGGTGTTCGATCATGGCGTCGGCATCTTGGTTTCGCCGAAGGACTGATGCAGCCATCGGGCCAGTCCGCCGGGCTCGAACAGATGCGCGGCGATCTGGTTCGCATCGATATGCGGCTTGGCCAGCACGACCCAGAGGATGCCTGCAATTACCACGATGTAGGCGCTGGACAGGGCGAGGTAGGCGAGTCGGCCGAAGCGTCCGTTGGGCAGGAATAGTTGGTGCATCACGAGACCGGCGACGACATGCAGCATCGCCATGATCCCCACCAGCACCATCTTCAGCGAGAACCATTCCTGAAACGTGCGTTGCAGGAAGATCAGCACGGTGCCGCTGGCGATCGCAATGAAGGCGGCAGGCGAGGTCAGTTCGACGAAGACCAGCCGGGCAACGCGATGCAGCTGCTCCAGTTCTTCCCCCGGCTTGAGCAGGCGGCGCTGCCAGAACAAAAACGGCAGGGCGATCAAACCACCCGACCAGAGGGCAATCGCCGCCAGATGGATGAATTTCAGCGCGGTGGTCATAAAGCTGGCTCGCTCGGGCGCAGGCTGGACCAGGCGAGCCATAGGCCCACGCCCAGATAAGGCAGCATGGCCGGCACCCACATCAGTAGTCCGGCGAATTGCTGGTCGGCGATGGGCGACACGCCCCAGGCCGCCGTGCTGGTCAGGTGCACCACGTAGAGCGGTTGGCTTGCGAACACGATGATCGCGCCGAGCAGACCCATCTGTCCGATGGTGGTGGCCAGGGCCAGCAAGGCCGGCCCGGTCGGCAGCGACGGCGCAAGAATGGCGCGCCACATCAACCACGCGCTGCCCAACAGCGACAGTTGCATCAGCCAATACGCGGGCACGCTGGCCAGACCCCAGCTATACGGTCCCGGTGCATGCCACAACCACAGGATGACGGCATGAGCCGCGACCAGCACGGCAAGCGGTACCGGACTCGCCCGCTGCTGCGGAAATGCACGCGCCAGCAGCGGCGCCACGCCGGCCACAAGCAGCATGTGATGCAGTACACGCGCCGAGAACAACGCCGATGACAGCGCGCAAAGCGGCGAGACGAAGATGAAGAACATCAGCGCTATCGCGCCCCAGCCCGCCTTGGCATGCGCCGAGCGACCGCGCACGATGACCAGCGCCAGGATGGCGAGGGCGGCGATGACCACGGGATCGGTATTCCAGCGCGCCCACACATCGCTTGGGACGGCGGCGGGACCACAGTAGGCGATCATCGAACCTGGCATGACACGATGTCCTTTCGGGAGCTGCGGCCCCGTGGCAATCTGCGGTCAATCCCATGCTTGAGCAACGATACTATTCGATGCGTCTGGCCGAATAGTGACCGTAGCCTTCGTCACCTGATGGCTTTGGAATGGCCATCCAAACCGAAACGCGCCCGGAGATCCTGGTGCACTGCCGGTTTCGGTGAGCAAGGCTATTCCCGCGTTTTCGGTGTGTCGTCCGCGTGAACGCCTCCGGTTGCAGCGGCCGGCTCGATCGGAATGCGACGGACCTTGAAGCCGGTAATGCCGAGCAGCAAGGTGCAGATCGGTGCGGCGATATTGAAAATCGCAAACGGCATGTATGCCAGCGTCGATACGCCTAGTACCGCCGCCATGTACGCACCGCAGGAATTCCAAGGCACCAGGGGGGAGGTCACGATGCCGGCGTCGCCTACTGACCTCGACAGGTTTTCAGGTGCCAGTCCGCGCTTGGCGAACTCGGCCTTGAACAACCGGCTCGGCAGCAACAGTGCGATGTATTGGTCGCCGGCGACGATGTTGAGCCCGATGGCCGTGGCGACGACGGTAATGAATAGTCGGCCCACGGTCTTGGCGCGCAGCAGCACTGGCGTCACCAGTTTGCCGAGCATGCCGAAATCGTCCACCAGGATGCCGAAGGTTACGGCGCCGATGATCAGCCAGATGGTCAGCAGCATGCTGTCCATGCCGCCACGCGAAAGCAGTGCGTCCACTTGCGGGATGCCGGAATTCGCCTTGAAGCCGTTGGCCATGGCAAGCCAGATGCCCTTGATTGCGGCGATCGGCGCGGGCGTGTCCGGTTCGGCAATGAAGCGTGCGATCGCCTGTGGCTGCATGAAGGCGGCCATGACACCGGCAAGCAAGGCGGCGCCCATGATCGCCAGCGATGCGGGCACCTTGCGTATCGACAATCCCAGCAGGAACAGCAGGGGGATCAGGTTCCAGGGGGTAATGTTGAACAGTGCGTCGAGCCTGGCCAGCTCCCCATCGGTCATCGCGCTGTCGAAGCCGCCACCCCGATTGAGGCCGAGCAACGCAAAGGCGACCAGGGCGAGCAGGCCGGCGGGTATCGTGGTCCATACTTGCGAGCGGATATGCACATAGAGATCCACGTCGGCCAGTTGAGCCGCGAGCACGGTGCTTTCCGATAGCGGTGAGACCTTGTCGCCGACATAGGCGCCGGAAATGATCGCGCCCGCCGTAATGGCCGGTGACAGGCCGATCATATGGGCCAGCCCGACCAGGCCAACGCCCAAGGTGCCGGCCGTGGTCCACGAACTGCCGATGCTGAGGGAGGTCGCAGCGCACACCAGGAAGGCAATGGGGTAGAACCACGCCGGCGTGATCAGCTTGATGCCGTAGTAAACCAAGGTGGGAATGGTGCCTGACATATTCCAGGTGCCGATCAAGGCGCCCACCGCAAGCAGGATAAAAATCGCGCCAACCACGGTGGCGATGCCTTTGCGGCCGGATTCCTGAACTTCCTCCCAGGCATGTCCATTCTTGAAGATGATGAGGATGGCGACCATGGTGCTGAGGATGATTGCGACCTGCAGCGGGCCGTCGACCGCCTTGAGGCCGAATAGCGCCACGGATGCACCGACCAGGCCGACGAGTGTCAGCAGCGGGATGACGGCATCCAGATAGGAGGGCGGCTTCGTTGGGCGAGGTGTTGCGGGCGCGTCGTTCATGGGTGCTTCGAGTAACTGCGTGGAGCGGCTAAGGACGGGTTCGCTGTCAGGCTAAGTGGACGGCATCACGCCGCCGCCGGTACCTCGCTGGCGAAGGAGCTGGCGGATGTATCAGAAACTCTTTCGCACGTTGACGAATATCTCAGTCGAGCTGTAGTTGAATCCGATGTCGGCATTGCTCTTGTCGTGGAGCCACAGTATCTGGGGCCGCAACGACCAAGTCGGCGCGAACTCCCAGGTCAGATAGGTGCCCGCCTCGTGCAGGTTGTCGTTACGCTGCGCCAGGATCACGTTGTCGAGCGCTTCAGGGTGAAAATGGAGCGCCTCCATGTCGTAGGCATTGTGCTCCCACCAGTAATAGATACCCCAGTCCACCGTGTCGCTGAACGCGAAATCCAGTGTCGCCGACGCACCGTACAGGTCGGAGTTGCCATCCGGAAGGGTCGTCGAGACATAGCGGCCGAAGCGTCCGTCGACGGTGAGGCTGGCTCGGCCGTCCATGAATGAATGGATCCAGCCGGCTGTGCCCTGGGCGGTCGTGCGGGTCCAGGTAACTACCGGCTCCCCCGGAAACCAGCGTCGGGAGTAGAGCAGTTCGAAGCTGAGCTGATTGGCGGCATCGAGACGATGAAGGTAGTCACCATAAATACCGGCATCGTTACGATAAGTGCCGTTGCCGCGATAGCTGACACGGCCCCTGAAGCCCACCGCCAGGTTGTTGTCACCGAACGAGCGGCTGCCCGCCATGTTCCAGCGCAGATCGGAGTTGTCCCGGCTATCGTTGTTGTCGAAGTAGCGGAAGCGATAGTCCAGCGTGCCACTGAGCGCGTAGCCGTTGTCGAGTGCGTAGTTGAGTCCGCCGCCTACGCGAAGATTGTAGAAGGTGTCCTTGCGATCACTGCCGCCAAACGTCTGCGTCCCGATGGTGTCATGCACGTCGTAGACACCGATGCCGGTTTCCACATAGCCGAAACCGTCAGGCGTCTGTCTTCCTTCCACGGACTGCATGGCAGCCTCGTTGTAGATCTTGACCTGGCTTAGCAAGTCCGGCGGCAGATTATCGAAACGCAGCACCGTCTCGAATTCGATTTTCGCTTCGGCGTAGCGCCCGAGCGCGTAGTAAGCGCGACCCAGTGCGAGATGCGCGGGCGGCGAGTCGGGCTGTGCCGCAAGACTGGCCTGAAACAATTCCTTCGCCTGTTCCGCGTGGCCGGAGCCGAGTGCGGCGCGACCGAACACGTAGTCAAAGGCGGCGTCGCCACGGTTGGCGTCGGCCATGGGCGAAAGCAGGTCGTACGCCTCGGCGTACTTGCCATCGTGAAGCAACTGTCGGCCGTGGCTGAGCTCGGTGCTCGAGGCGGCGGCTCGCGGGGCGGATCGCCGGCAAAGCGGCATTGATGGGCTGCGATGCCAGGACGGCGATGAAAAGCATGAGTGCGATTGACCATTTCGGACGCGGGCGACCGCGGGAAACGGTGCGCGTGAAAGTCAATCCATTCATGGTTTTTCCTGATTTTGATGTGGATTAACGATGCTCAGTCGTTGGTGGTCTTTATCGGCTAAATAAATGATTTATTTGACGTGTATAAAAACGCTGACCTATTTAATCCAATTAGTCGAAATTATTCGCCATTATTAATCGCGAATTCCCTCGGCCATTCATGCGCGCGCTCACCGTGCATGAATGGCAAGCTCATCATCGGCGGTTTTAGCGGCTCGGTACATGAAGAGAGCGTGATGGCGCCGATTGTGCAGGGGGTGTGATGGTTTCAGTAGCGAAGGTTTCAATTGTGTATGGAGCCGTGACATCCGCGTTCGCGCCGCAGGCGTGATTTATTCGATGGTGTAGAAAATGTGATTTTTCGGCGTCTGCGCGCCAATGGCCTCGACAGTCTCGTGACCAGTATTTTTACTGATATCTTATTGCCGGCGAATTTACTTACCATCAGCACGTGGGGCGATGAAAAGCCGGCCTGGTCGAATACCTGTCTGGTAGGGTCAAAGGGGCCATATTTCCGGGGCATATCTGAAATTCCGATCTACATGACTAGATAGGGAGCAGGCATGGCTACGACCGAAAAGAAAATGTCGCGGATGCAGCTCACCGCGATGGTGGTGGGTGGCATGGTCGGCGCGGGCATCTTCTCGCTGCCACGTACCTTCGCCAATGCCACCGGCCCCTTTGGCGCCGTCATCGCCTGGCTGATCGCCGGCACCGGCATGTACATGCTGGCGCGGGTGTTCCAGTCGCTGGCCGAGCGCAAGCCCGATCTCGACGCCGGTGTGTTCGCCTATGCCAAGGCGGGCTTTGGCGACTACCCCGGCTTTCTCTCCGCCTTCGGCTATTGGATCGGCAGTTGCATCGGCAACGTTTCGTATTGGGTGCTGATCAAGGCGACCCTGGGCGCGTTCTTTCCGATCTTTGGCGATGGCAACACAGTTACCGCCATCGTGGTCGCGTCGATCGGCATCTGGCTATTTCATTTCATGATCTTGCGAGGCATCCAGCAGGCTGCCTTCATCAACAGCATCGTCACGGTGGCCAAGATCATCCCGATCCTGGTGTTCATCGTGATCATGATCTTCTCGTTCAAGATGGACCTGTTCCGCGGCAATTTCTATGGCGGTGGCCTGGAGGGCGGGCTGTTCGAGCAGGTGAGGGCCACCATGCTGGTGACGGTGTTCGTCTTCCTCGGTATCGAAGGCGCGAGCGTCTACTCACGTTACGCCAGGGAGCGCGAGGACGTCGGCAAGGCGACGATCATCGGCTTCATCGGCGTGACCAGCCTGATGGTGCTGGTGACGATGCTTCCCTACGCGGTGCTGCAGCGGGCGGACATCGCCGGCATGCGCCAGCCCTCGATGGCCAGCGTGCTCGAGGCGGTGGTCGGCCATTGGGGGGCGGTCTTCGTCAGCTTGGGCCTGATCGTGTCGGTGCTGGGCGCCTATCTCGCCTGGTCGCTGATCTGCGCCGAAGTGCTGTTCACCGCAGCCAAGACCAAGGACATGCCGGCGGTCTTCGCGAAAGAGAACAAGAACAAGGTGCCAGCCAATGCCTTATGGCTGACCAACATCATCGTGCAGCTCTTCGTCATCAGCACGTTCTTCTCGCGCGACGCCTTCGCCCTGATGCTCAGCCTCACCAGCGCGATGTCGTTGATCCCATACCTGTTCGTGGCCGCCTACGGTTTGATGATCTCCAAGCGCGGTGAAACCTACCAGCTGCGACCCGAAGAGCGTCAGCGCGACCTGATCATGGCCTCCATCGCCGTGATCTACACGGTCTTCATGATCTATGCGGGCGGTGTGAAATTCATCGTGCTTTCCGCAGTTCTCTATGCGCCGGGGACCATTCTCTTTATCTGGGCGCGGCGTGAGCAGGGGAAGACCGTATTCAAGGCCTCGGACTGGGTCATTTTCGTTATCGCGATCATCGGTGCCCTCGCCGGTATCTATGGTCTGGCCACCGGTTCCATTACGGTTTAGACACTCTGCGGAGATCGTTATGGCAAGTGCAAGCGACGTCAAATTCGGTGTGTATTCGGAAGTCGGTCAGCTGCGCAAGGTGATGGTATGCGCGCCGGGTCTGGCGCATTCGCGCCTGACGCCCAGCAACTGCGATGAACTGCTGTTTGACGACGTGCTGTGGGTGGACAACGCCAAGCGCGACCATTTCGACTTCGTCAACAAGATGCGCGATCGCGGTATCGAAGTGCTGGAAATGCACAACCTGCTCGCGGAAACCGTTGCGGTGCCGGAAGGCAAGAAGTGGATACTCGACAACCAGGTCGTGCCCAACCAGGTGGGACTGGGCTTCATCGACGAACTGCGCAGCTATCTCGAAGGACTCGAGAATCGCAAGCTCGCCGAAACGCTACTTGGCGGCTTGTCGACCCATGACTTTCCGGAAGACGTGGGCGGCAAGGCCCTGGCTGTCGTCAAAGAAGCAGCTGGCGTCACGGAATATCTGCTGCCGCCGCTGCCGAATACCTTGTACACGCGCGACACCACGTGCTGGATCTATGGTGGCGTGACGCTGAATCCGCTGTATTGGCCGGCACGCCACGAGGAAACGGTCCTCACCACCGCGATCTACAAGTTCCACCCGGATTTCGCCGGCAAGGTCAACGTGTGGTGGGGCGACCCGACCGAGGATCACGGCTTGGCGACACTGGAGGGCGGTGACGTGATGCCGATCGGCAAGGGCGTCGTGCTGATTGGCATGAGTGAGCGCACCTCGCGCCAAGCCATCAGCCAGCTTGCGGCCACGCTGTTCAAGAAGGGCGCTGCGGAACGGGTCATCGTGGCGGCCATGCCGAAGATTCGCGCCGCCATGCATCTGGATACGGTGTTCACGTTCGCGGACCGCGATTGCGTATTGCTGGCCCCGGACTTCCTGGCTCAGACGCGCGCCTTCTCGTACCGTCCGAGCAGCCACCCAAGTGGCGTCGAGCTGCATAAGGAAGAAAAGGACTTCGTCGACGTGGTGGCCGAGTCGCTGGGGCTCAAGAAGCTGCGCGTCATCGAGGCCGGTGGCAGCGACTACCAGCGCGAGCGCACCCAGTGGGACAGTGGCGCCAATCTTGTCTGCGCCTCCCCCGGTGTCGTCTACGCCTACGATCGCAACACCTACACCAACACCTTGCTACGCAAGGCCGGTATCGAAGTGATCACGATAGTCGGCGCGGAACTGGGTCGCGGACGCGGCGGTGGTCATTGCATGACGTGCCCGATTGTCCGTGACGCGGTGGATTACTAGTCGCTTGGCCGCGTCTCCGTTGCTTCAAGACGGAAGCGCCGCCGCATCTGCCGACCCGGGTTGAGGCCGGGAGCATTGGGAGGGTCAGGACGTTATAGAAAGTACTCAGCTCCAAGGCCGCCGCCGGTGCCGGGTTGTTCCCGGACACCCCGGGCGGCAACCAAGCCACTATCAGGAAGACGCCCGTGTCTGCGAACTCCGTGATGAGTCGAGTTGTTCATGCTCCTGCGGCCCTGGTGCTATGCGCGCTTGCAGCAACCGTGCTGCTGTCGGCGTGCCAGCGCGGCGGGGAGGAGCAGGCCGCTGAAGTCCGTCCGGTGCGCGTCATCACCATCGAACGGCAGATGGTGGGCGACAGCATTTCCCTGACCGGACGCCTGCAGGCGCAGGCCGAAGTCAACGAGTCCTTCCGCATCGACGGGCGACTGATCGAGCGCAACGTCGACGTCGGCGACAGGGTCCGGCCCGGCCAGGTGCTGGCTCGGCTGGACCAGATGAACGAGCAGAGCAACCTGCAATCCGCGCGTGCCCAGCTGGCCGCGGCCCAGGCGCAGGGGCTGGAGGCGCGCACCAGCTATACCCGCATGCGCGATCTGCTGGCCGAGCACGCCGTGTCCCGCGCCTCGTTCGAGCAGGCCGAGGCGATGCAGAAGATCACCCAGTCACAGATCGACTCGGCGCAATCGCTGGTCGAGATCGCCGAGAACCGGCTGAGCTATACCAACCTGATTTCCGACGCCGCCGGCATCGTGACCGCGCGCGGTCCCGAGGCGGGCGAAGTCGTGGCCGCGGGGCGCATGATCGTCCAGGTGGCGCGCGAGGGCGCGGTCGACGCTGTTTTCGACGTGCCGGCGGCGGTCAAGGACGTCGCCCCCGCGAATCCCGACATCCTGGTGTCGCTGGCGAGGGGATCCCAAGGTCACGGCCGTCGGCAAGGTGCGCGAGGTGTCGCCCCGCGCCGACCCGATCACCGGCACGTTTACGGTGCGCGTCCGCCTGATCAATCCACCGGCGGCGATGCGCCTGGGTAGCACGGTGACCGGTCGCATGAAACTCGACAGCGTACCGGCGCTCGATATTCCGGCCAGTGCCCTGATGCGGCCGGGCGGCAAGCCTGCCGTCTGGGTCGTGGACACCAAGACGGGAACCGTGTCGGAGCGCAACGTGGAGCTTCGGGCCTATGACGCGGAGCGCGTGCAGGTATCGCAAGGGCTGGCCCCAGGGGATGTGATCGTCACTGCCGGTGTGCAGGCACTGCGGCCAGGGCAGAAGGTCCGCTGGACCGAGGCGACAAAGTGATCGGCCCGAATCTGTCGGAATGGGCGCTCTCGAAGCGCTCGCTCGTGGTGTTCCTGATGATCATCTCGGTGATCGCGGGCACCATGTCGTTCCTGCAAGCTGGGTCGCGCCGAGGACCCGGTCTTCACTTTTCGCACCATGGTCGTGGTCGCTGCCTGGCCTGGCGCGACGGTCGACGAGACGACGTCGCAGGTGACCGAGCGACTCGAGCGCACGCTGCAGGAAACGCAGTCATCTCGAACGCGTGCGCAGCTACACGACGGCCGGGCAGACGACGATCTTCGTCGATCTGAAGCAATCGACGCCGCCCGTCCGCAGTCCCGGACATCTGGTACCAGGTGCGCAAGAACATCGGCGACATGCGCCAGACGCTGCCGGCCGGCGTGGTCGGGCCGTTCTTCAACGACGATTTCGGCGACACCTTCGGCATCATCTACGCATTCACCGCCGACGGCTATCAGCTTCCGCGAACTGCGCGACCAGGTCGAAGCCGATCCGCTCGCGCCTGCTGCAGGTGCCGGACGTCTCGAAGATCGAGGTGCTGGGCGCGCAGGACGAGCAGATCTACATCGAGTTCTCGACCGAGCGGCTGGCCGGCCTGCGCCTGGACTATCCGACGATCGTCGCGGCCTTGCAGGCGCAGAACGTGATCCGGCCGGCCGGCGTGCTGCAGACCAGCCAGGAACGCGTGTTCATGCGAGTCAGCGGCTCCTTCGATTCGGAGCAGCGACATCGAGAACGTCAACCTCGTCCTTGGCGGCCGCATCATCCGGCTGGGCGATATCGCGACCGTGCGGCGCGGCTTCGTCGATCCGCCGCAGCCGATGTTCCGCGTCAACGGCAAGCCGGCGATCGGCCTGGCCATCGCGATGCGCGACGCCGGCGACATCCTGGCGCTCGGCACGCAACATCAAGGCCGAGATGGCCGACATCACCGCCAACCTGCCGCACGGCATCGAGCCGACGCTGGTGGCCGACCAGGCGGTGACGGTCGACGTCGCGATCAACGACTTCATGGCCTCGCTGTGGCAGGCCATCATCATCATCCTGGTGTGCAGCTTCGTGAGCCTGGGCGTGCGGCCCGGCGCGGTGGTGGCGCTGTCGATCCCGCTGACGCTGGCGATCGTGTTCGCCGATCATGGACATCGTGCATATCGACCTGCACCGGGTGTCGCTCGGCGCGCTGATCATCGCGCTGACCTTGCTGGTCGACGACGCGATGACCACGGTCGACGCCATGATCAACCGGCTTGCCGCCGGCGACACCAAGGATCAGGCGGCCACGTTCGCCTACCGCACGCTGGCCGCGCCGATGCTGATCGGCACGCTGGTGACGATCTCGAGCTTCGTGCCGATCGGCTTCGCGCAGCAGTTCGGCCGGCGAGTACACGTTCTCGATCTTCGCGGTCGTGGCGATCGCGCTGATCGTGTCCTGGCTCGGCGCGGTGATCTTCGCGCCGCTGGTCGGCAAGGCGATCCTGAAGGCGCCCAAGGCGGATGCCGCGGCCAAGCCGAGCAAGCTGCTCAATGCTTACGGCGGCTTCCTGAAGGGCGCGATCCGCGCGCGGTGGCTGACCATCGGGCTCACGCTCGCCGCGTTCGTCGGTGTCGATGTTCCTGGTGCGCTTCGTGCCGCAGCAGTTCTTCCCGGCCTCCGACCGACCCGAGCTCACCGTCGACCTGACGCTTGCGCCAGAACGCCTCGATCTACGCGACCGAGGCCGAGGCCGAGCGCTTCGAAGCCTTGCTGAAGGATGATCCCGACGTCGACCACTTCAGCACCTATGTCGGCCGCGGCGCGGTGCGCTTCATCCTCACGCTCAACGTCCAGCTGGCCAATCCGTTCTTCGCCCAGGTCGTCGTCGTGGCCAAGAATCTCGAGGCGCGCGACCGGCTGCAGCTGAAGCTCGAGAAGGCGCTGGCCGAGCAGTTTCCCGACATCGTCGCGCGCATTTCTCCGCTCGAACTGGGTCCGCCGGTGGGCTGGCCGCTGCAGTATCGCGTCTCGGGTCCGGACAAGGACGAGGTTCGCAAGATCGCGCTCGACCTGGCCGGCATCGCTGGGCGCGGATGCCGCGTACGCGCCACGTCAATTTCGACTGGATGGAGCCGGCGCGGCAGATCCAGATCCACATCAACCAGGACGAGGCGCGCCAGCTCGGCGTCAGCACGCGCGGCGCTGGCCGGCATCATGAACGCCACCGTCACCGGGCACGCACGGTCACCCAGGTGCGCGACGACATCTACCTGGTCAACGTGGTGGCGCGCGCCAGCGAAGAGCAACGCGTGTCGATCCAGACCCTGAGTACGCTGCAGGTGCCGACGCCGAGCGGGCGGATGGTGCCGCTGAGCCAGTTCGCGACCTTCGCGGAAGAGCAGGAGTCGCCGCTGATCTGGCGGCGCGACCGCGTGCCGACGCTTACGGTGCGCGCCGACGTCGATCCACGGCGTGCTGCCCGACGACGGTGGTCGAGACGCTGGCGCCGAAGATCAAGGAGTTCAACGCCAAGCTGCCGAAGGGCTACAAGGTCGAGACCGGCGGCCTGTACGAGGAGAGCGCCGAATCGAGCGCCTCGGTGTTCGCCGTGGTGCCGCTGATGATCGTGCTGATGCTGATCAGCATGATGGTGCTGCTGGTGAGCTTCCGCCGGCTCGCGATGGTGGTCTGCGTGATGCCGCTGGGCCTGATCGGCGTGGTGCTGGCGCTGCTGATCTTCAACCGGCCGCTGGGCTTCGTCGCGATCCTGGGCATCCTGGCGCTGATCGGCATGATCGCCAAGAACGGCGTGATCCTGATCGTGCAGATCGAGACCTACCGCGCCGAAGGCATGAGCGTGTTCGACGCGGTGGTGGCGTCGGGCACCTCGCGCATGCGTCCGATGATGCTGACCTCGATCTCGACCGTGCTCGGCCTGATCCCGATCGCGCCGACCGTGTTCTGGGGCTCGATGGCCTTCGCCATCATGGGCGGCTTGCTGGTCGCCACGGTGCTGACGCTGATCTTCCTGCCAGCGCTCTACATGGTGGTGTTCGGCAAAGAGGAGAGGACACCGGCGCTATCGGGCACAGCGAAAGACGCCTCGACGTGATGGATGAGGACGGACGCTATGAGGTTGGCATCCACATCGGTGGCGATCACTGGGGCTTCCTGCGGGACGTCCTGCCGGCGATGCGCATGCTGCCGTGCTCGATCTGTATGTCACCGAACTCGCTCAGCTGTTCGACGCCATGGACCTGGCGCCCGTTTCGGGAACGCGACCTCGATCCAAAAACGGATACCTACATCGTCGAGTGGGCCCAGGAGCTACCGGCAACGCAGTCACTGTACCTGGTCGTTCATCTCGGCAATCCGTCCGTCACCGGACAGGATGCCGTCATGGTGGGTGAGGCCGTGCATGCGTACTACGCGCATGGCGCGCTGGCCACTCGTCGTCGATTGAAAAAGCTGTTTCGGCTGGGGCGCATCAGCCTGTTGATTGGCGTCGTGTTTGTCGGTGTGGCGGCGGGCATCGGCGAAGCCGTGGCCAGCCTGTTCACCAAGGAGCGTTATGCCACGCTTGTTCACGAGAGCGTGGTGATCGGCGCCTGGGTGGCGCTGTGGCGACCGATGGAGATCTTCCTTTATGACTGGTGGCCGATCCGCGCCGAAGCGCGCCTATTCGAGCGCTTGAGCAAGTTGCATGTCCGCCTGGTGGCCATGGGCAAGGAAGACGGGGCGCCGCCATGAGGCCCGCATCGGACCATCGCAGGAAGCCCGCAAGCCATTCGAGCGTGCCCACGGTGCTGGAGCGCGGCCTGCTGTTCTTCCTGGTATGGCTGGTGCTGATGCCAAGCGCGAAGCTGGCCGATCTGATGGTCGGCCTGATCGCGGCCGCGCTGGCGACCTGGACCAGCCTGCGCCTGCTGCCGCCCGAGGCGGGTCATCTGCGCTTCGGCGCCTTGCTCGCCTTCGTGCCGCATTTCATGTGGCAGTCGGTGCTGGCGGGCGTGGATGTCGCCCGTCGGGCCTTCGATCCGCGCATGCCATTGCGGCCGGGATTCGTGGTCTGCCGGGTGAGCTTTCCGCCAGGCCTGGCGCGCAATGAATTCGCGGTGATCACCAGCTTGTTGCCGGGTTCGGTGCCCGCCGGCGATGTCGGAAGGGGCGATCATTTATCACGCGCTCGATACGGGCGCAACCCGTCGCCGAACAGTTGGCGGAAGAGGAAAAGCGGCTGACTGCAGCGCTTATAGGCGGTGACGGCCATGACTGAGTTTCCTGCTTGCGCATGACGGTCTTCGTGGTGGTGATGGTCGCCGTAGGCCTGTTTTGCGTATTGCGCGGTGCGGGCAACGCCGACCGCATGATGGCGGTGCAATTGTTCGGCACCGGTGGCATCGCGGCGCTGCTGCTGGTGGGCGTCGCAAACGGCACGGAAGGTGTGGTCGACGTGGTGCTGACGCTGTCGGTGCTGGCGGCATTCGCGGCGGTGGCCTTCGTCAAGGCCGATGAGTCGTCGGCAAAAGACGACAAACCAAACGGAGCGAGGGGCCGTGAAGATCGCCGCCGACATCTTCACCATCGTCGCCATCCTCACCGGCGCGTTCTTCTTCCTGGCCGGCACGGTCGGCCTGCTGCGTTTTCCGGACACGCTGACGCGACTGCATGCGCTGACCAAGGCCGACAATCTCGGGCTGGGCCTGGTGGTGCTCGGGCTGCTGCCGCAGTCCGGCAGCGTGTTCGCTGGCCTGAAACTGATCCTGGTCTGGCTGCTGGTCCTGCTCGCGTCGGCCACGGTGTCCCAACTCATCGCGCGCGCCGCGCGCCGTGATGGGCCGCATCCATGAGCGTCGCGCTGCACCTCGCCCTGATTGCTGCTGCTGCTGGCGCTCGCGTTCTGGACCGTCGTCGCGCGCGAGACGTTTGCGGCCGTCGCCGGCTTTCGTGTCCTACGGCTTGCTGCTGACGCTGGCGTGGCTGGCGCTGTCGGCTGTCGACGTGGCGTTGACCGAGGCGGCTATCGGTGCGGGCCTGACCGGCGCGCTGTTGATCGGCGCGGCCTCCCGCTTGCGCAAGACCGAGGCGGCAGCCCGGGCCGAGTGGCCCGGCTTGCCGACGCGCGTGCTGGCGGCCATCGTAGCCACCGCGGTTGCCGCGGCGATCGCCGCCTGCGTTCTGCTGCTGCCGGACCCCGCGCCGACGCTGGCGCCCGAGGTGGCGCAGCATCTTGCCTCGACCGGTGTGGGCAACCCGATCACGGCCGTGCTGATGTCGTTTCGCGCGATGGACACGCTGCTCGAAGCCATCGTGCTGCTGTTTGGATTGATCGGCATCTGGTCGCTGGCGTCCGACCGCGACTGGGGCGGCCGGCCGGGACTGGCACCCAGGTGCCGAACCGAACGGCATCCTGGCCTATCTGGCGCGCGTGCTGCCGCCGATCGGCATCGTCGTCGGCATCTACATCCTCTGGGTTGGCGCCGACCATCCGGGCGGCAAGTTTCAGGGCGCGACCGTGCTCGCCGCGATGTGGCTGCTGCTCATGATGTCCGGGCTGCACGATGCGCCCGCGGTGAGTCAGCGCTGGGTGCGGCTGGCGCTGATCGCGGGGCCGGCCGTCTTCATCCTCGTCGGTGTGCTCGGCGTCTTCGTGGCCGACGCCTTCCTGGCCTATCCCGAGGGTTTCGCCAAGCCGTTGATCATCGTCATCGAAGTGGCGCTGCTGCCGTCGCTGGCGGTCACGCTGACCCTGCTGCTGATCGGGCCGCCACAGCGATCGGGGCCACGCCCCATGAACGCACCGACGCTGTTTGGGCTGTGCGCCGCCGTGCTTGGTGGGCTTCGGGCTGTACGGCCTGATCGTGCATCCGCAGCCGCTGCGCAAGGTGCTGTCCTTCAACCTGATGGGCAACGGCATCTTTCTGGTCTGCGCGGTCATTGCGCGTCGTGGCGCGGCAGCGCGGCATGGGCGGCGATCCGGTGCCGCAGGCCCTTGCTGATCACCGCCATCGTGGTGGCATTCGCGGCCTCCGCGCTCGCCGTTGCGCTGATGTTGCGCCTGTTCGACGAAACCGGCTCGAGCTCGCTCTCGACCGACGGTGATCCCGCGCCTGCGAAGCCGCCTGCCGAAGGTGATACCTAAGTGTCGCCCGCGGCGCCCGTGCACCTGACGACGCCAGGCGGCCTGTTGCTCGTGCTCGCCGTGCTGCTGCCTTTTGTCGGCGTGCTGCTCGGGCTGGTGCTCGGCGGCCGCCATGCGCAGCGGGTGGCCTGGGCGACGATCGTGCTGGGCATCGGCGTCGTGCTCGCGATCACGCGGGCCCTGCTGAGCTCGGGCGCATCGCTGGTCTATCTGCTGGGCGGATGGGCGCCACCGCTGGGTGTCGCGCTGCGCGCGGACGGTCTCTCGGTCTGCATGATGCTGGTCGTCGCCGTGGTCGTCGGCGTGATCGGCGTCTACGCCAACGGCGACTTCGGTACGCCGCCGGCGCAGCGCGAAGCGCGCGGGCCGCTGGCCTTCTGGCTGTTGCTGCTGGCGGTGTGGGGATCGCTCAACCTGGTGTTCGTGAGCGGCGACGTCTTCACGCTCTATGTCGCGCTCGAGCTGCTGACCTTCGCCGGCGTTCCGCTGGTGGCCCTCGACGGCCGCGGCGAGACGCTGCAGGCGGCGCTGCGCTACCTGCTGTTCGCGCTTGCTCGGCTCGATGTTCTATCTGCTCGGCGCGTTCCTGCTCTATGGCGCCTACGGCACGCTCGACATCGCCCTGCTGGCCGCGCGCGTCGGAGCGCGAGCCGGTGACCTGGGTCGCAGCGGCGCTGATGACCGCCGGCCTGCTGGCCAAGACCGCGCTGTTCCCGCTGCACCTGTGGCTGCCGCCCGCGCATGCCGGCGCGCCGGCGGCGGCGAGCGCGCTGCTTTCCGCGCTGGTGATCAAGGGCGCCTGGTTCCTGGTCGTGCGGCTGTGGGTCGATGTGTTTCCGGGCATCGTGACGCCTGCCGGCGGCGCAGTTGCTCGGCGCGCTCGGCGCATCGGCGATCATCGTCGGCAACATCGTGGCGCTGCGCCAGGCACGGCTGAAGCTGCTGATCGCCTACTCGACGGTGGCGCAGATCGGCTATCTGTTCCTGATGTTTCCACTCGTCGCAGGCGCTCGACGCGACGCAACTCGACAGCGCCTCGGCCGTCACCGGCGGTCTGCTGCAGGCGATCTCGCACGCGACCGCGAAGGCCGCGATGTTCATGGCGGCCGGCCTGATCTACAGCACGCTCGGTCACGACCGCCTCGGCCGATCTGCGCGGTGCCGGACGCGCCCTGCCGATGACGCATCACCGCGTTCGCGCTGGCCGGCGCCTCGCTGATCGGTCTGCCGCCCTCGGGCGGCTTTCTCGCCAAGTGGCTGCTGCTGTCGGCCGCCATCGCGACCGCGCAATGGTGGTGGGTGCTGGTGATGCTGGTCGGCGGCCTGCTCACCAGTGCCTATGTCTTCATGGTGGTGGTGCGCGCGATGGCGCCGGCCGCGCCTGGCTGGTCGCCGAAGAAGCAGGTGCCGGGCTATCAGCAAGGTCGCCGTGCTGGGGCTGGCCCTGTGTTCCTTCCTGCTCGGCCTGGCAGCGTTGCTGCCGTTCGATGTGGCGCAGATCGGCCGCGCGGTCGTACCGCTGGTGGGCGTCGCCATGAACACGACCCAGATCCTGCTCGCCGCCGCGCATCGGTCTGCCCTTGTTGCTGCTGCTGGCTTGCGCATCGCAAGGCTGCGCCGACACATGCCGGCTCTGTTCGTGATCGCGCCGCTGCCGGCGCTAGCGGCCGCCCTGTGCGCGGGCCATGAGTCGATGCTGGTGCTCGGCAACGCACGCTTCGCCTTGCGTTTTGCGCTCGACCTGCCGGGCGCGATGCTGCTGGGCGTGCGCAGCCGTACTGTGGGCTCTCGCGGGCATCTTCGCCTGCGCGCTATCTGCGTGACCGCGGCGGACGGCGACGGCCTGGTGGTCTGTTGGCTGATGACCTTGACCGGTTGCGTCGGTGTGTTCCTGGCCGCCGACCTGATCGGCTTCTATTTCCTGCTTGCCGTGCTCAGCGTCGGCGCCAGCGGGCTGGTGCTGCAGGGCGAAGGTTCGCAGGCGATACGCGCCAGTGCGATCTATCTCGGACTCGCCTTGCTGGCCGAGGCCTTTCTGCTGGCGGGCCTGATCCTGCTGGCGCAGGCGACGCCGGACGGCAGCCTGCTGATCCGCGATGCGGCAGCGGCCTTGCCGAGCTCGCCATGGCGCGACCTCACTCTGATCCTGCTGCTGGTCGGCCTCGGCATGAAGGCCGGCCTGGTGCCGCTGCATTTCTGGATGCCGCTGGCCTACGGCGAGGCACCGATTCCGGCGGCCGCCGTGATGAGTGGCGCGGTGGTCAAGGCCAGCATCCTCGCCCTGATCCGCTTCCTGCCGTTCGGCGCTGCGCTCCCCGATTCCGGGCATGCCGCTGGCCGTGATCGGCCTGTTCGGCGCGATCTACGGCGTGCTCATCGGCATCACGCAGTCGCACCCCAAGGTCATCCTTGCCTATTCGAGCGTCAGCCAGATGGGTTTCCTGGTGGCGGTGATCGGCATGGGGCTGGCGGCCGGCGATAGCGGCACGGCGTTGGCGACGGCCTTCTATGCCGCCCACCATCTGCTGGTGAAGGGCGCGCTGTTCCTGGCCGTGGGCGCGGTGATGCTCACCGGCCGCCGGCACCGCTGGCCGATGCTGGTGCCCGCTGCCGTCATCGCGTTGGGACTGGGCGGCCTGCCGCTGACGGGTGGCGCGCTCGCGAAGTACGCGGCCAAGGATTTGCTCGGCGAGGGCCTCGCCGGCTCGGTGGCGGTGGTGTCATCGATCGCCACCACGTTGTTGATGATCCATTTCCTGCGTCGCCTGAGCGCGATGACGGCCGCGGACCCCGATGCGCGTGCGCCGGCGGCGATGGCGGGTCGCCTGGCTCGCCATGGCGCTCGCGTCGCTTGTCATCCCGTGGGCGCTTTATCTGTTGATTCCGATCGACACGCTGCCAACGGCCGTGGCGCCGGCCGCCTTGTGGGCCGCGCTATGGCCGGTGCTGGTGGGTGCGGTGCTGGCGTTCGGCTTGGATCAGCTTGGGGCGCGGATACCCAGTTGCCCGCGGGTGATATGGGCGAGGTCTTGTATCCGCTGGAAGACGCCAGCATGGCGGCGGGCGGCTGGTTCGAGCGCGTGGATGCGTTCTCGCGCCGCTGGGCCGTGTCATGCATCGCCCTGTTGCTGGTGTCATTGTTGTTTGGCTGGACGCTGATGGTGGTTGGCTGATGCAGGCGTGCGATTTCATCACATGCCGGCGCGCACATTAGACGCGGTAAAGCCTCTCCCGGTCGGTTTATTTCAGCGGGGAATACGTCATGAGAAGGTTGACATTAGTGATGCTCGCCGCCGTCTCGGTCTCCGTTACAGGCTGCATCATGGTTGGGCCGAACTACGAGCGCCCCACGGTGCAAACGCCAGAAAAGTGGCGCATCGACCTGCCCAAGGCCGAGGAGGTCGTCAACACGAAATGGTGGGAGCAGTTTGGCGATCCGGTACTGAACGAACTCGTCGAAACGGCGCTGCGCGACAACCTGGATGTACGCGTCGCGGCCGCGCGAGTCGATCAATTCATCGGCCTGCTGCGCACATCGCGTGCGCAGGCCTTGCCGCAGATCGGTTACGGTGCCGATGTCAGCCGCAGCCGCGCCAGCCAGGTAGGGCAGCCGCCGCTTCCGTCCGGCGTCAATCCGGAGTTCAATCTCTATCAGGGAACGCTGGCCGCGTCCTGGCAAATCGATTTGTTCGGTCGCGTACGGCGCCTCAACGAGGCCGCGCAAGCACAGATATATGCGAGCGAACAGGCCCAACGAGGCGTCGTGCTGTCGCTGGTGGCGGGCGTGGCCAATAGCTACATCACGCTGCGTGGTCTGGATCGCCAGCGCGAGATCGCGGTGGCAACGGCGGCCAACTTCGGCGAGACCTTGCGCATCTTCGAGTTGCGCTACAAGGCAGGTCTGGTATCCGAAACCGAAGTGTCGCAAGTGCGCTCTCAGTTCAAGCTGGCGCAAACGGCGATACCGGCCATCGATCAGCAGATCGCCGTGCTGGAAAACGGCATCTCCGTGCTGATGGGGCACAATCCGGGCCCGATCCCGCGTGGCAAGTCGATCGACCAGTTGATGCTACCGGTCATCCCGGCGGATATACCTTCGACGGTGCTCGAACGGCGTCCGGACATCCTGCAGGCCGAGCAGAATCTGGTGGCCGCCAATGCCAATGTCGGCGCCACGCGTGCGCTCTACTACCCCGACATCTCGTTGACCGGCGTGCTCGGGTCGATCAGCACAGCCTTCGGCGATTTCCTGACCGGCCCTGCCCAGGCGTGGTCGGTAGGGGCAGGGCTGACCGGACCTATCTTCACCTCGGGCGCGATTCGTGGGCAGGTACGGTCCGCCGAAGCACAGAAACAGCAGGCCCAGCTGTTTTACCAGCAGGCCGTGCTGAACGCGTTTGGCGATACCAACAACGCGCTGATCGGTTCGCAGAAGACGATCGAGCAGGTGGCCTTGCAGCAGCAGCGCGTGGATTCGTTGCGGGAATATCGCGCGGCTCTCACGTCTCAAATTCGAAAACGGCCTGATCGGTTATATCGACGTGCTGGTCTCCGAAAACGATCTGTTTGCCGCCGAGCTCTCACTCGCGAGCCTGAGCGCGCAACGCTACACGCAGGTCGTGAACGTGTACCAGGCGATGGGCGGCGGATGGGTGGATATCGCCGATTCCATGACCCCTGTACCGTTGGGTTCGGTGCAGATACACAAGTGATGGCACGTGCCTGGCCGATGACGTGTCCATAACATGCGTTTTGCGATACAAATGACTCATTCACAGGGACACAAACCATGATCGAGCAGATTCAGGGCTTGCCGCCGGGCACACTGGGATTTCGCGCCAGCGGGCAGGTTACGGCCGCTGACTACGAGCGGGTACTGGTGCCGGACATCGAGGCGGCGTTTGCCTTGAATCGCAAATTGCGTCTGCTCTATCACGTCGGCCCGGATTTCACGGGGTTCGATCCGGGCGCGATGTGGGACGACATGATGCTCGGCTTCCGGCATTTCAGCGGCTGGGATCGCGTGGCGCTGGTGACCGATGTGGCATGGCTGCGCATTGCGGCGACAGCCATGGGTTTTGTGGTGCCCGCCGAGTTCCGGCTATTCAGCAATGCCGAGTTGGTGCTCGCGATTGACTGGATCCGGGAGCCGAGGCCGGTGACGGAAGAAGAGAACAAATGAAACTGTCTAAGAGCCTGTTCACGACCTCCGCGTAGCCCGCGTTGAGTGCGTGTGCTCGCCAGCGACCGGTGCGTGGCGAAGCGCCTGACTGGCTGTCAGGTCGAGCCGCGCGCCGGTCGCTGGCGGGCACACGCGCTCAACCCTCCGGGCCGGGTCTGTTTGCCCGCAGCCCGGCGTCATCACTCAGTCGTGTACGGACGTACACTCCCGCGTTCTTCCTTGGTCTGCGCGCAAACAGATCCCGGCGCGGGCCACGCGGAGATCGTGAACAGGCTCTATGGGTGCTTGTCAGCGGCCGCGGCTTGTGTTGAAGTCGGCGACATGTCCTGCCTCCGCGCCCGACTTCGTTTCCATGACTGCTACTGCCGCTTCCGCGGCGGCGGCCCTATGCGTGCGCGCACTGAATAACAACGCCAATACCAATACCCGCATCGACGGGTGGGCCGGCGTGTAAGCAGAAACTGCAAGCATTCACGCAAAAAGGCCCGCTCCCAGCGGGCCTTTTTGTTTTTCCGCCTCGCGAAAAACCAACCAAGGGACCTGTGTCATGTGTTCGATCTTCGGCATGTTCGACCTGCAGCCAGGCGATGACCTGGCAGCACTACGCCAGCAGGCGCTGGAACTCTCCCAGCGCCAGCGCCATCGCGGACCGGACTGGAGTGGCGTGTTCGTCGACGCCGGCGTGATCCTGGTGCACGAACGCCTGGCGATCGTCGATCCGGCCAGCGGCGCGCAGCCGCTGCGATCACGCGACGGTGCGCTGGCGTTGGCGGTGAACGGCGAGATCTACAACCATCGCGATTTGCGCGCCGCCAGCGGCTACGACTTCACCACGGGTTCGGATTGCGAGGTCATCAATGCGTTGTATCGCGAATCGATCGATGCGCTTGAGTGGGTGTCCAAGCTCAACGGCATCTTTGCTTTTGCGCTGTGGGACAGCGAGGCAGCCCGTTACCTGATCGCCCGCGATCCCATCGGTGTCTGCCCGTTGTATTGGGGACACGACGGCGAAGGGCGGCTTTGCGTGGCCTCGGAGATGAAAGCGTTATCCAGCATTTGCGCCGACGTGGCGCCGTTTCCACCAGGCCATGTCTATGACAGCGCCGATGGCGAGCTGCGTCGCTACTACCAGAAGCCCTGGCGCGATTACGCCCACACGCAAGGCCATGATGTTTCGTCACATGACTTGCGCGAGGCATTCGAGCAGGCCGTGCATCGCCAGCTGATGACGGATGTGCCCTACGGCGTACTGCTCTCCGGTGGGCTGGATTCCTCGCTGGTCGCTGCCTGCGCCGCGCGATTCGCGCGCCACCGCGTGGAGGACGACGACCGCGCCGAGGCCTGGTGGCCGCGCCTGCATTCGTTCGCGATTGGACTGGAGGGCTCGCCCGACCTCGCTGCCGCACAAGTCGCCGCGGATGCGCTTGGCACCGTGCATCACGGCTTCATCTATACGTTCTGGGAAGGGCTGGATGCGTTGCCCGAAGTGATCCGCCATATTGAAACCTATGACGTCACGACCATTCGCGCCTCCACACCGATGTATCTGCTCGCGCGAAGGATCAAGGCGATGGGCGTAAAGATGGTGCTGTCGGGCGAAGGTTCGGACGAGATCTTTGGCGGCTACCTGTATTTCCACAAGGCGCCGTCCGCCGAGGCGTTCCACGAGGAGACCGTGCGCAAGCTGGACGCGTTGCACAGTTATGACTGCCTGCGTGCGAACAAATCGATGATGGCCTGGGGCGTGGAGGCGCGCGTGCCGTTCCTGGACCTGGAGTTTCTCGACGTGGCCATGGGCATGGATGCGCGCCACAAGATGGCGGGCAAAGGGCGTATCGAGAAGGCGGTTTTGCGCGAGGCGTTCCAGGGTGAGTTGCCGGACGAGATTCTGTGGCGCCAGAAGGAGCAGTTCAGCGATGGTGTTGGCTACGGCTGGATTGATGGGCTTAAGGCGCACGCCGAGCAGGCGATAAGCGATCGAGAATTCGCTGCTGCGGCGACGCGCTTTCCCGCACAACACGCCGGCCACCAAGGAGGCCTATCTGTATCGGCGCATCTTCGAGCGGTTCTATCCGGGGCAGGCGTGCGCGGCAACGGTTCCCGGCGGCAAGTCCATCGCATGTTCGTCGCCCGCGGCCTTGGCCTGGGATCCGACGTTTGCGGCGGCCGCGGACCCATCCGGTCGCGCGGTGCGTGGGGTGCACCAACAGGCGTTGGCGTAGCGCGCTTCTACGTCCTCTCCCCTCAGAGAGAGGACTGAGGGGAGGACTGGGTCCTCGTGTTTTTGGTAGGAGCGCACCTTGTGCGCGACCGGAGCTGGCCCCTGTTCCCATAGCTGCCGCCAGCGTGCCGCCGCGGAGGCGGCACGCTGGCGATAAGGATAGGGACTGAGGCGCACCCGATCGCGCACAGGGTGCGCTCCTACAGGGCCGCTACCTCGTTGAAACGAATGGGGCGTGGCAGCAAGTCGTGTGGCTGAGATTTGACGCTAATTAGGTCCGAGAGGGGGGAGCTAAAGGCTCCATCAATTTTCATCCAGGTCGCCACTGCGCGAGAGCAGCACAGCAATCGGACGGGTGCCGGGGAATTCCGAGAACACCATCGTCAAGCAAGCCGTGATCGGCACCGCAAGAAAGGCGCCCGGGATGCCCCATAGCGCGCTCCATACGGTCAGGCTGATCAGGATGGCGAACGGACTCAGGTTCAGCGAATTCCCCATCAGGTACGGGTCGAGGAAGTTCCCGATGAAAAACTGTGGCACGGAGAGCGCAATCGCCAGTATCAGTACGGTGTCCGCGTCGCCATACTGGACGATGGCAAAGGCCATCGGAAAGAACACGCTGAGGAACGAGCCGATATACGGCACGTAGTTCAGCAGCGTGATCAGTACCGCCCAGAACGCGGCAAATTCCAGTCCAAAGAACGCCATGATGGCCCAGCTGACCAGGCCGATCAGCAGACTGATCAGTGTCTTGAGCGCCAGGTAGGTGCCCACGCGCTGGTTGATATGAACAATGATCTTCTGCAGCTGCGCCACGTTGCGCGGCTCGTCTGAAATATGGGCCAGCTTGTTGGGCAGGCTGCGCTGTTCGACGAGAAGAAAGGCGACATAGAGGAAGACCACGATCAGGCTCGCGGCGATCGAGGTGATCGACATCACGGTAGAGCCGATCAGGCGTTGCATATTGACCTGGCCGAGCAGGTCACGGCGCAGCGTGGCCCAGGTGGGTTCGGACTCGAAGCCAAATCTCGCCGCGCCTTTCTGGATCATGTTCAGCAAGGTGGCCTGGTATTGCGGCGCCAAGGTCGCCACCCGGGTGAGGTTGGTCATGATCATCGAGGCCATGGCCATCAAGGCCAGTGCGATCACCAGGATCGATAGCGCGTAATGCACCTTCATGGGCAGGCGCGGGCCGATCACCGGGACGCGGTAGAGCAGGCGGGTCAGGCCAACGATCACATAGACCACCAGGATGCTCAGGACGACCGGTTCGAAGATTTTCTTGCCGACGTGCAGCACCCACCCCACGGCCATCGCGAGCACCACGCCATATACCAGGGACTGAAATCGCTCGTTCATGCGGGCATGGGTCCGGGCAAAGAGGCGCCTGGTCTGGGCTGGGCTGCATCAAGCCTTGCCGTCCGTCACCGACCGTGTCTGAGACTTACCTGTCCCGCGACTTTTTTTTGTGAAATTGCCAAGGGGCGATGAAGGGTGGCTCGTGCATGGCTGCCTGGTTGGCACCCTTACCGTTCCCGCGCTACCGGGCTGGCTGGCCGGGGACGGGTGCGCATGAGTCATGCGACGCCTGAGGCGCCGCGCCTTACCGGCAAATCGGAGTCCTCTGTTATCCTAAAGGGCTGCTGATACGGAACCTCAACCCAAATGATCGAAACCAATCCGATCCTTGCGCAGATCACGGACCTCAAGGGCCGCGTCGAGTCGCTTAGGGGGTATCTTTGACTACGCCACCAAGCGTGAGCGTCTCGAAGAAGTAAGCCGCGAACTGGAAAGCCCCACCGTGTGGGACGATCCGCCGCGCGCACAGGAGCTGGGCCGCGAACGCGCCCGCCTGGAAACCGTCGTCAGTGGCATCGACACGATGACCGCGGCCCTGATCGACGCCGGCGAGTTGCTGGAAATGGCCGCCGCCGACAACGACGAAGACACCGCCAACTCGGTCATCGCTGACCTGCGCGGCCTCGATGCCAAGGTGGGCAAGCTGGAATTCCAGCGCATGTTCTCCGGCAAGATGGACGCCAACAACGCCTTCGTGGACATCCAGGCCGGTGCCGGCGGTACCGAAGCGCAGGACTGGGCCGAAATATTGCTGCGCATGTACCTGCGCTGGTGCGAGTCGCGCGGCTGGAAGACCGAGCTGATGGAAGTCAGCGGTGGCGAAGTGGCCGGCATCAAGTCCGCCACCTTCCGTGTAGAAGGCGACTACGCCTACGGCTGGCTGAAGACCGAGATCGGCGTGCACCGCCTGGTGCGCAAAAGTCCCGTTCGATTCTGACAACCGCCGCCACACCAGCTTTACCTCGGTGTTCGTAGTCGCCGGAAGTCGATGACGATATCGACATCGATATCAATCCGGCCGACCTGCGCACCGACGTGTACCGTTCGTCCGGTGCCGGTGGCCAGCACGTCAACAAGACCGAATCGGCCGTGCGTATCACGCACATACCGACCAATACGGTGGTGGCCTGCCAGACCCAGCGCAGCCAGCACGCCAACCGCGACCACGCCATGAAGATGCTCGCGGCCAAGCTGTACGAGCTGGAACTGCAAAAGCGCAATGCCGAGAAGGACGCGCTGGAAGCAACCAAGTCAGACATCGGCTGGGGCAGCCAGATCCGCAACTACGTGCTCGATCAGAGCCGTATCAAGGACCTGCGCACCGGCATCGAGCGCTCCGATACGCAGAAAGTGCTCGATGGCGACCTGGATGAATTTATTGAGGCCAGCTTGAAGTCGGGCCTGGATGCGGGCGCCAAACGCGTGGATGCGTAAGCTCACGCGGGCTTCGGTTTAGATTGATCTTTGCTTTATCGCTCGTCATCCCTGCGAAGGCAGGGATCCAGCCACTTTAACGAGCGACAGAAGGCATTGGATCCCGGCCTTCGCCGGGATGACGTCTTCGACGGGGTGCGTGCGCTGAGCTTGATGTGGGCGCCCTTCACGATCGGCAACAAACCAAACACTCAGACTGGAACCCAAGCATGACCAGCGACAACGTTTCTCCCGCCATCGCTTCCGCCGAGTCCGTCCACCACGACGAAAACAAACTCATCGCCGAGCGTCGCGAGAAACTGAAGGCGTTGCGCGAGCAGGGCGTGGCGTTCCCGAACGACTTCAAGGTCGACGCGTTCGCCGGCGACCTGCAGGCCGAATTCGCCGACGTCGAACATTGGACTGCCGAGGCCATCGAGGGCGCCGCGCCGGCGCGTGAAGGTGGCGGGTCGCATCATGCTCAAGCGCGACCAGGGCAAGGTCGCCTTCGTGCAGATGCAGGACTTTCACGGCCGCATCCAGCTGTTCATCCACCAGGGCACGGTGGGCGAGGACACGTTCAAGGCCTTCAAGGGCTGGGACCTGGGCGACATCGTCGGCGCCGAAGGCGCGCTGATGCGCACCAAGACCGGCGAGTTGTCGGTCAAGGTGGATGTGCTGCGCCTGCTGACCAAGAGCCTGCGCCCGCTGCCGGACAAGTGGCACGGCCTGGCCGACGTGGAGCAGCGCTATCGCCAGCGCTACGTCGACCTGATCGTCACCGAAGAGGCGCGCCGCACGTTCGCGCAGCGCTCGAAGATCATCCGCTTCATCCGCAAGTGGCTCGAAGCCGAGCCGCGCCGCTTCATGGAAGTCGAAACGCCGATGATGCACGTGATCCCGGGCGGCGCCACGGCGCGTCCGTTCGTCACGCATCACAACGCGCTGGACATGGACCTGTACCTGCGCGTGGCGCCGGAGCTGTACCTCAAGCGCCTGGTGGTCGGCGGCTTCGATCGCGTGTACGAGATCAACCGCAACTTCCGCAACGAGGGCGTGTCCACGCGACACAACCCCGAATTCACCATGCTGGAGCTGTACCAGGCCTACGCCACGTACACCGAGATCATGGATCTCACCGAAGAGGTGATCCGCGAATCGGCCAAGGCGGTGATCGGCACCACCAAGCTCACCTGGGACGGCGTCGAGATCGACGTCGGCCCGGCGTTCCGTCGCTGGAGCATGGAAGATGCGGTGCTGGAGCTGAATCCGGAAATCCGCCGCGAGGAGCTGCGCGACCGTGATGCGCTGGCGGCCCACTGCAAGCGCCTCGGCATTCCGCTCAAGGGCGACTACGGCTGGGGTCGCTTGTTGCTCGAGATCTTCGAGAAGACGGTGGAGCACACACTGATCCAGCCGACCTTCATCACCGACCATCCGATCGAGGTGTCGCCGCTGGCGCGCGAAAGCGATACCAAGCCGGGCATCACCGACCGCTTCGAGCTGTTCGTCAACGCCAAGGAGCTGGCGAACGGCTTTTCCGAGTTGAACGACCCGGAAGACCAGGCCGCGCGCTTCCAGGCCCAGGTGGATGCCAAGGCCTCCGGCGACGACGAGGCGATGCACTTCGATGCCGACTACATCCGCGCGCTGGAAGTGGGCCTGCCGCCGACCGGCGGCCTCGGCATCGGCATCGACCGCCTGGTGATGCTGCTGACCGACTCGTCGTCGATCCGCGACGTGTTGCTGTTCCCCTATATGCGCCCAGAGGCCTGATTCATGTGGTTTGCCATCATTGGCACGGATGTGCCTGATTCTCTTGAGAAACGTAAGTCCGCTCGACCGGCTCACATCGCGCGTCTGCAGAAGCTGCTGGACGAGGGGCGCTTGCTCGTGGCGGGCCCGTTTCCGGCGATCGACTCGGAAGATCCGGGCCCGGCGGGGTTCACCGGCAGCCTGATTCTTGCCGAATTCCCATCGCAGGCTGAGGCGGAGGCCTGGGCCAAGGTCGATCCGTATGTGGATGCCGGCGTCTACGCCAGCGTCAGCATCAAGCCGTTTCTCAAGGCGCTGCCACGGGCATGAGCGCGCCGATGGTCGAACAGATTCGCGAGCGCCTGCAGCAGGCGCTCGATCCGGTCGCGCTGGACGTGTTGGACGAGGGCCATAAGCACGCCGGCCACGCGAATGCGGGCAAGGGGCATTTTCACGTGCGCATTGTCAGCGCGGCGTTTGCCGGACAGCTGTCGATCAAGCGCCATCGCCTGGTCTATGCGGCGCTGGAAGGGCTGATGGACAACGGTATCCATGCCTTGTCGATTGAGGCCAAGGCGCCTGGGGAGTAATCCGTCGCCGCTACCCAGGCCTCGCCGTCATCCCAGCGAAAGCTGGAATCCAGCGACTTTGCGCTAGCGTCAGGATCGCCAAAGGCGCTGGATCCCAGCTTTCGCTGGGATGACGGGACGGTGGCTGGGCGGCCAGCTGAAGTATTTGCCACTAAATCGTTATATAACATTGATATAGCCATCAATGTTAATGTAAGACATCCCGCCGAAACGCATTGCGACTACGGCCCGCGTTTGGCACAGTGCCCCATCGCCCGAAAGCCTCGGGCATCTCTCCCAGCGTTGATGCCCGAATGCGCCTGACCACGATCAAACTCGCCGGTTTCAAGTCCTTCGTCGACCCGACCACGCTGCACCTGCCGACCAACATGACCGGCGTCGTCGGGCCGAACGGATGCGGCAAGTCCAACATCATCGACGCCATCCGCTGGGTGATGGGCGAGAGCGCCGCCAGTCGCCTGCGCGGCGACTCGCTCACCGACGTGATCTTCTCGGGCTCGAACGCGCGCAAGCCGGTGGGCCAGGCCACGGTCGAGCTGATCTTCGACAACGCCGACGGCACCATCCAGGGCGAGTACGGCCAGTACAACGAGATCTCCGTGAAGCGCCAGGTCAGCTCGCGACGGCCAGTCGGCGTACTTCCTCAACGGCGCGCGCTGCCGTCGCCGTGACATCACCGATTTGTTCCTCGGCACCGGCCTGGGTCCGCGCAGCTACTCGATCATCGAGCAGGGCATGATCAGCCGAGATCGTCGAGGCGGCGCCCGACGAGCTGCGCATGCATCTCGAAGAGGCGGCCGGCATCTCCAAGTACAAGGAGCGCCGCAAGGAAACCGAGAGCCGCATCAAGGCCACCCGCGAGAACCTCGACCGCGTGCGCGACGTGCGCGACGAAGTCGACAAGCAGCTCGAACACCTCAATCGTCAGGCCCGCGCCGCCGAGCGCTGGAAGGCCCTGAAGAACGAACAGACGCGCAAGGAAGCCGAACTGCGCGCGCTCGAATATCGCGGGACTCAAGGGCCAGCACGATCGGCGAAGGCGCCGGCCTGTCCGCCGCCGAGATCGAGATCGAGCGCCAGCTGGCCGGCCAGCGTCATGTCGAAGCGCAGCTGGAAAGCGTGCGCGAGCGCCACACCGGTGCCTCCGAGCATCTGAATGCGGTGCAGGCCGAGGTCTACAAGGTCGGCGCCGAGATCGCCCGCGTCGAACAGCAGGTGCGCTACAACCGCGAGACCGCCGACCGTCTGCTGCGTTCGCAGGGCGAGACTGAGCGCGAACACGCCGAACTGGCCGAGCACATCGCGCAACGACCGCACGCAGGTGGAAACACTGCGCATGGCGTTGGCCGAGGGCGAGCCGCGACTGGAAGCCCTGCAGCAGATGCAGGACGACACCGCCGATTCGCTGCGCGACACCGAAACCAAGCTGGCCGACTGGCAGCAGCGCTGGGATTCGCATACCCGCACCGCGGGTGAGTCCAGCCGTGCCGCCGAAGTGGAGCGCACCAAACTCAACTACCTCGACCGGCAGGCGGTCGACCTGTCGCGTCGTCGCGAGGCGCTGGAAGCCGAGCAGAAGGCGACCGATGTCGCCGCGCTGGACGCCGCGGCCGAACAGCTGCAGATCGAGCACGAAACGCAGCACGAGCGGGTGGAATCGCTGGGTACCCTGCTCGACCAGCACAAGACCGGCCACGAGAAAGTGCTGGACGAAGAGCGCCAGGTGCAGTCCTCGCTCAACGAGGCTCGCCAGCAGCTGCAATCCGCGCGCGGCCGCCAGTCGTCGCTGGAAGCCTTGCAGCACGCCGCGCTCGGCCAGGAAGAAAGCGCCGCCAGTGGCTGGCTGGCACGCCTCGGGCTGGACAAGTCGCGTCGCCTGGGCGAATCGCTGCAGGTGGAAGCGGGCTGGGAAACCGCCGTCGAAACCGTGCTTGGCCGGATTCCTCGACAGCGTGCTGGTCGACGAGTCGCACACGCTGGCGTCCGAGTTCGGTTCGCTGGAAAACGCCGACGTCGCGCTGGTCAATGCGGCAGAGGGCGGCGTCAACACCGCCGGCACGCTGGCGGCGCATGTGCGCGGCCCGGCGGCAGCGGTGTCCATTCTGAGCCATGTACTGACCGCCGACTCGATCGAACATGCGCATGAGCGTGTGGCCCAGCTTTCCGCCTTGGCGCCTTACCAGTCGGTGATGACGCGCAACGGCGAATGGCTGGGTCCCGGCTGGGCGCGTGTGCGCCGTGCGCAGGGCAATCAGGTCGGCGTGCTGGCGCGCGAACGCGAGATGCGCACGCTGGCCGAGCAGATCATGGCGCTGGAAGAGCGCATCGAAGACGCGACCGACACGCTCGACGACCTGCGCACGCGCAAGTTCGAAGCCGAGCGCGCGCGCGACGATGCGCAGCGCGAGCTGTACAACGCGCACCGCCGCCAGTCCGAACTGGCCGGCCAGCTGCAAAGCCATCGCGGCAAGATGGAAACCGCGCGGGCGCGCGCCGAGAAGGTCGCCGGCGAATTGTCGGACCTGATCAGCCAGCTCGACGAGCTGCAGGCGCAGACCCGCGACGCGCGTGCGCG
Source organism: uncultured Gammaproteobacteria bacterium (assembly GCA_963765335.1). GTDB lineage: Bacteria > Pseudomonadota > Gammaproteobacteria > Xanthomonadales > Rhodanobacteraceae > Dyella. The sequence goes on along the minus strand of CAVXWA010000017.1, from coordinate 87,245 downwards.
CCTGGACGAATCGGTCGGCCATATGGGCGACCTGGAAGACCAGCGCCGCGAACTGGAAAACGAACGCCGCGCCCTGCTCGAGTCGCGCGAAGAAGCGCGCATGAACGCGCGCGAGGCGGCCGACCAGTCGCATGCGCTGGCACTGGCGATGGAGTCGCAAGCGTTCGTCGCTCGCCTCGCTGGAGCAGGCGCTGTCACGCATGGACACGCAGCTGCGCCAGATCGAGGCGCGCCGCACCGAGATCGCCGAACAGCTGGCGGCCGGCTCCGACCCCATCGCCGAGCTGGAAGCCGAGCGCCAGACCTATCTGGATCAGCGCCTGCTGGTCGACAAGCAGCTCGTCGAGGCTCGCCGGGCGCTGGAAGACTGCGACGCCGAATTCCGCCGGCTGGAGCAGGAACGCCAGCGCATCGAGCATGGTCTCAACGGGCTGCGCGAAAACGCTCTCGCAGAAGCGCCTTGCCGCGCAGGCGCTGCAGTTGCGCGCCGAGCAGTTGGCCGAGGCGATCAGGGCCTCCGGCCTGGAGCTCGAGCCCCTGCTGGCCGAGCTGGCCGAAGATGTCGATGCCAGTCAGTGGCGCACGCAGCTGGTCGAGATCGGCCAGAAGATCGTGCGACTGGAGCCGGTGAACCTGGCTGCGATCCAGGAACACGACGAGCAGAGCGAGCGCAAGACCTATCTCGACAACCAGCTTGCCGACCTGATCACCGCGATGGAAACGCTGGAAGCGGCGATCAAGAAGATCGATCGCGAAACGCGCCAGCGCTTCAAGGAAACGTTCGACCGCGTCAACACCGGTGTGCAGGAACTGTTCCCGCGCCTGTTCGGCGGCGGTCACGCCTATCTGGAACTCACCGGCGACGACCTGCTCGACACCGGCGTGGCGATCATGGCGCGCCCGCCGGGCAAGCGCGTCTCCAATATCACCTTGCTGTCCGGCGGCGAGAAGGCGCTGACCGCCGTCTCGCTGGTGTTCGCGATCTTCCGCCTGAATCCGGCGCCGTTCTGCCTGCTCGACGAGGTCGACGCGCCGCTCGACGAAGCCAACGTCGGCCGCTTCTCCAGCATGGTCAAGGAGATGAGCGAACACGTGCAGTTCATCTTCGTCACCCATAACAAGGCCACCATGGAGGCGGCTTCGCAGCTGTGCGGCGTGACCATGCGCGAAGCGGGCGTGTCGCGTCTGGTGCAGGTGGATCTCGCCGAAGCGGCTAAACTTGCGGGCGCTGCTTGAGGAGTTTGATCATGACCGTACAACCCGTGCTTGCCTTCGCCTGGAATCCCGCTGTCGGCATTCCGTTGCTGATCGTTGGCCTGATCGTGCTGGCGCTGATCTGGTTGTTCGGCCAACCAAGGAAGGAGCAGGGCAGGCGGCGTATCGTGCCTGGGCAGGCCAGTGAGCGACGCGAGCCGACGTTCGGCAGCGAGGGCGAGTCGCACGACGAGCCGTCGTTCAGCGCGCGCGATGATGTCCACCTGGATCCGCTGGACGAACGCCAGCCGCACCAGGGTGAGCTGGACATGGGCCTGCGCGAGGAACTCGAACGGCTCGGCGCGACGCTGGCCGGCGGCAAGGACCGAATCGAGCCTGCGCCGCTCACCAAGCCGAGCGGCATCGCCGCATCGATTGTCGATGCCCTGCGTGCACCGCCGGAACAATTCGAGCACAGCCTTGCTGGAGCGGCATCCGGTGAATCCGCGCCCGCGTCGCGCGCGACGGCTCCCGAGCCGGCGCCCGTGCAGGCTCCCGCCGCACCGCGCGTACCCCCACGCTCGGATGTGGGCCGTCGTCCGGAGCGGTTGCCGGTCGAGCGTATCGTCACCTTGTTCGTGGTCGCGCGTGAAGGCAATGTATTCAACGGCGCCGATTTGATCGTGGCGGCCGAGAAGGCGGGCCTCGAGTTCGGTGACATGGGCATCTATCACCGCCTGGTGGACGGCAAGCGCGAGCTGGGGCCGATCTTCAGCGTGGCGAACATGCTCAAGCCGGGCAATTTCGACCTGACCCGACTCGATGCCTTGCTGACGCCCGGCCTGAGTTTCTTCATGACCTTGCCGGCGCCGATTCCCGCACTGGACGCCTGGGACACCATGCTGCCGACCGCCCAGCGACTGGCTGAACTGCTGGATGGCCAGGTGCTGGATGAGGAGCGCAACGCGCTCGGCCGCCAGCGCGTGGCGCATATTCGGGACGAACTGCGCGGCTGGGACCGCGACCACGAAGGCAAGGAAATCACCTTCGGTCGTTGAGAATTCCCCTAACGAGTTACCTTTGTGTGTGTAGGAGCGCACCCTGTGCGCGATCCACGTTGACGAGGTATCACGTCATCGCCTTGTAGGCTATCGCGCACAGGGTGCGCTCCTACACGAGGCGTTGACCTATGGGGAGGAGGCATGGCCTGGAGATCGCTGCGTCACTTTGCCTGGCTGGGACTGTTCGCGCTCGTCGCATGCACGCATTCCGACCTGCGCCCCGACTATTCACGCACTCCCAGCCAGATGCTGCCGGCGGAGGCCGATGCGCCGCTTGCCGCCTACGCGACTCGCCTTACTGCAAAGCACAACGGCGATTCCGGGGTGCGCCTGATCAGCGATGCCAACGAAGCGCTGTTGGCGCGCATCGCCCTGGCCGACCGCGCCAGGCACTCGATCGACCTGCAGTACTACACCTTCCATAGCGATGCGACGGGTGAGTTGCTGGCCAACCATCTACTGGCGGCCGCTGATCGCGGCGTAAGGGTGAGAGTGTTGCTCGACGACCTGCATGTGGCCGGCAACGACAAAGTGTTGCTGGCACTGGATGGTCATCCTCACATCGAAATCAGGCTGTTCAACCCCTTTCTTGAGCGCAAGTCGTCAATGTGGAGCTTGGGCAAGCAGTTTGCCGGCGATTTCTCGCGACTCAATCGCCGCATGCACAACAAGGCTTTTATCGCCGATAGCTCGATGGCTATCGTGGGTGGCCGCAATATCGGTGACGAGTACTTCGATGCCAGCGGCAACGTCAACTTCCGCGATCTCGATGTGCTGGTCGTCGGCCCCGTCGTCCCGCAGATCGGCACCGCCTTCGACACCTACTGGAACAGCCTCCTGTCATTTCCCGTTGCCGCGTTCCATCACAAGCCATTGAGCCCGGCCGAAGCAGCGAGCATTCGTGAAGACGTGAAGGACCACGCGCGCCTGTTCAGCCAGGGCAACTACGCGCAAAACCTGGTCACTCGTGCAGGCGATCCCTCGCGTGAACTGCCTGCCACCGATTGGGCCTGGGGGCCGGCCACCTACCTGGCGGATGATCCTGAGAAGGCGAACCCCACAACCGACAGCAAGGACGTGAACATGGTGCCGCAGGTGCGGGCCTGGACCGATTCGGCCCAGCACCAACTGACCTTGATCAATCCGTACTTCCTGCCTGGCAAGCGAGGCATCACGTATCTGCAGACATTGCGTGATCGAGGCGTCGACGTCCACGTGCTGACGAATTCGCTGGCCTCGACCGACGCGGGCGATGTGTATAACGCCTATGCCTCGTACCGGCCGCCGTTGTTGAAGATGGGGGTGAGCCTGTATGAGCTGAAGCCCGAGGGTGGGCGCGGTCATGGAGGTAGCCATTTCTTTGGCTCCAGTTCGGGCTCCAACAGCCTGCATGCCAAGGCGATCGTGGTGGATGACTCGCATGCGTTCGTCGGGTCGATGAACCTCGATCCGCGTTCCCTCGACCTCAACACCGAGGATGGCGTGATCATCGAGTCGCCGGTGCTGGCCAAGGCGTTACTCGCCATCTTCGCGGACGCCACCACGCCGATGCACAGCTATAGCGTGCTGCTGGACTCGTCGACGGGTCGCGTCTACTGGGCGGCGCAACAGTCCGACGGTCAACCGATCCGCTTTGACCACGCCCCCGACACCACCTGGTGGCGACGCTTCAAGGTGGGGCTGGGTGACCTGTTGCCGATCGAACACCTGCTTTAGACAGGCTCTTAGACCAGACGGGTTGTCCATGCGCATCGGGACAGATGCATGCGGATGGCGAAAAGCGTAAGTTGACGGCGGCGGGTCGGGAGCGCGCGTCGTGCCATGGATGCGTGCCGGGTAGAGCTTCTGCTGGCGATGAGAGTTCGCATGCGCCGTCTCAATGCTTGTGACAAGCAGGCCATCGCAGCAGGCTTGGATACGTCGGCTTACCTGCCTGTACAGGCGAGGCGCAGCGGACTTGGCGTGGCCGCCCTGTGGCGCCTGCTGGGAGTCTGGGCACTCTGCCAACTGTTGTCCTCGTGCGCATCGCTGCCCCATCAAGGTGCGCCGTCGACCGCGACTGCCGCGGACTCCTTGATCGAAGCCAGAAGGCTGTTGCGCGAGCTGCCACATCAGCCGGACCCCGAGTCGTCGGCGCGGATCGCGATGCACTGCGCTGCCGCGGCCTATCCGGCGCTGGGTAGTGCCGATGCGGGTCGGCGACTCGACGCCGAGGGGGTCAGCAACAGCTGTACCGGAATACTGTTGGATTTTCTGCTCAGCCATGAGCCGCCCCGATGGGAGTCCGAAACGCTCAGCATCAGTGACGCAAAACTCGCGGTCGAATTTCGCGGGGTGTCGAGCAGCCTGACGGGCACCATGGCCGTGGTCCGCGCGGATGCCGTGCTCATCCCTCCGGTGATCGGTGCGCGTTATGTGACACCGGGCCTGGGCATTTCGCTGGTGGCGATCCAGCCGCGTTGTAGCGATCGTGCGGTTTGCCGCCTGCTGCCGCAGGAAGGCGTGAGTCGTCCCTTGACGGCATGGGTGGAGCAGGACGCCGACGGCACGCCTCGTTTGGTCGTGACCGATCCCGTGCTGCATCCGGATATCGCCGTGGCTGACCGCCATATCGTGCTCGCCAGTGACGTCACCGCGCCTTTGGTCGCGTTGTACGACAAATCGCGGCTTAATCGATTGGCCGTGTGGGATCTACTCGGAGGTGCCGAGCTGACGGCCCACGAAGGACTCTACTTGCTGGAGGACTACGATCCGAACAAGACGCCCATCATCATGCTGCATGGCCTCGGGCGTAGTCCGCTGATCTGGGCGCGGCTGACCAATATGATCTTTGGCTCGCCGGAGTTGCATGCGCGCTACCAGGTCTGGCACGTGGTGTATCCGACCAGTACGCCGATACTCCTCGATCGCCTTCGCGTCCAGCAATTTCTCGACGTGGGCTGGCGCATGCTGGACCCGTCGGGCACGTCGCCGGCAAGACAGAACATCGTGCTAATCGGGCACAGCCTGGGCGGCGTGATATCGCGTCTTCTGACCGCCAATAGCGGCGAGGTGGCCTGGAATGCGATATTCGACGAACCGGTCACAGCTCTCAGCGGCAACCCCGCCGATATCGCCACAGTGAACGATATCTTCCATTTCACCGCCTATCCCGGTGTGGGTCGAGCCATTTTCCTGGCGGCGCCGCACAAAGGCAGTCCCGTTGCCGACGAGTTCATCGGACGCCTTGCCGAGCATCTGGTCAGGGTGAGTGCGCCCGAGCTGGAGTCGCTGATCCGGATCACCAAGGCCAATCGCAGTCACGAGTCGGTGGCGCTGGCGGCGGACTATCAAAAGCAAGGCCTGAGCAGCATCAGCACGCTGCGCTCGGAGCAGCCAGTAAGTCACGCCTCGCAGTCGCTCATGCCCGTTGCGAGCGTTCGCTATTACACCTTCGCCGGCAAGCTTCCCGGTGCGCGACCGCCTGGTGACGGCTTCGTGCCGCTCGATAGCGCCATCCTGCCAGGCGCCACATCGACGACCATCGTCAAGGACGGGCACCAGCTATATCTCAACGACAAGGTGCTGACGAAGATCCTGGAAATTCTTCGTCAGCCTTGAGACGACGTGCCCCGACTTGGCTCAGCACTCGACAAAGATGGGTTCTTGCCAGAAACGTCAGGCGGGAAGCTTGCGGAACGCAATGGCAAACCGGTTCCAGCCGTTGATCGCCACGATCAGCAAGGTCAGGTCGGTCAGCTCTTCTGGCGAGAAGTGCGGCTGCACGGCTTCCCACACGCTGTCCGGCGCGTGGCTTTGGGAGATCAGGGTGACGGCTTCGGTCCACTCCAGCGCGGCGCGTTCGCGATCGGTGAAGAACGGCGTTTCGCGCCACACGCTTAGCGTCGACAGGCGGCGCTCGTTCTCGCCGGCCTTGCGCGCATCGGACGAATGCAGGTCCACGCAGTAGGCGCAGCCGTTGATCTGCGAAGCGCGCAGGCGCACCAGTTCGACCAGCGACTTTTCCAGGCCGCTTTTGCCGATGCGCTGCTCCAGGCCGACCATTGCCTTGATGGCATCGGGACTGCTTTTGTAGAAATCGAGACGCTCGCTCATGTGGTTGCTCCTTGGTCAGCATGATGCTGTGGGAAAGGTGGGATAAGGCTAAACTTCCCAATGGACTACCTAAATGCCCATTTCTTGGCAATTTAAGGTGACCATTGGATGGACATCCAGCTGACCCTTGCCGGGCGCCGTGACCTCACCGGCCAGATCTACCGGCAGTTACGTGCAGCCATCGTGGATGGCCGCCTGCCTGCCGGCGAACGGTTGCCGTCCACGCGCGATCTGGCCGGACAACTCGGCGTATCGCGCAAGACGCCGCTGGAAGCCTACGAGCGGCTGATGGCGGAAGGTTTTCTGGTCGCGCGTGCGGGCGACGGCACTTATGTGGCGGAAGGGCTGCTGGCAACCACGCCCGTTCGCACACGCACACGCGGCGCCGCATCTCCCAAGCCGGCGGCCGTCTGGAAGCGCATGCCCGATGCCTTGTCGATGCCCAGGCCGGGGACCCAGCTCACTTATGACTATCTCGGCGGCGTTACCGACAGGGCGCTGTTTCGCGCCGACCTATGGCGTAGGTGCATCCATCATGCGCTGCGCATACAGGCGCGAGGGCGCGGCATGTATCGCGACCCGGGCGGCGAGCAGGAGCTGCGCGTGGCGATTGCGCGCTATGTCGGGTTCAGTCGGGGCGTGGCCTGCAACTGGCAGGACGTGATGGTTACGCAGGGAGCGCAGCAGGCGCTGGATCTGACGGCTCGGGTGATGGTCAGCCCTGGCGATACCGTGGCCGTGGAAGAACCCGGCTACCCGCCGGCGCGCGCCAGCTCTGCTGGCGCTGGGCGCGAGCGTCGTGCCGGTTCGGGTGGATAACGAAGGTCTGGTGGTGAGCGCGCTGCCGGACAACGCCAGGCTGGTTTACGTCACTCCGTCGCATCAGTTTCCACTGGGCATGCCCATGAGCCTTGAGCGTCGCATCGCCCTGCTGGAATGGGCTTCGGCACGCGCCGCCCTGATCGTGGAAGACGATTACGACGGTGAGTTCCGTTTCGAGGGCCGGCCGGTGGAGTCACTCAAGAGTCTCGATCGCAGCGGCGTGGTGGCCTACGTGGGCACCTTTTCCAAGACGATCTTTCCTGAGTTGCGCATGGGCTACGTGATACCGCCCGAATCGCTGGCCTCGGCTTTTCTCAAGGCCAAGCAAATCAACGACTGGCATGGCAACAGCCTGATCCAGATGGCGCTGGCGCGTTTCATGCTGGATGGTGATTTCGGCAAGCATGTGCGTCGCGTGCAGAAGTATTACGCGGAGCGACGCGAGGCGTTGCTTGGACACCTGGAGGGTGAGCTATCGCCCTGGCTGGAGCCGATTGTGCCGGTCGCGGGTATCCACCTGGCGGCCCTGCTGCGCAAGGGAGTGACGGAGGATGCCGTGATTGCCCGGGCGCGTACCGTCTCGATCGGGCTGTATGGCATGGCTCGTTTCTACGCGGGCCGGCGGGCAAGGCAGGGTTTGATGTTCGGCTATGGCGATATTTCAGTGGACGCCATCCATGCATCCATGTCCCGGCTCAAAAGGCTTCTGGTCGAGCTGGCGCCTTGAGCAAAGCGCCACACGGCGCGCTATGGCGAGACGCCTCGAAGTTACCCAAAAGTCGTAGCTGATTAGCGTATGGAATTCACGCGAATTCAGCATAACCTTCAGCATGATCCAGTCGCATGGGCGATACCGCGGTGATGGCCGGACGAGGCTTGGTGCCGGCGTAAACGGCGGATAGCGCAGGGAGGGGCGGAGTTGGTCATTGCGCTGATCCGATCGTCAGGGAGGTCGGGAGCGGTGGGTGGCGTAGGCGAGAGGCGTGTCGATACGGGCAAAAGGAGCGAGCGTATGCGCAAAGTTACGATCAAGTTTCAAGACGTCGCCACGGAGCTTGCTCAGATCAACACCCTGCGGGATGACGTCATGGAGCGCGCCTTTGGTGCGCTGGAAAAACAACATGCCACGCTCGCCACCATGCTGGTGCAGAGCCTGCGCGACCGGGATCGCGCCGTACGCTGGATGTGCCGGCATCAGAATGCGTTTGGTGGGCGCACAGCTTACGAATTGCTTGCCGATGGCGAGGCGGACACGGTATGGGACGAGATTGCGCTGATGGGTGACGCACCCGCTGTCGCGCGTTCCAGCGCGGTGCGGATGGCTTATTGACGATCGACGAGGCGCCGGGCGCGCTTGCTCAGGAGACGGCCGGCAGTGCCCATACACTATGGGCGTTACCCGTACGGGCGCGTCGCGCCGTTGCGCGCGCAAAGCAGGCAAAGAGCATGCCGAGGGCGATGCCGGTCAGGTCGACGCCGAGCACGTTTGGCGTCAGCGGTGTCCACGCCTGGGCGAATGCGCCAGCGTTGCTGATCAGGTCGGCGACGGCCACGACGAGGGTGAGCGCAGCCGTGGCCATGAGCAATTCCACCGTGGCCCTCGCTATCGGGCGGATGCAGGCGTACACACAAGCGGCGAGGAACAGGCCATAACAGGCAATGCGCTGTGGCAGGCCGGCATCTGCGCCCAGCCGGACGGCTATCCAGGTCGCGGCGAATGCGCCCGAAATGCCCAGGCAGGTGCCCAGGAAGACCCCGATGGTGGCACGCGCCATCACGCGCGTACGCTGCGGTTGATCGAGATGGCGTCGTTTGCGCCGCGATTCGATCCATAACAGGTTGCCGGAATAGAACAGGAAAGCGCCGGCCAGCCCAAGGATGAAATACAGCCACTGCACGGTGCGTCCGCCGAAACTGCCAAAGTGCAGGCCATAGAGCGCGGCATAGCTGATGCCATTGAGGCTGTACGCATCGCCGGCAAACGTGCGCAGCACGCTGCCGTCGCGGGCGGACAGCACGATCGTGCCGAAGGTGCCCAGCGTATGCTGCGAGAGTCCACGCACCTCGGCCACGGCGTTGTAGTCACCGTAGTGTACGAAGTGCATGTAATCGGGCTCGAACGTGGTTACCCCTAAGGTCAATGCCGTGGCACGGGCGCGTTCAAGCAGCGCTTCCGGCGCAAGCATGGCGGCCGGCGTGCCGCTGGCGGTGACCGCGGGCGTGGTCTGCGTGGCCTGGGCGAAAGCGCCGTACAGCTTGCCGTCGAACGCGACCGTATTGAGTGCGGCCAGCGTGATGCCGAGCAAGCAGAACAGCGCGCCGGTGACCGAAAAAATAATGTGGAACGGCAGGCTGATCACACCGATGGCGTTATGCGCGTCCTGCCATAACCGCTTGAGATTGCGGCCTGCCCGGATGGCGAAGAGGCTGCTCATCAGTTGCGGCAGGTGAAGCAGGACGCCTGATACCAGCGCAAGACCATAGAGCACGCTGACGATGCCCATCAGATACAGGCCAATCACCGGCAAGCCGAGCGAATCGTGCAAGGCGTAGACGAAGTCGGCCAGTTCGTTTTCGCCGGCTTCCGTGCGTGGCTCATGCAACTGGCTGGCGGTAGCAAAGCGCTCGTTGTTCTTGTCCTGCCAGAACGCATACGCCGCGTGCGAGGCGTCGCTGGGCAGCACGATGCCGAAGTCGTTCTTCGCCGCCGGCTGGGTTGCGACGAGGCGATCGATCAGCGCGTGCACCGGTACGTCGGCATCCGCCGCGCTACGCCAGGGTGGGTTCTGCCAAGTGGCGATGTCGTTGTGGAACACGGTGAGTGCGCCGGCGTAGAACGCCACGAACAGCGCGAAGCCAGCCAGCAGGCCGGTCCAGGTGTGAACCGTCTGATAGGTGCGAATGGTGGAGGCTTTCATCGTGACATCCGTTGCTACAAGCCCGCCGAGCGCGTGGCCCATAGCGTGAGAAAGGCCGCTGCATTGGCGAGGCCGAGCACCATGCAGGCGCGTGCGCCGCTGCGGAACATATAGGTGCCGGCCATCAAGGCGATCCACATCGGAAAGAACAGGATCATCGCCGGGATAAGCAACGCTGCGCCGCCATGGGGCAGCAATCGCAATGGCAAGGCGATCAGCGCCGCGGCAAGCGGAAAGCCGAGCAGGGTGCCGGCAAGGCAGCGCGCCATCATGGGGTGTTCGTCTCTGTTACGTCGGGGCCACGCCACCAGGCGAGATAGGGCAGGATCACCCAGGCCAGCATCAAGGTGGTCAGCGCCGCGGAAATGCCGGCCCCGGTGCCCGCAACGATCAGCCAGCAGACCGTGCCCGCCATGATCAGCACCCAGCCCACCAGGCGCGCCGTGACAGGCAGCGGGGTCTTCAACAGTTTCTGCTGCCCGCTCGCCAGATAAACGAGAGCGGCGCCGGCCAGATTCAGCAGCAGCGCGCTGAGGGTAATCACGTGGCGTATTCCTTGTCGGACCGTAAAGGCAGTTGCCCGCCTTTTAATGCGAATTATTCTTATTTCGAAGGGGCGCTGTGTCAACCTCGGCGGCACAAGTTTGACGGGAAAACACCGACAATACGCGAGGTATCTCAAGCGGTGAGATGCAGAGCGTGGTATCTTGATTATCGGTCCACGATTCAAGATGACCTCATGCCTCCTTCCGATCACGGTGGTAGTCGCCCAGGCGCCGGTCGCCCTGCCGGTGAGCCCAGCCAGCGTATCCGCGTACCTGAAAGCCAGGTGCCGTCGGTGCTGGCCTATCTGGAGGCCTATCGGGGCACTGCCTCACTGGAAGCACCGCGACCGATGTCGCTGACACCCTCGACCGTGGGGCTCACCGCCTTCCTGAGTCGGGTGCCGGCGGGCGTGCCGTCGATGGCGGACGATGATGTCGACGAGGTGGTCGACCTCAACGAGCATCTGGTCCTGCCCGGACACGAGCCGAGCACCTTCATCATCCGGGTGTCGGGCTGGTCGATGATCGGCGCGGGCATTTTTGATCGTGATGAAGTGCTGGTGGATCGCGCGCTCGCACCGCGCCAGGGCGACATCGTGGTGGCCGTGGTCAATGGCGAGCTGACCATCAAGCGGCTTGGCAAGGTGGAGGGTCACGTCGCCTTGTTGCCGGAGAACGCCCACTTCAAGCCCATCGTGTTTCGGGAAGGTGAGACGCTGGAGATCTGGGGTGTCGTAACCCGTTGCCTGCGCGCGTTGCGCTGACGTCATGGGCCAGGTTGTTGCGCTCTCGTCGCTGATTGAAGGTCGCCAAGTCTGGAAAGGACGGGCGACACCCTTACTCGATAGCAGTGAGCCGACAGGCTGGCCCGCGCTCGACGCGGCACTTCCGAGCGGGGGCTGGCCCGAGCATGCGATGACTGAAATCCTGTTGCCGGCCGATGGCGTGGGAGAACTTCAACTGCTGCTGCCCACCCTGGCGCGACTGACGCGAGAGGCGCGCAGCGTGATGCTGATTGCGCCGCCGTATCTACCCTATGTGCCCGGTTGGGAAGCACGCGGCGTAGTGATGGCGCACGTGGATATCGTGCGGGCCGGAGAGCGCGACGTGCTGTGGGCCGCCGAGCAATGCCTGCGTTCGGGCAGTTGTGCGGCGGTGCTGGCGTGGCCGGTGCAGGCGGACGATCGCGCGCTGCGCCGCCTGCAGGTAGCCGCCGATACGGGCAAGGCGTTGGCGTTCGTGTTTCGCGATCAGCGTCATGCGGCGCAGGCGTCGCCGGCGGCGTTGCGGCTGGAGCTGGAAAGCGAGCCCTCGTTGCAGGTACGCATACGCAAATGTCGCGGCGGCCAACCACCGGCCGGCATGTTGCCGCTCGCTGCCGGCTGGTCGTGAGGAGGGCGCGACATGTTGTGGGCCTGTGTCTTGCTGCCGCAGCTGGCGCTGGATGGTGTCCTTCGCCGGCAGCCGCCCACGGATGCGCCACTGGTGCTGGTCAGTGGTCCAGCGCAGGCGCGCATCGTGCACGCGGCCAATGCATCTGCACGCGCCGCGGGCTTGTATCGTGGCCAGCGCCTCACGGCAGCACAAGCGCTGTTGAGCCAATTCACGATGGTCGAGCACGATCCGGAGGACGAGGCCCGATGGCATCGCCTGCTGGCGGCCTGGGCTTATCGCTATAGCGGCGAGGTCGGCTTACTGGCGCATGCGGTGGTGCTGGAGGTGAGTCGCAGCCTGAATCTGTTTGGGCCGTGGCCACGCTTCGAATCACTGCTGCGTGACGACCTCAAGGAGCTGGGCTTTCGCCACCGCATCGCACTCGCGCCCACGCCGCATGCCGCCCATGTGCTGACCGGTGTTCATGATGGCCTGGCCGTGATGACACCCGATACGCTGCGACGCACACTGTCGCCCATTCCCATGGCGCGTGCCCGCCTGCCTGGCGATGTGGCGCAGGCTTTGCCTTCGATGGGCATTCGCACCCTGGGGCAGTTGTTCGCGCTGCCGCGCGCCGGCTTGCAGCGGCGCTTCGGTGGCGACCTGGTCGCACAACTCGACCGGCTTACCGGCGACGAGCCTTCGCCGATGGAAAACTATCGCCCACCCGATACGTTTGAGCAGCGCATGGAATGGACGCACGAGATCGAGCACGTCGAAGCGCTGGTATTTCCGTTGCGTCGCCTGACCGGCGATCTGTCGGCCTATCTGGCTGGGCGCGATGGTGGCGTGCAGCGCTTCGAGCTTGAGTTGGAGCATCGCAGCGGGCCGCCTACACGAGTGACCGTGGGCATGCTGTCGGCCGGGCGCGATGCGGCACTGTTGTTCGAATGCGCGCGCGGTCGCATGGAGCGGCTGGAGCTGTCGCAGCCGGTGGTTGCGATGCGTCTGGTCGCGCGCGAGTTGCCGCCTTTCGTACCGGCCGGTCGCGACCTGTTCGATACACGTCCCACCAACGCGGTGCCGCTGGAGCAGTTGCGTGAACGTCTGCGCGCACGCCTGGGTGAAGCGTCCATCCAGCATCTTCGTCGCACGGTGGACCCGCGACCCGAGCTTGCGCAAACCATCGCGGCTGGCGTAAGCGCCAACAGCGTGGCATCGCTGCCTCGTCCCACCTGGTTGCTGGAATCCCCGCGGCCGTTACGTGGCCCGGCACCGACCATCCTGGCCGGCCCCGAGCGCATCGAAACCGGCTGGTGGGATGGTGGCGATCTGCGCCGCGACTATTACGTCGTGCGCACTTCGCAAGGCCAGTACGCGTGGGTGTTCTGTGCGCCGGGCGAGCAGGGCGCGTGGATGCTGCATGGGTGGTTCGCATGAGCGCGTATGCCGAACTGCATTGCCTGTCGAACTTCTCGTTTCAGCGTGGCGCATCGAGTGCGCGCGAGTTGTTCGAACGGGCCAGGGATTGCGGCTATCGCGCGCTGGCCATCACCGACGAGTGTTCGCTCGCCGGTATCGTGCGCGCCTTCGAGGCATCGCGCGATACCGGCGTAGCGCTGATTGTCGGCGCCGAGTTCCAACTGGACGATGGACCCAAGCTGGTTCTGCTATGCGAGAACCTTGGCGGCTATACCGCACTGTGCGCACTGATCACCCGGGGGCGGCGCGCGGCGGAGAAGGGCAGTTATCGCGTGACGCGGCAGGATATGCTCGATGGGTTACCCGGCACCTTGGCGCTATGGATGCCGGCCAGCGAACCCGATCGCGAACATGGCGCCTGGCTGCACGCGCTGTTTCAGGGTCGCTTGTGGCTGGCGGTCGAACTGCATCGTGGTCCTGACGACGCGCGTCGCCTGGCGCAACTGGAAGCGTTGGCTGACTCGCTAGGCATACCCACGGTGGCTGCCGGTGATGTGCATATGCACGTGCGTCGTCGGCGCGCCTTGCAGGATGTGATGACCGCGCTGCGCCATCACCGCACGGTGGCCGCGGCCGGCGACCTGCTGTTTCCCAATGGCGAGCGCCATCTGCGTACGCGCGAGGCGTTGGCGGATATCTATCCATCACGCCTGTTGGAAGAAAGCGCGCGCATCGCCAAGCGCTGTCGTTTTGCCATGACCGACCTGAAGTATCGCTACCCGGCCGAACTGGTACCCGAGGGTTCTACGGCAACCGAATGGCTGCGGCATTTGACTGAGGAGGGTGTTCGCTGGCGTTGGCCGCAAGGCGCTCCGGCCAAGGTGCGCGAGCAGATCGAGCACGAGCTAACCCTGATCGAACAGCTTAAATACGAATCGTATTTCCTCACCGTGCAGGACATCGTCAGCTATGCCCGCAGCGTGGACATTCTCTGCCAGGGGCGCGGCTCGGCCGCCAACTCGGCGGTCTGCTATGCGTTGGGTGTGACGGCGGTGGACCCGGAGCATACGACCCTGCTGGTCGAGCGCTTTATTTCCGCCGAGCGCGACGAGCCGCCGGATATCGATATCGACTTCGAACACGAACGGCGCGAGGAAGTCATTCAGTACATCTACCGTAAATACGGTCGCGACCGCGCCGCGCTGGCGGCCACGGTGATTTGTTATCGCGGTCGCAGCGCGGTGCGTGACGTGGCACGCGCGCTCGGCCTGCCCATGGACCAGATCGACCTGCTATCCCGCGTCTTTGCCTGGCAGGATGGCGAAGATCCGCTGGAAGGTCGTTTGCGTGAGCGCGGCTTTGACCCGGCTAGTCCAGTGTTGCGACGCGTATTGGCGCTTACCGCAGAGCTGCGGGATTTTCCCCGCCACCTCTCCCAGCACGTCGGCGGTTTTGTCATTTCCGATCAGCCGCTGTCGCATCTGGTGCCGGTGGAAAACGCGTCCATGCCGGACCGCACCATCATCCAGTGGGACAAGGACGATCTGGACACCATGCGTTTGCTCAAGGTCGATTGCCTGGCGCTGGGCATGCTGACCTGCATTCGCAAATGCCTGGATTTATTGAAGGCACATCATGGCCGTGAGCTGACCCTGGCCACCATGCCCAAGGAAGATCCCAAGACCTACGAAATGATCCGCGCCGCCGACACCATCGGCGTGTTCCAGATCGAATCGCGCGCACAGATGGCGATGCTGCCGCGACACCGCCCGGAGAATTTCTATGATCTGGTGATCCAGGTAGCGATCGTGCGGCCGGGTCCGATCCAGGGCGACATGGTGCATCCGTACCTGCGCCGTAAGCGCGGCGAGGAGCCGGTGACCTATCCGTCGGAAGCCTTGCGTAGCGTGTTCGAGCGCACGCTCGGCGTGCCGCTGTTCCAGGAGCAGGTGATGAAGCTGGCTATCGTCGCCGCCAAATACACGCCGGGCGAGGCTGACGCACTGCGTCGTTCGATGGCGGCATGGCGGCGCAATGGCGATATGGAAATCCACCGCGTGAAGCTTATGAAAGGCATGCTGGAGAGTGGTTTCACACAGGAATTCGCGGCGCGCCTGTTCGAGCAGATCAAGGGCTTCGGTTCGTATGGGTTCCCCGAAAGCCATGCCGCCAGCTTCGCGCTGCTGGTCTATGCCAGCAGCTGGCTCAAATGCCATTATCGGGCGGAGTTTTTGTGCGCCTTGCTCAACGCGCAGCCGATGGGCTTCTATTCCGCCAGCCAGCTGGTGCAGGACGCGCAGCGCCACGGCGTCCATGTTCGTCCCGTCGACGTGCGTCACAGCGTATGGGACAACACCCTGGAGGATGACACGCGCATCGGTTGGCGGCTTCGCGATTCGACTGGGCTTTCGCCAGGTTCGCGGATGCCGCCAGGACATGGTGGATCGGCTTGCCGCGGAACGAGCGCGCCATCCCTTCGACGATGTGGCCGACCTGTGCGCGCGCACCGGCATGAATCGACAGCAGCAGGAAGCGCTGGCCGAGGCGGATGCCTTGCGTGGCCTGGCGGGTCACCGCCATCGTGCACGCTGGGCTATCGCCGGCATCGAAGCGCAACTTCCTTTGTTCGGCCACGCCAGTCCGGAGGAGCCGGCTGTCGCGCTGCCGCCGCCGTCGCAGGCTGAAAATACGCTGGCCGACTATGCACGCGTAGGTCTGACGCTGGGGCCGCACCCCTTGCGGCAGCTGCGCACGCGGTTGCGTGCATTGCATTGCCTGGATGGGCGTGCGCTAAGTCATCAAGCGCATGCCAGTCACGTACGCGCGGCTGGCCTGGTCACGCAACGGCAACGTCCGCAGACGGCCAGTGGCGTCACCTTTATCACCATGGAAGACGAGTTCGGCCCCATCAACGTGGTGGTCTGGAGCCATGTGGCCGAACGGCAGCGACGCATCTACCTGGAAGCGAGCCTGCTGGGCGTCGAAGGACGCTGGGAGCATGTGGATGGGGTAAGTCACCTCATCGCGCACCGGCTGATCGATTTCAGCTCGTTGCTCGGCTCGCTCGATAGCCGCTCGCGTGACTTCCATTGAGGTGGGTGGCCTGGCCGACTTCGCGGCTGCGATGCCAGGCGCGCCTACTGTGGGACGTAGCTTCTGCGCCTTCTCCCCGTTTGGGAGGAAGGTTGGGATGAGGGGCGGGTGCTCGCCTGTAGCGCGACAACTGAGCGTTATGGCCAGCATGCCGCTTACGACCGAAGGAAGTCCCTGTGGGACGCAGCGGGCGTTTCGATCGCCTGCCGGCGCTCGAGTCACTTTTCTTTTGCTGGCCCCATAACAGAGAATAAAATCAATTAGAGACGACGGCCGCAAGACATACAACGCGCCGACCGTCGTCGCGGGCAGTGCGAAGTGATTGGTCAGCAAGACGATGGATTGGCCGTCATCGGGATCGCGCACGCGCACACGGCGCAATGGACAAGGGTATTTGTCGCGAGCGATATCGCGCGCCAGCATGACCGTCTGATCGCAGCCGATCAGCGTGGGATCGTTCACCAGGTGGGAATAGCGCCGGTAGACGCGAAGGTTCTTCTTGGTGCGCATCAGGAAGAACGCTCCTTCGCAATGGAAGCGATACAAGCGTTCGAAGTCGAGGTAAGCACGATCCATCAGGTAGATGGCCCCGGGCTCGGGCGTGACATCGTCAAGCAGGTGGACGTCGTGCCGGCGGGCCTCGGAAAAATGGATCATCGTGGGGATCGCGCCGCGAATATCGAGCATCGTATGCAGCTTGATGCCGCCCTTGCCGGGGTGCATGGCGCGCGCCCACGGAAACACCGATAGACACAATTCGATCGTGGTTGAGTCGAGCGCATAGGTGGTATGCGCCAGATCGATGGCGAGCGGCTCGTTGACGGTGTAGAGGCTGTGTCGCGCCGTGGCATAAGCTCCGCGAACTCATAGATGCTGCCACGCGCTTCATTGGCGTCGGATCCAACGTACTGCTGTGAGCTCTTAGGCGAATGCCCAGGTGATACAGCTTCTGGTGAGCCCGCAAAAGTAAAGTGACTCGGCTGCCGTCAAGGCGACGAAACGCCGCTGCGTATGCGGCAAGCGGTAGATGCGCTGAGTTGCGCGACTGGCCTTCGTGCATACAACGCCCCTCAACATATCCGCACTTTCCCCGGACAGTACTGGGGCCAGCAAAAGAAAAGTGACCCGACCGCGGCAGGCGGTTCGGAACGCCCGCTGCGTCCCACAGGGACTTCCTTCGGTCGTAAGCGGCAACCTGGCGGCAACGCTCGACCATCGCGTGACTGCAAGCACCCACCCCTCATTAGCCACGACCGGCGATGCGTAGACCTCGCCCAGAAAAGCATGTGAACTCAGTGATACACCAGCACCGGTACGTCGGTGCTCAGCAAGACCTTCTGGGTTTCACTACCCAGTAGCAGGCGGGTCATGCCGCGCCATCCATGCGACGCCATGACCACGAGGTCGCACCGTTTGTCCTTCGCCGTCTGCACGATCGTCTCGGCGGGTTGGCCGCCGAACGCCACCTGACCGTCGAACGGTACGCCAGCGGCCTCGGCGATGGCTCGGACATCGGCCACATAACGCTCGGCATGAGTCCTGGCCTCCTCGGCATAGGCATGTTCCGTGGCCGCGAGCAGGACGCCCATATAGGCGATGCTCTGGAGCGGCGCGATCACATGCAGGGCATAGACGCGTGCCTGGCAAATCTTGGCCAGCTCGATGCCCGCTCTTGCGGCTCGCAGGGACAAGTTCTGAGCCATCGATGGGTAGGAGAATGTGCTTGTACATGGGCGTCCTCGCTGAGTGCCGTGCGGGCGATGGAGTAGGGAGGGGCGTGGAAGGATGCGCGTATAGCCGCGTCGTGGCGTCCAGCATCGTGCGGGGGACGTGTAACGCCTGTCATGAGCTTAGGCGTACTCGTCGGGGGATTTTTGATCCAGGTCAAATGGGCTTGCGGCGGAGCGCCCCGGCAGCCGCCGAAGTTGTGATCCAGGGACTCTTCACGCGGAGTGTCCAGGGGCAATGCGATAGATCGCCAGCCAGACTGCGGGCAGCGCGCCGCGTCTTCATCGGCCTACACTAATACAGGCTCCGCCAAAGGGAGGTTCTGACATGTTTCAGCACATTCTTCTTCCCGTCGATGGTTCCGCGCATGCGCTTAATGCGGTGGATATCGGCATCGAACTGGCGGCAAAGCTCGGGGCCCGAGTACATACGGTTCATGTGCTTCCGCCACTACCCGCGGTTTCATACGTCGCCGAATTGATCCAGTCGCGGAGCTCCTACACGCACCTTGCCAAGGCGCGCGCTGAAAGCTACCTGGGTGAGGTTTGCAAGCGCGCAAGCGCCGCCGGGGTGGCGTGCGAGACCGAATATGTCTTCGATCTGCGACCTTATGTGGCCATCGTGGCGATGGCGGCCAAACATCACTGCGACCTGATCGTGATGTCGTCACGTGGTGCGCAGGGCATGGAGCGCGTGCTGCTTGGCAGCGTCACGCACAAGGTCATGCTGTGCTGCGACCTTCCCGTACTGGTCTGTCACTGACGCTGATCAGATCTGATCGGCCGGCGGCACCAAGTGATGTTTCACCTGGATGGCGTCAAGGCGGTCGCAGATCCAGCCCTGGTCGTCGGGTCCGGCATGTGCCTGGACCGCGTCCGCCAGGTGCTTAAACGTGGACCAGAAGTCGTTGGCATTCGATTTGCTTTGCACCAATCCGGGGACGAATTCATCCAGGGCATCGAGCATTTGATCGAGTTCGGCATGCGTCTTGGCCATGCTGACAAGCCTACACCGGGCCACCATCAACGCTGCGCGAAATCTTTAGCCAAAGGCTCACATTGGTTTAACGGTGAGCGCGGCAGCTTGAATACCCCTCATGGGCAACGAGGCGAGGCGATCATGGAATCGGAACGCGAAAACGACCTGCTTTCCCGTGCATGCGATGAGTTGCTTGAGCAGAACTCGTTGCTGCAACAGGAGATCGAACTGCTTTGTGCGCAGCTGAGGCGGCATCCATCGGGCGAGATGCAGATCCGCGAAGCCAGGCGCCAGATGGAAGACCTGGTGGAAACGACCCGAGGACATGCGCCGTTCCCATCCATGACGCACTACGAGGCATCTTTGATCTGACCGGGGGATGGGGCGCGAAGGTTCGGTAGGGGCCTGTCGCTATCTTCAGTGACTGATCTCAAGCACGAGCTTGCCGATGTGGTGTCCGGCTTCCATCGCGCGATGCGCGTCCGCGGCACGTTCGAGCGGGAAGGTCGCATGAATCATCGGTATGCAACGACCCTCGCTCAGCACCGGCCATACGTGGGCCCGCAGTGAATCGGCAATAGCGGCTTTTTCCCGTGCCGTGCGTGTCCGCATAGTCGAGCCGGTGATGTGAGCGCGCCTGCGTGCGATGGCCGCCAGGTTGACCTCCTTGGCAACGGCCCCGCCAAGAAAGCCGATGACCAGCAATCGCCCATCGAGAGCCAGCGCGGCCAGGTTGTTGTCGAAATAGCTGCCGCCCATGATGTCGAGGATGACATCCACGCCACGCCCGTTCGTCTGTTCCTGCACGAAGTCGGCGAACGACGTTTCGCGATAATTGATAGGCTCGCCGCCCAGTTCACGAATGGCGTTGCATTTCTCCACGCTACCCGCGGTAGCGAACGCGCGTATGCCGAATTCGCGGCAGAGCATGAGTGCTGTCGTGCCGATGCCACTGGTGCCGCCATGGATCAGCACGGTGTCACCGTTGCTGGCGTGTCCCATCTCGAACAGGTTGGCCCACACCGTGAAGAAGGTCTCGGGAATGGCGGCCGCTTGTTGCCAGGTCAGTCCTTGCGGAATCGGCAGCACCTGACCCGCCGGAACCACACAGTACTGTGCATAGCCACCGCCATTGGTGAGTCCACAAACCGCGTCGCCGATGGCGAATCCGTGGACGCCTTCGCCGAGCGCCGCAATCGTGCCGGCCACTTCCAGGCCGGGAATGGGGCTGGCTCCGGGCGGTATCGGGTAGTGCCCGGCGCGCTGGAGTACGTCAGGTCGATTGACCCCCGCCGCCTCGCCGCGTATCAGCACCTCGCCGGGCCCTGGTTGCGGCGTAGGCACGCTGCACGGCTGCAGTACCTCAGGTCCACCGGGCACGGTGATCTGGACTTCGGTCATCGTACTCGGCAGTGTCGCGTTCATGGCTTTGCTTCCGGTGTCTTGAGTGCGGAATCGCCACTTACGCCGCGGTTCCAAGTGAAGCGTATCGGCGCCTGCGGCGTCGGACGAACCAGCGTATACCCAAGGCGGTACAGATAAGAAGCACAACAGCGGTGATCCCCACGCACTGGAGCATGCGCTTCTGGCTGTACATCACGAACATGCCGTCCTGTCCGTAAAAGCCGTTGTAGCTCGCCAGCACGGATGGCAGGTTCATCAACGCGTCCTTGCCCAGTGGAAGCGCCCGCTCGTTTGGGTGATAGGTGGAACCCATCTCCAGCGTCTGGCCGTTGCGGTCCAATTCGATGTGTCCGCCCAGTACGTAAGTCACGGGACGAGTACGCATGAAGTCCGCCATGCGCGCGGCACTGGCCCGGTCGGCGTCGGTATCGTCAATGATGAGTCGGCCCGGCAGCAAGAAGTCGCCGGTGAAAACAAGTCCCGTCGCACGATCGTAGTAAGAGACGTGCGAGGCGTAGTGCCCGGGCGTGGGAATGACATCGATGATACGGTTGCCGAGGTCCACCTGGCCGATGCCATTGGGCCAGTGGGAGAGGCCGAAGTACCCGGTGACGTGCGCGAGATCGGTGCCAACGATCGTCACCTGGGGCAGCGATGCGAATTGCGCATCGCCCGAGCGATGATCGAGGTGGCCATGCGTGTGCACGACGATGAGCGGCAGCTTCGATCCGCCCATGGTGGGCAGCAACGACATGACGGTTTTCGCCAGCGGCATCTTTTGAGCCTCGATGACGTCGCCGGTGTCGATCAGCAAGGCCTTGGAGTCGCCGATCAGCAGGTACATGAAGGGCGCCTCGTAGGTCGCGCAGAGGCCTTCGCGCAAAATGTAGGTGTGTTCGTTGTAGCGATGAACTTGCAACGGGCGTGGTTGATTCGCACTGCAGTCCGCCGCTCCGCCATCCCATTGCACGTCCATCGAGCCGGCGGCCACTTGCGCGGAGGCCGCGCCGGAAAACAGGTAACCGAAAGCCAGTAACACATACAGCATGCGTTTCATCGTGCTTCACCGGTGATGAGGGGCGCGCCACCATGGCGCAGGACGATCCCGGGCGTCGGATGCGGGTTGGCGGGACAAGGTTTAAAGCAGTTCGTTCGAAGGCGTTCTTCCGTTCAGGATGGTGCAGTCGCGCATGGGTCGACGCGCGAGCTTCGCGTTCCGCGTGAATGGGCATCGTGAAACGTTGCTCAAACCTTGCACCTCAAGTGAATTCACGTCGGCTACACGGCGTTTGACGGGCTATAGGGCGTATCCAGCCAAGCGCATCACTACCGCCCGGTGAGTGTGTCGTCGCCGCTGGGTAGCTCTAGCCTTACTGCCGCGAATGCATCCGGGGATGCTTGTGCATGTCGGTGGGCAAGGCGAATTCGGCGGATTGGCGGCCATCTCCATGAGAGGTGGCGCCCTTCCGAAAACCAATCGGTAGATGCCTGACGGCATCCAGGAATCAGGGGTCGGCTATGAAGGGAAAGCACATGCACCATGCATCGATTCGGTTCGCCCGCTTTGCACTGGTTGGCTTGTTGGCCATGGTGGCGGGCATATCCAGCGCCATGGCAACGGGCGGCCTGCCCTCGACGGGGCTCGGGCAGTCATGGCCCAATGCCACCGATGTCAGTGCCAGTCCTCGTTGGCACGTCTATGTGTTTCAGCGCGACGGCGTCCGCTATATCCAGGTCAATGATTTGAACGGCAAAGTGCGTGCCGCGTTTGCTGCGGCGGCCGGCAATTTCCTGGGGCTGCCCGTGGGAGTGGACTCGGCAGGCCTGGCAACTCCGCAGGAGCCACTGCCCGCGCCGGCCAGCAAGAAGGGTGAAATCGTTTATCAGGACGCCGCCGTCAAAGTGCTCGTGGCACCCCAGGCGGATGGCACGTTGCGCGTATTTGCGGCGAGCGGCGATTGCACGGATCCGATCGAGTGCACGTCGCGGGTTCAGTAACGATTTGAGCGTCGTGCTGGATAGCCGAGGCGCCTCCTAGGCGGAGGCGCCTCGATTGAACGGGAAGGCGCGTAGCGAATCGCGCAGCAGCAGCGTGACACTCATGCCGTCGGGCAGGTCACGCAGATGCACGTGGCCGCCATAGATCTGTGCGCGGTCGCGAATGCTGGCGATGCCGAGCCCGCTCGCTCCCAGTAGGGTCATCGCCTGCTTCCAGGATTCTGGTGAAGCTGCGATTGCATCGTCACCGGGCGCTCCGCGCTTACCGACCAGGCGCATGACCACCCAGCGCTGGCCACCCGTATGGCCGCCACGTACTTGCAAATGGACGTGCTGCGACTGGCCACGCGAAAGCACATAGATCAGCACCTCGCAGGCAAGGCGATAGAGCGCCATATGAACATCCGGCGCCAGTTGGCTCAGCCCGCGCCCCGACAGTTCGCAGCGATAGCTGGCGCCTGCCATGCCGACGGCCTGGGCAAACGGCCCTTCGCGCAACGTGGCAGGCACGCCGCGCTCACGCCAGCCGCGGGGGTAGAGCGCGTTGGCCAATCGATGCATTTCGTGTTGCGTGAGCGCAGCCTGGCGGGAATAGGCGCGCTCCTCGTTCGCCGGCAACACATGTCGAAGGCGATCCAGCAGGCGATTGTGATTCTCGCGAATGTTCTGGCCGATATGTTCGAGCGTGTCGGCAGCCTGGCGCAGTCGCAATTCCTCAAGATAAAGACCTTGCTGCGCCAGCTGGAAGCCGCGCAAGGTATCGACCTGGCTGGAACGCGCCGAATGTGTCTGATGCGCAATACGCGAGCCGAGCATAAGCAGGGTGGTGATGGCGAAGGCCATCAGCGCCTGCGCCTGGATGACCTCCGGATCGCGCACCATGGTTGATGTGGTCGCCACGGCCATGCTTGCCAACATGCCACCCAGGGCTGCGCCTTGCCAGCCGTGGCGAGAAGTGAGCCACACCACCGGAAGAAACATGGTGATACGCAATACCTGCATGCTGTCGCCATGACTGCTGAGGACCAGGCCCATGAGCGTAAGCAAGGGCACTAGCACGCCGATCACGCAATCCCTTGCCAGATGGCTTTGCCAAAGCGTTGCCTCGGAGCTTGCGCCCGGGCTCTCGGTCAACCAGAGATAGAGGGCAAGGACGGCAGGCACGAGCGTAAGCGCACCCAGGTAATTGCCAAGAAAGTAGCCAAATACGACTTGTGCGGTAACCACGGGTGCGGCTGCATGGCTGGACATCTGCACGGTGGTCAAGATGGCGCCGTTGCAGACTGCGGCAAGCAGCCCGGCCAACATCGTCACACCAAGCAACATGATCATGTTGATCTGGTGGTTGCCGTGAAACAGGCGGGAACGGTGCTGGCACCACGCGACCAGCATGGCCAGTGGGGCGATGGGAGGGATGGCCGTCAGTACTGCCCAGTGCCACCCGAACTCGTCCCGGCAACTCCATGCCTGGTAGCCGACGGGAATGAATTCACCGACGATCAGTGCAGGCCAGTAACGAGTGGGAACCAGCAGCAGACATGCCAGGCGAAGTCCGGCCGGGAGGTTCCAATGCGAGGCGGATACGCTACGCAGCAAGACGTAACCGGCCGCATAAGCAGCGGCGATGGCAAGCTGGCGGCCCCCGATGTATCGCCTTGTTGCTGCCCCCATAGCTTTCTTCCCCTTGATTGCTGCTTTCCCCGGGGCTCGCCCGGATACGAGGTAATCAGACAGACCGGGCAGCCGCGACGCGACGCCCAGAGTGCCTGCGATACCTCAAGCTCCACGCGCTGTTTGGACGGCTTGTTGCTGCGCGCACTGCCACTCGACTTCCCTGAAAGGAGTCCTTGTAGGTAGCGTGTCTTGCGCCAGGTGGCATGCCACCCGGCACGTGTCTCGCTTGGGATCCCCAAAGCGAACTCTGGCACGGTCACCGGTGATTTCTTGGTGAAGAGCGTCGCAAGACTGGCGCAGCGAGTGATCGTGATTATTTGCGACGCCGGCAAGAGTTAGCGCATGACCGTATCGATGGCGGCATGATTCGCCGCCAAGCCCCCGGCCGACAAGGCAATGTATTGCTCTTGAAGGGCGTCGGGCATAACCGTGAGAGGTCGTTGTCCCGAGCCATGGGTAAGGGGCTTGCCCAAGCCTCGCTTAAAGCGCGTCACCGCGCGCGCTGGATATTTCCGCGCCTTCGCGCATGGCCTTGGTTACCGGTGTGTTGGCCACGATCTCGAGCAGGCGCTTCCACTGCTCATCTGTCAGTGGCTGGTCAGAACGCAGGGTGCGATGCACATGCATGCGCCCGTCGTCGTCGCGGGTCAATTCAAGCTCGGCACGAAATCGTCCCAGCTCCCAACCCTTGTGCTGTGCATACATGCGCAGCGTGATAGCCGTGCACGCGGCAAGCGAGGCGAGGTAATAGTCGAACGGCGCTGGTGCGGCCGCTTGCCCGCCGAGCTTGACCGGCTCATCGGTATCGAGTGCGAAGTGGCCAGCCTCGATGTGGTGAAGATAATTGGCGTCGGTGGATTCAATGCTAGCGAGCGACACTCGTGACATCTCGTAAATCTCCCATGGTTGTTTCTATTCCACGCGCCTCAGTGACTCCGCGCTGCACGGCTGGCCTTGGCTCGGCGGCTCCGGCGTAGGCAGCGCGGCCCGCGTCGTCAATGGCATACCAAGCGCAATGGCAGACGGCCACGCAATTGGACCAAGGTAGCAGCACAGCGATGCGCGCTTACTCGCCGCGTATTGGACAATAACGGATCTGCCGCCTGCAGCATTTCGTTTCGGCGATGCACGTGTGAGGGGGCGGCGATATAATCACGACACTCGGGAGTTCTTGCTTTCGCCAGGCGACAGTTTGGCGTTGGCAGTGCATGACGGCTGGCCATGATGTCGAAGCCGTCGGCAAATACATTGGCGGCGGTGCCCTCGCGCGGCTTCGCGACATGGGCAATGAACGGCATCGTCGTGCGCCTCTTTTTTCCTTCCCTCGGATGATCTTCCCCATGCGTTCACCTGTTCTTCCCACTGCCTTGGCGCTCTGTCTCACGCTGGCTGGCTGCGCCACCAGTCGCGGCCTGCACACGACGGGTACGTTGACCGATCCGGGCAAGCTCACATCCGAGCGAAGCCTGGCGGAGGTCAAGCTCAGTGCCACCGCATGGCCGGCGCAGGATTGGTGGGTTGGTTTCGGCGATCCACAATTGACGTCGCTGATCGACGAAGCACTCAAGACCAACCCAAGCCTGAGCGAGGCCGAGGCGCGCGCGCGGCAGGCACAAGCAGTGGCAGATAGCTACAACGCGGGTCGCAAGCCGCAAGCGCAGTTGGATGCCTCGATCACCGGCGCCTTTCTTTCGAGCAAGAATCCGATCTATCCGGTATACGTGCTGGGCACGTTTGCCTGGAGCAAGTCGATTACCGCCGGATTCTCATGGGATCTCGACCTTTGGGGCGGCAAGCGCGACGCGTGGGAAGCGGCCCTGGGTCGTAGTCGTGCCGCTCAAATCGACGCGTATGCTGCGCGCATCCAGCTGTCCGTCAACGTGGCACGCGCCTATGTTCTGCTGGGTTACGCATTCGCCCAGAGGGATGTCGCCGAGGCCGAACTGCAGCGCACCACCCAGGCACTGGACGTGACCCGTCGCCTGGTGACGGGTGGTCTCGAGGCGCCGCAACAACAGCATCTGGCTGACTCCCAGGTCGCCGGTGCCGAACAGCAGAAAGTGGCAGCCGAACGCGCCATCGATGCGGCACGCAGCAGTCTGTCGATCCTGTTGGGGCAGGGGCCGGATCGTGGCCTGGCCATCGAGCGGCCCCATCTGGTCGATCGTGGTCCCGCGGTATTGCCCGATAAGCTGCCGGTGGACCTGATCGGCCGTCGCGCCGATCTCGTCGCCGCACGCTGGCAGGTCGAAGCGGCCGGAAAGGACGTCAAGGCCACCAAGACCGAATTCCTGCCCAATATCAGCCTGAGCGCGATGGCCGGCTTCATTGCTGTCGGTGGCAGCACCAACGTGTTCCAGCTGCCTGCGCGAACCTACGCCTTTGGCCCTGCGCTGAGCCTGCCGCTCTTCGATGGCGGTCGCCGGCGCGCCCAGCTTGCGGCCGCCGACGCGGGTTACGACGCTTTGGTTGCGCGATACAACGGCCTTCTCGTCAACGCCTTGAACGACGTCTCCGACCAGGTGTCCGCCTTGAGCTCGGTGCGAGCTCAGATCGTGCTGGAGAAACGCTCGGAGGAAGACGCGCAGAAGAGCTGGGATGACGCCATCAAGGCGTACCGTGGCGGCCTGAAGGGACCGCTGACGCCACTGACGAGTCGTCAACAACTGCTGCAGGCACAGCAAAGGCTCGCCCTGCTGGAAAGCCAGCAGACGGATATTGCCATCCGTCTGATCGAGGCCCTGGGTGGCGGTTTTGACGGTACGGCGGAAGTGGCCGAGGTCAATGCCGAACAGCCGCAGCAGGCCTCATCGGCCAAGAGCGATCCAAGCCGCTGAGTGATGCGAAGTCACCGATCGGTCATGGACGAACGAGACTGTTGGGGAGCACACCAGCGAAGTGGCGAGCAGGAAGCCAGGTAGCCCATTCGTCGGGCACGAGCAAGGTTGAGGCGGATGTCACGACGAACTCCTCAATGTCTAGCGAAGCAACCATTTCACAAAGTGATGGCTGCACCGCGCAAACGTCGGCGCAAGGCGCGCGGGCACAAGCACACTTGCGTGTGGTCTGCTAATCCTGGTGGCGTCAACGACTCGTCGGGAATGCCCATTCGAGTGTTTTGCGCGACCCGATGCGTCGTCGGCTCCAGAGGAGTACGCGAGAGGCAGCAGGCCCAGATAGACTGTTTTCCCGCCCCAGCCCGAAAGGCCCCATGACGCATCGATTGCTCAGCCTCGACCAGCCGACCCTCGATGACCGTGAGGCGATCGTGGCCCCGCTCCGCGTCTACAATCGCGAGCACGCAGCGCCGACGGAAATGCTCCCAGTCGCCATCCTGCTCCAGGACGAACAGGGGCAGACGGTGGGCGGGCTCTGGGGTAGAACCCTGTTCGACTGGCTCTATGTCGAGCTGCTGGCTGTGCCTGAACGCTTGCGCGGCCAGGACGTGGGAACGGAGCTTATGCGGAAGGCCGAGGAAATCGCCCGGGATCGCGGTTGTGTGGGCGCCTGGCTCGATACGTTTGCGTTCCAGGCCCGCGGCTTCTACGAGCGGCTCGGCTATCGCGTGTTCGGCGAAATTCCGGATCATCCCGTGGGCAGCGCGCGGTACTTCCTGAGCAAGCGCTTCGGCTGAACAAAACAGGTGCAGCCTGGGTAAGAAACGGGGCTGGTTCGCTGGAAATCTGTCGTGGCGCCCTCATTTAGCTATTCCGTATCGTTGGGCGGCGGCAACGAGCAGGCTGGCGTCGCAATCCCGCTTTGCGCCTTTTGAAGGGCGCGCCGCCGCAGCAATTCGCGAGGCGATCATGGCAACAGGCTGGGCCGGTGACGGCGCTGTACAAGATCAGATTGACGCGACCGTGGAAGACGCGGTGAAGCGCGCGCGTAGCCGTCTCAACAAGGGGCCGAGCTTGAGCCGCTGCGAAGACTGCGAGGCGCAGATTCCCGAGGCGCGGCGCGAAGCCGTGCCGGGCGTGCGGCTGTGCATCGCCTGCCAGGAGGCGCATGACCGGGAGCAGGCGGCTTCGAGTGGCTACAACCGCCGCGGCAGCAAGGACAGCCAGCTGCGTTGATAGCCTGACGGTCGAGCGCTAGCACGCGCCTCCAGGGGCGAGGGGATGAGTGTCGGTATTGACACTGGTCGGCGAAGCGCGGGTCAATAGCACTCTTCTCTGCCGCGAATAGAGTGCGTAGTCGCATGACGATGTCCTTTGCCACCGCTGAAATCCACCCGTCGACCCGCCGCGAGGCTTGCGCATGAGCGCCAAGATCAGTCCGCTAGCCGGTAAGCCGGCGCCGGCATCGCTGCTCGTCGATGTATCCCGCCTACGCGATGCCTACGTCGATCTGCGCCCCGATCCCAGCGTAGCGACCCAGCGCGTGGCGTTTGGTACGTCGGGGCATCGCGGCAGTTCGTTCGAGCGCAGCTTCAACGAATGGCATGTGCTGGCGATCACCCAGGCGATCTGCGAATACCGCCAGAGCCAGGGCATCGACGGACCGCTCTATATCGGCATCGACAGCCACGCGCTGTCCCAGCCGGCTTTTGAAAGCGCGCTGGAAGTGTTGGCGGCCAACGGTGTGCAGACGATGATCGCCAAGGGCGGCGAGTACACGCCGACGCCGGCCATCTCGCAGGCGATCCTGACCGCCAATCGCGACCGCCGTACGGGTCTTGCCGATGGCATCGTCGTTACGCCCTCGCACAACCCGCCCGACAGTGGCGGCTTCAAGTACAACCCGCCCAATGGCGGTCCGGCCGACACCGATGTCACGGGCTGGATCCAGAAGCGTGCGAACGAGCTGCTGGAGAACGGAGCTCCGGGGCGTGCGTCGCATGCCGTTCGCGCAGGCGCTGCGTGCATCGACCACGCATGAGCACGACTTCCTCGATGACTATGTGCGTGACTTGGGCAACGTCATCGACTTTGATGTGGTGCGCGGCAGCGGCGTGCACCTCGGCGTGGACCCGCTTGGCGGCGCAGGCGTGCATTACTGGGCGCCGATTGCAGAACGCTACAAGATCGATCTCACCGTCGTCAGTGACGAAGTGGATCTCACCTTCCGCTTCATGACCGTGGATTGGGACGGCAAGATCCGCATGGATCCTTCCTCGTCCTACGCGATGCAGCGATTGATCGACCTTAGGGATCGTTACGACGTCGCCTTCGCCTGCGATACGGATCACGATCGCCATGGCATCGTGACGCGCAGCAGCGGCCTGCTGTTGCCTAATCACTATCTCGCCGTCATGGTGGATTACCTCTACCAGCACCGGCCGCAGTGGCATGCCGACGCAGCCGTGGGCAAGACGCTGGTGAGTTCGGCGCTGATCGATCGCGTGGCCAAGCGCCTCGGCCGCAGGCTTCACGAGGTGCCGGTCGGTTTTAAATGGTTTGTCGATGGCCTGTTCGATGGCTCGCTCGGCTTTGGCGGCGAGGAAAGTGCGGGCGCTTCGTTCCTGCGCAGGGATGGTGGCGTGTGGAGCACCGACAAGGATGGCATTGCTGCTGCGTTGATGTCCGCGGAAATCACTGGGCGCACCGGCCGTGACCCGGGCGAGCGCTATCGTCAGTTGACGGCGGAGCTGGGCAGTCCCCTATCCGAGCGCGTCGATGCGCCGGCCAATGCGCAGCAGAAGGCACGGCTTTCCAAGCTTTCACCGGAGCAGGTGAAGAGCACCGAACTGGCAGGCGAAAAGATCGTGAGCGTGCTCGATCGCGCGCCTGCTAACGGGGCATCCATCGGCGGCATCAAGGTGGTCTCCGAAAGTGGCTGGTTCGCCGCACGTCCCTCGGGCACCGAGGATATCTACAAGATCTACGCGGAAAGCTTCAAGGATGAAGCGCACCTGCAGCTGCTGCTGCAGGAAGCGCAAAGTATGGTCGACACCGCGCTGAGCGCGGTGTGACCGGCAGACGAGCGCGGCCGCCGTCAGCGCCGGCTCTTGGAGCCTGTTCAAAGTCTGTGTGAAGTCACAAGCACCCCTCCCCAACCCTCCCCTGCGACCGAAGGGAGTCCCTTTTCGGGGCGAGCAGGGGAGGGAGTAGATGCGGGCATTCTTTTGGCTCATCCCCGTGCTTGCAGGGAAGGGAGTAGATGCGGGCATGTCTTTGGCTCCTCCCCCTGTTTGCAGGGGGAGGCTGGGAGGGGGGCTTGTGGCCGCCGCGGAGATCTTGAACGGGGCTCTTAGACCGGCGATGGATTGAGCTCGGGGAAGCCGCTTTGATGCCAGTACGGATAGATCGGCGTGAACGCACTGGCCGCATCCAGCGTGGCCATCTGCTCCGCCGTGAGGTTCCAGCCGACGGCGCCCAGGTTCTGGCGCAGTTGCTCTTCGTTGCGCGCGCCGATCACCACAGTGGACACGGTCGGACGCTGCAATAGCCAGTTCAGGGCGATCTGCGGCACGCTCTTGCCGGTCTCGGCCGCGATCGCGTCGAGCGCATCGATCACGCGATACAGATATTCGTCGTCCATCTGCGGCCCCTTGTCGCCTGTCGCGTGCAGTCGACTCTGCGCGGGCAGGGCAGCGCCACGGCGCAGCTTGCCGGTGAGACGGCCCCAGCCCAGCGGGCTCCAGACGACGGCGCCCACGCCTTGATCCAGGCCCAAAGGCATCAGCTCCGACTCATAGTCGCGACCGATCAGCGAGTAGTAGGCCTGGTTGGCGATATAGCGCGAGTAGCCGTAACGGTCGGCCACGGCGAGCGATTTCATCAAATGCCAGCCGGAGAAATTGGACACGCCCACATAGCGAATCTTGCCAGCGCGCACCAGGTCATCCAGCGTGGAAAGCGTTTCTTCGACCGGCGTCATGGCGTCGAAACCATGCAACTGGAACAGGTCGATATAGTCCGTGCCCAAGCGCTTCAAGGCGGCGTCGCAAGACTTGAGCAGGTGAAAGCGCGAGGAACCGACATCGTTCGCGCCTTCGCCCGAGCGGAAGCTAGCCTTGGTAGAAATCAGCACGCGATCGCGTCGCCCCCTGATCGCCTCACCGAGAATGGACTCGGCGGCACCATCGGAATAGATGTCTGCGCTATCGAACATGTTCAGGCCTGCATCGAGGCAGATGTCGACCAGTCGCCGCGCTTCCGCGACATCCGTCTTGCCCCAGGCGCCGAAGAATTCACCCTTGCCGCCGAATGTGCCCGTGCCGAAGCTCAGCGCCGGGACCTTGAAGCCCGATGCGCCCAATTGCCGATATTCCATGGGGAAACCTTGTGGCTGGTAGAGCCTATCGGGATGGGGGCGGATACGGGCGATCCAAGGCTTTGCGCGTCCGCGCATGGGATCGCGCGCGCTCCGCGTCGGCGTGCGCGGCGTGGCGTGGCGGGCGCAAGAACCCTTTGAGTCAGGTCGAACGTGGGTTAGTTCGAGACCTGCTGTTTTTCCAGCGCTTCCGCATAGGCCGGTGCGGGCCACACGGCCAGCCAAATGCCGCGGAATGGTTGGGTGTAGACGGCATGCGCCCGGTCAGCGTCAGACAAGCGTTTCGGGTAGGTCACGATCAGGCCATCGGGGTGTGCGGTAGCCCATGCCCGGGTGATGTCGATGCCGTGCACCTGCTCCACGGGGCGAGTCAGGCGGCCGAGAAACGCGTACTGCCCGTCATTCGTCTCGACACTGGCGACTGGCTGACCATGGGCCTCGGCTTTCGCCAGCAGCGCAGCCACGGGTGTGAAATCGTAGGCTGGCCACAGCGTCAGGCTGAAGAGGCCATTGGCAGCGACGGTGGCGATGAGGCCGGCGCACGCGACCCGATACAGCTCGCCCTTGCGGATGATCACCAGCCCCAGTGCGATCAGCAAATACAGGACGCCAAAAGGCATGCTATAGGGCAGCAGACCTACAAACTGCGGCTCCTTCGTAACGCCATGCCTGACGAGCGTGCCCAACGAAATCAGGGCAACGCCCAGGACGGCACTCACCACGGCCATCGGCCAAGGGCCGAGCCATCGACTGCCGCTGCCGTGCCGCTCCTGCAGGTACAGCAGGGCGACGGCCATCAACATGGCGAAGCCGGCATATTCGGGCAGCAGATAATAGGGCTGCTTGCCGCTGACCAGCGAAAAGCCCAGCAATACAGGGCCAATCCATGCAAACAGGAAGCGCAGCCCCGACTCAAACGGACGGCGCAAGCTTGCCAGCGCCACCCACACGCGCGGCCACAGCACGACGGGAAACACCAGCATCGGAATCACCGGCACATACCACCAGAACGGCTCGGCATGGGCGAAGGCATCCACCACGCGACCAGCAGTCTGGTGCACCAGCAACTTCTGTCGATACGTTTCGCCACCGGCCCATGCGGCCAGCAATGCCCACGTCAGCAGCAGCGAGAGGCCCGCAAGAATGGCCGCGCCGCCGTGCAGATACCAGCGGCGGCGCTCACGCTGCGCCCACTGGCTCCACAGCGGACCAAGCAGCCAGGGGAAGGCCACATGCAGCAACATCACCGGCCCCTTGGCCAGCAAGCCCAGGCCGACCGCCAGGGCAAACCAGGCAAAGCGCGGCGCCTCGCGCTGTGGCGTTGGCACCAGGCACAACAGCGCGGCAAGCACGCAGTTCGCCAACAGCACCTCGTACATCACCTGCAGGCCGAACAGGAAGCCATAGGAGAACGCGAGCAGGATCCATGGGGTGACATGTGCGACCTGCGGTCGCCCAGGAAACAACCGGCGCGCGAGCGTGGAGACCAGGATCAGCTGCAGGCCACCCAGCGTCACTTCGAGCAGGCGCGGCCAGACATCGCCAACGCCACCGATCGCCCAGCCCAGATGGATCAGCCACAGCAGCAACGGCGGCTTGTCGCTGTACGGCACGCCATTGAGGTAGGGAACCAGGAAGCTGTGATGAATCCACATCTCCCACGCCACCGACAAGGTCCGCGTGGAATACATCGGCATCGGGCCATGCTGGAAGATGGCAATCAGCGCCGCGGGCACCCAAAACAGCAGCCAAGACCACTGGACGCCCCATGCGAGTGGCGAGCGCGGCGTGGCGGTCATGGGCTGGCCTGGGTTGTTTGATGGTGTCACGTGGATAACTCGGTTTCGATGTTGAGTTGTCGTTGCTGGCGGGCAACCTTCGGTAGGGAATTATCGATACCGCGCGGCTACCTCGTCATGCGGCGTGGACGTTGCATCAGCGTCGGCTGTCGATACCGCCCCAGTCCTCGACCTTGCCCTCAGGCACGTTGCCGCCGCGGCACGCCGGTGCAATGGCATCAAGCCGGTAGAGCCGCCAGTCGCGCCCGCTCGTCACGCCCATGTCGATGGACGCGTCGTGATCGACGCAAGGTGCCATCACGTCCGAGAGGATCAACACCCAGCGATGGGCCGGGTCTTTTTCCTGCCACAGGATGGCGTCCGACAACTGGCGATGCCACGGCGTGACGAAGCCAAAATCGGTCACCTTGCGCTCGAACGCCAAGGGCAACTCTTCCTTCCAGGCAACGAGTGCCAGCTCCGCGTCCGGGCCGATGGTTTGCTCAACGCGTTGCACCAGGCCGGCCGGCGAGCTCGCCTTCGCCAGCAGCGGTGCGCCCCACAGGCTCCAGAGCAGCCAGAAGCCGGCGAGTCCGGCGAGCAAGGCCACGCCCGCGCGGCGCACGCGGAAAACGAGCACGCACAGCATGAGCCACGCGCCCGCCACCACAAACATCCACCAGATCGACGCGGCCTGGTCGCCGAGCTGCCGCGCAGCCGCAAAGCGGGTGGCGAACGCCGAATGGAACAGCAGCGAGTGTGCACCTAGACCCAGTGCCGGCAGCGCGAGCAGGAGCAGGAAACCGATGGCGGTCCACTGCGCCCAGCGCCGCTGCAGGATCGTGTCGAGGAAGGGGCCGGCGCAGAGCGCAAGCAGCGGCAGCGCGGGCATGATGTACACGTCGCGCTTCGCCCGGGTCAGGCTGAAGAACAGGATCAGCAGGACCACCCACACCATCGGCAACAGGAAGCGCGCGTCACGCTCCCGTACCTGTTGGCGCCACGCCGGCAGTAGCCCCGGCAGCGCGAGCGTCAGTGGCAGCCACGAGGTAACGATCACTTCGAGGTAGAACCACGGCGGCTGAAAACTGTTCCACGGGTGAACATAACGATTCACCGTCTGGTTGAAGAAGATGTCGTGGACGTAGTCCCGTGCGGTCACGCTGTCGTGCGTGTGCACGTAGAGCAGCAGCGGCACCAGCCAAAGTGCGATGGCTGCCATGAACGCGACGGCGCCACCCAGCCAGTGGAGCGCGTGCCCCTTGATCGACGGCAGCTGCTTCCAGTCTTGCTGGCGCGCGAACAGCCAGGGCAGGAACATCAGGAAGGCCAGCACGCCCACACCCTTGGTGATGACGCCAAGTCCTGCCGCAAAGCAGCCAAGCCAGAACGCCCGCCAGTCGGGTCCGAGCAGGAAATGACGCAGCAACCCATAGTTGGCCAGCGTCACGAAGAAGGTCACCGTGGGGTCGATCTGGCCGCGTTTGGCCTGGAACAGGAACTGCACCGTGCAAAGCAGGCCCAGCCCGGCCCACAGGCCGGCACGATGTCCCCAAAGCCGCCGGCCCAGGTCGTAGATCAGCCAGAGCGTGCCAAGGGAGCAGAGCAGGGAGGGCAGCAGGAAGGCCACCCACCATTGACCGGTCAGGGTGTAGGACAGCGCCTGCATCGCCATGAAGGTTGGCGGTTTGTCGGAGTACCAGTCGGCTCCCCGATGGGGGATCAGCCAGTTGCCGGATGCCACCATTTGATGCGCAACCAGGGCGAAGCGGGGCTCGTCCGAAGGCGTCGGGCCGCGCAAACCCATGCCCGCAGCGAGCAGCAGGAGCGCGCCAAGCATCAGCAGCCAGCGTTGGGTCCGTTCGCGCAGCAATGGTTTTTCCGCCGGCACAGGCGGAATCGGCAACGCTTGTTCAGCCGCCATCGGAAGTCATCGTGTGTGCAGTAAGGACGCGCAGGGTGCCAGATACGCGTCCTCGTGTCTCGGGAAATCAGCCCACGCCTATGGTCCAGCCGGGCTGACGATGGCTTCGATCGGCCTGGCCGATGGCATCGATTCGCGCGGCGCCTGCACGGATGGCCCCTTCGTGAGCAGGTCCGAGAACGATTCGACCACCTTGCTGGCGGTTTCACGCGCCGTCAGGCCCTTGGTGACCAGGGCGCGGCTGCCGAGACCGTATGGCTCATAAACAGAGGCATCGGTGACGCTGAACATGCCCACGGTTGGGACGCGAGACGCGACCGCAAGATGCATGACGCCGCAGTCGGCGCTGATCATCAGATCGACGCCCGCCATCACGGCACTCATGCGGCGGATATCGGTGGTGAAGTAGCCGGGCCACTCCGAATCGAGCATCGAACGCCCATGCATGGGAACGATTTCGACGATGTTCGACGACGGGCTCAGGTCCTTGAAGGTGCTCATGAACTCCTTCCACCACTCCTTGCTGTATCGCTTTGCACCGGTGGCATTGGCAAATACGCCGACGACCAGTGGGGTCATGGCCTGGTGCGGGACATCAAGCATGTCACGAATGACTTTGCGCCCCTGCGCACGCTCCGCATCGGTCAGTCGCATATCGAGGGTTGGATAGTCGATGGATAGCTCACTGGCGTGGGACGGATCCCAATGCAGCAGATCGATCGCACGCTTCGCCATGTGCTCCGGGGCGGCCGCAAAAGGCACGCTATGCGTGAGCCCCGACTTTTCCGGCGTATCGCTGTAGCCCAGCTTGAATCGGCCCTTGGTGAATTTCACCAGTGCGCGACTGAAACCGGATCCCACGATGGGGTCGATGATCAGGTCGTACTGCGTCTTTCTCACCCGCAGCAGCATGCCGAGGAAACGCACGGGGCGCTTGAATCCGCGCTTGGGCAAGCAATAAATGTTCTTGACGCTGAAGAACGTACTGAACACTTCCTTCGCTATATCGCCTTCGGCAAGGATGTCGATCTCGACGCCCTTATAAAGACGCTCAAGTTCAGTAATGAGCGGGGTGAGCAAGACCATATTGCCCAGCCGATGATTGGGTCGGCACACCAGGACCCGATAAATTCCTTTTCGCGGGATGGGCTCCTGCCTTTGGTTCACGAAGCTTTTGTTCAAGCGGCACCGATAGTGATGGTTGATTCAACTGGAGCTAACTGGGGTCGTGCCAACTCGTTGCTGGAAAAGGATTT
Organism: uncultured Gammaproteobacteria bacterium; assembly: GCA_963765335.1. Lineage (GTDB taxonomy): Bacteria > Pseudomonadota > Gammaproteobacteria > Xanthomonadales > Rhodanobacteraceae > Dyella. Next base: position 50,766 of record CAVXWA010000017.1, on the reverse strand, counting down.
TTCTTTTCCCGGATAACGAAGTATCGGCCCACGTGGCTTTCCTGGCGCTTTGGTCTGGGTGGGCCGCTCAGGACCTCCCCAGCCCACCGAGGCGCTTGGGCGCCACCGCAACGGCATGCCGGCGTGCCCGTGGCACGCCACGCGTTGCCCTTCATCCAGTCAGCTGGGGGATTGCCGGGGCCGCCGCCATGACGCCTGCACGCACATGCGCGCTCCATCTCTCGGCCAATGTGCTGGATGCACCGAGTATTTTGCAATAGGTACGCCTGCTACGCCGCCGCATGCGCCGGCTGCGCTCGAAAATCATGCGGAAAGGCCACATGCAGACGATCGAGAAGGTCGCCGGGTCGCAGTGCAATGAGATCGTTCCCTATCTCGCCGGCCACGTGTGCCGCGAGATGGTCATCGAGGCTCTCATGAAGCACGCCGAGGAACCGGGGCGGGGCGACCAGGAAGAGGCGCTCAAACTGGTGATGTGCCTGGCCATTGATCAATGCCTTCCTCAATGATTTCGCAAACTGCAGGGCATGCTTCTCGCGCCATGTCTTGTGCGGCGCGATGGCACGCCGGGCCGGCCCGAGGCTGTCCTTGGCGCGCGGCAGCCTACGACCGAGGCCGTTACGGTTTGCGCCCCGTCCGTCGAGATTGGTGAAGCAGGCAATCTCGACCAGGGCATAGGAGGGCCTGGCCATCTCGAATAGCCGCGCCTTCGCCGCATCAGACACCAGAATCCATGCGTTCGACATAGGTCCTCCCCATGACTTCGGTGAGCATGTTTTCGATGCTCGCGGCTTACGAGGCCGCTGGAGCCGCGTGCTGCCTGCGCGGCATACACAAGTCGAGACGCCTCAACGGAAGTACAGGGCAGGCGTTGGTGCGTACCGTTAGTCGTTCAGCTCAAGCTCGAAGGTGACGGAAGCGGGATCTTCCGGGTCAGGGCGGCTGTGAAAGCCAAGATGCCGCGCCAGTGCGTGCGTGCCGGCACTACGAACGGCGTCGACCGCGTACATCCGCCGGATACCACGCAACCGTGCCATCCCGATGAGGTGCTGCATGAGGATGCCGCCGACACCGCATTTCTGCCACGCCGGATCCACCGTCACGGCGCAGTCGCAACGCGTGCCATCGTCGCTAGCGCGGTAACAGGCCACGCCAACCTCCACCTCGCTGCCGTCCTCATCCGCGATGGCGGCCAGCGCCAATTCGCGTGGATCACAATGCGTCAGGGCCCTGGCTGCTTCCTCGCTGTCGTCCTTGATAAGCCCCAGAAAGCGATACGACAGGCCTTCAGGGGTCAGGCGCGACAGGAAATCACGTTCCAGCGAGACATCCGCCGGATCGATGGGGCGAATATGGATCAGGCGGCCGTCACGCAGTCGTCCTTTCCAGGACGCTGGGTTCGGTGCGGCCGAAAGATGGGCGGAAATCTGTTGCATAGCGCGGCCCTCGTCGCAGGTAACAGGCCGATATTTGATCCTGGCTGACCAGGCACTTCCCTGGACTTAGCCACTGAAAGTCGTCCATTGACTCACCCAACCATACGCCGAATCGAAGCACAGTTCCGCCGATGTGACGGTCCGTATCGCACGCCGATCAGGTCGTGCGATATCGCGCCGGACGTCAGCCCATCCATTGCCCGCCATTGACGCTGATGGTGGCGCCGGTGATGAAGCTGGCTCCTTCGCTGACGAGCAGGGAAACCAGTTGCGCCACATCCTGCGCTCGACCAAGGCGGCCGCAGGGAATGGCCGCCACAATCGCCTTCAATAGCTCCGGCTGAACGGACGCAATCATTTCGGTTTCGCAATAGCCGGGTGCCACGGCATTGACCGTGATGCCCTTGCAGGCGCTTTCCAGGGCGAGCGCGCGGGTGAACCCCAGTACACCCGCCTTCGAGGCCGAGTAATTAACCTGGCCCAGCTGTCCTTTTTGTCCGTTGATCGAGCTGATATTCACGATGCGGCCATAACCACGCTCGCGCATGCCCTCGATCACGTTCCGGCACATATTGAACATCGAGCCGAGATTGGTGCTCATGACCTCCATCCATTGCTGCTCGCTCATCCGGTGGAGCATGGCATCGCGGGTGATCCCGGCGTTGTTGATGAGTACGTCGATCGGCCCGACCTCAGCCTCCACGCGCTTCACGCCTTCGGCGCACTCCTGAAAACTGGACACGTCCCAGTGGTAGACGGGGATGGATGTTTCCTCGCGAAACACCTCGGCTGCCTCGTGATGGCCGCAATATAGTGCGACGACCTGGAAACCATCCATTTTCAGCGCAACGGCAACGGCACGGCCCAATCCGCGTGTCCCGCCCGTGACTACGGCAATGCGACTCATGACAGTCTCCCGCCTATTGCAGAGTCAGGTTGCGCCAGCGGGCGTAAACGTTTGTTGAAGGCTCAACGGTGGGGTGCGGCGAGCCAAGACCTGAGCAGGCCGTCGCGTACCACCGCGGGTGAGATTGAGGCGCAACACAGTCGAAACATGGCCGTGCTGTAGTCATCACCGTCGGAGCGATGGCTCACGCTCATCGGCGCCGACCGTGACGCTCTCTCAATGAGGAGGACACCTATGTCATCCGTGCTGGTTGGATCATTCGCGATTTCGGCGCTGGTCATCGAAATCGCCATCATGCGCACACTGGAAATGCGCTGGATTGTCGCGAGAGATGCTCGCCGTGAGGCGCAATCCTAGACACTCGCCTGTGGGGTATGGCACGCGATTGATAGGGGCGTTGCACCGGCCAATCGTGGTCGGGAAGTGCTGACGCGGCAGATCGGCGCATCTCGTGCCGATGGTCCTGAGAGCCCATGCAAAGATTCTGAGGCGAGGGTGGAACAGGCCCGGAACGGCAGGTTTCCTGCACCGTCATCCCAGCCTTCGCTGGCATGACGAGCGGGACGGCGAGGGTGCAAACACTTGGCTGCCGCGGTGTTTTGAACGGGCTCTTATGCCACCAGCGCTTCTTCCGCGACCGGCAAGCGGATCAGGTGGTCGAAGGCGCTGAGCGCCGCCTTCGCGCCGTCGCCCATGGCGATGACGATCTGCTTGAACGGCACCGTCGTGCACGTCGCCGGCGGCGAACACGCCCGGCACCGAGGTCTGGCCGCGTGTCGTCGACCACGATCTCGCCGCGCGGCGACAGCTCGATGCGTGCCCTTGAGCCACTCGGTGTTCGGCACCAGGCCGATCTGCACGAAGACGCCTTCGAGCTCGACCTGTGCGGCTGTCGCCGTCGGTGCGGTCGGTGTAGGTCGAGGCCGGTGACCTTCTGGCCGTCGCCGAGTGACCTCGGTGGTCTGCGCGCTGACGATGACGTCGACGTTCGGCAGGCTGCGCAGCTTGCGCTGCAGCACCTCGTCGGCGCGCAGCTCGCTGTCGAACTCGAGCAGCGTCACGTGGCCGACGATGCCGGCCAGGTCGATCGCCGCCTCGACGCCGGAGTTGCCGCCGCCGATCACCGCCACGCGCTTGCCCTTGAACAGCGGGCCGTCGCAGTGCGGGCAGTAGGTCACGCCCTTGTTGCGGTACTCCTGCTCGCCGGGCACGTTCATCTCGCGCCAGCGCGCGCCGGTCGACAGGATCACGGTCGTGCGACTTCAGCGTGGCGCCGTTCTCGAGCTCGACCTCGATGCAGGCCGCCCGGCTCGTCGGCCGGGATCAGCTCGTCGGCGCGCTGCAGGTTCATGATGTCGACGTCGTAGTCGCTTGACGTGCTGCTCGAGCGCCGCGGCGAACTTGGGGCCTTCGGTCTACGGCACCGAGATGAAGTTCTCGATGCCCATGGTGTCGAGCACCTGGCCGCCGAAGCGCTCGGCGACGACGCCGGTGCGGATGCCCTTGCGCGCGGCGTAGATCGCCGCCGCCGCGCCGGCGGGGCCGCCGCCGACGATCAGCACGTCGAACGGCGTCCTTGGCGGCGATCTCGCGGCCGCGCGCGGCCGGCGGCGCCGGTGTCGAGCTTGGCGAGCGATCTCCTCGAGGCTCATGCGGCCCTGGCCGAACGGCTCGCCGTTGAGGAACACCGTCGGCACCGCCATCACCTGGCGCTCGTCGACCTCGTCCTGGAACAGCGCGCCGTCGATCGCCACGTGCGTGATGTGCGGGTTGAGCACGCTCATCAGGTTCAGCGCCTGCACCACGTCCGGGCAGTTCTGGCAGGTCAGCGAGAAGATAGGTCTCGAAGCGAAGTCGCCATCGAGATTGCCGCGATCTGCTCGATCAGCTCCTGCGTCGACCTTGGGCGGGTGGCCGCCGACCTGCAGCAGCGCGAGCACCAGCGAGGTGAACTCGTGGCCCAGCGGGAGGCCGGCGAAGCGCACGCCGACGTCCGTCGCCCGACGCGATTGATCGCGAACGACGGCTTGCGCGCGTCGTTGCCGTCGCGGGCTCAGCGTGATCTTGTCGGACGAGCGACGACGATGTCCTGCAGCAAGCTCAGCAGCTCCTGCGACTTGGCGCTGTCGTCGAGCGAGGCGACCAGCTCGATCGGCTCGGATGATTTTCGAGGTAGGCCTGCAGCTGGGCCTTCAGGTTGGCGTCGAGCATGGTGACGGCTCCTTCGAGGTGCGCGCATCACGGCTGTGCCGGACTCGGGAACGCATGGATCGAAGTCGGCCTGGCGATGCGCCAGGCCGGCGCTCGATGCAGCGAGCCGCCAACGGCCCTGCTAGATCGAGTGGCTCAGATCTTGCCGACGAGGTCGCAGCGACGGCGTCAGGGTCGTCGTCGCCTTCTTTCCACTTGGCCGGGCAGACTTCGCCCGGGTGCGCGGCGACGTACTGGGCGGCCTTGACCTTGCGCAGCAGCTCCGTCGCGTCGCGGCCGATGCCGTTGTCGTGCACCTCGCACGATCTTGATCACGCCTTCGGGGTCGATCACGAAGGTGCCGCGCAGCGGCCAGGCCCTCTTCCTCGATCAGGACGTCGAAGTTGCGGGTGATCGCGTCGGTCGGGTCGCCGACCAGCGGGTACTGGACCTTGCCGATCGCGTCGGAGGTGTCGTGCCAGGCCTTGTGCGAGAAGTGGGTGTCGGTCGAGACCGAGTAGACCTCGACGCCCAGCTTCTGGAACTCGGCGTAGTTGTCGGCCAGGTCTTCCAGCTCGGTCGGGCAGACGAAGGTGAAGTCGGCCGGGTAGAAGACCACCACCGACCACTTGCCCTTCAGCGTGGCGTCGGTGACGTCGACGAACTTGCCGTCCTTGAAGGCGTGGGCCTTGAACGGCTTGATTTCGGTATTGATCAGCGACATCGTGATTTCTTCCGCAGTGGTTGATGGAAACGCAAGGTTAGCGGCCTTGACACGATTGAGCCAATTGATTGTTGCCATGAAGGCGATTGACTGGGGCTATGGCTAGCCTGGGCCAGCCGTTCGTGGTGACACAGGATGTCCCAGAGATTGGGCGCGCGTAACACTTCGTGGGAGAGCCTGCCAAATGGGCGCCCCGGGAGCCAAGGCGGGTCTGGCGGCAATGGCCCTAGGACGCCAGCGCGGAACCCGGAAGCGGGCTGTCACCGATGGTGAAGTCAGTTCGGCATCATGTGGCCTCGACCTGGCTCGGGTGGCCCGATACCAGGTCGAGGTTGCTCGCCACTAGCTTTCTATGACCTGGGTGCCGAGATCACGCAAGGTCGAAACGATCAAGGTTCATCACCTTGGTCCAGGCGGCCACGAAGTCCTTGACGAACTTCTCCTGCGCATCCGCGCTTCCGTAGACCTCCGCCAGGGCCCGAAGCTGGGAGTTGGAGCCGAAGATGAGGTCGACTCGCGTGCCAGTCCACTTGGCCTTACCGGTGGCGCGGTCAAGCCCTTCGAACACGTCCTTGTCGTTCGATGTCGGCTTCCACTCCGTGCCCATGTCGAGCAGGTTGACGAAGAAGTCGTTGGTCAGCGCTTCCGGTCGTTGGGTAAAGACGCCGTGTTGGGTGTGGCCGACATTGGTATTCAAGACGCGCATGCCGCCGACGAGCACCGTCATCTCGGGTGCGGACAGGGTCAGCAGTTGCGCCTTGTCCACCAGCAAGGCTTCGGCCGATACGCTGTATTTCTTCTTCTCATAGTTGCGGAAGCCATCGGCGATCGGTTCGAGCACGCCGAAGGACTCCACGTCGGTTTGCTCTTGCGAGGCGTCCGTGCGTCCCGGGCTGAAGGGAACCGTCACAGCGTGCCCGGCATTCTTTGCGGCCTGCTCGACGCCTGCGCTACCCGCCAGGACGATCAGGTCGGCCAGCGATACCTTCTTGCCGCCAGACGACGCGCCGTTGAACTCGCCCTGGATGTGCTCAAGGGTTTTCAGGACTTTCGCCTGATCCCCCTGCTGATTGCTCGCCCAATCCTTCTGCGGGGCAAGACGAATGCGCGCACCGTTGGCACCACCGCGCTTGTCGGAGCCACGGAAGGTCGACGCTGAGGCCCAGGCGGCCGACACCAGTTGCGCGACGGACAGGCCCGACGCGAGGATCTTGCCCTTGAGAGAGGCGATGTCCTTGTCGTCGATCAATGGATGCTTGGCCGCAGGAACGGGGTCTTGCCAGATGAGCTGTTCTTTGGGGACCTCCGGACCGAGGTAGCGCGCGATGGGGCCCATGTCGCGGTGAGTCAGCTTGAACCACGCCCGCGCAAACGCGTCGGCAAGCTGGTCCGGATGCTCGTAGAAACGCCTGGAAATCTTCTCGTAGGCCGGGTCGAGCCTCAGGGAAAGATCGGTGGTCAGCATGGTAGGCGCGTGACGCTTCGCTGGGTCGTGGGCATCCGGAATGGTGCCGGCACCGGCGCCATTCTTCGGTGTCCACTGATTGGCGCCGGCCGGGCTCTTCGTCAGCTCCCATTCGTAGCCGAACAGGATTTCGAAGAAGTTGTTGTCCCACTTCGTCGGTGTGGTGGTCCAGGTCACTTCCAGGCCGCTGGAGATCGCGTCACCGCCTTTGCCCGTGCGATAACTGCTCTTCCAGCCGAGGCCTTGCTCTTCGATGCCCGCGCCTTCAGGCTCTCGTCCCACGTGGGTCGCCGGGCCGGCGCCATGGGTCTTGCCGAAGGTGTGGCCGCCCGCGATGAGTGCCACGGTTTCTTCGTCATCCATCGCCATGCGCGCAAAAGTCTCGCGGATATCGTGCGCCGCGGCGACCGGGTCCGGGTTGCCGTCGGGGCCTTCCGGGTTGACGTAGATCAGGCCCATCTGCACGGCGGCGAGCGGATTCTCCAGATGGCGCCCGTGGTCGGTGCGACTGGTTTCGCTGCCATGCAGTTCTTTCTCGGCCACGAGCACGCCTTCGTTGTCGCCGGCAGGACCCTTGCCATAGCGGATGTCGCCGCCCAGCCAGGTCTTCTCGTTGCCCCAGTAGACGTCCTCTTCCGGTTCCCAGACATCCTCGCGTCCGCCGCCGAAACCAAACGTCTTGAAGCCCATCGATTCCAGCGCGACATTGCCCGTCAGGATGATCAGGTCGGCCCAGGAAATCTTTCGGCCATATTTCTGTTTGATCGGCCAAATCAGTCGGCGTGCCTTGTCGAGGCTGACGTTGTCGGGCCAGCTGTTGAGCGGTGCAAAGCGCTGCTGGCCGGCTCCCGCGCCGCCGCGACCGTCGCCGATGCGGTAAGTGCCGGCGCTGTGCCAGGCCATGCGGATGAAAAACGGTCCGTAGTGGCCGAAGTCCGCCGGCCACCAGTCTTGCGAGTCGGTCATCAGCGCCAGGAGATCCTTTTTCACCGCCGCGTAGTCGAGGCTCTTGAACGCTTCGGCGTAGTTGAAGCCATGGTCCATCGGGTCGGACGAGGACGAGTGCTGGTGCAGGATCTTCAAGTTCAGCTGGTTCGGCCACCAGTCACTGTTCGACGTACCGCTGCCAGCGGCGTGATTGAACGGGCACTTCGTTTCGGTTGACATGTAATCCCTACCTCTGGTCGTTTGACTACAACCACTCGGCCTGGTTAGGAGTCCGAGTACCGATAAAAATAGGTGTCGCTATGGTCAAGGCGATCTTGCTGACGCCAGCGTTTCAATGGGTTGCCGGTTCAGCACAACACAACGCGCGCATGCATTGCGTCAGTGAGCTCTGGCGGTCGGCAACTCGCGTGCAGGCGACCGGTGGTCAAATGTTTTCGACGTGCTCTTGGCGTCCTTTGCAGTGGCAGGAAGAGACGTGTGGCGAGCGCTGCGGCAACTTCGTGGGGAAGCGCTATCGCGATGAGTCTAGGTCAGCGTTTCCAGCGAAGGAAATCGATTGTTTTGATGCGAGCCATAGTCTGAGGCTATGGATTGGCAGCCATGGCGGGCGCCGGTTCGGGGCGCCGGCAAAGCTTGCTGAAGCAGGGCTCCTTCATCGCAGCCATGCGCTTGAATGCCGATGCGCGTCTGCCCGCAAGAGCCTCGGGCCGCGCGCCTGACCGGGTTTCAGACGGCCTCCTGGCGAACGCAGAAATCCAGCGCTGCTGCTGTGTGCTGTGAAGGCGCTGGATTCCAGCGTTCGCTGGAATGACGAGCAGAGGAGGGGCAGCAAGGCCTGGTGTTGCTTCTTTACGTCGTTCCTTCAATAAATATGTATTCCTTACAGTAAATTAAGACGTATTCATGATGTCGATTATCACCAAATATCCGTCATAAGCATGGCGATGACGTCGCTGACCCTAAGGCCAGCGCTTGCCCTAGCTCCGCCGCCAAGCCATGGCGAATCGCGCTTACGCCAGTGGAGCCTGCTGCCGGATGCTCAGTGTGCGGAGTGCCCCGTTGCCGGATGGTGCACGGGCTGTTGCGAGAAGGCCTCGTCGAGGCGATCCTCCAGCTGTGGAAGATTGCCCTGCGATTCGTTGAGCATGGCGGAGTCCGGCGATAGGGAAGGGAAGGCTTCGCGGTCTTTCAAGTGGCCGTGATTCGGAGCCGGTTCTCGAGCACCCCGTAGCTCGCCCCGCCACGCCTGACTTCAAGGCTCAATTTGGCCATGCCGAGCCCAGGATGACGTTGCAGAAGTTGCCGCGATGGAAATGCGGATCCTTGAACGCCATCACGTCGGCCTTGACGTTGCCAAAGGTCGTGTCCGGCTTGTGCCGGATGCCCTGGTAGAAGGCCTCGATGATGTCCTGCTTGAACTGCGTGCCGCGCGGATGCGCGTCGACAATCGACGCACGATCGCCGTCATCGACATTTGGGAAGCCCAGGCCCATCACGTCCATTTCGACGCCCGCTGTGAGTAACGCCACTTCGGGCTTCATGAACTCAGGAATGCCTGGTGTCGTATGTAGCGCGATGCTTGTCCAGACGAGGTCAATGGTGTTTTCGGCGATGCCGTGACGACGCAGGAAATCCGCTGCCGTGTTGGCGCCATCTACCTCGAAACGCTTGTCGGGGCTGCTATAGGCGGGCATGAGCCCCATGTCATGGAACATGGCGGCCATGTAGAGGAGCTCTGGATCAAACACGCGCTGCTGTTTTTTTCCAGTCAGGGCGCCAAACAAAAAGACGCGGCGCGAATGATGGAACAGGAGATCAGTTTCGGTGTCCCTGACGAGATCGGTGACTTCACGGGCCAGCTGGCTGTCCGGAATCTGGATTCCTGCAATGGTGGTCATGGGTGTACTCCAGGCGTGAAATTTGGCGGATGCGAACGTGTATTTGCGTTGCAGGCTGCATTAGACCTCCAAATTCACATGGCATGTATTGAAGTGATATATCAAATCGTGCCATTGTGTAGCGCTTCAAGACATGCGCGTGCATCAGCGCCAACCGACATGCCCAAGACCATCGCCATCCTCGCTTGTCCAGGTGTCCAGCTGCTGGATGTCTCAGGCCCGCTGGACGTGTTCGCCGAGGCGAATCGGCAGGCCGGGCAGAAGGTCTACCAGCTGTTGGTGGTCGGGACTTCCGGGCGTGCCATCGAAAGTTCCTCGGGCGTCCGATTGATGCCTGATGCGACCCTGCGCGATCCGCTGGGCCGGCTTGATACCGTGCTGGTGGCGGGCGCGCCCAGCCTACCCGAGGCATCGGTCAACCTGACCGTGCTCGAGTGGCTTCGCGGCGTTGCCCGCAAGAGCCGGCGCTTTGGTTCCATCTGCAATGGCGCCCTCGTCCTGGCTGCCAGTGGCCTCATCGAGGGGCGCCGGATCACAACGCATTGGGGGGTGGTCGAGACTTTGCGCCAGCGACACCCGGACGTGATCGTCGAACCTGACGCACTGTACGTGCGGGATGGACGCGTGTGCACGGCTGCCGGGGTTACCGCGGGAATGGATCTGGCCCTGGCGTTGGTCGAGGAGGATCTCGGCCGCGACCTGGCCATGCGGGTCGCCGGCCAGTTGGTGATGTTTTTCAAGCGACCGGGCGGGCAGCTGCAATTTAGTCGACATGGCGAGGCTGAGCTGGCAGGCCACTCGGCCATACAAGCATTGCAACGCTGGATCGGCGGCAACCCCGCGGAGGACCATTCGGTGGCTTCGCTCGCTCACCGCGCGGGGCTAAGCCCACGCCATTTTGCGCGCGTGTTCCATCAGGAAGTCGGCATCCCGCCTGCCGAGTACGTCGAATCCGTTCGCGTGGAAGCGGCGCGCCGATTGCTTGAGATCGGCAACGACGCGCCCAAGCGGGTGGCCGGCCTATGCGGCTACGCTGACGTCAACGGGCTGCGACGTGCCTTTGTGCGCAGGCTTGGCGTGACACCTGCCGACTATCGACGCCAGCATCGCTCAGCCGACATGAGCTAGCGGGGCGGGATTGGCTTGAACGGCTGCTAAGGTGGCGAAGTCGCCCCGGCGATACGAGAAACATGCTTCAACGCTTGCCCGCATGCGCCTGATCAAACCGCCCTGCCATGTTTACCAGGTCGGCCAGCGAAGCGGCCTTCATCTTGCGCATCACCTGGCCTCTATGTGCTTTCACGGTGATCTCGCTGATGCCGAGCTCGCCTGCGATCTGCTTGTTTAACAGGCCCACGACCACCAGAGCCATGACCTCGCGTTCGCGCCTGCTGAGCGATTCATAGTGACCCTCAAGCACGCCGAGCGCCGTCTCTTGCTCAAGGGCAGAGTGGCTACGGTCGATGGCATGCCGTATGGCACGCAACAACACTTCGTCCTCGAATGGCTTGGTTAGGAACTCGACGGCCCCTGCCTTCATCGCCTGGACTGTCATAGGCACGTCACCGTAGCCCGTGATGAAGATGATCGGCATATCGATCCGATCAGCGGCGATGAGCTTTTGCAAATCCAGGCCGCTGAGATCCGGCAGCGAAATGTCCAACACCAGGCAGCTCGGAGCAAAGATTCGAGGTTGAGCCAAAAAATCCCGGGCGGACGCAAACGTCTCGGGCTGCCAGCCTTCGAAACGAATCAACGCATCGAGCGATTCACGCACGGAAATGTCGTCGTCAACGACAAAAACGATAGGAGTGGCCGGCGGGATGGTAGGTGGTTTAGATCCATGATCAGGTTCATTCAACAAACGCATGGTTGTCTCCGGAAGCAAGAGCGCAACCCATCGCTCACTTCACTGAAAGGCCGCATTGAGTGCTGCGAGCAGCACCGTCTCGCTGAATGGCTTGAAAAGGCAATCGACCGCGCCCCGCTTGAGCGCAAGCGCTCGGATGGTTTCGTCCCTGCTGGCGGTTATGAAAACGATGGGGATATTCCGGCCGCTGAGCGCCAGTTCACGCTGAAGGTCGAGCCCGGACATGCCTGGCATGGCTATATCGAGAATCAGGCACTTCGCCGTCCCGAGGCAATCGGAAGTGAGGAACTCTTCCGCGGACGAGAATGCCCGGACCGAAAAGCCAAACTCGGTGAGCAGGTCGGGCAGCGATTCGCGGACGGACTCGTCGTCATCGACAACCGTGATTAAAGGATGCATGGCTATCACGGATTCCCCGTAGTGCGCGTTGCATCGGCCCCGCGAGATGTATACGTCGCGGCCGGCCCGTCTCGTTCCGCGCCATCGCTGCTTGCGCGGGGAATGGAAAACCAAAAGGTTGCGCCGGGCCCATCATTCGGCGTCGCCTGCAACAGTCCATGATGCCGCTCGACAATGGATTGGCTTATAGATAGCCCAATGCCCATGCCACTGCCTTTGGTGGTGAAGAACGTCTCAAACATCTTGCTCACAAGCTCAGGCCCGAAACCCACTCCCGAGTCCCGCACGGTCAGTCGTACAAAATCGTCTCCATCTTCCTCGGTGCTGATCACAACCTGCCTGGGGCGGTCATCGACATCGCCCATGGCCTCCGCAGCATTCAGAAGCAAGTTCAAGATGACTTGCTGCAGTTGGACCCGGTCACCGGTGACGGGCGGGAGGTCGTCGGAAAACTCTGTCCTCAGCATCACCCGGCTGCTTTTTAGTGTGCTCTGCGAAAGCGCGATCACCTCTTTCGCAGCCGCGTTTAGATTCACCCTTTCAGCAATCGAATCCTTCTTGCTAAACAGAGCACGCACGCGTGTGATGACATCGGAGGCGCGATGACCGTCGCGGATGGTTCGCCTCGCCGTTTCGAGCGCGCCGTGGACGTTGGGAGGATCGCCGGCCAACATCCGAAGGCAGGTGCTGGCATTGGTAATGACGCCCGACAGCGGCTGATTGACTTCGTGCGCGATCGAGGCTGTCAACGCGCCGAGGCTGTTGACCTTGGCCATGCGGGCGAGCTCGGATCGGAGCGCACCGAGCGTCTCTTCCGAGACACGGCGCTGCGTCACGTCCTGAATCGCGCCGATATACTCTCGCTGCCCGTACCGACCTCGCGTACGGTGGGACACCACGTGCACGTACTTGACCGAACCGCCCGGCGTAAGCAGCCGAATCTCGTAATCATGGTCGGCACCGGTGCGTCGCGCATCGTCCTTCTTGTCAGACAAGAGGGAGATATCATCCGGGTGGATCCGATCGGCGATCCGCTCTAGCGTAACGACGGTGCCTAGCTCGAATTCGAAGATGCGATAAAGCTCTTCCGAAAATACGATTTCATCGGTGTCCAGGCACCAGGAGAAGCTGCCAGTCAAGCTGGTGCGTTGACCCTCGGCGAGAAAGGCCTCACTGCGTCGCAGCTTCTCCTCCGCCCGTTTTCGGTCGTCGATATCGATGCTGATGCCGTACCACTTGATGATGCTGCCGGACTCATTCCGCAGTGGGTTGACACGAAACAGAAACCACCGGTACTCACCGTCAAAACGACGCAGTCGGGCTTCGGTCTCCCCGGGCGTTTGAGAGGCCATGATGAGTTGCCACCAGGCAGTCAAATCATCTACGTCGTCGGGGTGGAGCGCGACCGTCAGGCCCCATTCGTTCGCCTGTTCTGCAGAGAGGCCGACGTAGTCAAGATAGTGTTGGTTGAAGGACTCACCGGTGCCGTCGGTACGAGTCGACCATGCCAGCGCGGGAATCGTATTGATGATCGAGCTGAGGTCGGGCTCAGCTGTGTGCGGTACTTCTCCAGGCTGCGTTCGATCATCCATATCGATGAGCAAATGGAGCCAACAGAAAATGCGGCCTCGCGTGTCTCGAACGGGCATGCCGGCAACGTTGAACCAGCGGTAGACGCCATCATATCGGCGATGGCGACTCTGGATGCTGTATGCGGAACCCGTTTCGTGCGCCTTCGACTGCACCGCGAGGATGCCCGGACGATCATCCGGATGGGTGAGGTTACAGACGTTCAGGCCTTTCAGTTCATCGAGCGTTTTGCCGAAGTAGTCGAGGGTCGGCTGATTGAGGTCAAGAACTTCACCCGAGGGCGTCGTGACCGCGACAGGAAACGGAAGGCTGTCAATGATCACGGACAAATTGAGTTCACCCGGTCGCGAGGTTCCCTCGGCTCGCCGGCGTTCCTCGATGTCGGTGTTGATGCCCCGCCATTTCACGACACGCCCGGATGGGTCCGTCAACGGACTCATTCTAAAAAGTAGCCAGCGATAGTCTCCATCGCAATGGCGCATTCGCACCTCGAGCTCCCCCGGTTTGCCGGAAGCCACCATCGAGTGCCAGCCTTGAAGCAAGGTGGGAAAATCGTCTGGATGGACCACAGACTTCCACGCCTGGCCCCTGGCCTCCTCGATGCTTAGCCCTGTGTATTCACACCAGCGCTTGTTGATCAAGCCCACGCATCCCTCGGGAAGTGTCGTCCACGCGAGCCCCGTGAGCGCGTCGAAGATCCTGATCAACTCGTTTTCCACCGCAATCTTCCTCGGAGTTTATGCGCCACTCTTCAGAGGTCCGTCCATCGTACTTTGGTGTTGGCACTGGGCCTGCAGCCTCACCGTGCCATTCGGTGCTGACTGCAGTGCCTGGCTCGCGGACGCGGGGAGCTGGCCACGCCTGCCCCTGTCGCGGTGCTCCGCATCAGGTTATGCCGACACCATCGTTGATTACCGTCGATTCATGCGCCTAACGGAAACGACGAGTGTGCGATAAGCGCTTCGATGCATCCGTGCACGGCAGATGACAGGGGCGTGAAAGGTCAGCTTATCTTTGTGTTTGGGATTCGCGCGACACGGCGCCCGGCGCAAGCCGGAGGGCGGCCGTGGCGCTTTCACCGTGCCATTGGAGGCGTCGCCCGAAAGAGAGGCAGCAAGGAAGGGTTGGAATTTCCCAACCCTCGTGGTGTATCGGCACGATCCATGCTCGTGAGGCCGCACAGCGCAGTTTCCACGCCACGCCCAACTGCGCATTGGCAAGTGAACGATAGCAATAGCGGTATCGCTCGGTCACATCGCCGTCGATATCTTCGCCGCCAAGCGCACGTCCTCACGCCGGTACGGGCGATCGAGGACGTGCGAGAACCAAGCTGGTTCGGCCCGGCTATCGAAACCGATACCAAAGCTGCATAGACGATAAGCCATGGACTGGCGCAGGCTCGCAAACCTGTCGAGCAGCGCGCCCGCAAGATTCTGTCGATTCCTGACCGGAGATACTCCATCAAGCGCTATTCCGCTGGAGGAAACATACATGAAGATTCTCATGGTACTCACCTCTCACGACATCCTTGGCAGTACGGGGCGAAAGACCGGCTTTTGGCTGGAAGAATTCGCGGCCCCGTACTATGTGTTTACGGATGCAGGAGTCTCGGTCACGGTAGCGTCCCCGAAAGGTGGCCAGCCTCCGATCGACCCCAAGAGCGACGACCCCAATAATCAGACACCGGCGCAAACACGCTTCAAGGCAGACAAGAGTGCCATGGCGGTGCTGGCCAGCACCCTTCGACTGGATTCGGCCTCTTCCAAGGACTTCGATACGGTGTTTTATCCCGGTGGCCACGGCCCGATGTGGGATCTCGCGGAGGATCCTGTTTCAGTCAAATTGATCGAGTCGTTCTACGACACCGGTAAACCCGTCGCCGCCGTCTGTCATGCGCCGGGGGTGCTGCGCCATGTCAAGTACAAGGGAGAACCCATCGTCAAAGGAAAGCGAGTTGCCGGGTTTACCAACACCGAAGAGGAAGAAGTCCAGCTGACCAAAGTTGTACCGTTCCTGGTCGAAGATGAATTGAAGCGACTTGGCGGCTTGTTTCAGAAGACGGATAACTGGCACCCGTTCGCCGTTGTCGATGGCCGGCTCATTACAGGTCAGAACCCTTCGTCTTCGACGATCACCGCGGAGGCGCTACTCAGCATCATGAAATGAATGGCATGGCACGCTCGTGTCGTCGATACCATCGTCCGATGGATCTGCTGTTGCGCAGCTGTTCGGATAACGTGGTCATTTTGTTGAAAACCGAGGAGACGCCCTTCGACACCGGATGGTGATCGGCGCGCCTGGTGGTGGTCGAAGCTGGGAATGGTCTCCCGCGTCGAAGGAGGGTCGTCATAGTGCATGCGTCAGATAACGGTCAAACCAAGCTTTCGTCCCCAGCCCACCAGCCAGACCAGGACCGATTTCACGCGATCCGGCCCGAGGACGTTCAGTGGATCACGTTCCCGGCGTACCCACCGGCGGTTCGTTTGGCCATCGTGGTAGGGGACCCGACCAAGCCAGGACCCTATACGATCCGAGTGAAGGTGCCGGGCGGCAACAAATTCATGCCGCACAAGCATCCGGAAGACCGTGTCTACACGGTGTTGTCGGGCGTGTTCTACATTGGGCTGGGCGAACAATTCGATGAGAGCAAGCTCACTGCGTACGCCCCCGGCAGCATCGTGGTGCTGCCGGGCAACCAGCCACACTTCCACTGGGCCAAATCGGGTGAATACATTACCCAGATCACGGCGATAGGACCCTTGGGTCTGGACTATATCGACCCGGACAACGATCCGCGCACGTCGAAACGTCCCTAGTCGAACGTCGTTGCACGTCGTTCAACCATCGGTCGCATCAAAGAGCGCGTTCAAGATCTGTGTGCTAAACCGCGGATCGCCCAACATGGCACCAACGTGTTGCCCATGCCAAGCGTATGCGGAGCCGCATCGCGCCATGGCCTCGCGAAGGGCAGGGTGCGTAGGTGTTGATATGAGCGAGTCGGTGTCACGGCTTGCGCGTGACGGTCGCGCCGGTAAGGGCTTCGCCTAAGGCGTTTAGGTCGAACGGCTCGGTTGCGTCGCTACCATGTATTCGACGATACCATCGTGCAATGGCGCGAGCGGGGAGCGGCGCGTAAACATCAAGGCCCAGCGCATTTCGGCGATACGAGGTTCCCATGAACGCGAAGACGAGTCCCGCTCAGATACGGGTAGTCAAACGGTCGCCGAACTACTGGCGCGTCACGATCGACAACCCGCCGCTCAACCTCATGGGCCCGCCCATGGTGGTGCAGTTCCACGAGCTCATCAACGCGATCGAGGCCGACGAACAGCTGAGGGTCGTGGTCTTTGACAGCGCGGTGGATGGCTATTTCCTCAATCACTCTGACTTCGAGGCCAAGCTTGAAGACCTGACCTCCTTGCCGGCCGGTTCGACGGGCTTGCCGCAGTGGCCAGACTTCCTGGTACGCCTGACACGCGCGCCGGTGGCCTCTATCGCGCTTATTCGCGGGCGCGCGACAGGCAATGGCAGCGAGATCACGCTGTCCTGCGACATGAGCTTCGCGAGTCGGGAAAAATCCATCTTTTCGCAATGGGAGGTGGGCGTGGGCATGGTCGCCGGTGGTGGCCCGATGGCCCGCTTGCCTCGACTCATGGGCCGGAACCGGGCCCTGGAGGTATTGCTGAGCTCGGAAGACATGCGCGGTGAGCAGGCCGAGGCCTATGGCTACGTGAACCGGTCGCTGCCCGATGCCGAACTCGACGCCTTCGTGGAAGCGCTGGCCACGCGGATCGCCGGCTTCGACAAGTGGGCCATTGCCAATACCAAGCGGCTCGTCAACACCAACCTGCCGCCGGACGTCGAGCTCGGCGCCGGATGGGACGCGTGCATCGGGTCGCTGGGGCGGCCCGCCGCGCAACAGGGCATCAAGGCGCTCATGGCGCTGGGTTTCCATAAGCCGGGGGATGTCGAGAATCGGCTTGGCCACTACGTCGGTCAAATCAAGCGCTAGCGCGGTGTGCGATGCGGCTTCTCGCTCCAGCCGAAGAGGATGAACTTATGAACCTGCTCGCTGCCGCCGAGGCGCTGGCCGAACGCGTGGAAGCCGAGGCGACGAAGGCCAAGATTCCGGTTTCAGTATGTATCACTGATATTCACGGCAACCTGGTGCTCCAGCACCGTATGAACGGGGCACCAGCCTTCTCGATGGAAATCTCGGAGCGCAAGGCCTATACGGCGGCGCTGGTAGGCATACGCACCGCGGACCTCTTTCCACTGACCCAGCCGGGCCAACCGCTGTTTGCGCTCCTGCCGTTAGCCGGAGGGCGTTACACCGCCATGGCCGGAGGCGTGCCGCTCACCGAAGAGGGCCAGTTGTATGCCGGCGTGGGCGTCAGCGGTGGCACGAACGATCAGGACGTTGCCATTGTGGAGGCGGCACTCCGATAAGCGCTTGGCCCCGACACCAGGTTGCGCCGGCCACGATTCAACGGTCGCAGGATTCGCCCGTCGAGGCGCAGAACCGTTGCCGGCAAATTCCGCATTGTGAGCGGCATAAAGACGGTTCGCGGAAGTCGGGGTAATCTCATCATTCTCGTGGAAGCGATCCCGCCAGCCGAGCACCTGACCATGTGCTACTCCGCCCAGATCGAGGCCGACTACGACAAGTTCGTGCGCGAGTGGGGCGCTGTCATCAGCCTCAAGCGGTTCGTGGAGCTGTTCTGGGAGAAGCGCAAGGATGGCCAGTGGATCAAGATCCCCAAGTCGATGCGCGAGGCGTTCCGCAAGCCCCGCGGCGAGGATGAATTCGCGCTCGCTAAATGGGTCGCCGAAGGCGATCGCGAGCAGATCGAAAAGTACGAGGCCGAACTGCAAGCGCAGATCGAACGTTTGGCGAAGGCCGAGGCCGTCCTCGCGGGGCCGAAGCCTACGAAGACGGCCGCCAAGGATCAGGATGTGGCCAACAGAAAGATCCAGGCTGCCCAACGCAATCTCGATGACATGCGCCGCAGGGAGCCTCTGGACAAGGACTCACGCATCTACCCCGGTCAATACGCGCCGGTCATGATCGAAAAGGACGGCAAGCGCATCGTGGTCCCCATGCGCTATCAATGTCGGCTACCTGGCTGGACCGAATCGATGGAGCGGCAGAAGCCGGGAACCTATAACGCCAGACGGGACAATCTTGAAAAGGCCTGGGGCAGACTGTTCGGTCACCGACACGGCATCATGATCGTGACCCGTTTCTACGAAAACGTGTCCCGCCACAAGATGGAGGGCAGGGAGCTGCGACCGGGCGAGCGCGAGGAGAACGTCGTACTTGCGTTTGACCCGCAGCCGCCGCAGGAAATGCTGGTGGCGTGTTTATGGAACCTGTCGCCGGCTGGCGACCATGGCACCGATCTGTTCTCGTTTGCGGCGATCACCGATGAGCCGCCGCCCGAAGTGCTGGCCGCGGGCCATGACCGCTGCATTATTCCCATCAAGCCGGAATTCGTGGACGCGTGGCTCAGCCCTGACCCGAACAACCTGAAAGCCCTGTACGACATCCTCGACGACAGGGCGCGCCCCTATTACGAGCATCGGCTGGCGGCGTGATGCATGGCTGCTCGTTCGACGCTACGCGGTGCCGAAAGGACAGGAGAGTCCGTCATGGGCAGTCGCGTCATCTTCGCCACGCGTACCTACGCTGCATCCGCGTCGGCTCGGAAATCGGAACTGAGCGCTGGCGACCACGTTGCCGCCAGAGCGTCGCCGGAAATCACGCCTTGTCCCTAACTCGACCTCACCGAACGCACATCATTGGCTCAATGGCAGCAGGAGCCTTCCTGCTGCTTTGGCGGACAGGGCACCGTGCCGTAGGAGCAGAAAACGCAACAGTCGCCTGTTTTTGGGCGCAGCAATGCACCGCAAGCCGGGCAGTCGTAGAAGAACAAGCAACTGTTCGTGGGCATCGTCTCCGTCGAGCGATGCCCACAGAATGGGCAAGTCACCGTGCTTTGCAACGCGAGTGTCTGATTGGAATCCATCTTCATGCCTTGGGTAAGACCAGTCTCGAGCGGAACTGCGGCCATGTTGCGTCAGCCGGCGCTCCATTGTGACGAATTCCGAGCGGCGAATCATTTCAATCGGTGGCGCGAGCTTCCTACCCTTGTGCTCGCAGGAAGACGGTACGCCTCGGGCCACGTTGGCGCCGTTTCCTGGGGCGGGGCGTCGTGGCTTGCGCCATCATGGTCGATTAAGAGCCTCCTGCGTCGACATGGGCATCGCCATCATGTTGACGTTGGCGTTATGCATGACCCACAGCGAACCGGCGACGACGATCGCGATGAGCAGTGTCGTGCAGACGAAGATCCCGGTGTTCTCTCGTTGCGACTTGGCCGAGCCAAGATGCAGGAAGTACACGAGTTGCACGTAGAGCTGCGCCACACATAGCACGACGATGGCTGCCAGGCGGACCGGGTGTGGCACGAGGCCCGTCATCACCACGCCGAAGGCGGCGGCCGTCAGCATCAGCGAGATCAGCAGACCCCCTACATACGTACGCAGGCTGCCGTGCGATTCGTGCGCGTCGGCAGATACCGCCTGGCCGGAGCGGGATGTGTTCATAGGAATTCACGCAGATAGACGAAGGTAAAGACGCAGATCCAGATCAGGTCGAGGAAATGCCAGAACAGACTGAGGCAGGCGAGGCGGCGATGCGCGATGCCATCCAGGCCGTAGCGCACGACCTGATGCATCATCACGGCGAGCCACAGCAGACCGCAGGCAACATGCAGACCATGCGTACCCACCAGGGTGAAGTACGCGGACAGGAAGGCGCTGTTGGTCGGGCCGGCGCCCGCGTGCACCAGGGCGACGAACTCGTGTACCTCCATGCCGACGAAGGCGAGCCCCAGTGCAAAGGTAACGGCCAGCCAGGCGAGCAGGGCCTCTTTACGGCCGGCGCGCGCCTGGAGCAGGCCCGCGCCGAAGGTAAAGCTACTCAACAGCAAAAGTACCGTTTCGCCGAACACATAAGGCAACTCGAACAGCTCCTTGCCGTTCGGCCCGCCGGCGGTGCTGCCAACGAGGACGCCAAACGTTGCGAACAACACTGCGAAGATCAGGCAGTCGCTCATCAGGTAGACCCAGAACCCGAGCGTGGTCGTCGACGCGGTGTCGTGGGCGTCGGTGTGGTGAGAAGCG
The DNA here is from genome assembly GCA_963765335.1 of uncultured Gammaproteobacteria bacterium. Lineage (GTDB taxonomy): Bacteria > Pseudomonadota > Gammaproteobacteria > Xanthomonadales > Rhodanobacteraceae > Dyella. The sequence goes on along the minus strand of CAVXWA010000017.1, from coordinate 30,151 downwards.
TGATGCAAGCTCATCTCCATGATTCAGGCCGCCTTCTCAATGCGCTGGGGGCGAAGTTCGAGTGAAGATGCGGAGGTCCACCGCCGAGCGAAGCGTTCGTGCTCGATGCGCGCCACCTCGGCGGCGGGTACGTAGTAGTCCACGTTGCGATCGTAGGTGCGAGCGATGAAGTTACCGATCACGCCGATCAGGGCGACGGCGGCGAGCCCCCAGATGTGCCAGACCAGCGCAAAGCAGAGCACCAGCGAGACCATCGCGATGATGAAGCCTGCGCCGGTGTTGCGAGGCATGTGGATATCCTCGTAATGCTCAGGCTGCGTATAGGCGCGGCCGGTGACCTTGTCTTCCCAGTGCTGCTCCAGCGAGGTGATCTGCGGAATGTGGGCGAAGTTGTAGAAAGGCGCGGGTGAGGCGGTGGCCCATTCCAGGCTGCGGGCATTCCACGGATCGCCGGTGAGGTCGCGGTGGGCATCGCGACGGCGGATGCTCACGGCAAACTGGATCAGCATGGCGACGATACCGGCGCCGATGATCACCGCGCCGCACAGCGCCACAATGAGCCAAGGATGCCAGTCCGGATTGCTGTAGTGGTTCATGCGGCGGGTCATGCCGTCGAAGCCAAGTACGTACAACGGCATGAAGGCCAGGTAGAAGCCGATCTGCCAGCACCAGAACGAGACCTTGCCCCAGAACTCGTCGAGCGTGAAACCGAACACCTTGGGAAACCAGAACGTGATGGCGGCCAGGCAGCCAAACACCACGCCGCCAATAATCACGTTGTGAAAGTGGGCCACCAGGAACAGGCTGTTGTGCAGCACGAAGTCCGCGCCCGGCACGGCCAGCAGCACGCCAGTCATGCCACCCACGGCAAATGTCACCATGAAGCCGACCGTCCACAACGTCGAAGAGTGATAGCGGATCCGCCCCCGGTACATGGTGAACAGCCAGTTGAACAGCTTGACGCCGGTCGGGATGGAAATGATGGACGTCATGATGCCGAAGAAGGCGTTGACGTTGGCACCCGATCCCATGGTGAAGAAGTGGTGCAGCCACACGAAAAACGACAGCACGCCGATCGACGAGGTGGCATACACCATCGACTTGTAGCCGAACAGCGGCTTGCCCGAAAACGTGGCGATGATTTCCGAGAACGCACCGAAGCAGGGCAGTACCAGGATGTACACCTCCGGGTGACCCCACACCCAGATCAGGTTGATGTACATCATCGCGTTGCCGCCGAGCTCGTTCGTGAAGAAATGCATGCCCAGGTAGCGGTCGGCCGTGAGCAGGGCCAGCGTGGCGGTGAGCACGGGGAACACGGCGATGATCAGGATGTTGGTGATCAACGCGGTCCAGGTGAACACCGGCATCTTCATCAGGTCCATGCCGGGCGCGCGCATGCGCAGGATGGTCACGACCAGGTTGATGCCTGTCAGTAGCGTGCCGAGTCCGGAGATCTGCAAGGACCAGATGTAGTAGTCGACGCCGACCGTGGGGCTATAGCCAAGCTCGGAGAGCGGCGGATAGGCTACCCAGCCGGTCGCCGCAAAGTCACCCACGAACATCGACATCATGACCAGTATCGCGCCCACTGCCGACAACCAGAAGCTCAATTGGTTAAGGAAGGGGAACGCCACGTCGCGCGCGCCGATCTGCAGCGGCACGATGACGTTCATGAGCCCAAGGATCAGCGGCGTGGCCACGAAGAAGATCATGATCACGCCATGTGCCGTGAAGATCTGGTCGTAATGGTGCGGCGGCAGATAGCCGGCCGCATCGTTCGCAGCAATCGCCTGTTGCACGCGCATCATGATGGCGTCGGCGAATCCGCGCAGCAGCATCAACAGCGCGAGGATGATGTACATGACGCCGATGCGCTTGTGGTCGACCGAGGTCAGCCACTCGGTCCACAGATATTTCCATTTTCCGAAATAAGTGATCGCACCGAGCAGCGCGGCGCCGGCCAAGGCCACCACCACCAGCGTGCCCATGATGATCGGCTCGTGGTAGGGGATGGCATCCAGTGTGAGTTTTCCGAACATAGCTGTTTACTCGTTCACAGGTGCGGCAAGCTGGCGCGTGGCGCGGAGGGGAGTGGGCGAAGGGGCGTCGTCGTCGACCCACAGAACTCGCCGGCTTTCGGCATGGTCATGTACTGGTTGAGCACCGCCTGGAACAGACTCGGGTCCACCGCGGCATAGACGGTGGGTGCGTAGCCGTTGCTTGGCTGGGCCAGCGCGCGATAGCCGTCGCGCGAGAGCTTCAGCGGCGATGCCTTGGCCTGCTGGACCCATTGCTTGAATTCGGCATCCGACATCGCCTTCGTCTGGAAATGCATATCGGAGAAGCCGGGCCCGCTATAGGCGGATGACTGGCCGGCGTACACGCCCGGGACATCGGCGATCAGGTGCAATTGCGTCTGCATGCCCGCCATCGCATAGACCTGGCTGCCAAGGCGCGGAATGAAGAACGAATTCATCATCGAATCCGCCGTGAGCTCGAAATCAATCGGCGTCCCGGTGGGTATCGCCAGCTCGCTGACCGTGGCGATGCCGTAGTCCGGATAGATGAAGAGCCACTTCCAGTTCAACGCCACCACCTGTACGCGTACCGGCGCCACGTGGGAGTCAAGCGGCCGATAGGGATCCAGGCTATGGGTGCTGCGCCAGATCAGCACGCCGAGAAAGGCGACGATCACACAGGGAATCGTCCATACCACCACCTCGATGGGCGTCGAATGCGCCCACGTGGGAGCGTAAGTCGCCTTGGTGTTGGTGGCGCGATAACGCCAGAAGAAGTACAGGGTCAGTGCGATGACTGGAATCACCACCATCAGCATCAGCGCCAGCGACAGCAGGATGAGATGACGTTCCTGCATGCCAATGTCGCCCTTGGGATCGAACAAGGCGAGATGGCATCCGGCGAGTAGTCCAGCTGAGCCGATACCGAGGACACGGGCAAGGCGGCCAAGCTTGAGGAGGCGGCTTGCCCTGAGGTTCCACAGGGCGGCCCGAGTACAGCGGGCTAAGGGGGCGAACATAGGGGGTGCACCAAAAGCAGGGGGAAGGGCATCCGAACCTGGGACCTGCGGGCAGCTTGCATGGATTCCCGAGGAGTCATGCGCGCATACTAGTCGCCGACAAAATCCATACATCGGCGACAAAATGCCTCGGACAAAATCCATACAAGGGCCGCCTGGCGCGCTTGACTGGGCCGGCGCACTGGGCGGGCAGGGTCCCCGCTATCAGCGGGTGATCCGCTTTCTGGAGCGGGCCATTAGCGACGGTCAGTTGCGGCCGGGAGATCGCTTGCCGCCTCAGCGGCAACTCGCCGAGCAGCTCAAGCTCGACCTGACCACGGTGACGCGTGCCTATGCCGAGGCGCGCGCGCGCGATCTGATTCATGCGCGCGGCACCTTGGGGACTTTCGTATCGATGCCAAAGGTAGAGCTGTCGCCCGTCATCGACTTGAGCATGAATATTCCGCCGCCACCCGCGGGAATCGACTTCACCGATCTCTTGAAGCGCGGCCTGGCGCAGGTATTGACCTATACCGACGCCGACAAGCTCATGAACTATCAGCCCAGCGGAGGTGGCAAGGCAGAGCGAGCCGCGGGAGCGCAGTGGCTGGCACCGATGCTGGGGCAGGTGAATCCCGCACGTATTGCGGTAACGCCGGGTGCCCAGGCTGCCTTGGCTGGCCTGATCCTGGCGCTGACCAAGCCGGGCGATAACATTCTCACCGAAGCAATGACTTATCCCGGCTTGTTGAGTGCGTCGCGCGAGTTAGGGCGAACGCTCAAGGTGGTGGAAAGCGATGAGCATGGCATGACTCCCGATGCACTGGAGCGAGTCTGCCGCGATCACCAGGCAAGTATTGTCTACCTCAATCCAACACTTCAGAACCCTACCACCACCACCATGCCCGAGGGGCGTCGGCGCGATATTGCACGAGTCGCCGAGAAGCATGATCTTCAAATCATCGAAGACGACCCCTATTGGCTATTGGCTGAGGACGCGCCATCGCCGCTGGTTCATTGGGCGGCTGATCGCGTGCACTACATAGCAACGTTGTCCAAGTGCCTCTCGCCCGGGTTGAGAACGGCCTATGTCGTGTCGCCAAACGATGCGGCTCAAGGCGACCTTCTTGCGGCGCTAAGGGCGATCACACTCATGTCGACTCCCTTGGCAACCTCAGTGGCTACCCAATGGATTTACGACGGTACCGCTGGAAACATTCTTGAGGGCGTAAAGGCCGAGGCAATCGCGCGGCAAAAGCTCGCCGAGCAGATTTTCCGCGGCACCGAAAGGCGCTGGCCACGCACGGCCATCCATATGTGGATCGAACTTACTGACGTTTGGACGCCTCAAGAACTGGCAATCGCTGCGCGCATGGAAAGCTTGGCCGTTACGTCTTCGGATGCGTTCTCTGCCGGCGCAAGCAACGCGCGGGCGATTCGCGTTTCGCTGGGTGGGGTGAAGGAGCGGCACTACCTGGAGCGCGCGCTGCGGAAGCTCGCAGGACTTCTGGAGCGAAAGTCCACCCCGTTCGATCGCTTCTTGATCTGATCGGCTCGAGTTCGCGCCCGGCCGCCGCATCAATGGCCGGGCGCGGCGCATGTTCTGGATGTCGTGCGTGGATTCCGTCGTTCGCTGCGCAGGGCATGGGTGCGCGATCACGCTGCGGACTTGCTTGCAAGGCACAACGAGCCCTACTTGATGCCGATGACCATGGAGTCCGGGCCAAGCAATGGCTCGACGCGTATCTCGCGGAAACCGGCCTCCCTCATCCATTCGCGGCACTCGGCGCCGGTATAGTCAAAGCCGCCCGGTGTTTCGAGGAGCATGTTCAGGCTCATCAGCAGGCCGAAGGCATTCTGTTTGCGTTCGTCGTCGATGATCGCGTCATAGACGATCAGGCACCCATCGGGGGGCAGCGCCTCATAGCACTTCGCCAAAAGTGCTTTTTTTTGCGCCAGATCCCAGTCATGGAGGATATGTCCCATCACCAGCACATCCGCCCTGGGGCAGGGATCCTTGAAGAAGTCACCCGGGTAGAAGCGCAACCTGTCCTGAAGGTCGTGTGACGCCACGTAATCGTCAAAGATGTGTGCAACCAAGGGTAGGTCGAAACCGCCCCCGCTCAGGTGCGGATGCGCAAGCGCTATCTGCACCGGGCAAGCACCCTGCGCAGCGCCGATATCGATGAACGTACGGTAGTTCTGCCAAGGGAATTTCTGTGCGATGGCCTTCGCCGCACCCAGACTCACGCCGGTCATCGCATGAAGGAAACTACGCAGCGATGCCTCATCGCGATACAGCTCGTCAAAGGGTGATCCTTCACGCTTTGCCTCATTCTGCGGCTCGCCGGTGCGCAGTGCCTCGGTGAGTAAACCCCAGTGGGCATAGAGGCGCGAGTTCATCATCTCAAGAAGGCCACCCACGTAGCTGGGCTTTGCTTTGTCCAGGAAAAGGTCCGCGTCTGGGGCATTTCGGTAGGTATCACCTTCTCGCCCCAGAGCACCCAATGCAACCAGGGCGTCGAGAAAATCCCGCGAAGACCTCGGATGCAGACCCATCGCCTCTTCAAGCTCCTTTGCCGTTCGACCACCCCCGGCCAGGTGGGTAAACACACCAAGCTCAACGGCGGAAAGCATCGTCTTGGCGCCCCAAAAGGCCATGCCCAGCTGCAGCAGCCGAGCAGGCGTGAGCTCATCCACTGGTGCGGGGGTGTTGATCGTGGTTGCGCCAGAAGCATGTTGCGTGTGCTTCATAAGCCCTCCATGTCGATGCGTCGCAAAGCGCCAAGCCCCGACCTTGAGGCGCTCTTCGGCTCACGTAGGTTGTTGTGGAGGAGTGAATCTAGCGCTGTTCATGCACGCAAAAGAACACAACTTAAGATGCTCGAACCAAGGTCATAGGCCGTTCGTCAGCGATCGATCAAGCATGCTTCATGGGAGGCCCAGTCAAGGCTAAGTCACTCGCCGAACTTTGCAATCTCGTAGACAAGTTGACGTTTTCGCCGGAGCGCTCCGACGCGTCCACCTGGCGCCACCGCGCAGGACCCATCGTGGTTCCGATCCTCTGGCGCTGACCCAAGAGGTTCATGGGCTTTCATAGCCAAGACGCTGTCGCAGCCGCGGCGTTGCAAAGTCCAGAAATGCACGCAGCTTCAACGTGACGTGGCGCTGCCTTGGATACACCAGGCTGGCGGGCATGGGCGTTGGTTCGAAAGCCTCGAGCAGCCGCACCAACACGCCTGATTTCAATGGATCGGCGACCTGGTCCGATAGGACGCGGGCAATGCCGGCATCGGCGATGGCGGCAATGACCGCCGCTTCAGCCAAATTCACCATGAGGCGCGACGTTACTTGGATCACTTGAGAAGCTCGTTCGAAGTGAAACTCCCACCTGTCCGCGGCTGAGTAACCCTCGTAGGTAATGCAATCGTGTGAGACAAGATCGTTTGGCTCTTTTGGGATGCCGCGCGATGCCAGGTAGGTAGGGCTGGCACAAAGCACGCGACTGATGAGTGCGATGCGGGTGGCGATGATGTCGCTATCCGGAAGCTCGCCCAGCCGGACCGCGACATCGACATGTTCCTCCAGCAAGTTGGTGACGCGATCAGTCAACTGGATACGCGCGCGGATCTCTGGATAAGCCTTCAAAAACTCAACCAGCACGGGAACAACATGATGGCGGCCGATGACTAGCGGCGCACTGATGACCAGCTCCCCTTGAGGCGCTCGATACTCACCAGATGCCGTGCGCTCGGCTTCCACGAGGTCTTCCAGGATGCGCCGACACGAGGCGACGTACTCAAGGCCCGCATCGGTCAGGGTTAGCTTTCGCGTGCCGCGCAGTAAAAGTCGGATGCGGAGGTGTTCCTCCAATTCCGATACACGACGACTAACGGTGGCCAACGGAATTTGCAGTTGGCGACTGGCTGCGGAAAGGCTGCCTGTGTCCACCGCCGCGAGCAGGATTTTCATGGCTTCGAGTCGGTCCATACATGCCTCGCGACGGGTCTGGAATCGTTGAGCGTGAAATTGCGCAAGTAGGCGAGGGGCTTTGTCCTGCAGCGTCATGCCCTCGTGCCGCCGTTCGTTGTTGAGATCACTCTTTTCCGTAGCCATGCGCTTGCCGGTGCGGAGCCTCACCTCTACCCCAATGCGCTAGGTTTAGTCCTTCTGTCGCGCGCGATAAGCGGCAACCTTCATACGGTTTCCACAAAGCGCCATGCTGCACCAACGGCGGCGGTGCGATTTCGTGCGATCGCAGAACAACAGCGTGCACTCATCGCACTCGCATTTGCGCACAAGCCCGAAATTCGTCTCGGCCAACAGCCTCGCCAGCGCTTCGGCCACGGGCAACAAAACGGCGGCCGGATGTTGGCTCGTCTGCCTGGGGACGACGGCGGGTTCACCTCCTTTCTTCCATTGCAACTCGAGGTGATGGCTGCCGAGCGCAAGTAACCGGTTCAATACAACCGGACTCGCCCACTTGCCCGCCTGGCGCTGTTCGACGAGTTGCCGCGCGCTATCGCGCAGTTCGAGTGCCATGTCCAGCAAACCCTTGTGCGCTGTCTCGCCGTACTCATCGGAGAGCACCGCTGCTCGCTTCAGCCAGTCGACGACGCTCGCGTCGCTGACGAAATGATCGCACCGTTCCTCGCCGACACCATAGGCTGTGTTGATGAAGTCGAGCGCGAGGTCGTCGCCGACGAACAGCACAGGTGCATCTCCTTGTTTGGTTTCGGTGTTCACGAGACGTCCCTGGGGGAAAACGATGCCGCCATTGTAACCCATGAATATTCAATTGACAGGTTACTCGTTCGACATGTAACCTGTAAACAGAATACTTAAGGTTACATAGGCGAATCGGTGTCGCAACGACATTTCACCAATTGACCGTCTCTTTAAAGCCGGAGGAATCACCGTGAAGATCAATACTCTGCTCATGAGCGCGCTCATGACTGTCGGCATCGTGAGCGACCTGGCGGTCGGCAGCGCGCAGGCGGCGACCGCCAGGCCGCCCGCCGCGATGACGCCGCAAGTCAGCTACCACTACGTGCAGGTAAACGATGTAAAGGTGTTCTATCGCGAGGCGGGTGACCCGTCGGCACCGACCATCGTGCTGCTGCACGGATTCCCCACGTCGTCGTTGATGTACAGGAACCTGATTCCGATGTTGGCCGACCGCTATCACGTGATTGCGCCAGACTTGCCTGGATTCGGCTTTACGGAGAGCCCTGATCGCACTCAGTACGCTTATACGTTCGATCATCTCGCGCAGACCATCGACCGCTTCACTGAGATTTTGCATCTGGACAAGTACGCGCTCGAGGTATTCGACTACGGTGCGCCTGTCGGCTGGCGGCTGGCGACAGCGCACCCGGAACGCATCACGGCGATCATCTCGCAGAACGGCAACGCTTATGCAGAGGGACTGAGCGACGGTTGGAATCCAATCCAGAAATACTGGAAGGAGCCGAGCGAGGAAAATCGCAATGCGCTACGCGCGTTTCTGAAGCTGGACGCAATCAAGTGGCAATACACGCATGGTGTGAGTGACCCGAGCCAGGTCGCGCCGGAGACCTACACGCTTGACGCGGCACTGGTGTCCCGGCCAGGAAACGACGAAATCCAGCTTGACCTGTTCCGTGATTACGCAACGAACGTCGCTCGTTACCCGGAGTTCCAAGCCTATTTCCGCAAGTATCATCCGCCAATACTCGCCGCGTGGGGCAAGAACGATCCGTTTTTCCTGCCCGCGGGCGCGGAGGCGTTCAAGCGTGATGACCCGAAGGCCGAAGTGCGGTTCTATGACACCGGTCACTTTGCATTGGAAACGAACGTGAAGGAAATCGGCGCGGCGATCCACGAGTTCCTTGATCGCAACGTGCCGCGACGTTGAACCGGTTGGCTTGACCAAGCGACACCCGTTGGGCACGGGTGTCGCCGCCCAGTTCGGTTGTCGCTTGCCGAGACTGCATCACCGACGTCGTCGCGTTCAATTCGAGAACGATTGGCGTCCGGGTTTTGCGAAGGCAGGGTGTCGTGATTTCAAACCATCCCTCCTTGGCTTAAGCCGGGAGGCCTTCGGCGTGGGTTACCTGGCGTTTCTCTGCGGAATTTGTGCGGATGGGCTACGAACTTTCCGCGGAGGTTTGACGCTGATCAGCGCCCACTTGATGTAATGGTGTATATGCACTATAGTGAACCTGTAACGCGTCACATGAAACCGCAAGCGCGGCCAACCTCGTTACCTGGGTTTCCGAACTTCGCAGTTTGATTCTGCAAACGACCCATCTGGAGAGAACTAAATGAAAGTCATGGCTATCGCCACCAAAACCGCTGCCTGGACACCGGAGCAGTTTGAAAAGCTCATACCGCAAGAAGCCCCGCACACGCTGCAGCTGTATCTCGACGGCAAGGTCGAGCAGTTCTGGTTTCGCGACAAGGTGGGCCCCATCTTTCTGATGAACGTGGAGTCCCTTGATGACGCTAGAGCGACGCTGAATACGCTACCGTTCGTCTCGGCGGGGCTGCACACGTATGAGCTCATGCCCGTTGCCCCGCTTGCTCCGCTCGGCCGCCTCATCCAAGGCAAGTGACGTTCGATGCTCGGAAACGGAATCGAACGCTGGGTATCGATGACAGCGTAGAACCAGTCGACGCCGGCAGCCGGATCTTCGGTAGGCAGGCCTCGGAAAGGTAGGGCGCCACTCACGTGAAGAAGGATGCCGATATGAATCAGATCCATCGGTTGCTCGTCGCGGCCTGCATTGCCGCCGTTAGCTCCGTAGGACTTGCAGCTCCTGCCGGGCAAGACTCAACAAACCCATCAGTGAGCACCAGTGAAGCGATGTCGCGCGGCCCTGAACGACATACCGCTCCCCCTGGTGGTCTTGTGAAGGTTCCCATCGTAAAGGTCATGGCCATCGGCTCCTTTCCACGGCGACCGACCAACGAACAGCTCAAGGCCATCCTTCCAGGAGAGATGTCTGAAACGGGCTGGCTCTACCTGGATGGGAAGATCGATCAGTGGTATGTGCGGCAAGACCAGAGTGGTGTCGTTTTCATCATGAACGCCACGACAGTCGATGAGGCGAAGCAGTGGCTCTCCGTGCTGCCCTTGGTCAAGGCAAATTTGATGACCTTTGAGTTCATACCTCTTGGACCATTACAGCCACTCGGAACACTCCTCCAGCCCCGGGTTTCGCACTAGGTGCCCGGTTAACGGTTGGTCAAGGTTCAACTGTCCGTGGCCTTGGCCAAGCCGCTCCCCGAGGTGCGATCAGCAAAGTAAGCTCAGTATCCAGACGCACACAGTGTCCGCCTTCGACTTATGGCGAACATCCGCCTCGCAGGAATCTGTCCATGGCGACCAAAATGGAGGAGGGTGGTTAGCTCGTGTCGTCGCGGGTAGCCAATCGCATACATGTGAGCGAAGAGACTGCAAAGTCACATGTAAGCAATATTCTCTCTAAGCTGGGTGCGCGCGACCGCATCCAAGCTGTCGTCATCGCAGCTCGTCGAGGCATCATTGATATCTTGAACGGATCCCTGGATGGGGTGTCATGGCGTAGCGGTGCGTCTTCCGAATATCAAGCGATCCATGGCGTGCTTGGCTTGGCGATGCCGTTAGCAGGCCGCTGCGTCGTCAAAAACGCAGTTGTGAGATGAAGGCGCGGCCGGCCGGCCCAGGAAGGGTATCCTTGCGATAGACCACGTGCATGGAAAGAAACACATCGGGCGCTATCCCCTCGATCTTGATCTTGACCAGGGTTCCCGCGTCGAGATCCTTCTTGACCATGTGCAAGGGCATATGCCCCCAGCCCAGCCCTGCGCTCAGGAACGCGTGCTTCGCCCCAAGGTCGGCTAGGCGCCAGGTTAGAGGTGAGAGCACGCCAAAAGTTCTGCCCTCGGACAATGTGGTGCGATCGGTCAGTATCAGCTGTATCTGCTTCTCGAAGTGCTTCCTGCCGATCGCGCCTTTGTGCTTTGCCAGCGGATGTGTTGGCGCCACCACCGTGACGAAGGGCAGGTCGATCAGCGGCTCTGATGCGAGCTCATCGGGTATCACAGGTAACGAACCCACGATGCCGATGCGACATACACCATCCATCACCGGCCTGATTACGCCGCCCAGCGCCTCCACGTAGACGCGCAACGGCGTGTTGGGGAAGAACTCACGGCAGTAGCCGGCGGCGCGCGTGAGTCCATCCATGGGATACATCACGTCGACCGCCACCGAAAGTTCGGGCTCCAGCCCCTCTTTCATCGAGCGGGCGCGAGCCTTGAAGCCGTCCATCTGATCGGCCACACCACGCGCTTCGGTCAGCAGTGCCAAGCCTGCTTCGGTCAACTTGGGATAGCGCTCGCTGCGATCGAACAGCGTGACCCCCAGCTGTGCTTCGAGATTCAGCAGCGTCTGGCTCACCACCGATTGCGCGCGTCGCAGCTTTCGGCCTGCCGCGGAAAAACTTCCTTCTTCCGCGGCGGCAATGAAGGTGCGGAGTTGATCCAGAGTGACGGCGTCGAGCATATATCGTCCAAGACGATGGTTTGCATCGAAATATATAGGCTATTCGGATACATGGGCAAGGCCTAGCCTTTCCCCATCGCAGACGAGGACGCCCCCATGAACGCAGTTGCTCACTTCCTATCGCAACCCGAGTCGGTCGACGACGTGCTGGCCGGGTCACGCAAGATCCGTACGGTCACCACCGGCTATCACCACGGCCCCATCACCCGCCTGGTCAGCCCTTCCGATCTCGGCCAATGGATCAAGCCCTTCGTTTTCCTGGATGCCGGTGTGCTGCCGCCATCGGGCGACACGTTCTTCGGCATTCATCCGCATTCGGGCATCGCCACCTTGACGGTTGTGCTGACGGGCCGGGTGGCCTACGAGGACACCACCGGCAAGAAGGGCGAAGTGCTGACCGGCGGCCTGGAATGGATGAAGGCAGCGGGAGGTGTGTGGCACGACGGTCATGTGGCCGGCAACACGCCGGTGGAGTTCTTCCAGCTCTGGGTGGCGCTGCCGCCGGATCAGGAAAATGCTGTTCCGGAAAGCCAGAACATCGCGCCGGAAGAAATTCCCAGCGTGGGTCCGGCGCGCGTCTTGCTCGGGCACTACCAGGGCGCGAACAGTCCAATCCGCGCTCCCGCCGGCATCACCTATCTACATGTTCGCCTCAAGGCCGGTGAGCACTGGCGCTTTCAGCCCAAGCCGAACGAAACCGTGGCGTGGATCGCCTTGCATCAGGGTACGACGACCGTTCCCGATGGCCTCACCGCCGGCGACCTGGTGATCTTTGAAGAATCCGAACACGCCATCGAGGTGGTCGCGCATGACGAGGTGTCCTTCGTACTCGGTGCGGCGGTGAAGCATCCGTATCCCTTGGTGATGGGCAACTACTCCGTCCACACCAACGCTCGCGCACTCGCCCAAGGCGAGGCGGAGATCGCCGGCATCGGCCGCCAGCTACGTGCAGTCGGCCGCCTGAAGTAAGTCCTACTCATCAATCCCAACCATCCATTCCTGAAGAGAGAAACCATCATGAGCACTCAAACCGAAACCACGGCTTACACCGCATCGATCGGCGATGTACAAGCCACCTCGAGGCTTACCCTCAAGGGCACGACCGAGCTGCTTGCCCGTGTACTGATCGTCAGCCTGTTCGCGCTCTCTGGCTTGGGCAAGATCGGCGCCTATGCCGCCACGGCTGGCTACATGGCTTCCGTCGGCGTACCGGGCGGCATGCTTCCGCTGGTGATCGCCACTGAAGTACTGGGTTCGCTCGCCATCATTCTCGGCTGGAAAACCCGCATCGTTGCGTTTCTGCTCGCCGGCTTCACCCTGCTGACCGGCATCTTGTTCCACAACAACTTCGCCGATCAGGTGCAGATGATCATGTTCTTGAAGAACGTGTCGATCGCCGGCGCCTTCCTGCTGCTGACCGTCCATGGCGCAGGCCCGATCAGCCTCGACAACAAGTCGCGTTGATCGCTCGCACCCATCGCATCAACTTTCCATCAGGAGACATCGCATGAACTACGCCATCATCGGCTCAGGTGCCATCGGCGGCGCCCTCGCCAAACAGTTCGCCCGCAACCGGATCAAAGCCGTGATTGCCAATCGCCGTGGACCCGCTTCGCTGGAAGGCACGCTGCAAGCCTTCGCTCCTACCGTAAGCGCCACCGAAACCACCAAGGCAGTGGATGCGGAAGTGATCATCCTCGCCGTCCCGTTCGGGGCGGTGGGGGAGGTGGCCAAGTTGCGCAACGACTGGTCCGGCAAGATCGTGGTGGATGCCACCAACGCGATCGAGTTTCCCGCGTTCAAGCCGCTGGATCTTGGCGGACGCCCATCTACTCGCGTCGTGGCGGAGCAGTTCAAGGGCGCCAAGGTCGTCAAGGCCTTCAATACGCTACCGGCCGCGGTGCTTGCGGATGAGCCGCGCCAAAGCAAGGGCCAGCGCACGATCTTCGTTTCAGGCGATCACGCCGATGCCAACGAGCAAGTCGTATCGCTCGCCACCTCGCTTGGTTTCGGTCCCATCACCCTGGGTCGCCTTGAAGAAGGCGGTTTGTTGCAACAGTTCGGCGGCCCGTTGATGGTGCACAGCCTGATCAAGGAGCGCTAAGCCAATCAACCTGCTGCGGTGCCGACTGTTTCCTGGAGCGACATCCAGAGAAACGGAACGGCACCGCCGTGGTTGTTGCATGGATCGCATTAAGTCAGGCAAATCCTAGCTCTTACAGCCTATCTGTCCAGGCAAAGTGGCTAAGGCCATGCGCCCATAGCCACGCGTATTTTCTAGCGACTACGTCAGAGGTTTTCGCGAATGATTTCCACGACGTCGGCTCCGCGCCCGTGAAGGATGGCGCGGGTGGAATACAAAGCCATGCCTACGACGGCTTTTGGCTCGATAAAGGGTGGCGTGAATAGCTCGAGCGGATTGACCCGTACGTTAAGCAGGGCAGGGCCGGGCTGGGCGAGCCACTCGTCGACAGCAGCCCCCAGCTCGGAAGCCTTGCTGACCGTTTTACCCCAGAGACCGATGGCCTGAGCCACTTTTCCGAAGTCGGGATTCTTCAGGCGCGTGAATGTGTCGAGCATGCCTTCCGACATCTGCTCTATTTCGACAAAGCCCAATTTGCTGTTGTCGTACACGACGATCTTGACGGCTATGTCCTCTTGTATCGTCGTCAGCAATTCGCCCAACAGCATCGCCAGGCCGCCGTCTCCGCAGAGCGCGATGACTTGACGTTCGGGCGCGGCTTTTTTGAGTCCAAGCGAACCTGCAAGCGCCGTCGCCATCGTGCCGTGCAGCAGGCTTCCAAAAACCCGCCGCTTACCGTTCGTATCGATGCAGCGTGTTGCCCAGAAAATGGGGGTGCCATCGTCGCCGCTAAAGAGCGCGTCGTCGTCCGCGCGTTCGCTAATGAGGGCGGTGAGGTACGAGCCTGAGATGGTGTCGTTTCGACCCGGGCCAAGATGCTTTTTCCAAGACGCCATGAGGGCGTGATAGCGATTGACGTAGGTCTCCAGGAAGCTGCCGTCAGTCTGTTGGTCCAAAAGAGGCAGCAAGGCGAGGAGGGTGGGCTTGATATCGCCGACGGCACCCAATGTCACATGATGACGTCGACCAAGATGCGTGGGGTCGATGTCGATTTGTATGATCTCGGCTCGGTCAGGATAGAACTGGCGCCAGGCGAAGTCGGCCCCCAGCATGAGTAGGGCGTCGCAATCCAGGATGGCCTTGTAGCCAGCTTCGTTTCCGAGAATACCCGTCATACCGATGTTGTACGGGTTGTCATGCTCAAGGAAGCTCTTCCCTCGTGAGGTATGTGCGACGGGTGCTTTGAGTCGCTCGGCGACTGCGAGGATCTCGCTCAATGCGTTTTCGCATCCCGACCCCGCGTAGATGGCGACCTTTTGGGCGAGATTGAGGATCTTGGCCATTTCCGCGAGTTCATCGTCGTTGGGGCGAATGGTCGGACGGGGAGCGTGGACGCGGTAAGGGAAGTCTTCGTGGACTTCACTATGCGATATGTCGACAGGAACGATGAGCACCGCGACGCCGCGCTTGGTGATGGCCGCCTGGCAGGCCATGACCGCTTTTTTGCGGGCTTGATCCGGGGTAAGAATCATCTCGCAGAAGACCGAGCACTCCTTGAATATCGACTTGAAATCGACTTCCTGGATGAACTCAAAGCCCATCTCACTCATCAAGACCTGACTGGCGATCAAGACAATAGGTGAGCGATTGCGGTTGGATTCGTACAGTCCATTGATGAAATGCAAGCTTCCCGGACCGCAGCTTCCTGCGCAGGCGGTCAATTGGCCAGTTAAGAGTGCCTCGGTGCCAGCGGCGATAGCACCCGCTTCTTCATGACGAACATGTACCCACTCAATCGAGCTTTTATCGAGATGCTCGGCGATCAGGTTGAGGGTGTCGCCGACGATGCCGTAGCAGCGTTTGACACCGGCTTGCTCAAGGACTTCAACGATGATTTCCGCGACTTTCTTGCTCATAGCTTGCTCCGCTGAATGGCACGCTGGAGGAGCCCCGTGGAGGTGTCGGCGGGGTCGATGCGAGAACAGCGGTGGCCCAGTGGGCCGGGCCCAGTCCCGCTTGCGCGAGAACGCTACTCGCGCAAGCGTCTTCGTTCGGTGGACAGCGACTGCCATGGTTGGAGCGCGTCGAGGCAAGCGAACACGTCGCCGCGTGCTTCAGGGCACACAAACAGCCCGGGCTGCTCTCCGGGACTCGGTTGCCGTCTTCGATGGTTGGATGCCCGCGAGCGTCCCTGTCTGAAATGGTGGCTCGGCGAGCTCGGGCACAAAGTGGGGCGCAGTTTGCCTCAAGGCCGTGGGCGATGGGCGGACATCACGGAAGCCAAAGCGGTGGCTTCCAAAACTGCCTGGCTGATCGCGGCTGGAAGCAGGGTCCGAACGCAGGGGCTAGGGTCCTATCTTTCAGCGTAGGACGTACCAGTTGAGTCCAGTTTCGGCGTGGTCATGTGAAGCTCGCCGCCGAGATATCAATGGCGACCAGTATCGGCTCAGGCACGCGCACATTGTCGGCACCAAGTGGATAGACGCGACGTCGATGCGGAACCAGTATGCCGTTGACCTCACGATAGTCGTCCATATAGTGGGCACCTTGAGATCCACCGAGTATGTCCACCGCATAGTCGTGACGCCGCATTAAGCCGTCCGGACCGAAGTAGCTCACTTGTTCGCGCGTGTGGCTGGCCACGGTGTAGGGGAACACAACCTTGAGGCGACGCCAGGTTTCGCCATCTTCCTGCCAGGGCTCAATCTCTGTCACCTGAAAGCCGGGATAGGTATACAGAAACGGCTGGGTGAGATAGGTCCATAGCGCGTAACTATTGAAATAAGCCGCGTGCAGCGAATCCCACGGCGTGTTGTTGTCATGGCCGGCAAACGCCTCGCGCGGATGCTGCCGTTCCTGCAGCACCTGACCCGCTACGGTTTGCAGCACGAGTCTGTCGGGGAAGAACTGCACCAGCCGGTCTGGACTTCCAAAGCGGTCAAGCCTGGCGCGCTGGACTCGGATATCTGCGTTGTAACTGGCGTTGGAAAACAGCCCAGGCTGCCCCTTGAGCTCCCAGATCAGACCGCCCACCGACAGTTCGACGGCAACTTGGCGCAGCTCACGCCAACGCTCCAAACCCCCGTGCGCATCGACGGCAAATTCAAGTAAATCGTTCATGTCCTAACCAGTGAGAGAGGAGTGCCAGTGATGGAGCGCCGTCCATGGCGCTGCACACACCTAAATGTCAGTAGCCACCCGCTTAGGCGCCGCCGAAGATTGCAAGCGCCTGAACGTTGAAGCCATTGACGAAGTCATGCTCTTCCGGGCCAACGTTCGCGCGGAACGGCTTAGCCCCGTCGACCACGATCTCGTCCGCATCCGTACCAAGTATCGCCATGGTTTCGGCAATAAACTGATCCAGCGGCATGGCTTGCTCAGCTTCTTGGCTGTTCATGAGTTCGGTGCGCACCCACGGTGGTGCAATCTCGATGACGCGAACTCCCGTGTTCCGGAGCATGAAGCGTTGCGACAGCACGTAGGAATGAAGCGCCGCCTTGGTTGACGAATAGATACCCGTAACCGCCAACGGTACAAACGCAAGCACGGAACTTGTATACGCCACCACAGCGTTGTCCTTGCTCTTCAGATGCTCGATCAGCGCCGACGTCATGCGTATCGGTCCCAACAGGTTCGTCGAGATGGTCGAGGTCAGCAGCGCGTCGTCAATCTTTCCGGCAACGGTGTCAGGTTGCATGACGCCGGCATTGTTGATGAGCACATTGAGTTCGGGGTGATCGACTATCAACTTTGCCGCCACAAGATCGATGTTGGCCGGGTCGGTGATGTCGAGTTCGATGGCTTCCATGCCGGGATTTGCCGCGATGACGGCATCGAGATGACTACGCCTGCGGCCGGCGATGATGATCTTATTGCCCAGCTTGTGCAGTGCTTCGGCGAGTCCGCGGCCGATACCCGAGCCACCGCCGGTGATGAAGATAGTGTTGCCAGTGAGTTTCATGAGGGTTCTCGTTGGATAGGATCAGGAAGGAAAACGGTCGCCGAACATGGGCAACCCGCTCTTTGAGGACTTCTGTGTTGCCTCGTCTTGAATCACGTCCCAATGCTCGGCTAATCGACCGTTCTCGACGCGTACGATGTCCACAACGATCCAGCTGGCCGGTAGGCCCATGCCAGAGAAACGGCCATGCAGCATGACGATGTCGCCCTCGGCCAGGACCGATCCATGCTCATAGCGCAAGCTACTGGGGACGCTGCGAATCAAGTTGAACAGGCCGTCGCGGCCCGGCTCGATGTGCGCGCTGTGCTGGATGTACTGGTCGGACCAAAAGTGCTCGGCGGCTGCGTAGTCACGCTTGTTGAACAGCGTGTCGAATGCCTCGATGACAAGGGCCTTGTTCTGTTCGGGCGACGTCTTTGACATGGTCGTTTCCTCTTCGATGGCTGATTGCTCAAGTGGCGGTTCGCTCGAGCGCGGATTCTTCAATGCAGCCCTCTGCGTGGGTGTTTGGCTGCTTAGCGACGGGATGGAGTTACAATGGTGATCGCCATCGACATGAGATAGAATGGGCCCGGTTCGAGCTTTTGTCAATGGTGATCACCATTGTTATTCGCGACGGCCGCGATCGAGGCGCTAGTTGAGGAGTACGTGATGGGCGTTTCAAAGCAGCAAGCTATTGAAAATAAAGGGGCTATCGTTGCCGCCGCGGAAAGGCTTTTCCGCGAGCGCGGGGTGGCGGCGGTGGGGTTGACCGAGCTGACCAAGGCCGCGGGCTTCACCCAGGGCGGCTTCTACAACCACTTCAAATCGAAGGACGCCTTGGTGGCCGCCGTCATGGAGAAGGCGATGGAAGGTGGCGCGGACAATCTCGTCGCCGCTCTCCAGGCATCAAAGGCGGCCGATCCCATGAAGCAGTACGTCGAGTGGTACCTGTCCGCCGACCACCGGACTGATATCGAGACGGGTTGCCCGTTGACGGCTTTTGCCGGCGATGTGCGGCGACTCGGCCAGGAGGCGCGGCAATCCTATGCGCACGGACTGGCGTGGAATCTGGAGCAGATGGCGAGTGTGATCGACGGCGAAAATCCGCAGGACAAGAGAAAAAAGGCTGTCGCGCTTTTCAGTCAGATGGTCGGATCGCTGCTACTTTCGCGCGCTGTCGTCGAGGCCGATCCTGCGCTCGCTGACGAGATACTCCAGGACGGGCGTCAGCAGTTGTTGTCGGTCATCGAGGCTTGAATCGAGCTGGTCCCGGTACCTTGGAAAGAACATGGGGCCGCGCTGGTGCCGGACATTGACGTCGTGTCGGCGTAGCCAACTAGCGCCATTACCGCGCGAGTCGTCATGAGCAGGCTCTCTGCCAGAGGGAAGGCCCCTTGCGGGGCCTTCGGTGCGTGGTGAGCACTTATTTCGAAGTGGCGCCCGCGTTCTTGGCGGCTTCTTCAATCAGCGCTGCAACGACCTTCGGGTTCGATACATAGATGGCGTGGCTGCCCTTGGTGTTCACGACCGTGGCATTTGCGCGCTTCGCCATGGCGCGTTGCGCTTCCACTGGAATCATGTGGTCACCGTCAACGACCAGATAGAAGCTCGGCTTGGACTTCCATGCCGGCGTTGAGATCGTGCCGCCCAGTGCAGCGACATTCCACGGAACCTGAGAGTCGGCCATGAATTGGGCTGCCTTGGGCGGCAGGTCACCAGCAAACGACAGCGGCGAACTTGGTGCTGTCCAGCATCAGCCAGCCGTCCTTCGGGGGAAGGATCGGCGGCACGGGCGCGCCAGGTACCGGGTGAGAGATCAGCGTCTGCACCGATTCGCCTGCGTCAGGAGCGAACGCCGTAATGTAGACCAGTGCCTTTACGTTGTCGGCGTTACCCGCCTCGGTGATGACGGCGCCGCCATAGGAGTGGCCCACCAAAACGACCGGGCCAGTCTGCTTCTCAAGCACTCGACGGGTAAAGGCCACGTCGTCGGCAAGCGAGCTCGTCGGATTCTGCACAATGCTGACGTTATAGCCGTCCTTCGTGAGCAAGTTGTAGACCTGCTGCCAACCGGAACCGTCGACGAAACCACCGTGGACGAGCACGACATTCTTGAGAGGAGCCGAGGCCTGGGTGGATTCGGCGGCATGAGCGGCAGAGGCCAAGGACAAGGCAGCAACCGCAGCGAGCGCGAGCGACTTCAATTTCATGGGATTCTCCAGAGGAAGGTAGTGATGCAGGTCGGGCTTTCGTCCGAACGGCTGGCGTGCCAGCCTTGGAGCACAGATTGCCGCCTGCCTGTCGCGCGCACCATCGGTTGAATGACCGAGGCCCGCGCGGGCGTTCCGGCGCTAGACTTTCCATCCCCTGTCTACAGGCCATGAAATCCATGGATGACTCCACCGTCGCCCTCCTGGATGTAATTCGATCGCTGGCCTTCGTTGGCGACCTCGCCATGGGCCAGCCCACCGATCACTCGCCGCGGGCGGCGTGGATTGCCGGGCAACTCGCTCGCGAAGCCGGCGCGGATCACGCAACCTGCACACGCGCCACCACGGTCGCGTTGTTGCGCTGGTCGGGTTGCACTGCCAATGCGCCGGAATTCGCCCAGCTGTTTGGCGACGACGTGAGTGGCCGTAAGGCACTGCTCGCCATCCAGTCCCCCGGCAGCGGCTTTCGTTCCGGCACCCGCGGCAAGAGGTCGGCATTCCTCTCGTTGTCGCGCATCCATTGCGAAGTGTCGGGCGACATCGCGGCACAGCTGGGGCTGGATGATGAAACCCAGTTCGCGTTGCACCATCTGTTCGAAAGCCATGACGGCACTGGCGCGCCGGATGGCCTGCGCGGCGATCAGGTTCCCGTGGCCGTCTACATTGCGTCGCTTGCCGGTGATTTGGAGATCTTCAACCGGCTGTACGGCATGGAGCGGGCCTGCAGGCTCATCGGTGAGCGGGCGGATGTGCTGTACCCGCGAGAGCTCGCGAACGTGTTGTTGGTGCACGCCCAGCCGTGGCTGGCAGCACTCGACCAGGACCCGACGATGTCAGGCCCGTGCGCGCTGGATGCGACGCTCGCGGGTCGCACGACATCGCTGGAGATTCTGGCGCACGTCATCGACTTGAAGCTGCCCTGGATGACCGGGTATTCGCGAGACGTGGCACAGCTGTCGCGTCATGCCGCGCGCCAGCTAGGGTTAAACGAAGCAAGCCAACAGAAAGTCTATCGGGCCGCGCTGATCCACGGCATGGGACGGGCCTCGGTGCCTAACATGGTCTGGGACACGCCGGGCCGACTTGCGGAGTCGGCGTGGGAGCGGGTAAGACTGGTGCCGTACTGGACCGGCCGCGCCGCGCGACAGATCGGCTCGCTGGCCGGCGAGGCCGAGGTCGCGTCGCATGCTTATGAGCGGCCGGATGGATCGGGTTACTTCCGCGAGGTGAAAGAAGTCAGCATTCCTTTCGAAAGTCGCATTCTCGCCGCGGCCACGGCGCTGGTTTCGCTGCGTGCGGCGCGACCTTGGCGCGAGGCGTACACGGAACACGCCGCCAACGAACGCCTGATGGCCGAAGCCGCTGCGGGCCGCTACGACGTCCAGGTCGTCCGTGCACTACTCGACAAGCCACGTTCTTCGGTTGCCCGATCACACGCGTTGCCGTCGGCCAGTCTACTCACAGGGCGCGAGCGGGAGATCCTTCGCTGGATCAGCCTGGGCGCGAGCAACAAGCTGGTGGCTCAGAAGCTTTCCATCAGCCCCAGCACCGTTCGCACCCACGTTGAAAGTGTGTTCCGGAAGCTGGAGTGCTCAACGCGCGCGGCCGCTACGCTGAAGGCTACTCAGTTGGGCTTGCTGTAGCGCCGGGTCGCGCAACCACGGCTCAATCGCCCTGCGGGGCATCTTCTGGCGAACGATAAATCTCGTTCTAGCAAGACCTTCAGCCCAACCATTCCTCGCAGGAAGGACCGGCGCGACATCCTGCACTGCGTGCCGCCGACATTCAGTCGCGGGGCTATTTTTTCGTGGAGAGTCTTCTCTAGAAAGCCCATTTCCAACTCGCCTTCATAGGTTTCGGCGCCGACCTTCAATGCTTCCTTCACGCGCGCTTGCGAGACCTCGTTGGCGACACTCAAATCGGACTCATGGGCTTCCACCAGGAGCCCCTCGGCCAAGGAGCCAAAGGCTCCGATATCCACAGCGGCCTTGGCGTGCGCGATGGTATGGGCAGGAAAAGAGGCGATACGGTGAGCCAGTTTCTCGACAAAGGGCGTCAACTCGTTCGCCGGCAAGGCTCGGTTGATATACCCGTAAAGCTCTGCAAGCTCCGCCGAGAGATCATTGCAACCCAGGAGCACTTCCAGGGCGCGGGCCCGCCCCATGCACCGCGGCAATCGTTGCGTGGCGCCGCCACCCGGCACCAGGCCAACTGCGACCTCTGGATGGGCAAAGATCGCTTTCCCCACGGCGGCAAAACACATGTCCGCTGCCAGCGCGATCTCACTTCCGCCGCCCCGGCACCGGCCTTCGACTTTGGCAATCGTCACCTTGGGCATATTCCTGAACCGCTCGCCGATCATCTGGGTAAGACGAAAGCTGCGCGTATGCGACACGAATTTGGAGGCTGCTCCAACCCGGTCCAGGCCAGAGTGGGCGATGAAGAAATCAGGAAGAGCGCTCTGCAAGACGATAACTCGAACGCTCTCATCGAGTTCGAGCTCTCTGCCAAGCTGGTCCAATTCCGGCGACAAGACTTCATCAAGAAGATTTATCGGCGGGTGATTGATGCTGACGAATGCAACCCCGGCATCGAACGAGAGCAGGAAACATTTGTAGTCAGAATATGGCATGGGGTGACTCCTTTTCGGTGATCGTTTCGATGAGGTCCGATTTCAAAAGGATTCATGTTTTTACGCGCGTGGCCTTTCGCGGCGTGTGCCAACTCGCTCGCGGCGGCATGCCAGGCCCGCGGTTCGTAATCGGCAGTAGCGGCGGGACGCAGCAGAGGGGGCTGCAACAACGCTGCGCGCCGCTACTTGTGATTTGCCGAAACGGTTCTCGATGGGGAAGTCTCTCGATGCGATTGGGTCATCCGTCAGCGCGCCTCCGGACGACACCCATTCGGCCATTGCGTGCATTGCGCATCCTTAAGCCGTCAGCCGAATGGAAACGTGTCTCCTTCTGGAAGGCCGTGCGGCGGAAGCGAGGCGGCGTACCAATAACGATGTTGCGCTCGTTGGCGACATCCTTGATCGTTGCATCAGAGATGTGCTGAGGTCGTCAACACAATCTTGCCAAAGTGCACTCCCGAGTCGATCAGCTCGTGAGCTCCGCTGGCATTTTCCAGCGTGAAGGCTCGATACACTTGCGGCTTAAACTGCCCCGCCTGGATGAGCGGCCAAACTTGAGCCTCGAGCTCAGAAATGATCGCGGCTTTCTCTTCATAGGTACGAGAACGCAGCGTCGAGCCGACCAGCGTAAGACGCTTGGACATCAACGGGAACAGGTCCAGTTCCTTGGCCGGCCCCTTGAGCACGCTCACTTGCACAATACGGCCATTCACCGCCGCGGCCTGGAAGTTTCGCGCCACGTAATCGCCCGCAATGATGTCGAGGATCACGTCCACGCCCTTGCCACCCGTGAACTCATCCACCTTGGTCACGAAATCCTCTTCAAGGTAATGGATTGCGTGGTCTGCGCCGAGCAGCAGACTCGCCTCGCGATGCGCCTCAGAGCCCACAGTCGTGATGATCTTCGATGCGCCTATTGCCTTTGCAATCATGGTCGCGGTGGTGCCAATGCCGGAGGCGCCGCCGTGAATTAACACCGATTCGCCGGTCTGCAGCTTGCCGCGCTGAACCAGGTTTAGCCACACGGTCATGAGCGTCTCTAGCATCGCTGCGGCCTCCGTCATGCCGAGGCCCGCCGGCAACTTCATCGTGACGTTGTGGTTCGGCGACTGCGTACTCCGCATATCCGCCGCCCGTCACGAGCGCACAGACCAGATCGCCGGGCTTGAAGCGGTGCACGGCAGCGCCTACAGCGACGACCTCACCGGCGATTTCGAGCCCCGGGATGTCGGATGCGCCCGGAGGCGGGGCGTACTGGCCCTTGCGCTGGAATACGTCGGGGCCGTTCACGCCCGCGGCATGGACTCGGATCAGCACTTCGTCTGCCTTGGGTTGCGGCACCGGGCGCTGCGCCGGGACCAGCACTTCGGGGCCGCCTGGCCGGCTGATTTCAATGGCCGTCATGGTTGTGGGCAAAGAGGGGAGCGATTCGAACATGGGGAGCCTCGTGACGAGCTAGGTGATAGTTGGGAGGCAAAAGCATATGCTTGGGCGGTGATGAAATTCGCGCAGCGATTTTCACGACCATAGATGCAAATTTGCATCGCCGTGGAGGCCTCCCTTGAACTGGGACGACACTCGAATCTTTCTGGCCATCTAGCGGGAACGCAGCTTGCGCGGCGCGGCGCGGATGGTTGGCGCTCGACCAGGCCACGGTCGGTAGACGCCTCGCGGCGCTTGAGCGCGCACTCGGCGCGACGCTGTTTTTACGCACGTCGAATGGCTATGTGCTGACCTCGGTGGGTGAGATCGCGCTGCGCGCGGCGGAAAAAATGGAGCAATCCGCGAACGATCTCGTTCGGCAGACCCAGGGCGTGGACGAGCGCCTCGCCGGTGAAGTTCGCGTGACGACGACCGACACGATCGGGCTCGAATTCGTGATGTCGGCGATCCGCAGCCTGCACGACGAGCATCCGAACGTGCGCGTACTGCTCGACACATCGACGCAGGTGCAAAACCTCGCGAAAGCGCGAAGCCGACATAGCGGTGCGCACGATCAAGCCCGAAAACCCCGACCTGCTCACCCGCAAGCTTGCTGCGTGGCCGATGGGGCTCTATGCGTCGGCCAACTATCTTGAACGGCATGGCGAGCCCGTTCCCGGCACCGCCTTCGAAGGGCACGACCTTGTGTGCTACCTGCCGTACCTGCAGGCACGTCGGCAACTCACGCTGGTGGGTGAGCCGATCCATGGCGGGCGGATCGTGAGCGGGCTGGATTCGAGCCTGATGCTGCGCGCGGCCGTGCGCGACGGGCTTGGCCTGGGCGAGCTCCCGGTGCCGATCGCGGAGCGCGACGGTCTCGTGCGCATCTGGCCGGACCGCACCAGTGCCTTGGCGTACGAGGTGTGGATGGTCACGCACAAGGACCTGCGGCATACCGCGCGCATCGGCGCCATGATTGATCACATTGTGCGGGCGTTCGAAGAGACTCCCCCGACACATCGCTCGCGGCGCTGAAGGCGGCGACGAAACCATTCGCAACGCAGAACGGACATCCGGCATCCACGCTAGGTAGCACGCTGTGTGCGAACCCGTACCGGGGCGGCGCGTTAGATGCCCAGACGGAACGGTCCACAGCGGCGGTGCACTGAGGCATCGCTGATCTCATGCATTGCACGCCTGACGACAGCAATCGAGTAAAAAGGGGTAGGGCGATTTGGGGCGCGTTATCGCCGGTAGCGGGCGCGCCGGTGGCCCCGAGGGCAGACGACCAACAACGCATGCATCGCCCATGTCGTTGGATGCCGACCCGCGGATCGACGGACCACTTCGAACTCTAGGCTCTTAGGCGATGGCGGCGCCGTTCCGCATCGAGCTGCCGAAGGGCAATCCCAAGGCCTATCCGGTAGCCACTGACTATGTTGCCGTGGATGATGACGGTGGCGACCGGAGCATTGTGACGACCGTCCCTGCGCTCTAGCTCGGCACCAAACTCTTCGTGGACCTCGATAGGCGAGCACAGCGCCGACGTCCTGCGCGACCTCGGCTTTTCTTCAGCGGAAATCGATGGGCTCTTTTGGTTCCAGCGCGGATCGTTCTAGATCAGTACATCGGCCGCTTTGTCGCCGACGTGGAGGCCCTCTACTCCTACGAAGGTACACGCGAGATGAATTCGCTGATCGTCGGCAGGGCCATCACCGGCTTCAGCGCCTTCGTCCAACCAAGCGATCCGCATGGGAGATTCTCCATGAATCCGTTGGGCCGGCTGATCGTACGGGCCGAAGAAATTCGGACTAAAATTACCGCGAACGCGCCGCTGGCGAGTCGCTTTTCGCTCGAAGCCGTTCCGCACGACTTGGGCGCCGGAACGCCTGCGGGATGGGCAGTCGAAAGCGTGCGTTTCGCCATCTGCGCCTTGTCGGGGGACGGCGGAGGGAGCCACGAAATCCTCCAGAAGCGCGCTCCGAAGTTCATGGGGGCCTAAATGAGACAGGCTGGATTAATGCGATCAACGCGAGACCGGCGCACGGAAACGTTCGGGGCGAGTCATGGCTCGTCGCGAGTCGCTGCGGTCGCCGTGACTGGTGGCCTTCTCCAGGCGTGCAGCAGTGCACCGTCACGAAACATCCTCGGCTCCTATTTTCCGTCGTGGATGGTGTGCGCGTTGGTCGCGTTGGTGCTCACTGTCATCGTGCGTGGCGTCTTCGTCCGAACGGGCATCGATGCCGCACTCCCGGCACCGTTGATCGCGTATCTGGCGCTGTTCGCTGCCTTGACGTTCGCCGTATGGCTGATCTGGCTTGCCTGAGTGAGTGCCGCCATGACGACCACAGCGAATCATCCTTCTTGGCTGGGGCGAAGCATCACCCTGCTGATTCTGGCAGCGGCGCTTGTGTTGCTCGTCGTGGTGGTTTTCGTGGTGGACCGCCGGCCGCGGACCCACGATGCCCACCTGTTTGCCTATACCGCTGGCATTGCGCCGGAGGTGAGCGGCCGCCTTACGGTTATCCACGTCGCCAACAACCAGCTGGTCAAGAAAGGCGACGTGCTTGCGCAGATCGACCCCGAGCCATTCGAACTCCGGTTGCGGCAAGCGAAGGCCAAGGTCGCGTCGCTCAAGGCTGACATCGGTCTCACCGGGCGCCAGGTGAATGCACAGGCATCGGGCGCCAAGGCGGCGTCCACCCAGATCGAGCGGGCGCAAGAACAATTCGCGCTGGCTCACTCGACGCGGGAACGCCTGGAGCCGATGGTGGGCAAGGGCTACGTCACGCAGCAGCAGATCGACGAGGCGCGCACCAATGAGCGAAGCGCGGCGACGGCGCTCTCCACGAGTACGTTGCAGGCGGCGCAGGCGCATGAAGCCGTCGGTGACACGGCCAGTCTCGTCGAGCAACTTGCCGGCGCTGAAGCCACCGAGGCGCTGGCGGCCCGTGATCTGCGCGAAGCGACGATACGCGCGCCTTTCGATGGCCGCGTGGTCGGCATGCAATTGGCGGAAGGTGCCTTTGCCGTGGCGGGGAGTCCGCTGTTCACCCTCATCAAATTGCATGAGTGGTACGCCGTCGCCGATTTTCGCGAGACCGATCTCGAGCACATCCATATTGGCGACAAGGCCACTGCCTGGCTGATGGGCAGGGAGGACCAGCCGGTGCATGGTCACGTGGAGAGCCTGGGCGCCGGTGTGCAGCCGGAGGACAAGGCCGGACCGGGACTGCCAGTGGTGACCAGGTCGCTCAACTGGGTGGTGGTGGCCCAGCGTTTTCCGGTCTGGGTGCGCTTGGACGATCCCCCGGAAGCACTCATGCGCATCGGCGCGACGGCTTCGGTCAAGGTGCAGCATGACCACCACGACTAGCAGTCAGCCGGGGCGCCTGACGCTGCTCGCCTTCTTTCAGGAAGAGTTGGCGCCGCGTACTGGGCGGATGCGGAATGTCTGGCGGATTACGGCTGGCAGCACCTTGGTCGTCGTGCTCGGCATGGTTTTCCAGATTCCCATTCCGGCCTATATGGCCTACATCGTATTCATGGCCACTCGCGAGGAAACGGCTGCGACGCTGATGACGGCCATCGCCGGGTCGGTCGCGGCCACGTTGGCGGTGGCGCTCTCTTTCCTGTTCTACCTGCTGGATGCGAGCGAGCCCGCGCTGCGTCTTCCGTTGTTGGCGCTGAGCACTTTCATCGCCATGTTCTTCGCCCGAACGAGCACCTTGGGGCCGATCGCATTCCTTGCCGGCTTTGTGTTGGTGCTTTCCCAAACGCTGATCGATGACTTTCCCTCCACCGAATACCTGACCCGATTCCTGCTGTGGCTTTGGGTGGTCGTCGCCTTGCCGGCCTTCGTCACCGTGCTGATCGACCTGGTGTGGGGCGAGGATCCGGTGCTCCTGCTGCGAACGCGCGTCGACCGCCTGTTCAGGCAGACGGTCGTCTTGCTTGAGGGAAAGGACGAAGCCGATCCGGTGAAACTCAGGGAGGAGGCAGTCGACACGATGGCCCTGCACGAACACGCCTGCCTGCTGGACCGGCAATTGAAGGCGAAGACGGCCGTAGACCTGGCCATGTTCGAAGGACACGTTACGCTCCTTTCATTGCTTTGTCTGCTGCCGAAGGACACGCCGCGTGCCGCGCGCATGCCCGTAGCTCGCGCCATCGACGCATGCCGCGAGGCATTGATGGCTGGAACGGCTCCGATGCTGCGCGAATGCGTGGTCGACGAGGCGGTGCTCGCTGCCGTCGATAGTGCAGCCAAGCCGATTGTCTTGGCGCTGGCGCACACCGGTAGCGAGCTGTTGAAGAGCGCGGCGGAACGCCCCGAGGCCGTCGCCCCGGCGCTGAAGGCTAAGCACTTGTTTGTACCCGATGCTTTCAGCAACCGAGGTCACGTGCGGTTTGCCCTGAAAACGACTCTTGCTGTGACCTTGGCCTACATCCTTTACACGCTGCTGGACTGGTCCGGCATACGTACCGCGATCACGACGTGTTTTTTCGTCGCACTGGGCAGCATGGCGGAGACCATGCAGAAGCTCAGTCTTCGCCTGGCAGGTGCCATCGCAGGCGGTGTGGTGGCTGGATTTTGCATTGTCTACCTGTTGCCTCATATGACGGACATCGGCGATCTGAGCCTGCTGATCGCCGTCGTGTCGGCCCTTTGCGCCTGGGTGGCGACCAGTACCGAGCGCCTCGCCTACGCCGGCATGCAGATGGCGTTCGCGTTCTACCTTGGTGTGCTCCAGGACTATGGGCCAGCCACCGATCTGACCGTGCTGCGTGATCGCCTCGTTGGCATCGTGCTTGGAAACATCCTCATGTCGATGATCTTCAGCGCGCTATGGCCGGTGAGCGCGTTGCAGGTAGTTCGTTCGTCCATGTCCAAAGCGATCGGCCTGCTGGCCAAGCTGGTATCGCAGGCGGCGCCGGAGCATCGTCCGCTACGCCTGGCAGTGGCTCAGGAGCTAGTGCGGTCGCACAAGCTTGCGTCCCTGGCTTTTTTTGAGCGCGGCCTGTTTTCCTCGCAACTGTCGGATGACGCGCCAGGTCGCCTGGTACTTGGGCAACTGGACCGCGTGGCCGCGGCCGTCTTCGTCGTACAGAGCCAGGGCCGCGAGGCGGTCGAAGAGACCGCGTTGTCGACCGAGCGCAACCAGGCTGCGCGTTGGCTTTCGGAGACGGCAGTTCGGACGGAACAGGGACGTTCGCCGCCACCTTGGTCAGAAGGGCATCCGCCCGAGGCAGGCATGGCCGTGGGGGCACGAGTTCAACGCGAGGCATTGGCTTGCCTTCAGGCGGAGATCGCCCATGTCGCGCCGGATCGCTAATGGTGCGCGTGGCATCGCGACCACCGTCGCGCTTTGCCTGGCTGCGTTGGAGGCGTGGGGCGGCGAAGCTGCCCCGCAGCAGCAACAATGCATGGAAGAATCGTCGATGCCCCATGGCAGCTACGATCTGCCACGCCTGCTGGATATCGCGCAATGCCTGAACCCCGAAACGCGCGAGGCATGGGAACGGACAAGGCAGGCGGAGTTGGCCGTCGGCACCTCGTTCGCAGCAGTTACACGCCGCAAGTGTCCATCGAGGCTACGGCTGGTTTCCAGCGAACGCCACTGCCTATTCCGACGAACCTGGTATCACGCGGGTACTTCACTTCCGATACGCGCGAGTTGATCCCCGCGCTGGGAGTGAAGTGGTTGCTGTTCGATTTCGGTCGTCGTGCAGGCTTGGAGGCAACGGCGCGCGCGAACCATGCGGCGGCTGAGGTTGCATATAACGGCGTACGACAGCGACTGATCTTCAGTGTGACGCGCGCTTATTTCGACTTTCAGTCCAGCCGCGAAAATTTGCGCGCAGCCGATGAAGCCTTTAAGGCAGCACAGACCATTCAAGATGCTACGGAGGCTCAGCGTAGTCATGGCCGCGCCACCGTCGTCGCCACGGCTCAGGCCGAACGCCAGACGGCGATGTCGAGGCTCAACCAGGTCAAGGCCAATGGCGCAGTGCGCACAGCCTATTCGTCGCTCATTGCGGCGATTGGCTTGGCAGCCGATACGCAGATGACGATTGGCGAGGCCAAAGATCAGGCCATGCCCGTGCTTCCAAACGAATCCATTGACCACTACGTGCAGAAGGCGCTCGCTGGGCGACCCGATGTGCGCGCGGCCGAAGAGAAGGTGAGTGCCGCGGAAGGCGAAGTACAGAGCGCGCACGCCGCCTATCGCCCCATTGTCAGCTTTGCCGGTAGCTACTACCAAAACATTGGTGCGTTGAGCACGGATGGCAGTCCGTACTATTCGATCA
>CAVXWA010000016.1:0-71084 GCA_963765335.1 uncultured Gammaproteobacteria bacterium | reverse complement strand
TTGATCGCTACGGCTCGATCAATGCCATAGTCCTGAAGCTTGATGCCATGTCGCCGAATGTGCTCGGGTAAGTTTGTTGGCGGTCCATGCCATACCGGGGGGTCGACGTACACGCCACGCCGCTGCTTGGTAGGAAGCTGCAGAGCAGACCGATTGGGGGAGTGTTCGCCCCGAGATTTCTTCTCTTCAAGCGTTTCGCTTGTGACGCGAGATAGCCATCGATAGGTGCCTCGGATGCGTGCAAAGTAGCCGCGAGGTGCTTTCTTCACCCACTGACGCATGCCGTCCATCAAGGCCCTGATGTACTTATTCATCTCTTTCCTCCGCTAGCCGATGGCGGGTTGATGCCCGGCGTACTATTCGCGTTGTGCTGAGCGCAACCCCAGTTGGATTGCTGAGATTGGACAACTGAGACGGCGCAGTGTTGAGCGTTCTTTCTATGCCGGAAGGGAGAACACAGGTAGTGCTGCTCTTTCACGCGAGGAGAGTCACAGGGAAAGCGTTGGTGTGGGGTGTTTGTAGTGTGCCTCCATGCGCCGTACGTCGGGCCCGCAGACTGTCATCCCAGGTTCCGTCGCGCTCCCACTCAGCGATGAGCTGTCTCCGAAGCTTGGCCTGGCTCGGCAATAGAGGGCGGTAGCCGTTGGCCAGTACATCCAGCGCGTCATGTTGGCCTACCGCATCGAGCATTGCGTGGGGAGCGGCAGCGAAAGCATCCCAAGGAACGCCGAGCTCGGCCAGATAAGCCTGGTCATAGATGCTCTGAAGGGTGAAGCCGTTGAGGACGGTCATGGTGGCATCCGGGACGATGGCGGCTTTCTGATGTAGCACCGCCACCTGTTATCGCAACCTTGCATCACCCGAAGTCGTACGAGCCGAAGATGGGAGTTCCGCTGCCCAATCTATTTCTGGACCGAACACCTATTACACGGGCCGCTTGCAGGCCCGGGCGGTGAGCAGCGTGGCAGAAAACTGGTCAACCCGATCGCGTCGATCTTCAAGCTGCCGTCCAGTGCAGACGAACGTACGGGCATCAGCGAGACAGGTTGCAGTCAACGCCGCACGACAATGCTCGCCATAAGTCGGGAGTGGAGAGGCGGCGGAGTGGGCGTTTTTGCGCCACTCTGCCGCCTCTCTATATAGATAAAAGGCGGCAGAGTGGCGCACAAGGGGTGATGTGTTTTTTAAAAATTGGGGATCCACCGGATCTTCTCGAGCACTGCCTTGTGCCAGCAATCGAGCGCCAAGCCCTCGGTGCGACTGTCGCTTGGTGTGGGCTATCCCCTTCAGGCATAGCCAGTCATGGCGTACATGACGCAGGCATCGAAGGTCCGGTAGCTGATCCATTCGAAGGTGCCGAGAAGGTGTAGCAGACGCCGGAGGTGGCCAACGACCTGTCCCTCTTCATCCTCGGCGTCCACCGGATGGCTGGCCAGGTCGGCCATCGCGGAAACCAAGTGGCTGCGCTCGGTGGTCATCGCATTAGTAAACCGGTCAGACACGGTGGCGACGAGGCAACAGAGCGCGTCCCGTATGGACGCATCGGTGGCATATCGATCAACGCCGCCGAGGACTACGAGGCTATGTAGTTGCGCCACCATGGCATCGACCAAACGCACAAAGGATGGCAACTCCGTCGCCTCAACAAATCTCGCCTCAGTACCCGCCTTACGGGCGCGGATGATGACGGCCAGCGAACTGCGCAAGGCGCACAGGTTTGATAGGTAGTAAGCCACACCTTCCCCGCGCACCAGGTGGTAGCGCTCCTCGATCGCACAGATCAGGCGGTCGGCCTGACTGCGTGCAGGGTTGTCCATGGGAAGGGATCCCGTGATCCGCTCCAGCATCGCCATCGTGACGATGTCGGGCGTCACACGTTCAGAATCCTGGAGCAGGACGGCAAGTCCAGCCACTGCCAGCAGCGCGCGCTGACCGCGCAGGCCCGAAAGGAAATCCGCCAGGGTCAGTGATGCCGTGAGCGCCGCAAAGCACGGGGCATCAGGTGTGAACGAGCCGGGTTTCACCCATACCAGGTGCATGGCGGCCCCATTGCTGAACCTGGAAATGGAGAGAACCCCGGATGCGTCAAGACAGGTCGCAACTAGGACGGCAGGTATCGGGTTCTCTCCCTCGATCGTGAGATAGCCCACGGTCGAGTCAACGCGAAGAGCCTTTCCCGTGGTACCCGGAGGAGCTTCAATCGTCTTGTGGGCAAGGTAGGCCATCACGTTGTCGCGTACGACAGGTGCTGCGCCATCCAATTCATGGAGAATCAATGTTAGGTCAACCGCCTTCCACGGCCTGGCGAACTGGGCTCGCTGAGCATCCGTTAGCGTGGCGCAAGAATCGAGCGCCGGCACGGCGGAGTAAGTAAACCCGCCGTCTTCATTGAAGTACCCATATAGGGGGACGCCGAAGGCTTCATCGCCCGCATAGGGAGCGACCACCCAGACCGTGTCCTGTCTCGCGTTTAGCGGCCCAGTCATCCATTGATCTGCATTCAATGTAGTTCTCCCATGTCGTGAAACCAGGCGCCGTTCGCCCCGATAGCACCCGATCTCAGCGTTGACGCAAGGCGTCCCAGGCGGAGCCAAGCGCGGCGTTGGGGTTTTCAGTCGCCGATCGTTTGTCCATCCCAGACCGAATGCCGGTCCGCATCACCCAGCGCAACGTCAAGCAGCTAATTGCATGCACTGGCGCGGGCAATGCCTGACATTCATGCGCCAGACCTTCGTGGAATTGGCAACACAGACCATCCATTCCATGCGCTGTCGGTGTGCTGGGGCGGACAAGCGCCATGGTCGCTTAGGTCGAATTGCTCCTCATCAGGGGCGCCGCCATCTTTGCAAGTCGCAGGCAGACATTCCTGTTCTAAGAGATGCCGTATATCTGCACTCTGTGAGCCCCTATCCTTTGCCAGTCCTGCAAGATACCGGAGCACGTCCGTCTGGCATGACTGAAAGGACTCTTGACGCCATTTTGTAAATGCCGGTTCCGCCGCTGCCCTGAGCTCCTCGGCTATCCCCCGCGGGAGACCGAAGTCTGGGTCCTGAAGGTCGTTAATCTCCCCTTCCAGCTCTTCACAGAGCCTCTTAATCCTGTCCGCTTTCGCGTGCCGCTCTGACTCAGATAGCAATTGACTCCGGTGTGGTCCACGCAGTAGCCCGGAAAGCGTGAATACCAGCGATGCTGCGGGACCAACGTGCTCGAACTTATTACGATGGTTCCAAAGCAGATCCCAAACGGGTTTCATCTCGATGGATTCCAGCAAGCATTCCAATAAATCGTTGTTCTTTAATGATGCGTTTTGGATGTCAAGAGGAACCCATTTACGCGCGGGCGGAGCCTCCAATTTTTGCTTTGCCGTCACTGTTGCCTCGGAGTGCCTGAGTGACCACAAAGCTAACTGTGGGCTCCATGGTGCGTAAATAGGCACGCTGAACTTTTTGCCGGCGGTCGATGAAGGGAGTCACTAACCGATTGTCAGTGGCTCGTACTTTTGGGGGTGTTTTTGGGGGTATTGTCATCAAGCCCGCACGTGAATCGTAAAGTAAATCAAGTCCTTGGCCGCTGGATTTGAGGGCACCCATAGCCACCATCGTTCCGATGGTTCAAATCTTCGCTTAATTTGCGATTGAATCGAGCGGTTGCGCCTCGTGCGCATAATCTGCAGGGGCGCGCATATCCCGCAAAAGGGCATGACGGCGTGCTCCCGGCGGCCTCTGTGACCATTCTGTGACCGCGGACCGCCTGTGGGCACGTCTTGAGCACAGCACTACTTTCGCTCCCTGTGACCGGTTCGCTCGATCTGGTGTCGCTGAGCTGGTGGCCCTCAGTAGCAGGATTCCGAATAGAAGCGGCGCGCCGCTCCTCATTTGACGTGTCTGCAACTGGTGAAGCCCGAACCGTCTGTCGCCACTGGGCGGGCTTGAACCGCTACCGGTCAGAGCTGGTAGGACGGTCTGACATTTAATCCGAGTGTTACTCGGATGCCGTGGCAGTTGATTTTTAGACTTATTTGTCAAATAGTGCCAAGTAACTTTGATTTTTAGACAAATACGTCAAAAATGCAGACCTTGCTGGAAGTAGGCGAAGCTGTGGCAGCGCGACGGCGATCACTCGGCTTGAAACAGGGCGAGGTGGCCACACGCGCCGGCATCAGCCAGGAAATGCTCTCCCGTTTCGAGCGGGGAAAATCGGCTGAGTTCGGCTCTCGCAAGCTGCTGGCCGTGCTGGCGGTGTTGGGTATGGAGTTGCTGGTCATCGAAACGGGCGCGGCCGGCTCACTCGATGAGCTTCGTCGCGAGCGTGGTGGAGCATGAGCCTAGCCATTCACGTGCTCGGGCGAGAGGTCGCCACACTCGAAGCCATCGGCGATTTCAAAAGTTCGATGACCTATCGCGCCGATGTGGCGCCGGAGGACTTCGTCTCGCTGACGATGCGAGTACGGCCGAATCCATACCTTTGGGACGACGTGCTGCATCCGGTTTTCCAGATGAACCTGCCGGAGGGTTACCTGCTGCAGGTGTTGCAGGAGCAATTTGGCCCACACGTAGGCGCAAGCCCGATGGCGCTGCTGTCGGTAATTGGCCGCAATATGATCGGGCGGATCCAGGTGGCACCATCGGGTGCCCATCTGGAAGAGCCGCCAAGTCCGGTCGATGTGGCCGGGTTGCTTCAAGGCGACAACTCGGAAGAGGCGTTCAACGAACTAGTGCGTCAGCACGCGACCAGCGGCGTGTCAGGCGTTGTTCCCAAGTTTCTCGATGGTGACGTCGTCAAGGTGGGCAAGGGGCCGCACAAGAAAGCCACACTGTTCACCCATCAGCACATCATCAAGGGTTCGTCGCGGTTGCTGCCGTTCGTTTCCTTGAACGAGCACCTGTGCATGCAGGTTGCCCGGCGGGTAATGGCCGCCGCCAGAACCGAAGTCTCCCGCGACGGCCAAGCGTTGGTCGTCCATCGCTTCGATGTGGATAAAAACGGCGCGCGTCATTGGGGAATGGAGGATTTCTGCGCGCTGCTAGGCTTGCGTCCTGCTGCCAAATACGAAACCACTTGGGAACGCATCGCGAAGGCCGTGCGAGACCACGTGCCGGTGGCCAATCGGCCAACGACCTTTCGGCAAATGGCGACCTTGCTGCTGCTGACTTACGCCTTGCGCAACGCCGATTGCCACGCCAAGAACATCGCGCTGCTGTACACGCGACACGATGACGTCCATCTGGCGCCGGCCTACGACATGATCACCACCGCCGCCTACCCGGACTACCAGCGAAACCCACCAGCGATCGCGTTCATGGGCAAGAAGACGTGGGATCCGGGTAAGAGCCTGCATACCTTCATCACGACAACGTTTGGCCTGCCCATGCGCGAACAGGTCGAAATCGTCGACCAGATCACCGCGGCCATGGCTGACGTCGCTCCGATGGTTCGCGAAGCGATGCAACAACATCAGGGCTTTGTCGACATTGGCAAACGCATGCTCTCGGCTTGGCGC
Organism: uncultured Gammaproteobacteria bacterium; assembly: GCA_963765335.1. Lineage (GTDB taxonomy): Bacteria > Pseudomonadota > Gammaproteobacteria > Xanthomonadales > Rhodanobacteraceae > Dyella. Next base: position 65,584 of record CAVXWA010000016.1, on the reverse strand, counting down.
GAAGGTATCAACGGACTCCGAGATAAGCGCGTCTACGCTTTAGGCGATATGGCGTCCGGCGATGCCTTCAGCGGGTTCTCGGACCCAGAGCCCACAAGACCAAAGAAGACCGTGATGGGCCGATCTGATCTACTTGGGCAAAAGAAGTGATCGGAGCCAAGGACGATGGTGAATCTACGCCGCCGCTCGAGCCGGAGATCGATGTGATCGCTTCGGATAAGAACCTCAAAACGATAAGATTACGAGGGGATACGCCGCAGCCCCGTCAAGTTCCCGGCGTCGTGATCAAGGGTATCGGCGTAGAAAGTCGCGCAGGGGATGGCAACGGATGACCAAGTCGGAAGCACTAACGCGATCGGAACTGATTGACCAAAAGCTCGCTTGGTCGGGCTGGAACGTGAAAGATCCTACCCAGGTCGTGGAAGAGTTCGACATCCTGACTGGTCTGCCCGATGGAGTGGCTGAGGCGATTAACAGCAGCATGGGCATGCAGTCGCCATCAAAAACGCACGAGTACCTGGCGCATGCATTGCAAGTAGCGCAGGCGATCTTCATCGTCCGAAAGCATGGAAGCCGGTTGTCTCCTCGACGATCCCCCCAAAAAAACCAAGCCTGCTTCCCAGCAGGCTTGGTCCTTTCCCTCTACAGTTTCATCCACCTCACAAAGTAAAGTCATACTGCGCCGAAAGCCGAATCTGCCGTGGTGCGGTGTAGTTCAATTCGCGGCGGTAGGTTTGGCTCGGGGTGACGCGGTCGCTGGCGTAGCCTTGCACGTAGCCTTGGGCGATCTGGCGATTCAGCAGGTTGAAGATATCCGCCCGGAAGGTGAGCTTCTGGGAGGCCCAGGGGGGCGTGTAAGCGGCGTTGAGGTTGAGCGTGTAGGTCCATGGCGTGCTGCCGCTGGTGCCGCGCGGCGAGAAACGATAGTCGGCCGAGGGCGGGATATAGCCGGGCGTACCCGGCGCGGTGCCTGAGCCGGCGAGGCCGCAGTAGTGGTAATACGCGCCGGTGTAGAGGCCTTTGTCCGCCGTGGGATAGAAACTGGTACAGCTGGCCGGACGACCCGAGGCGATCACCGCCGTCGCGCCGAAGCGCCATTCGGGCGTCCACTGGTAATAGCCAAACGCCTTGAGCTGGTGGCTGCGATGGTTCGGCAGCAGGCCGTTGGCGCCCACCATCAGTTGCGGAAGATCCCAGTCCTGGGTTCGCGATACGTCGGATTGGCCGCCCGCACCTGTATCCAGGTCCGACGCCAACTGGCCTTCGGTATTGCCGTAGTTGCGCGAGAAGGTGTACTCGACCTTGCCGTACCACTTGCCACCCCGGCTGGGGTGCTCGATGTACAGATCCAGCGCGTAGTACTTGCGCTTCAATGGTGGGAAACCCAGCTCGGCATTGCTGTACGTCACTTCCTTCAATGAGCCATCCGGCTGTTCCAGCAGGAAGGTGTTCGCGACGCCAGGATTGAACAGCAAGCAATGCCCTCCCAACACGGGCGTGCAGGTGTCGTCGATAGCGCTGCGCAGCACGCGATAGGTGAGCTTGGCACCCCAATTGAAGGCGGGGCTCCACTGGTGCTGTACGCCGGCGATGTACTCGTCCTGGTAGTGCGACTTCATATTGCGCGCGCCGACCGTGCGCGGGTCGGGCGATTGCCCGCATTCCAGATTGCTGGAGACGGCGTTGCCACCTGGGCAGGTATAGCCCTTGCTGGCGTCGACCGGAATCGGCTTCAGGCCGGTCGGTGCGCCGGTGCGCGGATCGGTGCCGGTATAGGTGAAATATTCCTGGGTGTAGAGCGAGGCCGCCGCGCCACGCACAGCCACGTTGTTTGGCGGCGCCAAATGGTAGCGGCCTGCGTTGCCGAACACCTTTAGCGTGGCGTCGCCATGCACGTCCCACGACACGCCGAGGCGCGGTGCCCACTGATTTCGCTGCGAGGCGAACGGCTCGCGATCGTTGTTGTAGTTGGTGAACTGTTCGTTGCGCAGCCCCAGCGAGAGCAGCACGTTCGGGCTCACTTGCCAGAGATCCTCAAGGTACTGCGACGACTGCTCCACCTTCACATCGGCCGATTGCGTCAAGTACTGGCGCCGTACGAAGTAGCCCTTGTTGGAGCCGGGCACGCCCAGGCCGGAGCCACCTGCCGACGCCGGCGAGCCGACGCCCAAGCCCGCGTTGATGGCGGCATTCTTGTTCGCGGTTTGCTGGAACACCCATACATAACCACCGGCATACTCGGTGCCCGTAATCGAACGAGCCTCCTGCGTATCCGCACCGATGCGCAGATTGTGGTCGCCCAGGCGATATTCCAGATTCAGGCGCCAACTCTGCGTCTTGTCCCTGGCACCCGGGGTACTTACGTCCGTCGCAAACTGGCAGGTCGGGTAATAGGAGATGCCCGGCATCTGATTGTTGGCGTTCGTGTTGCCCGACAGTCGCGGGCAACTGGAGTCGTATCGCCACGGCTCGTCCTTATGTTCCAGGGTTTGCTGGCCATACAGCGCGCTCACGGTGAGGCGATCGGTAAGGTAGCCGGTGTATTTGCCGATGTAGAGCTCGCCGCCCTCCTTGGTCGACTTGCCACCCGTTCGCTTGTCACCGTGGCTGTAGTCGCGATAATCAAAGGGGAACAAGGCGCTCTCGTACTGCTCCCTGTCGGAGACGCCGGTGAGTTCGACGATGTGATCGTCGCTGATGTTCCAGTCCACCTTGGCCACCCAGCGCGGCATCTCGTACTGATACTGGTTGTAGCCGTTGGCGGCTTGCGGGTTGCTGGCGGTCGAATCGACCTTGGCGCCCTCTCGCTTGACGACTTCACCGGACAGATAAAGGAACAGCTTGTCCTTGATCAGTGGACCACCAAGGTAGGCGCTATAGGACGTTTCCCAGTACTGGTTCTTGTTGCGATAGGCGAGAAGCGTGCCGTCTGTCTTCGGATAGAAGCCCGTCTTGGGGTAGAAGTTGTTGCGCGGCGTGGCGCGCCCTATCTCGGGCGCCCAATAGGTGGCCACGCCGCCCTTCCATTGGTTGGTGCCGCGCTTGGTGGTGATGTTGATGACGCCGCCGGTAGAGCGACCAAACTCGGCGCCATAACCGCCGGTGAGCACCTGCATTTCATCGATGGCATCGAACGGAAGCGTGCTGAAACCGATCGACGTCAGCGGATTGGTCACCGCATAGCCGTTGATGTAGTACGCGTTCTCCGAGGAAGCGGAGCCGCCGAAGCTCGGCACGTCGTAGGCACTATTGGTCACCAGGCTCGGCGCGAGCAAGGCGGCAGCGGCTACGTCGCGCGCGATGGGGAGCTTGGCCAGCTGTTCGGCATTGAACACCGTGCGCGTGTCGACCGACGACACGTCGATGGGCGGCAGCGAAGCCGCCGACACGGTGAGGCTTTCCAGATCTTTCACGGCACCGGGCGCGGCGAATGACACTTCGGTGCCACCGGCAATGGTGACCACCACATCGTCGCGCTCCCCGACGATGGCGCCGTCGCGTTGCAGGCTGACCCGATACTTGCCCGTCGGCAACGACACCACGCGATAGCGACCCGCCTCGTCCACCGCCACCTGGCGCGAGAGGCCGGTTTCGAGATTCTGGATCATGATCACGCTGTTCTTCGGCGAGGCCACCTGGCCGAAAATGGCGCCGGAAGCGGATTGCGCCGTCACGCCGCCACTCAACAACGCCGAACCCAAGGCGACCATCAGCGCCGTGCGCCGCAGATGTGGTGACGTCAAAACTGCAAAAACACGCTTTCGATATGCCCCCGATGCCGATGCCTGATCAGGGGCGGGCGGACTGAGGTGCTTGTCGTCTGTGGGCTCGCACGCGCGAGCGCTCTCCTTATGATCGGTTTGAACCATGATCAACTCCATTGAAATGGGTGGTGATTGGCGAGCGGCATGCGCTGCCAGGTAGAAACACCGCGTAAGGCACAGCGGATCTGCGGATAAGCGCCGGCGGCGATCCGTGTCAGGTAAAGCCTTGTTTCGGGGTAAGGCGTCACCAAGGTGCGGTGCACCGCCCAACCGGCCGATGCACCGCGGGAACGATCACAAGGACGCGCTTACCCGTTCATCGCTCGCTCGTCGCTTAGCTGCCTGGCGTAGTGCTCCAGGCACCGGATCGCCACGGCTACTCCGTCCTTGAAAAGCGTTGGGAGTGGCCATGTCAGGGGTTCGGCGTCGGGGTGATTGGCCTTCGCCCTTCGATACTGCTCGTCCTCAAACCACAGTCGCGAAAGCGCGTAGTGCGCCAATGCAACGTCGTCGAAGGTCGTGCCGCGTGGCGAGTGCGCCTGCGGGCGGTTCGCCAGTGGATCGGCGGCGGGCGAGGCGGCGAACGGGTCACCCAGGGAGAGAAAAGACAGGCGTGCGGGTGCCGTATGATCGTGGACAGCCATGATCAACTCTCAGTAAGTTGGTGATGGTTAGCGGGTCGTGGGTGTTAGAGCACCCGCGACTCGCGCCTCATGACATTGCTGCCATGGCCACTCGCGTTGCCCATACCAAAGAACGCCGCGAGTGACGGGCCGAAAGTAGCAAAGGCAACGGTTCCCGCCTGTCAGGGATTGCCGTTGCGGCGCACCCGTGCGCATGACATGGCTGGTGTGGTCCTTGGACTTCGGGCTACTCCGATGACCGGCCAATACCACCGTTCCCCCGGCCAAGAACGTGCCAGGGAAAGTTTGCCTAAAAAAACGTGTCAGGGACAGTTAGAGTTGGCGAGGTGGTCGAGCGATCGGTCGCACTAGCCGTCCCGACCGCCACTTCGTCGGATCTCACGACTGATCGTAAGGGCGGGCGCTGCAGTTGCAAGGCAATGGCGCGAATCGATTGACCTGCGACGCTCGAGCACGAGATCTCTTCGCGCTCGGCGAGCGTCAAAGCGCGCACAGCACGCCGTCGCGGCGCCGGCCGTATCCCGCCGGTCTCGGCCAGGATCCGCCGAACTGACGAATCGTACCGATCGAACAGCGTGGCGATCTCGTGCAACGACTCGCCACGCTGCCAGCGATCCCAGACCAGCGCCTTATGGGTGTCTGTGGAATGGATCCGGGGTCGTTGGGCCATTGGCAACACACCTCCTGCTGTCGCCGTCTAGGGGTGTTGCAACGACCGGCTGAATCCGCAACCCGAAGCGGACAAACACATCCGCTGTCAATGGCATCGCACCTGCGGAAACAACCTGTTCAAGAAGCCTCGCGATCGCGCAGCGAAGGAATGTGGCTTTTCCTGAAAGTCAGCCATAGCGCAGATAGCAGGAAATACAGGCCGCCGAACGCCGCGTAGGGTGCAAGTTGTGCGATGCCCGGTGCGATACCAAAGGAACGCGTGACGAAGATGATCCCGGCCAGCGCCGACTGCGCGCCGCTGATGATCATGAAAGCTTGCCCACCCAGCTTTCGGCGGCCAATGCCCACGGCAAGCTGGAACAGTCCAGCAAGGAGTGCCCACACGCCAAATACCAGCACGGCTCCGGCATTGCCGCGCAACGCAAAGGCCGTGGCCATGCATACCGCCGTGATGATGCTGGTGAGCGCGTTGAACTTTTGCCCCGGATTGGCCTGCAGTCCTCCGCTTCGTTGTGCATCGATCGCGTTGGCGGCCGCGTCCCATGCGGGATAGAGCACCAGCAGCGCGCCTACGATGGCCGCTGGCGCAGATCCCGAGAGCACGGCGAGGGCGGCCCAAGCAAAAGCGACGCCTGCGCGAAGGAAATAGAAGTTGCGAAGTGAGTTCATGAGTGGGTCCATGTGATGGAGAAGTAACCGACTAGTAGGTAGATATTTCGTCGGCCGGACCGTCCCGGTTACTCCCGGCGCCAATAAATATGAGATAGGCCGTCAAATCAGTAACTTGCCTACCTAGTGATAGGATGGCGCAATGACGACACAACAGAAGCTCATCGACTCGGCCCGGCGCCTTATCCAAATGCGCGGCTACAACGGATTCAGCTACGCCGATGTCGCTGAAGAGGTGCAGGTACGCAAGGCAAGCATCCATCACCACTTTCCGGCCAAGTCCGATCTGGCGCTTGCGGTGGTCGAGCAATCGCGAGCGCTGATCGTTGAGCAGACAGCCGCTTTGGCCGCGGGCGACTTTGACCCCGAGGCGCAGCTGCAGATGTACACCGGCTATTGGGAGAAATGCATCGCTGATGCCTCAGCGCCCTTTTGTGTTGCTGGCATGCTCGCCAGTGAGCTGCCGACGCTGCCTGGCGATCTGGCAGGCGCGGTGCGAGCGCACTTCCTGGATTTGTCCAACTGGCTTGAAATCGTTCTTACACGCGGCGCACAGATGGGCCGCTACGAGCTACAGGGTTCGGCCCGGCAAGAGGCGGAATCGTTCATGGCCATAGTGTATGGCGCCATGCTGACGGCACGAGCCTATGGTGATCCCAAGGTCTTTGCCGACATCATTGCGAACGGTTTGAAAAAGCTGGCCTCATCGGCAGCGCGCAAGGCGGCCAGAAAGAGGTGACTCAAGGTTTGCTTTCGACCGATTGTGTTGAAAAAGTCAGTTGAACCGGCCGTCTGAAGCTGGTTCACTGCCTACCCATCGGACAAGTGGACGTTGCCACGATGATGGGTCGTCAGCAAGCTGCGCAAGCACCGCTGTTCTACGCCTTCAACCTCGATGACCACGTCCCGGCCAATCACTTGCTGCGCGGCATCGACGAGTTTCTGGATCTGAGCGAGCTGCACGCCTACCTTGCTCCGCACTACAGCAGCATGGGCCGGCCGTCGATCGATCCGGCACTGATGATTCGCATGTTGATCGTCGGCTACTGCTTTGGCATCCGCTCCGAGCGTCGGCTGTGCGAAGAGGTGCATTTGAACCTGGCCTATCGCTGGTTCTGCCGGCTAGGTCTGGAAGATGCCATACCCGACCACTCGACGTTCTCGAAGAACCGGCATGGACGCTTCCGCGACAACGACACGCTGCGTTTCGTGTTTGAGAAGGTGCTGCAGCGCTGCCTGGCCGAAGGCCTGGTCGGCGGGGAAGGCTTCGCCACCGATGCCAGCGTGATCAAGGCCGATGCCAGTCGCCAGCGCGGCATGCCGGGTGCAGAAGCCTGCTGGCCGGATGAAACGCCATTGACCCGACCCGTGCGCGAGTACCTGGCCGCCCTGGATGCCGCTGAAGACAAGCGCGTGCCACCGAAGCAGGTCTCACCGTCCGATCCGGCCTCACAGTGGACCGCCGCCCCCGGCGGCCCGGCGTTCTACGCGTACTCCACCAACTACCTGATCGATGTGGACGCTGGCATCATCGTCGACGTAGAGGCATCGCCCTCGCCGCGATCGGCAGAAGTGCTGGCCACGCGCACCATGGTCGAGCGTGTCGAGCAACGCTTCGACCTCAAGCCCAGGCACCTGATTGGCGACACGGCCTACGGCACCGCAGCGATGATGGGATGGATGGTCGACGACAAGCAGATCGAGCCGCACGTACCGGTGTGGGACAAAAGCGAGCGCACCGACGGCACGCTGAGCCGATCGGACTTCACTTGGCATGCCGACGCCGACGAGTACCGCTGTCCCATGGGCAAGGCCCTCCGGTCATCAGGCAAAGCTACCGCCGATGGCACGATGATCTATCGCAGCAGCGTTCATGACTGTGCGCAGTGCGAACTGAAGGCGCGTTGCTGTCCGAACACCCCGCAGCGAAAGATCACGCGCCAGCACCACGAAGCCGCACGCGATGTCGCCCGCCAGATCGCCACCACGCCGCGCTACGAACGATCACGTCGACACCGAAAGAAGGTCGAGATGTTGTTCGCTCACCTGAAACGCATTTTGCGACTGGATCGCCTGCGTCTACGTGGCCTGAGTGGTGCAAACGATGAGTTTTTATTGGCCGCCACCGCGCAAAATTTGCGGCGAATGGCGAAATGGTTGATGCCGAAGGTGACCAAAGGGATAGATGGGATCCCCGCATGACAGAGCCAGAGCGTTTGCCTATCGATTCTTCACGTGGGAACCGACCGACTCATCATCGGACCGACGAGCCACTGGCGAAATGACGACTTTTTCAACACCATCGACCCACAGCGGACGCGATGAAAATCCGCTTTGCGCCGGGTGATCGTAGAAGTATTGTTCGTTTAAGTGCACAAGCCAGCCAACCACCATGAGCGATCCGGACAATTCAACACTTTTTGAAACTGCCAAAAATCACTGGCGCGCCTTTGTGCTGGCGTGGATTTTTCCAGTTGTTTTCCTTTTTGGCGGCCTTGCTTCGGACCGGGCGGGCCATCCCACCCTCTTTTTCTTCGCGTTGCTTCCGCTCTTTTTCTGGAGTTTCGGTCGAGCTAGTGGTCCTTGGAGGCTGCGCGAGATCCGTTACCGGTACGCAGTAATTTTGGGTGTTCTCGTCCCATTTATCATTTGGTGCCTTGCTGTGTTTGCGCATCTCGCCGTGGTTGATCAGTGACGAAGGCGCGGCCAAATAGGGTTGTGAAAAGAGGTCCGCTTGCGACCGAGGCTGTGTGAAAACTCTTTGATTCGATAAACTTGATTCACCGCGCCGACGAGAGTTGCCGATGGGACGCTTTGTTGAAGGTGAAGATCGCTCGCAGAGCACCTTGTTGCCCGAGCGCCTTGACGACTACGTGACGGAAGACAACCCTGTGCGGGTTGTTGATGTCTTCGTCGACAACCTTGATCTTGCCGCGCTGGGCTTTGACCGAGCCATCGCGCAGGCCACGGGTCGGCCGGGATACCACCCGGCCACGCTGCTGAAGATCTACATCTACGGTTACCTCAATCGCGTGCAGTCGAGCCGTCGCCTGGAGCGCGAAGCGCAGCGGAACATCGAGCTGATGTGGTTGACCGGTCGATTGGCACCCGACTTCAAGACGATCGCCGATTTCCGCAAGGACAACGGCGCGGCGATCCGCCAGGTCTGCCGCGAGTTCGTGCAGCTGTGTCGGCGGCTGGATCTGTTTTCGCAGGCCTTGGTGGCCATCGACGGCAGCAAGTTCAAGGCGGTCAACAACTGCGACCGCAACTACACACGCGCCAAGGTGCAGCGTCGGCTTGAACAGATCGAGGAGAGCGTGGCCCGGTATCTGTCGGAACTGGATCGAGCCGATCGTCAGGGCACGGCCCCCGTTGCCGAAGCCCAGACGTTACGGCTTCGGGAGAAGGTCGAGAAGCTGCGGTCAGAGATGCAGCGCATGAAGGCGCTGGCGCACGAGGTCGAGGCCGCGCCCGACCAGCAGATCTCGCTGAGCGACCCGGATGCACGATCGATTGCCACCAGCGGCAAGGGCACCGGCACCGTCGGCTACAACGTGCAGACGGCGGTGGATGCGCAGCATCACCTGATCGTCGACCACCGGGTGACCAACATCGGCCATGATCGCAGCCAGCTGGCGGTGATGGCGCAGCGTGCCCGCACCGCCATGCAGGCCGAACAGCTGGAGGTCGTCGCCGATCGTGGTTACTTCAGCGGCGAGGAGATCGTGGCATGCGGAGAAGCCGGCATCACCGCCTACGTTCCTCGACCACAAACCTCCAACAACCAGGCCGGGGGCCTGTTCGGCAAACGGGACTTCCTCTATGTGCCCGAGACAGATACCTATCGTTGCCCGGCCGGACAATCACTGATCTGGCGCTTCACGACGGTGGACAAGGGCATGACGTTGCACTGCTACTGGAGCTCGGCCTGCAAGGCTTGTCCGCTCAAGGCGCAATGCACACCGGCAGCCCAGCGTCGCGTCAGACGTTGGGAGCACGAAGCTGTGATCGAGGCGATGCAGCAGCGTCTGGATCACGACCCGAACAAAATGCGCATCCGCCGGCAGACGGTCGAGCATCCCTTCGGCACGCTCAAAGCGTGGATGGGGTCGACGCACTTCCTGATGCGCACGTTGAAGCACGTCAGCACGGAGATGAGTCTGCACGTGCTCGCCTATAACCTCAAACGCGTGATGCGAATCCTGGGAATCGCACCACTGATGCAGGCGATGGGCGCCTGAAGGCGCGCTTGTCGCGAAAACACGTCGCCCCAGGGGCTGACAGAGCCTTCGGTGTCGATAACCCACTTCGAAATGTCAGCAACAACTTTTCCTCCACAGCACTTCTGGACAAACACAGGCAGCCAAGAGCGAGCTCAGTGTGGCAATCTCACTGTCGGTGTCGGCGCAAATCTGTTTTCACACAGCCTGGACCCGGAGCAGACATAAGCTACCGACACGAACTTGGGGATTTCTCCCGATGCAAACGGCCCGGCCAATATCTCCTCATGAAGTAGCAGTCTTGGAACGCACGCTCCAAGTCGGTCCCATCAGTGCGCCCTCGCCAGCGGCTATGGCGTCGATGAGGGATCTGGTGGTGACGGCGTCTTGTCAGTGCGGTTGTGCAACCGTGTGGTTTGGCCCCAAGGGTGACGCAGCAAATGGCACCATGGCCGCTGAGGCATGCGGCACTTGGGCGGACCAAACCATTGGGTTGATCGTTTGGGTGGACGACAATCAGATTGCTGGGTTGGAGTTGGTTGGGGCCGGTCAGGTCGGTTTGCCTGATCCCACCTCGGTGCGTCCGTATGAAGAGTACTTCAAGGCACCGTAGAGTTATTCGAGGCGTCCGCTGCCGACCGATACTGTTGAAAAAGTCGCTTCCGAAATTTGGGGTCTCTCAATGCCCGAAAAATTGGCCGCGACAATCGCCTTCTGGGCAATTTGATGCGCAAATTTTCTCAGAACTGAACTGTGATGGGCATCGCGAGCGCAGATTTCCACTCAGTTTTTCTTGGCCGGACTTTTTCAACACAATCGACCCGGAGCAGACACTATCCGTAAAAAGGGGGGGAAATGAAAGCCATGCTTTTTCTCGGGGCTGCCTTCCTTGCGCAGGATGGAACCACACCTTCTGGGGAGGTCAAAACCGAGGCACAGATAGTGGAGTTGGCACGCCGGGCGACGGTTAGTTATTGCGAAGACCGAAAGTCCGACTTGGGCCCGATTTACTGGAAGGGTAAGGTCGTCGGCCCGTATTACCGGACGCATTGCATTTTCCTGGCCGCGCGCACTGCGGAGGGATGGCAAGTTTCAGGCCACCCGATCTACGAAGACAGCAAGGGAGCTCAGGAAATTGTTGAGGGCGGCGACGTCATTCTTTACTACTCACCGACGGGCGAGCTGGTCAGGCATGAAGGACACGCTTTCTAAAACTATCGTGTCCGCAACCCGAAGCGGACGCTAAAGTCGTGCCTGCAAAACGCCATTTGCACTGCACTAGTTCGTCCTGGCAGGTCCCTATGATTGGGAGGGATAGGGGGAAGCATGAAGAAAGTGTCTCGAGCGGTTGCGTCTTGCCTGATCGCCAATGCCGTATGTCTCAGCGGTTATTGGTTTTTTTGCTCAAGGCTTTGGGTGGACATGCCTGATGGTGCACTTGATGCCAATGACGGGCCTAGCGCCATATCCTGGTTCTTCACGGCGCTTCCCTTCATGGCCCTCTGCGCGGTATTCAACGTAGTGGTGCTAGTCAGGGCAGTTCGGCACATTTTTGTCGGTAACGGTTGGAGCCTAGCGTCGGCATGGGTCGTCATGGTTGGAGCCTGGGTGTTCTTGCACCTGTATGTCCGCAGCCACATGGTCGGCTGAATCCGCAACCCATTGCGGACCTTACTGGTATAGCTTCGCAAGCTCCAATGGCGCGATGACTGGTGTTTCCTGATTGCGCCTTCTAGGAGGTATACGTGAAGCGTGTATGGCCGTGGATCTATGCGGCTCTTTTTCTCGTTTGTCTGCTTTCTGGCACGAACGTTTTTGGTGGGCAGGATCTAACTCGCACCAACGTCGATTGGTACTTCGTGACTATCTCATTCGCTGTGGCCTTGGCATTTCCAAGTCTCGCCATGTGGCAGGCACGGGATAGAAAGCTCACCCCGGTGCCGCGTGCGTCCTTCTCGCGTGGCCCTAAGAGCGGCTGGTGGGCCGACCCGCTGCAATGGCTACGGATAAGCAGTATTGGTTTGGTCGGATTATTTGCGGGCGCCCTGATTGGCGTCGGGGAGCTTTCCTCTCAGGGTGCCATGATCATGTACTGGAAAGGTGGGTTGGCGCTGGGCTTCGTTTTGGGCGAGCTTCTGGCCCGCCAGGCATTTCGAAACGACATCCATAGCCTAAACTCATGACGTCCGCTCTCGGTCGATACTGTTGAAAAAGTCGCTTCCGAAATTTGGGGTCTCTCAATGCCCGAAAAATTGGCCGCGACAATCGCCTTCTGGGCAAATTGATGCGCAAATTTTCTCAGAACTGAACTGTGATGGGCATCGCGAGCGCAGATTTCCACTCAGTTTTTCTTGGCCGGACTTTTTCAACACAATCGACCCGGAGCCGACCTTACGGTACGCAAATAAACGCGATCGATATGGCCGTCGTCGCTGACGATTCGGCGTTGCTCGAAAAGCTATTCGCGACCGGTGTACGCGTTCGCAAAGAGAACGAGAAGGCGATGATGGCTTGGGCCGCTGCACATGACTCCACGCCGACGCACGCGTCGTTGCTCAATCATGGGGCAGACCCGAATCCTCATTTTGAGGGTAGTTCAGTAGACTTGCTTGAAGACGCCGCGCTGCACAATCGAGTTGCCAACGTGCACGCTTTGATCGATGCGGGGGCACCGCTCGAAAGGCCTTCGAACGCCAAAGGGTTCAATGTGCTAACGGCAGCCGTGATTTGCAAGAATCAGGATCTAGCTGACTTTCTGATCGCCAGAGCGGTGAGAGTCACTGATTACACAAAGCAGAAGGCAGCCATAAATGGCATTCGCCTAGAGCCGTTGCCGTCACACTAAGTAGCAAACGGCCGCGCGGGGGGCTACTGCAAATCGCCTCGCATGGCGGCATCGTCGATTGGCGCAGCGCCGGCGTTTACGTCACCCTGGAGCGGCTCGGCGGCGACTCGAACTACGCTGCCGTATCCGTCACGCTCACCCGTTGGTGGTATTCGTTGCACATGTGCTCGACCAGGGCGCGGTGATCAGGAAGGTCGTTGAGGGCGAGGGTGGCCACTTGCTGGATGGTGGCGAACTCCTGGCGTGCCTCATTGAAGCGTGGATAGTTGCTGCGCAAGGGTTCCATATCCGTTTTGAACTCCATGCCGTAGAGCACGTATTGCCAGCTGGAGGCCATGAACATCTCCAGGTCGCTGACGAAATCGAGGCGATGCGGTGGCCGGTTCCTCCACAGCGCAAGCTTGTCCTGCAGGGTTTGCGGGATGCTGGCGGGGTCGGCGTTGTCGATCCAGAATGCCGTGTCGCGCCGCTGGCTTACGCAGTAATGCATCTTGATGAAGTCGATGATGCGGTCGTAGCGGGCCACCATCATGGTGTTGAAGTGGCGCGCGGCGCGTTCCATGTCGTCGGTGTCACCCGGCAGCAGATGGGTAAGCAGGTACGTGGCTAGTTCGATCAGCGCAATTCCGGTCGATTCCAGCGGCTCGACGAAGCCGCCGGCCAGACCGACCGCAACACAGTTCTTGCGCCAGTGCTCGGGCCGGAAGCCGGTTTCGAACTTGATGTTGATCGCCTTCAGTGCATCGCCGGCCGGACCGAGATAGCGGCGGAACACTTCCTCGGCGCGCGCATCGTCGGTGTGTCGCGAGGAATACACGTAGCCGACGCCGCGGCGCTTCTGCAGGCCGATGTCCCAGATCCAGCCCGCTTCTTGCGCGGTCGAGATGGTGTACGAAGGGATCGGCGAATCCGCTTGCGCATAAGGCACCTGCATCGCCACCGCGCGGTCGGCGAACAGGACATCGCGGCGGCTGTGAAACGGCGACTGCATGATCCCGCCGATCAGGGCGCCGCGCAGGCCGGTGCAATCCACGTAAAGGTCGGCGCTCAGTGCGCCCAACTCACGGGTGACCACGTGCGCGATCGCGCCCTGCTCATCGAGCTCTGCGCGCTCCACCGTGGCGACGTGCCGTTTGACGCCCAGTACCTCCTGGCCGTGCTCCGCCAGCACCTTGGCGAAGCAGGCGGCATCGAAGTGGAACGCATGATTCATCGGCCCCTGGTAATCAGGGTCCTTCAGGCGCTTGGGACCACGGCCGTGATCGACGAGCATGCTTTGCATGGACACCGCGTCGGCGAAGGGCATGCCCTCGGGGGCGGCGCCCAGCAACCAGTACGGCAACAGCTCGGGGCCGCCAGGGCGCTGGCTGGGCTGGCTGAAGGGGTGAAAAAAGTGATCGTGACCGGGCGTGCCGGGCGGCCTCACCCAGTGGCGATAATGGATGCCTTGCTTGTAGGTCGCCGTGGCGCCTACCAGGAAGCGTCGTTCATCCAGACCGATGGCTGACAGCGTGCCGCGAATCGAGGGGAAGGTAGCCTCGCCCACGCCAAGCAGTCCGATGTTGTCCGACTCGACCAGGTGCACTTGCACGCCATCCGGGTGGACCGCATTCATCGCCTTCGCCAGGTAACACGCCGCCAGCCATCCGGCCGTGCCACCGCCTACCACCAGCACCTTCTTCAATCGCGACATGTCTCAATCCCTTTCGGTAGTGAAGCGAGTTGCGAGCTCCGGGCACCGCATTTGCGCAGCCGCCTGCGACGCCGTCAATGGGCGCAGCAAAGCCTGAGCAAGGCGTGTCACATAGCCCGCACCGGATCGTTTGCGAGCGGTGCGGGGGGCGTGTTTCAACGCCGGCGCACCGTCCTGCGAACATCCCCATGAATCGACGATCACAGCATGCCAGAGAAGGACCGGATCCCCCCACAAGGATCCAGCCAAGTCGCCGTTCTCGGGAGGGGCCGGCATCTCAAGGGAGGTGCCGTCGGGAGAACAGCCGGTGTCGCGGTGTGGGCCACTGGGGTGGGATCACTAGAACCAGAAGCCCAGCTGGACCCCGTAGGTGCGTGGCGGCAGGTACTGGGAGATGTAAACCAGGTTGCCGTTGACCAGGCTGCTGCCCGCACTGGTCCTGATGCGGCCGTCCGAGACGTTCTGCACATACGCGTTGACGTACCAGCGGTCGCCCGGCTCGGTGTAGCGCAGCGACAGGTCGCTACGAACGTACGCCTTCTGCTGGTCCGATGACCCCAGGTTGAACCAGCTCAGCCACTGCATGCTCTGGTACTGGGCGCTCAGGCGCGGCGTCAGGGGGGCGCCATTCCCCAGGTGGAAGTCGGGACGGGCAAAGGGGAAGGAGGTAGTTAAATAGTGAAAACGGAAGTCTCAACTACCTCTGAAAACTCATGTCGCCGCCTCCCGCGCGTGGCGGTACGTTCGAGACCACCACAGGTTCGACGATCGCACCGCGACAGGAGGCGGAAAACGTGCAGGGACAATTTCTGGATAGGTTCCGCTCGTGGGTAGAAGACAGGACCGGCCGTTTCGCTGTCGTGCGACCGGTCGGACGCCCACCAGGCCCTTCAAATTGTCCCTGACACCATTTTTAATCGGAGGTCGTTGGGACATCTTGCAACACTCCTGCTGCTCGCGCAGTCTTTCTAGTGTGTTGCAACGACCGGCTGAATCCGCAACCCGGAGCGGACCTGGTTAGCCTCGACGGAGAGCGACTGGCTGGGAGGAGTGAAACAGGGGTACTTTATTGATGACGTTCTTGACGGCGAAGAACGTCCCGGCGGACATCATTACCGCTGCCTGCGCGGACGTACTTGGATCGCGCGAAGGTTTTATGCGTTCGCCACTGGGCCGCCCGTCAGGCCGTTCCTAGAGGTAGCTGCCATGAGCCATCCCTTCAATATCGGCGACCACGTGATCTGGAACTCAGAAGCCGGACACGTGTCTGGTCACATCATCGCGATCCATACCAGAGACTTTGTCTATAAGGGCTACGTTCACCACGCCACGGAAGATGATCCGCAGTACGAGATCAAGAGCGACACGACTGACCATATCGCCGCGCATAAGGGTGGTGTGCTCAAACCTGTGCGATGACGGCAGCAAGTATGAAACTCCCGTTCTTCACCATTGGCCATTCCGACCGGAGTCTCGATGTGTTCGCCGAGCTGCTGATCGAAGCTGGGGTAGCTCTTGTGGTCGATATCCGTAAGATGCCTCGATCGCGAACGCATCCTCAATTCAACGAGGGAGCGCTCCCCGCCTCGCTGACATCGTTTGGTATCTCATACGAACATATCGCTGCACTGGGTGGCTTACGAAGAAAGGCGCCGTCCATTTCGCGCGAGATCAATGACTTCTGGACAAATCGCAGTTTCCACAATTATGCAGACTACGCACTGTCTCCAGAATTTCGCGAGGGGCTGGCACAACTCATTGAGGACGGGCGCAAACGGCGGTGCGCGATGATGTGTTCGGAAGCAGTGTGGTGGCGCTGCCATCGACGCATTGTCGCCGACTACCTCATAGCAGGCGGTGAAGAGGTTTTTCACATTATGGGTGGTGGCCGTATAGAGCCGGCACAGCTTACGCGCGGCGCCGTCGTTCAACCCGATGGCACGGTCATCTATCCTAGTGCCGCAGATGAAACAGTGGTGGCAATTTACGAGGATTGATTGTCTCGCAGTCTCGCTCCTTTGCTCCGCGGAAAACGTGCCAGGGACAATTTCTGGATAGGTTCCGCTCGTGGGTAGAAGACAGGACCGGCCGTTTCGCTGTGGTGCGACCGGTCGGACGCCCACCAGGCCCTTCAAATTGTCCCTGACACCATTTTTCCAACGACCATTGTTCGCTGTGCCGCGGGGGTTGGCCGAGCGCAAAGAGGTCTCGCAATAAGTGAACCTGCCTCATTTGCCTGCTTCTCCTGACTGATTCGGATCAGGGGAACCCTGGAGGAAAGAACCTGTCTACTCAGGCTTGTCGCAACACGCGATGACGGCATGCGCATGTTTCGTATGAGTAGTTGGCTTGAATTAGGGGTGTGATGGCGCGGTCCGGGCAGGTTCGACATCGACAGGAGAGGGATAGTGCGCGCGGCCTGGCAATATTCGACAGCGAAACGCGCGTCACTTTGGGTCGCAGGCGCTGGCGACAGCCGCCACTAACGCGTCCGGCGTTGGCGCTTGCGCTGACTTTGGTATCGGTACTGCACGTGCTGTTCGCGCTGGCACTCTGGTACGAGATGCAGCACAAGCCGCAGCATCTGGCAGTGGTGAATAGCGATATCGATCAGGCACTGATAGTGCGTCTGATCGATCATTCCAGTAAGCCGCGTGCCGTGCAGCCACCTGAGCCACCCGCGCCGCCCGAAACGTTGGTGCCGTCACGGCAAGTGTTGACCACCCGCGTAAGCCCAGTGGCGCACGAGAAGCCCCGTGGGGACGCAATGGCCGTGCAGGATCATGAGGCGATCCCTGCGCCGGCGGCGTCCGTGGCCACGCCGTCCACCACAAGTTTGTTCGCGAACGATGGTTCGGTGCGACTGCCATCCACGACGGGAGCTACCTCGGCAACGGCCGGCGCCAACGCCGAACCGCCCAGGCCTGTGGACGATCGTCAGATCATGCAGCACGACAGCAACCGGATGCACTACAAGGCCACGCGCTTCGAAAAATACTTCCCGCCACCGAACGAGACCGCCGGTGGTGCGCTGGGGCGCCATATAGGCGATGTGATCAAGGAGATCGCCAAAAGCACTTGCGATCCCACCAAGAGCAGTACGGCTTCCAACTTGTTATGCGGCGCGCCTCCTCCACCCGCTTCGCCCATGGATCGCGACGAGCGCCTCAACCTGCCACCAGCGCCCCTGGCCGACAATCCGAACCCGACCAAGGCGCCGCCGCTCTCGAGCTGTATCGCCGAGTACAAGGCGGACCAGCCGCTGTCGTACGGCTGCCCGGTGAACACGCCTGATCTGGCCTTCAAGGCCGAGATGCGTGAATGCATCGATCTGTTCCGTGCGGGCAAGCGCCTCAAGACATGGTGCCCTGTCGATACGCCCAAGCGCGCGGCAGCTGAGTCGTCGACGTCAGCGGATTCCTCGAGCGTGGGGGCGCACTGAGCACGGTCGGGAAAAGGTGCCAGGGACAATTTCTGGATAGGTTCCGCTCGTGGGTAGAAGACAGGACTGGCCGGTTCGTTGTGGTGTTACCGATTGGAAGCCCGCCAGGCCCTTCAAATTGTCCCTGACACCATTTTTTGATTGGCGGTGATGTAAGCCATCACTTCAAAGCGGACACGTCCCCCATTGAGGTAGCACTCATCAATCCGCCTGCTTTGCAGCGTTCTCGATCACTCGCGCAACCGCGGCCGGCTGCGAGATGAAGGAGGCGTGGCTTGCGGCGATCTCGGTCACCTTGGCGCCCGAGCGTTGATACATCCAGCGCTGCAGCTGTGGGCTCACGACGTGATCCATGGTGGTGAGAATGGCGTAGCTGGGCTTGGTATGCCACGCCGCCGCAGAGACAGGTGCGCCCAGCGCTTTCTGGGCCAGCTGCTGCTGCGAGTCCGCCAGGAACTGTGCGTCCGACGCAGGGACATCCGCGGCATAGGTTTCACGGAATTTAGCCGCAGGGATGAAGAAGTACTTGTCCGGCGTCGCGCGCATGGCATCGTTGGGTGCGGTGAACTTGGACAGCAGCTGGCCACTCGCCTCGCCGACTTCGGGTTGCAGGGCTGACACATAGACGAGTGCGCTGACCTTCGGATCGGCGCCAGCCTCCGTGATCACGGAGCCGCCATAGCTATGACCGACGAGCACCACAGGGCCGCTCTGCTGATCCAGCACGCGCTTGGTGGCATCGACATCGTCCGCCAGCCCGGTGAGCGGCTCCTGCACCACGGTCACGTGGAAACCATCCTTGGTCAGGATGTCGTGGACGGCTCGCCAGCCTGAGCCATCGACCAGCGCGCCATGGACGATGACGACATCTTTCGCCGCCGGTGTCGGTTGGGCGTGAGCCATCGTGCCGCCCAGGGCAAGCAGGAGGGCAACGGCAATCTTCTTTGGTAGCGTGAGCATTTCAATCTCCGGTGGAATTTCAGTGCGCCCAATGGCTTGCTTGGTGTTCGGCCATCGGGCAAAAGGTGAGTAGTGACGGTCGTTGACCGTTATCAAAAAGAGCGCCCCAGTACCTTCGCTGGCCTGGTTGCCGTGAATAGGCCGCCATGACCGCGTGCTCCCCGCAGGGTCTTTTCAACCCGATGCCCTTTACGCCGGTGATGCCGACGAGTTCCGAACACATATCGGCATGCGGACGCCGCGGGTTGCATTCGCGCGCTGATGTACCGGGGCGCAAGGTCATCAAGCCAGCTTGTTCTTCATCGCCAGCACGTCGATCGGTTCCACCGACGGCGGGGAGGCCAGCAGTTCACTGGCTTGTGCCATCAGGGCGTTGGCCATGTCGCCCTGCAGGTGTGCCTGGCGACCTTCTTCGTTCGCAAAAGCGTCGAAGACGCCGAACGTCGTCGGCGAGAGCTTGAGGGCGAACCAGATTGGGGTGGTTGCCTCGCGGTTGGTCAATTCCAGGCCGGCGGCAAGAAAGTCCGCTACGGCCTGCTCCTTACCGGGCTTGGCTTCAAGCCGGACAAACAATGCATATTTCATGGTCTTCGTTCTCCAGTATCGGGTTGGATGGCTGCGCAGTGAGCGAGACTTTACAAATCAGGTGCTTGTGCAAATACTGGCGCGATTGACATCTTTGGTATCAATTGAGCCATGCAAATTGCCATACTCGCCCTGGAGGGCATGTTCGATACCGGCCTCACGGCGGTGCTCGACGCGCTGGCGACGGCCAACACGCTCGCGCAATCGACGGGGATGCCCACACCGGGTTTTGACGTCACGCTGATGGGGGTGCGGCCCCAGGTGCGCACCGCACTCGGACTGCAGGTGCCCGTGCGCGAAATTGGCGACACGCCTGTGCCAGATTGGGTCATCGTGCCGGCGCTGGCCGACATCGTGGCCGAGCGGCTACTGCCCACGCTTGGGCGCGACGATGTGGTTGATGCACTCGGCGCCCTGCGCCGATGGCACGCTGCAGGCGCCCGGCTAGCTGCGGCCTGCACGGGCACCTTCGTGCTCGCCGAAAGCGGCTTGCTTGCCGGATGTGAAGCCACGACGACCTGGTGGCTCTCGCCGGTGTTTCGGCAGCGTTATCCGGACGTGTTGCTGGACGCACATCGCCTTGTTGTGCCGAGTGGCACGATGGTGACGGCGGGTGCTGCCCTCAGCCATCTCGACCTCGCGCTCTGGCTGATCCGCAACAACAGCCCGGAGCTTGCTGCGCTGGTCGCCAAATACCTGGTATTCGACACGCGGTTATCCCAGTCGGGCTATATGATTTCCGATCACCTGGCCCATTCCGATCCGCTGGTTGAGCGTTTCGACCGCTGGGTACGCGAACGCCTGGACTCGACGCTTACGCTCGACGCGGTCGCCGACGCGCTTGGAACGAGCAAGCGCACACTCTCGCGACGCCTCAATGGCGTACTGGGCAAGACGCCGGTCGAATACATCCAGGATCTACGCATCGAGCGTGCCGTCCAATTGCTGAAGACCAGCAAGTTCAGTGTCGACCAGATCGCCGAACAGGTCGGCTATGCCGACGGCGTGACACTTCGCACCTTGCTGCGTCGGCGGCTTGGAAAGGGGATACGCGAGTTGCGTCCGCGAGAGTAGTCCGCCGGTGCAGATCAATGAATGGCGCGAAAGGTCTGCTATCGATTGCGGACATTCTCGACAGCGGCCCCTGGTGTTCACTCAAGTTGGATCTTCGTCAGCAAAAGGACGAGCGCTTCATGGACATCAAATATCAGTACCTTTGTGACACTGCCTACTTCAAGGTAGCTATCGACCGCCAGTATCAACAGGGTCCGTGGCTGCTACGACTACCCATTCAATTTGGCCTTGTCGGTGTGGGGTGCGCGGTCCTTTTCCTTGCCCTTTGGGGCATGTCGGACCCAAAGGTGGTTTTACTGATCGTAGTGATCTGCGGTGTCTTGGCTGTATCCGGCGTATGGGTTACGAAGTTTGGCCTCATGACGAAATTCAGGAGCAGACAAGGGTTCGGGACCGAAGCAGTGACGTTATTGAGCGAAGATGGGGTTGGCGTGGGGAATGCCGAGCACCAGACGGTAGTGGCTTGGTCCACGTATCCGCGAGCCGTCCGATTCCCTGATGGAGTTCTCCTGAAACGGCCAGGTGCGATAAGGTGGCTGCCTGATTCAGCCATTACCTTCGGAAGCGTGGCGGAGGCAACCGCGCTCGTGGCCTCGAAGACGTCACTTCGCTCGACAAGGTAGCGAGATTGGCATGGCGCATGGCCTATCGAGGCGTCCGCTCCCGACCGAGACTGTGTAAAAACGCAAAACGAAATTTTCCGCTGCGCAATTTTTGATAAAAAATTGTCGGCCTGGATGCGATTCTGACCCACTCTCGATTTGTACGGCGGTCAGATTTCGCGTGGGAGGCGCGTCTGCGCTAACCACCTCGCCTTTTTACACGGTCTCGACCCAAAGCAGACGCTTCAACAAATCAATTGAACTCTCTAACGTCAGGGAAAAGCGTATGAACCTGAGCCCTCATGAAACGAGTCCGAGCCGGATGCTATTGGGCGAGTGTTTGTGCGGCGATATTCGCTATCGCGTGGAGGACAGCTTCCTCTATGCACTGAACTGCCACTGCTCGCAATGCAGAAAGGCGACCGGCTCCGCCTTCAAGCCTTTTGCAGGTATCGGACGGAGCAAGTTGAGCGTCTTTGAGGGCGACAAGGCGCCTCAAATTTTTGGTGATGAAAATGGGCATGACGCGCGCTGCAAACGGTGTGGATCCCTTCTCTATTCGTTGGTTCGCGACGGTCAATACGTGCATGTCACCTTTGGCACACTGGTCGATACACCATCGATACAGCCGACCGCACACATTTTTGTCGGCTCAAAGGCGCAGTGGTACACGATCAACGACAATCTTCCACAGCACCAGGAGTTGCCTTGACGAACGATTTAATGAGTGTTGCTCGAGGCATGACTCATCGTTAGATGTAGTGTCCGCAACCCGATGCAGACCTACAATCGGCAGTCATTGGCCTGGCCTCAGACAGTCCGTCGAGTGCCGACCATTCCCGAGATTGGAACCCGCGTCAGGCCCCGTGTCGATCCCGCAAGCACTCGTTCGTCGCATACATGAAGGTGGCCACGCCGGCCGCCCTTTCCGCCAAGGAGACAACCATGTCCTACATCGATGGTTTCGTGATCGCCGTACCCAACGCCAACCGCGAGCAATTCATCGGGCACGCTCGAACCTTCGACGCCATTTTCTTGGAGTACGGCGCCACCCGGGTGGTGGAGTGTTGGGGCGACGACGTGCCCGACGGCAAGCTCACCGATTTCCGCCGCGCCGTGCAGGCGAAGCAGGACGAATCCGTGGTGTTCTCCTGGGTGGAATGGCCCGACAAGGCCTCCCGCGATGCCGGCATGGAGAAATTCATGAAAGATCCGCGCATGGAAGCCGCCAGCGCATGCCCCTTCGACGGCAAGCGCATGATCTTCGGCGGCTTCACGCCGGTGGTCAGCCTGCCGGACTAGGGGGCTGATTTTTCCCGTCATCCAAGCGAGGCACTTCTCAGCAGCGAAGCTGGCCAAGCAGCTTCCTGATTGACGTCGAACCTCAATGGGCCATCCTGCGTTCACGCTAGCCAAACGCCGAGTTCCCACTTCCGCCCCAAAGCGGATGCTTTTGGGGAAGGACAAGGCGAATTTTGTGCGTCAGCCCAATGAAAACTCCGCCTTGTGGACATCATGACGCCTGCGCAGAGTTGATCAGAGCATCCCTAGGCCTTCAACCCCGCCGAACAGTCAAAGGGGCAACACGATGAAACCCGTTGGTCAGCGCTTCTTAGTGGGTTACTCGGGTGTTTTGACAGCTGTATTTGCCGTGTCGGTGTTGAGTGGCTTCGTGCAAATGCCGCGTACGATGGCGCTGGAACAACTGGACGTGCAGCGAATCAATGTGCGCGAGCCGGACGGCACCTTACGAGTGGTCATCTCCGGCGCAGACAAGTCACCGGGCATCATCATCAAAGGCAAGGAGTATCCGCATCCCAGTCGCAAAGATGCGGGCATGATCTTCTATAACGACGAAGGAACCGAGAATGGAGGCCTGATCTTCGGTGGAGAGACGAGGAAAGATGGGACCAAGAGGAGCAACGGTCATCTTTCTTTCGACGCCTACGAGCAAGACCAGACCATGGCGCTGGAATCCGACCAGGTAGGCGCCAATCGCTACACGAAGCTGATGTTCAAAGACTATCCGGACTACTCAATCCTCGACGAATTGCAGCTCATGGCCGAGATCAAGAACCTTCCGCCAGATCAGCAGCAGTCCAGAATGCAGGCCTTTTTCGACCAACATGGAGGCCCGACGACACGCGTGGTGTTGGGTCGAGGTACGGATAGCAGTGTGCAACTCGCGCTCAACGACGCTCAAGGTCACCCACGCCTCGTGATAAAGGTGGCGTCGGATGGTGCGCCCTCGCTCCAGATGCTCGACGGTACCGGTAGGGTGACTGGTGAGTTGACGCCAAAGCATTGACCGCAGGAAAACTTGATTCGCCCACTCACCGCTTGGTGGCCGCGTACAGCCTCTGGCCAAACAGATTCCGGAGCCTGATCGGTTGCTTCTTCACCTTAAACGAAGCCCGATATCAGAGAGGCCCCCTTCCGACCAGATGCGGGCATAAGTTGTCCGGTGAAGGGGACGGAGGTAGTTAAATAGTGAAAACTGTTTGTCGGTCCCCTTTGTCGCTTGTGAGGATGGCGGGGCCTATCCAAATGCACGTCGCTGGGTGGCTTCGGCTACTCTTTTGAACAGAGTTGGGACCAGCCGAAGACGCGACTAGCGGGCACACATGGTGTTCACGCAGAAGTTTCGGAAGCTCGACTACGAGGGCGGTGCGGTGGCCCAGATACTCAGGCTCGCCATTGAGTCGGACAAGAAGCCGACATACCTGACCGACTTCATCGGTGGAACCGCCGTCTTCCGGGAAGGCGACACGGATGGAGAGGAGTACTCCCTCGCCAAGCATATGCATCCGCTCGGGTTGACGTTTGTCGTTGAAGCTGGCGCCGCCAGCGGTCAGTCGTCGTATCTGATGGCGATCATGCTCCCGCCCGATGGCCCGGGCAACACGATCGAGAAGCCACTAGAACTTGGCGATACGCTGACGCTTGTACGCGATGGTGAGTGGGAAACTTCCTACCGAGCGGAGTGAGGAGGCTTCATGGCAAGACTGGCTGAATCACTGCTTTTGCCATGCAGTATCCTGTAGGATACAATTGGCGCCATGATCTACCTGATCCAGCAAACCGAGATCTTTGCCGGATGGCGTAAGTCCGTACGCGATCAGAAGGCTCGCATCGCCATTGTCCGCCGCATTGACCGTGCGTCCGCCGGAAACTTTGGGGACGTCAGGCCGGTGGGTGAGGGTGTTTCGGAAATGCGCATCGACATTGGCGCTGGTTACCGTGTCTATTTTGTCGTTCGTGGCAAAGCCGTCGTGATCCTGCTTTGTGGTGGGGATAAGAAGTCCCAGCAGGCTGACATTGAGATGGCCAAAGCCATGGCAAGAGAGGTGTGATATGACGATCAAGCTGCTCCCATTCGATCTGTCCGAATACCTGGATAGCGATGAGGCTATTTCTGAGTACATCAGCCAAGTGCTCGAAGATGGTGACCAGGACGAGCTGCTTCGCGCCATTGGCTACATCGCCAAGGCAAAGGGCATGGCTCAGATTTCTGAGCAGACAGGGCTTGGCCGAAACAGCTTGTATAAAACCCTCGCTGTGGGTGGTAACCCAGCGTTTTCGACCATGATGAAGGTACTGTCTGCGTTGGGCATGAAGCTGACCATCCAGCCCACAGCGGCGCCCAAGCGCGTGGTCTCGAAGCTCCCCAAGGCACAGAAGGTGCCGAAGACAACATTGCGGAAAATCACCATAAGGCAGGCCAAGCCAAAAGCGGTGAGCAAGCCGGCAAAGACGATGGTCCGGAGACATGCGGCCCGTGGTTGATCAAGGCGTATGCGCGAGCGGTAAAGGGGACGGAGGTAGTTAAATCGTGAAAACGGAAGTCTTAACTACCTCCGTCCCCTTTGATTGCGACGCGGGCATAAGTTGTCTGTACTGAGCGGACGGACGAGGGGCCCAATGTGCCCTGCTCATCGCGCAAAGCCGACGACAGGACCGAGCCTCAAACTGGCATTGTT
This sequence comes from uncultured Gammaproteobacteria bacterium, assembly GCA_963765335.1. Classification (GTDB taxonomy): domain Bacteria; phylum Pseudomonadota; class Gammaproteobacteria; order Xanthomonadales; family Rhodanobacteraceae; genus Dyella. Next base: position 40,431 of record CAVXWA010000016.1, on the reverse strand, counting down.
GCTCGGTACTGCCGCCGCCCTGCGCGACGATGCCGTGCGTCGCCGATGGGGTGAGAGTGCAGTCGCTCACGCGGTGGCGAGGCAGCGTACGGTGCCCGTCGGGGTATAAGCTGTGCGTTCAGGGGCGCGGAGTCTTGATGAATCGGTAAGCGAATCTCGAGACGCGACTCGGCAAGGATCGCCATAACCAGGTCCGGATGGGGCGCGCTGGGGCATGGCGGACGAAAAGCACCCGGAAGAGCAGGAGAAACCACCGGCGTTCGCGTTTGCGAACGTGGTCGTCGACGCGTGGGCCCATCGGGTGACGCGCGATGGACGTGAAATTACCGTGGAGCCGAAAGCCTTTGCCGTGTTGCTGGAGCTGCTGGCGCATCCAGGCCAGTTAATCGGCCGTGACGACCTGCTGGACGCCGTGTGGGGACACAACTTCGTCACGCCTTCCACACTCAGCCGCGTCATTGCGCACTTGCGCAGGGCGATGGCGGACGACAGCGAACAGCCGCGCTACATCCAGACCGTGCACGGCCTGGGCTACCGTTTCATCGCGCCGCTCAGTGAGCAGCAACCGGAGCAGGTGAAGGCGCCCGCACCGGTGCTGAGCTTCGTACCGCCGGCCCGTGCCCGTCTGCCGCAACGGGCCGACGCGTTGATCGGACGCGACGACGACATCACCCAGCTCTGCCACCTGCTGCAGGATGCCCGCCTGGTGACGGTGGCTGGCGCGGGTGGCATCGGCAAGACGCAGGCCGCCCTGGAAGTGGCGCGGAGCGTCACCAGGGATTTTCTGGACGGCGTGTGGTTATTCGATTGCACGGCGCAAACCGACGGTGAGGGGCTCGCGCGCTGGCTGGCCGGCCTGTTTGATATACGCCTCACGGCGGGCATGGACGAATTGATGGCACGTCTCGGCGCGCTGTTGCGGACACGTCACGTGTTGCTGGTGTTCGACAACTGCGAACGTATCGCCGGGCCGTTAGGGGCGGCGATCGAGGCCTTGCTGGCGGCAAGCGTGGATCCGCGCGTGTTGGTCACCAGCCAGCACCGCCTGAACTGCGCGGGCGAAACGCTGCACTGGCTCCCGCCGCTGGATGTGCCGCCGGTGGGCGAATGGAGCACGGACGAGGATGTCGCCCGCCTGTCCCAGGTAGCTTCGGTGAAGCTGCTGCTGACGCGGTCGCGTGCGTTTGCATCGGGCTTCGCGCTGACGCCGGCCAATGCATCCACGGTCGCTGAGATCTGCCGTCGCCTCGATGGATTGCCGCTGGCCTTGGAGATTGCGGCGGCACGGCTACGCCTGCTGAGCCCCGAACAGTTGCTGCGGCGAATGGACGTCCATTTGCTGAATATCGCCGAGGGCTGTCCCAGCTGGCCAGCCCGTCACCAGACCCTGCGCGCGCTCATCGACTGGAGCTTCGCGTTGTTGTCGGGGCGCGAGTGCTCGCTGCTCGGCGGCCTTAGTGTCTTCATTGGCCCATGTACGCTGGGCGGAGCCAATGCGGTCGGCGCGGTATTCGGCCTCTATGATGAACAGGTCGTGGACGCGTTGGGTGGACTGGTCGACAAATCCTTGCTGGTCGTAAACACCGCTACGCTGCCGCCGCACTATCGCCTGCTCGACAGCGTGAGGCTCTACGCCCTGGAGAAGCTTGCCGAGAACGGCGATGTGGAACGCGTGCGCGACGCGCATCTGGCGCATTTTGTGCGTCTTGCAGAGCGTGTCGACGCGGAAATACGCGGCGAGCGCGAGCAGCTGTGGTGCGATCGGGTCAGACACGAATGGGCCGATCTGCACGCTGCCTTCGATTACGCCGTGTCGCGGCAGGATCGCGTCGAAATGGCGCTGGCCCTGAGCGGCAACCTCTGTTGGTACTTCAGGATGGGCGCCGACTACGGTGAGGCCGCGCGCTGGCTCGACCAGTCGTTGTGCCTGGGGCTGGCGCTGACGCGGCAGCGGGCGCAGGCACTCATTGCTTGCGGCATCATGCAACACCAGTTGCAGGTGCACGAGCGCGCGCAGGCACTGCTGCGCGACGGCATCGCGTTGGCGGAGCAACTGGGGGAGTCGAGCCTGGCGGGTGCAGGCCAGGCCGTACTGGCGTTTGAGTTGGCGACGTCCGGGGATATCGCCGGCGCGGAGGCCTGCGCGGCTTCAGCGCAGGTCATCGCGGACGTTCAGGACGACGCGTGGCTACGCTCGATGGCGCTCTTGGGGCGCGGCATTGCGTTCGCCTTGGGCGAGCAGCACGGTGAGGCGGAGGCTTGTCTCGGCGAAGCTTTCGATGCGGTGTCAACGCCTGGCCATGGCGTGTATCAGCAGGCGTACGTGCTGATCAACCGGGCCTTGCAGCGCTACTACCTGGGTCAAATGCCCGGCGCGGCGGGGGACTGGCTGGCAACCATCGAAGCCTTCGTCGAACTCGAGGACTGGCGTGGCGTGGCCGGCTGCGTCGAAGGCGCCGCTTATTTGCTGAGCGAGCATGGCGACGCAAGGCGGGCCGCGCGCTTCCTGGCTGCCGCGGCGCACGTACGCGAATTGACCGCTGCGCCGCTCATGCCGCAATGGCGCAAGGCACAGGTGGTGGTCGAAGCGGTGGTCTGCGATGCGCTCGGGCCATCCTTCGAACACGTGCAGAAGGATGCTGTCACCACGCACTTCACGGAGATCGTGGCGGAAGCCCGCACGGCCTTGGCAGAAGTGGCGGCCAATCAGTCTGCTCGCGCCGATGTCAGTAGACGCTCCAGGTCGTAACGCTTGCGGACCTCGGCGAGTCGCGAAAGCGCTGCCAAATCGTGCGGATGGCTGGGGAGGTCCACCATGTCGCCGGGGTGAAATTCGGCGGCATGCCAGCGCGGGCTAGGGCCGCAGCGTGGCCGTCAGCATGATCGGCTGGTCCGTATGTCCATTGGGGCCGCGGAATTCGTAAATCCAGCGCGAGCGTAGCTCGATATTGCTGCCCATCCAGCGATGGGCCCAGGAGATCTGGGGACCGACGCCCATCGCGAGCCCGTTGTTTGCCTCGTAGTTCGCGCCTCGGCCCGGCATGCTGCCAGGGTCGGAGTTGGGCTGCTCGATGGCCGCGGCGACGCCACCAACGGCCCAGCCATTCGAGGCTCGTTTCATCAGCATCGTCTCAAAGCGTCCAACGAAGCCGTTCTGATACATCGCGTTGGATTTTTGCGAAAACACACCCATCGCGAAAACGGTGGAGGATTCGACGTCGGAGCCGGGAAAGACCCTGGTGTAGGCCACCCTGGGTCGGATGCTCCAGACATCCATGCTCGTGTTGGTGGGGCGTCCGTATTGAAAACTGTTCGATGTCGATGCCATGCCCAATGAAACGGCGATCCGGTCCGTCTGGCTGATGCGATAACTGGCTACGAGCGGGACAAAGCTTGCTGCGTAGTTGGCATTCGCCGGATTGGCACCGAGTGCGTCCGATTCAATACCGGGAGGCAGCGGGGTCGCATAAGCCGAGCTAGCCAGCGATGCAATGCTCCATCGCCCGTGCCCCGCGCCCCATGCATGCGTGTCGCTCATTGCAGGGAACGTCCAGGTCCCGCCGAACTCTGCCGCGGCCTGAACAGCGTCCGGGACCGGTGTGAGCGGCGTCGGCAAGCCTGCGTCAGAGATCGTGCTGCCCCGCCCCGCCCAGTCCGGGCCGGCTTGCCCCAGCCGCGCAGAAGTTGTGGCCTGTGAGCCGGTCGCCTGGGGACCCGCGCCCCCGTCTCCAGCGAGCACCGGCACCGACCAGATCAGCGCCACCAGCGATACGGTGGCGGTACGGAATAGCGGATTCATCGCCATGCCCCCTCAAGAAGAGCATTTAGTCAGTCATTGACTACGCGGAGAGCGCGGGGCTAGTCGTCGGCGGCTGCCGGCATCATGAAAGTCGTGGAGCTGTCGGCCCGAAATCTTTCTTCGTGACGACCAGGTGCGCTTTCAGCGCCGTTATTTAGACACCATGCGCGTCAATCTCGCGTGCATGTTGGCGTGATCCGTAGGCGCGTGCGTGCGGAAGTGGCACCGCATCGCTTTCGCCTGGCTTGCGCACGCTTGCTCTCGGATCGGCGCCGGCCGCCGAGCGGGCGCATCGAGCCCTCCGCCACTGCCTGGAAAGTCTTTGACGACATCCTCGGTCAGCCTCTGCCGCAGGCACCTGCGTGACGAGATCTTCATGGCCGCGGCGATAAGTTCGACGGACAAAGCAAGGCTGGTGCGGCGGCCGCCGCTCCTTCGTGCGAACGATGGCGAGGTCAACAGCCGTCGGCGGGAACGCTCGTTTGCATGCCAGGTCCAGGGCGAACATGAGGGGCGATGCGATGGCAAAGGACAAGAAGGTGGCCGAAGGGGACGTGCCCGCCGAGCGGACGAAGCTCAAGAACAAGGACTATCAGAACGAGCTGCAGAAGCTGCACGTCGAGCTGGTGAAGCTGCAGGGCTGGGTGCAGAAGCAAGGCACCAAGATTTGCATTGTCTTCGAAGGGCGCGACGGAGCAGGCAAGGGTGGCGCCATCAAGGCCATCACCGAGCGGGTGAGTCCGCGCGTTTTTCGGGTGGTGGCGCTGCCTGCGCCCACCGAGCGCGAGAAGAGCCAGATGTATATCCAGCGCTACCTGCCCCATTTGCCCGCAGCGGGCGAGATCGTGATCTTCGATCGCAGCTGGTACAACCGCGCCGGCGTCGAGCGCGTGATGGGTTTTTGCACCGACGAGCAGGTGGAGAGCTTCCTGCGCGTGGCTCCGCTGGTCGAGCGCGGCATGGTGGCTTCGGGCCTCACCCTGCTCAAGTACTGGCTGGAAGTGGATGAAGAAGAGCAGACGCGGCGTTTGCAGGCGCGCATCGACGATGGGCGCAAGATCTGGAAGCTGTCGCCGATGGACCTGAAGTCCTATGGCCGTTGGTATCAATACTCGGTGCGCACGCGACGAGATGTTCCGCGCGACCGACACGGAGTTCGCACCGTGGCTGGTGGTCAATTCCAACGACAAGCGGCGCGCCCGCCTCAACATCATCAACGACCTGCTCAGCCGTATTCCGTACAAGGAAGTGCGGCGCGAAAAAGTGGTGCTGCCCAAACGCGAGAAACGTGGCGATTACCGCGAGCCGGACTATCCATACCGCTACATCGACGAAAAATACTGACGGACGCGGGCGATGGTGCCGGCGCTGCAGAGGACTGTTGCTACGGGAGGGCGTTCATGACCCGCTTACTGCTTGGCAATATCGAACCGGGCACGTCCGAAGAGGAGGTCGCGGCCTTCCTCGACAAATACGGCTTTCCGGCCTACGACCGGATCGAGCAGGTGCCCGGCGACGGTTCACGGCCTGCCGTCTTGCTGACCTACGTTGGTGTCACTGAATCGGCACTGGAAAACTTGCGACCACGTATCCACGCATGTTCTGGAAAAGCCGCGAGCTCAACGTGATGATCCTGGGCGACCACATGGACGAGCATAAGGAGTGAGTGCCGCAGGCCGAACATCGATTCGATGGCCAGGAAGGACTGCTCCTGATGCGCCATGATGGCCAACCCATGTCGCACGTGGTTCTTGCGGCCGTCGACTAGCAGCGTATCGATGCGACCGATGGCGCTGTTCCGGCAGATCGCCATGGCCATGCGGAACGCGATAAGAAAAGGCGGGCGGCCTGCAGCGGAAGCCGCATGTCGCAAGCGCTAGAATGGCCGCATGCATATCTTCAAAGTCTTCCACATCGAAGCGGCCCATCGACTCCCGAACGTGCCGCTGGGCCACAAGTGCGCGCGACTGCACGGGCATTCCTTCCGTGTCGAGATTCACGTCGCGGGCGAGCCGGATCCGGCGCTTGGCTGGGTCATGGACTTTGCCGACGTGAAAACGGCCTTCGCGCCACTCTACGACCAGCTCGATCATCACTACCTCAATGACATCGAGGGGCTGGAGAACCCGACCAGCGAAACGTTGGCGCGCTGGATCTTCAGGCGCCTGGAGCCGCGCTTGCCCGGCCTGGACAAGGTGGTCGTGCACGAGACCTGCACCTCGGGCGCGAGTTGTAGCCGTGACAGTTTTTGACGCGTCGCAAAATTTCATAGCCTCGTCTTAAAACCACGAATTCATTGAAATTTTCGTGACACGGCCTTTTCGTCATAAAAAATATATTGCATTGCAACAAATGACTTGGTAGCCTACTCCCACTACCCAATCTCCCGTCGAGGGACCAAGTCATGACGCAGCAACTCAATTCCCAGGTTTTTGCCTACGCCAAACAGCTGGCTGACAGTGCCTTCAAGGCTCAGTCCCTGGCGCTCAAGGGTCTGGAAAAGGTCGCCGAGCTGCAAATGAAGGCGCTCGAAAAGCAGGCGGAAGTCACCTCCACCTTCATCACCGAAGCTTTCGAGACCCGCGATGCCGATGGTCTGCGTGTGCTGTGGGAGAAGGGCACGGCCGTCAGCCGTGAAAACGCCGAGCGCGCCGTGGCCGTGACGCAAGAAATCATTGCCGTGACCCAGAAGACCGCCGAGTCGCTCAATGCGCTCGTGCAGGAGCAGCAGCAGGCCGCCAACGACGCCGTCGCGGCGCCCGTGGCTGCGGTCAAGAAAGCCGCTGCAGGCAAGTAATCACGTTTTATCGACGCAACACTTCTTCCCCCCAGTTGCGTCTCAGGGCCGGACTCATGTCCGGCCCTTTTCTTTGTGCGCCAGTGCGGCAAAGTGTGAACAAAATCAGCCATGACGAGATGTCGCGGCGCGTTCGGCTTGTCGCTGGAATCGGCGCACTGATATACTCTTACGGATTGGAACGTGGCCCGTAGCTGTATCGGTGCCGCCTGGTGTAAACCGCGCGGGGACGTTACGTGCTCAACAGTCTTGCTTCCGGTCGACGTCTCGCGCTGCGCATCATGTGGTTGCAGTTCGCTGTGGCGGTATTGGTCGGCCTCGTTTTCCTGGCGCTGGGGCGTCGTGAAGCGATATCGGCCGCTGCGGGTGCGGGGATTGTGGCGCTGGGGACCGCGCTGCTGTCGGCCCGCTTCTTCAGCGGGTTAGACGGGGCTGGCATGGCGTTGAGCCGCTTGCTGACGGGCATGCTCCTTAAATGGATCGTGATCGTCGGGGGGCTGGTCGTGATCCTATTTCAATATAAGTTGCCGCCGCTGGCCGCCATCACGGGGTTGGCGGCTGCTTACGCGGTTTATCTGCTGGCGTTCAGATTCAAGGGTTGAGACATGGCAAGCGAGTCGGGCGGCCTGACCGAATACATCCAGCACCATCTGACCCACCTGCGTCCGCAGGCAAGTCCGGATGGCTTCTGGGCAGTGCATGTCGACTCGATCGCCGTGTCGCTGGTGCTGGGCGTGGTCTTCTGCCTGCTGTTCTGGCTGATGGCGCGCAAGGCCACGGCGGGCGTGCCGGGCAAGGGCCAGGCGTTTGTCGAGCTGGTGCTCGAATTCGTCGATGGCCAGGTCAAGGACGTGTTCCATGGCGACCGCCGTTTTCTCGGGCCATTGGCGCTGACCGTCTTCGTCTGGGTGTTTCTGATGAACGCGATGGATCTGCTGCCGGTGGATCTGCTGCCGTGGATCACCGCGAAAGCTGGCCTCGGTCATTTCCGCTCCGTGCCGACCGCCGACATCAACATGACGTTCGCGATGTCGCTGACCGTGTTCGTGCTGATCATCTTCTACAGCTTCAAGGCGAAGGGTTTCAACGGCTATATGCACGAGCTGTTCACCGCGCCGTTCGGTAAGCATCCGGTACTGTGGATCCCCAATTTTCTGCTCAACGTCGTCGAGCTGCTGTCCAAGCCGGTGAGCCTGGCGATGCGACTGTTCGGCAACATGTACGCCGGCGAGCTGGTGTTCATGCTGATCGCCGGCCTGTTCAGTGCCGGTGCCGGCCTGGCTGGCTGGGCGCTGTTTGGCGCCGGCATCATCGGTTACACGGTGTGGGGCGTGTTCCATATCCTGATCATCGGCATCCAGGCCTTCATTTTCATGGTGCTGACGATCGTGTACATCTCGATGGCGCACGATCACCACTGATTCGTGCTTTTGAATTATTCGTTTCAACCATTTTGACATTTCAGTTTAAATTTCTCAGGAGACCGTTGTGGAACTCATCGCTCATATTGCTCAAGTGCAGTCCTTCACCGCCATCGCGCTGGGTCTGATCATCGGTCTCGGTGCACTCGGTGCCTGTATCGGTATCGGCGTCATGGGTTCGAAGTTCCTCGAGGCCGCTGCCCGTCAGCCGGAACTGGTGCCGCTGCTGCAGGGCCGCATGTTCCTGCTCGCCGGCCTGATCGACGCAGCGTTCCTGATCGGTGTGGCGCTGGCGATGTACTTCGCCGTGGCGAACCCGCTGCTGTCGAACGTGATGAGCGCTGCCACCGCTGCAGCTGGTCACTAATTCGTCGATTCAAGGCGCCGCTTCGGCGGCGCCGCATTTCCGCAACGACGCTTCGGCGTGCTTGCTCGTAATACACAGCAACTACAGGTAACGCAGCGATGGATTTCAACGCGACCTTGATTGGCGAAATGCTTTCGTTCGCCATCCTGATCTGGTTCTGCGTCCACTTCATTTGGCCGCACATCAACAAGGCGATTGAGGATCGGCAGATCAAGATTGCCGAGGGCCTCAATGCCGCCGAGCGCGCGCACGCCGAGCTGAAGGACGCCGACCACAAGGTCGCGGCCGAGATCAAGGTGGCACGCCAGCAAGCTTCCGAGATCATCGACAGGGCCCAGCAGCAGGCCAATCAGATCATCGATAAGGCCCGTGCCGAAGCGATCACCGAGATCAACCGGCTGAAGTCTTCGGCGCAGGACGATATCGCGTCGATGGCGCAGCGTGCCCGTGACCAGCTGCGCCAGCAGGTGGGCGCACTGGCCGTGCAGGGCGCCAGCAAGATCGTGCAGCGCGAGATCGACCCGTCGACGCACAAGGCGTTGCTCGACCAGCTCGCAGCCGAGATCTGACCGATGGCCCAGGCAATCACCCTCGCTCGTCCGTACGCCCGCGCCGCCTTTGAATTGGCGCATGCGGCCGGTTCGTTGACTGCGTGGTCGCAGGCGCTCGCATTCGCTGCCGCGGTCGCGAATGATTCGCGCGTGGCGGGCCTCGGCACCGACCCGCGTGTGCTGCCGGCACAGCTGGTTGCGCTGCATCTGCCGACCGGCATGGCTGCCGATGCACCGTTTGCACAGTTCCTCGGCGAAATGGCCGAGCAGCACCGGTTGGCGTTGTTGCCGGAAGTGGCCGAGCTGTATGAGGCGTTCAAGCGTGAGTCCGAGTCGCAGCTGCTGGTCAAGGTGACCAGCGCGATGGCGCTGGACACGGCGCAGGCCGAGCAGCTCAAGGCATCGCTGAAGCACCGTTTCAAGCGCGAAATCGAACTGGAAACCCGGGTCGATGCCGCGTTGCTTGCCGGCGTGGTGATCGATACCGGCAGTGAAGTGATTGATGGCTCCGCCCGCGGCCGCCTGGCCAAGTTGGCCAGCAGTTTGGCGCGTTAACAGCAGATGCACAGTGGAGAGAAGTGAGCAACGAGTGGAAAGCAACCACCACGCCGCCACTCTCAACTCACCACTCACCCGTTAGTTTCACGCGACGTCCATTTCGCGAAGAGCAAAAACCGGCCATCCATGGCCGGACTCTTGAGAAAACAAATTCTTCAGGATAACCACCATGTCCAGCACGACTTTGAATCCGTCCGAGATCAGCGAACTGATCAAGAACCGCATCGAGCAGTTCAAGCTCGGCGCTGAGGCACGCAACGAAGGCACGATCATCAGCGTGTCCGACGGCATCGTGCGCATCTACGGCCTGGCCGACGTGATGCAGGGCGAAATGATCGAACTGCCGGGCAACTCCTATGCGCTGGCGCTGAACCTCGAGCGTGACTCGGTCGGCGCCGTGGTGCTGGGCGAATACCAGCACCTGCGCGAAGGCGACGTGGCCAAGACCACCGGCCGCATCCTCGAAGTGCCGGTCGGCCCGGCCTTGCTCGGACGCGTCGTCGACGCGCTCGGCAACCCGATCGACGGCAAGGGCCCGATCAATACGCCGCACAGCTCGCCGATCGAGAAGGTCGCTCCGGGCGTGATCTGGCGTAAGTCGGTCGACCAGCCGGTGCAGACGGGCTACAAGTCGGTCGACTCGATGATCCCGATCGGCCGCGGCCAGCGCGAGCTGATCATCGGCGACCGCCAGACCGGCAAGACCGCGCTGGCCATCGACGCGATCATCAACCAGAAAGATTCCGGCATTAAGTGCATCTACGTCGCCATCGGCCAGAAGCGTTCGTCGATCGCCAACGTGGTGCGCAAGCTCGAAGAGAACGGCGCGCTGGCCAACACCATCATCGTGGTGGCTTCCGCTTCCGAGTCGGCCGCGCTGCAGTACGCTGCGCCCTATTCGGGCTGCGCCATGGGCGAGTTCTTCCTCGATCGCGGCGAAGACGCGCTGATCATCTACGACGATCTGTCCAAGCATGCCGTGGCCTACCGCCAGATCTCGCTGCTGCTGAAGCGTCCGCCGGGCCGCGAAGCCTATCCGGGCGACGTGTTCTATCTCCACTCGCGTCTGCTCGAGCGTGCTGCGCGCGTCTCCGAGGAGTACGTCGAGAAGTTCACCAACGGCGAAGTGAAGGGCAAGACCGGCTCGCTGACCGCGCTGCCGATCATCGAGACGCAGGCCGGCGACGTCTCCGCGTTCGTGCCGACCAACGTGATCTCGATCACCGACGGCCAGATCTTCCTGGAAACCGACCTGTTCAACGCGGGCATCCGCCCGGCCGTGAACGCCGGTATCTCGGTGTCGCGCGTCGGTGGTGCCGCCCAGACCAAGATCGTCAAGAAGCTGTCCGGCGGCGTGAAGCTGGCCCTGGCGCAGTTCCGTGAGCTGGCTGCATTCGCGCAGTTCGCTTCGGACCTCGACCCGGCGACCCGCGCCCAGCTCGACCGCGGTCAGCGCGTGACCGAGCTGATGAAGCAGGCTCAGTACGCCCCGCTGTCGATCGCCGAGCTGGCCCTGTCGGTGTACGCCGCCGAGAAGGGTTACCTCGACGACCTGCCGGTGAACAAGGTGCTGCCGTTCGAGAAGGGCCTGCATGCACTTCATGCACCAGAACCACGGCGAGCTGATGAAGAAGATCGTCGCCACCGGTGACTGGAACAACGAGATCGAAGCCACCTTCAAGTCCTCGCTCGACGAGTACAAGAAGACCGGTAGCTGGTAAGCAATAAAGGGTGTACAGCCGCTGGTTGAGCGGCTGTACAGCACTCCGGCCGAACGGCCGGGATCGCAATCACCCAACAGGTTGAGGCAAACGTGGCAAGCGGACGCGAAATCAAAACCAAGATCAAGAGCACGCAGAACATGCGCAAGGTGACGCGCGCGCTCGAAATGGTCTCGGCCTCGAAGATCCGCAAGGCGCAGGATCTGATGAAAGCCTCGCGCCCCTATGCGCGCGCCATGCGCAAGGTGATCGCGCACGTGGCGCAGGCCAACACCGAGTTCAATCATCCGTTCCTGCAGGAGCGTGAGACCGTCAAGCGCGTGGGCTACGTGGTCATCACCACCGATCGCGGCCTGTGCGGCGGCCTGAACTCCAACCTGTTCCGCCTCATGCTGCCGGCCATCCGCGAATGGCAGGACAAGGGCGTCGAAGTCGACGTGGTGGCGATCGGCCAGAAGGCGATCCAGTTCTTCCGCCGCATCAAGGGTGTCAACCTGATCGGCAGCGTCGGCCACCTCGGCGAGAAGCCCAAGCTCGATAATCTGATTGGCGCGATCAAGGTCGCGCTCGACGGCTACCTGGCAGGCAAGCTCGACCGCGTGTTCCTGGCCCACAATGTCTTCATCAACACCATGACGCAGAAGCCGGCCGTGCACGCCTTGCTGCCGCTGCCGGTGATGGCCCAGGAAATGACCGCCTCGGACGAGTCGGGCTCGGCCACGCCGTATTCGGTGCCTGGCGTGAAAGTGGAACAGAAGCACGACTGGGACTACATCTACGAACCCGATGCCGCCACCGTGCTCGAGCACGTGCTGGGTCGCTACATCGAGTCGATCGTGTATCAGGGCGTGCTGGAGAACCTTGCCAGCGAGCATGCGGCGCGCATGGTCGCGATGAAGAGCGCGTCGGACAACGCCAACAAGGTGATCGGTGAGCTGACGCTGATCTACAACAAGGCGCGTCAGGCCGCGATCACCCAGGAAATTTCCGAAATCGTCGGTGGTGCAGCGGCGGTATAAGCCGCGCTGTATCGAACAGTATTCATGGCGACGCGTAGCGGCGCCGCAATAAACACTAAAAGATCCATCCGGAGCACATCCATGAGTCAGGGCAAAGTTGTACAGATCATCGGCGCGGTCATCGACGTGGAATTCCCGCGCGATCAGGTGCCGCAGGTTTACGACGCGCTGAAGATCGACGGCACCGACATCACGCTGGAAGTCCAGCAGGTGCTGGGTGACGGCGTCGTTCGTACCATCGCCCTCGGTTCCTCCGCTGGGCCTGAAGCGCGGCCTCGCGGCCCGCAACACCGGCGAAGGCATCAAGGTGCCGGTCGGCAAGGCCACCCTGGGCCGCATCATGGACGTGCTCGGCAACCCGATCGACGAAGCCGGCCCGATCGGCGAGCAGGATCGTTGGGTCATCCATCGCGAAGCGCCGAGCTACGACGACCAGGCGGCTGCGAACGACCTGCTGGAAACCGGCATCAAGGTCATCGACCTGATGTGCCCGTTCGCCAAGGGCGGCAAGGTCGGCCTGTTCGGCGGCGCCGGCGTTGGCAAGACCGTGAACATGATGGAACTGATCAACAACATCGCCAAGGCGCACTCGGGTCTGTCCGTGTTCGCTGGCGTGGGTGAGCGTACCCGTGAGGGCAACGACTTCTACCACGAGATGAAGGACTCCAACGTTCTGGACAAGGTCGCGATGGTGTACGGCCAGATGAACGAGCCGCCGGGCAACCGTCTGCGCGTGGCGCTGACCGGCCTGACCATGGCCGAGTACTTCCGCGACGAGAAGGACGAGCACGGCAAGGGCAAGGACGTGCTGCTGTTCGTCGACAACATCTACCGCTACACGCTGGCCGGTACCGAAGTGTCGGCGCTGCTCGGCCGTATGCCGTCGGCCGTGGGTTACCAGCCGACGCTGGCCGAGGAAATGGGCGTCCTGCAGGAGCGCATCACCTCGACCAAGACCGGTTCGATCACCTCGATCCAGGCCGTGTACGTGCCCGCGGATGACCTTACCGATCCGTCGCCGGCCACCACCTTCGCCCATCTGGATGCGACCGTGGTGCTCTCGCGTAACATCGCCTCGCTGGGTATCTACCCGGCCGTGGATCCGCTGGACTCCACCAGCCGCCAGCTCGATCCGAACGTGATCGGCGCCGAGCACTACGACGTGGCCCGTCGCGTGCAGGGCACGCTGCAGCGCTACAAGGAGCTCAAGGACATCATCGCGATCCTGGGCATGGACGAGCTGTCGGAAGAAGACAAGCAGGCCGTGTCGCGCGCGCGCAAGATCGAGCGCTTCTTCTCGCAGCCGTTCCACGTGGCCGAAGTGTTCACCGGCTCGCCGGGCAAGTATGTGCCGCTGAAGGAAACCATCCGCGGCTTCAAGATGATCGTGGACGGCGAAGCGGACCACCTGCCGGAACAGGCGTTCTACATGGTCGGCGGCATCGACGAGGCCATCAAGAAGGCCGAGGAGATGGGCGCCAAGAAGGCCGCCTGATCCCTCAGGGCGGACCCTTCGGTCCGCCCGTCGCCTTAAGCATCCGGAATCTTCGTTATGAGCCACACCATTCGCGTCGAAGTCGTCAGTGCCGAAGCCGAGATCTACTCGGGCGAGGCGACGATGGTCGTTGCCACCGGCGAGATCGGCGAGCTGGGCATCACGCCGGGCCACGCGCCGCTGATCACCCGTCTGAAGCCGGGCAAGGTCGTCGTTACCCATTCGAACGGTGAGAAGGTCGATATCTCGATCACCGGCGGCGGCATTCTCGAAGTGCAGCCGCAGGTCATTACCGTGCTGGCGGATTCGGCGATTCGCTCCGAGGACATCGACGAGGCTGCCGCGCTGGCCGCCAAGCGGGAAGCCGAGCGACGCCCTGGCCAACCGCACCGACGCGCATCGAGATCGCCGACGCGCAGGCCAAGCTGGCCCAGGCGCTCGACGCAGCTGCAGGCGCTGGAGCGTCTGCGCAAGACCCTCAAGCACTAAGGGCTCAGCCTGCTCGCACGCGAGTGCGGGACGGACATCGAACGCCGGCCTTGGGGTCGGCGTTTTTGTTTATGCTGGCTTGCCACCTTGAGGGAGGTCGCGGCCTATGGATGCGTCATTACAGCGCCGGTTCGGGCCAGCACCCTATCTCGGCGGTGCCCTGACCAGCGCTGCCCTGCTGCTGGCCGGGTGTGCCAGTTCGCCCTCCGCCAAGCCAGAGCCTTTCCTGCCCATAGCCGAGACCTCGTACCAGGCGCGGGCCAAGGATGGGATGCAGCACTACCAGCTGGCGCTGGGGGAGATCTCGACCGGCGCCGTGGCGAAGCACCAGCCGGCGCCGGCGTATCCGCCCGAATTGCTGGCGGCGCGCTTGCCTCCGCAGGAGATCGAGGCCTTGCTCATCGTCGGCAGCGGGGGCAAGGTGAGCGAAGTGCGCATCGCCGATGAAGCGCAGGCCGATCCGCAACAGCGGCTCTTTGCGCTAGCCGTGCGCACGGCGGCTGAGCAATGGACCTTCGAACCTTTGCACATCAGCCGCTGGGCAGCCGATGCCAATGGCAATTCCCACGAGGTGGACGGCGAGGCGCGCCCCTTCAGCGTGCACTACGTGTTTCATTTCGCCTGGAAGGACGGCAGGCCGGTGACCGACGTCAGCGCGCCGGCAGACGGCTCTCGCTAGGGATGCTCTGATCAACTCTGCGTAGGCGTCACCGGTCCTGTCTGTTCGCAGACCACAGGGGCGTCGGCGCAAGCAGACTGACCGTCTGTCGAGCCGGCGCCCCGAAGGGATGCGGACAGACAGGACCGGCCCCAACGTGTTGAATTCAAAGTGATGGGGTGATGTCCAGAAGGCCCGCTGGCGGTGCCGCGCGGCTTGGCAAGACGGCCCGTCTTCCCGGCGCCACGCAACACCGCCTGCGGGCCTTCTGGACATCATGACGCCTGCGCAGAGTTGATCAGAGCATCCCTAGCCCTTTCCTGGTCATCGGAGAGACAGCAGCGTTCCCTCCGGCGGCTGCTATGCTCCGCCGCTAGCCACGACGGGCCAGCCCATGATCAAAAACGCCCCCCTGCACGTCATCGTCCTTGCCGCTGGCGAGGGCAAGCGCATGAAGTCCAAGAAGGCCAAGGTGCTGATGCCATTGGCCGGCCGGCCGCTGCTGGCGCATGTGCTCGAGGCCGCCCGCGCATTGCAGCCGTCGGTCATCCACCTGGTTTACGGCCATGGCGGTGACCAGGTACGGACGGCGTTCGAGGGCCAGGCCGATTTGCATTGGGTGCTGCAATCGCAGCGGCTGGGTACCGGGCACGCCGTGCGTGAAGCGCTACTCGATGTTCCCGACGATGCCACGGTGTTGGTGCTTTATGGCGATGTGCCGCTGACTCGCGCACAGACCTTGCAGCGCCTCGTGAGCGCCGAAGGCACGGTCAGCCTGTTGGCTACCCGCGTCGCAGACCCGCAGGGTTACGGGCGCGTGCTGCGTGACGGCAATGGCTTCGTGCGCGCCGTCGTGGAAGAGAAGGACGCCGATGACGGCCAGCGCGCCGTCAATCTGATCAACACCGGCATTGTTGCCGCCGAGGCGGTGGCACTGAAGCGTTGGACATCCAAGCTCGATCGCAACAACGCGCAAGGCGAGTACTACCTCACCGACATCTTCGCCATGGCCGCTGCCGAGAATCGTGCTGCGGCCTGCGTGGAATGCGAGGACGAATACGAGGCGGCCGGTGCCAACAATCCCTGGCAGCTGGCCGAGCTTGAGGCGCAGTATCGATTGCGCGCCGCCAAGGCGCTCGCGCTGGAAGGTGTGCGCATCGTCGATCCTTCACGCATCGATGTACGCGGCACGGTGACGGCGGGTGCGGACGTCGACATCGATATCGACGTCATTCTCGAAGGTGAGGTATCGCTGGGCGAGGACGTACGAATTGGCGCCTTCACACGCTTGAAGGATGTGCGTCTCGCCGCAGGCACCGTCGTGCATTCGCACTGTGATCTGGAAGGCGTGGTGACGCACGGTCCTTGCATCATCGGTCCGTATGCGCGCTTGCGCCCGGGTACCGAACTGGCTACCGGCGTGCATATCGGTAACTTTGTCGAGACCAAGAAGGCGCATCTCGGCGAGGGCAGCAAGGCCAATCACCTGAGCTATCTTGGCGACACCGTGATTGGTAGCGGCGTGAACATCGGCGCCGGCACCATCACGTGCAACTACGACGGCGTGAACAAGAGCCTCACCACGATCGGCGATGGTGCCTTCATCGGCTCGAACAGCGCCTTGGTGGCTCCCGTGACCATCGGCGCCCAGGCCACCATTGGCGCGGGCTCGGTGATCGGCAAGGATGCGCCAGCCGGTGAGCTGACACTTGCACGCGCGCGTCAGGTAACACTTGAGGGCTGGCACCGCCCGACCAAGAAATAACCAGCACGGTCGAGTCGGCCACGGGGAATCGGCTGCAGGCGCTCCCGATTCGCGTCGACATGACCGTCAACGAACAAAAGAGACCGGCGAACCTGTATCTGCACGCCGAGGTGGACGGCTTCCTGGCCAGCCTCGATCCCATCCACGCCTCGAAGTGACCGCTTGCCGGGCGCGTATTCGTGCCCCGGAATTACGCGTAGCGCCAGCCGTCGATTTCCACCAGCAGTTCCTGCCTGCACACGTCGCCGTGCAGCAGGAGTACGGGCACGCCGGGCAGGCGGCGTTGCAGGAAATCGCGAACATGCGGCGCGTCGGTCGGCTGTCGCACATAGGCCTTGAGCGGCGATTGCGTGTCGAAGCCGGCATTCATGCCGGCGTTGGCCAGCAGGGCCTCGAGGTTGGTCAGCGTCTCGTCGAGCTGGGCTTGCAGGTCGTCCTGATGCGCCGAGGCATGACCGACCACGGCGGCCGTTCCTGAGATGGCCAGGGCGTCCTGAGCCGGCAGTGCCATGGCGCGGGCGAATCGGGGCGTCGTGCGGCCATATTGGCGTGGGTAGTGCCAGGCGCTGACCTGGCGTGGATTCTCCACCCTCAGGCCGGGCTGGTCACAGGCGAGCAGGTAGACCTGCAGGCGCGATTCGGCGGCATGATGGCCGATCGCGGTCGCGGCGGGGAAGCCGTCGGCGAAGAACGCGCCCATGCCTTCCCCCCGGCCATCGCAGAACTGCTTGTAGCGCTCGCTGTCGCCTTCGCCCAGGTTGATGTCGCCCAGATAATTCCAGATGCGTTGCACGTGGTGTTCACGGCGGGTCGCAAGAAACCCGCACAAGGCCGCGTAAGCAGCGGCGCTGGCGCCGCCGGGGCCGCCATGGGCGCGCTCGTCCAGCTCGATGGCAGCGAACAGCCAGCCGTCGCCGGCGGACCAGCGCAACTCGCCCGCTCGACCATGGGTTACCGCCCCATTCACCTGCCAGATTTCCAGCGGTGCCGGCGCATCGAAGCACTCAAGATCGACCCTCACCCAGCGCGGATCGGCGCTGCGGGTGGCGCCGGCTCCAAAGCCGAATACGGCCAGCGTGCCCGACTCGTTCAGGACCGCCTCGGCGTCGGCACTGCGGTAAGAGACCTGCGGTGCGCGCCGCAGCGCCGGCCGGGCGACCGCGTTTTCACAACCCTGAACCATGGAGTGCAACCGAGGGAGGCGGGGGCGCTATGTTACACTTGTCGACCGCTGCCTCTGGGGGAGAGGCGCATGTAACGAGTACGCAAAGGCATGGCCGCGCAGAGCACCCCACAACACCAGCTGGCTACCTTGATCGTGGAATGCCTCAATCTGGAGGCAGTGACGCCTGATCAGATCGATCCGGATGCGCCCCTGTTCGGCGGCGATCTCGGTCTGGATTCGATCGATGCGCTGGAGATCGCACTGGCCGTGTCCAAGCGTTACGGCTTTCAGCTGCGCTCGGACAATCCGGAAAACCGCCAGATCTTTACCAGCCTGCGTACGCTGTCCGAACACATCGAACAGCACCGCGTGGCCTAATCCCCATGGGGCATGATGCGGTCAGCGCCTGCAGCCTTCCTCCGCCGTCGCCCGTTTGGCGAACAGGCAGATCCAGCCATGTCGTCCCCTTCCTCCTCGCACCAGATGACGACGCCGTGGCGCCGAGCATGGCGGCACGTTGGCCCCTGCGGGCGCGTGGTGAGGGCTCCAGGTTGCCATGAGTAGCATCGTATTCCAGCGCGACATCTGCGTGGCGGCGGATCATCCCAGCCTGCCCGGGCATTTCCCTGGTGCGCCGCTGGTGCCGGGCGTGGTGCTGCTGGAGAACGTGGCGCAGGCGTTGCGAGAGTGGCGCGATCTGCGCCTGGCGCGCGTATTGGAAGCCAAGTTCGTGGCGCCGTTGCTGCCGGATGAACATGCCACGCTGGACTTGATCGACGCGGCGGGCCGCGTGCGTTTTGAAATACGCCGCGATGGCGCCTTGCTGGCGCGCGGCCTGATCGAGGGGGCGCCGTGAGCGAACACTGGCAGAGCCGCCCTGAAGGCGGTGGACGTTTCGCGTTGTGGCTGATCCGCAGCATTGCGTTGCATGGTGGTCGCCCACTTGGCCGTCTATGCCTCTATCCGATCACACTTTATTTTTTCCTGCGGCGTGGGCCTGAACGGCTCGCCTCGCGGCGTTTTCTGGAGCGCGTCTTGGCCCGGCCCGTTTCCGCCTGGCATGTGATGAAGCACATCCACAGCTTTGCCGCGACCATTCTCGATCGGATCTTCCTGCTGGCGCACGGCGAGAAGGGTTTCGATATTTCGGTGGAAGGACTGGACGAACTCGAGGCCTGCCTCGCCCAGGGGCGTGGCTTGCTGTTGCTGGGAACCCACCAGGGAAGCTTCGAAGCCTTGCGCGCGCTGCGTTCGCGGCGGCCGGAGGCTTCGCTGCGCGTCGTGCTCGACAAGCAGAAGACACCTGCCATGACCGAGTTGCTCGAAGCGCTCGCTCCCGATGTTGGCGACCAAGTGATCGATGCATCGCTGGGCGGCGCATCCATAACGCTCGCGATGGCCGAAGCCTGTGGACAGGGTGCCATGGTGGCCTTGCTGGCCGACCGTGGGCGCGAGCACGAAGTGTTGCGCCGTGCGCCCTTCCTCGGCGATCCCGCGCCGTTCCCCGTGGGTCCCTGGTTGTTGGCCCACTCGCTGAAAGTACCGGTGATGCTGTGCTTCGGCCTGTACGAAGGTGGCAACCGTTACCGCCTCATCTTCGAACCGTTCGCCGAGCGCGTGGAGATTCCGCGCCATGACCGCGCGCATGCGCTGGACGTGGTTATCGCCCGTTACGCCCGTCGCGTGGAACATTACGCGCAGGTTGCCCCCTACAACTGGTTCAATTTCTATGATTTCTGGCAGCAAGATGCTGGTGTTCCTGTCTGGAACGATGCTGTCGCTGTGCGTGAACGCGTCGGCGCCTGAAGATGCCGCAACGGCGCGCGCGCTGGTGAACTCGTTGGGTCGTCCTGCGCCTGCGCGCACGGCCTTCGCCGAGGCGCGTTTCCTCAAAATGCTGGATCAGCCACTGGTGGTGTCCGGCGAGTTGGCCTGGTTGGGCGGCGATCGCCTTGAGCGCCATGTGGAACATCCGAATCGCGAAGTCTCAAGCATCGTCGACGGCGAAGTAACGCAGCAGCGCGAGGGTCGTCCGCCGCGTCGTTTCTCGCTCAAGCGCGCGCCGCAGCTGCAGATCCTGCTCGAAAGCTTTGTCGCCTTGCTCGGCGGCGATTCCGAACGCCTGGAGCAGGCCTTTACGATCCAGCATACCGTCGACGACACCAAGCGCTGGACTCTGACGCTCACGCCGCGCGACCCGACCCTGGCGCGCACGGTCAGTCGCATCGAGATCGACGGACAGGGCAACGAGCCGCGCTGCATGCGCATGCAGGAGGCGGACGGCGATCTCGCCATCGATCTGCTCGGTGACCTCGCTACCAGCATGCCGGCGACGCCTACGCGCGATGCGCTGGTGGCGCTCTGCCACGGCGGATGAGCATGCATCGCGGCGGGCGACTGGTCCTGCTGGTGTTGTGGCTGGCGACGCTGGCTGCACTGGGCTGGATGGTGTCCCAGCGTTTGCGCATCAGCACCGATTTGCGCAGCTTCATGCCGGCGCCGACCACGCCCGATCAACGCCTGCTGATGGAACAGGTTGGCGAAGGTCCCGGTTCACGGCTGTTGCTGCTCGCCATCGCGGGCAAGCAAGACGATCAGCTTGCCGTACTCAGCCAGGCGTTGGTGGCGGCGCTGCGCAACGATGATCACTTCAGTCAGGTGATCAACGGCAGTTTCGACACCGCGTCGCTCGACGACAGGCTGCTGCCCTACCGCTATCTGTTGTCGCCGACGCTGGACACCCAGCGCTTGGACGCCGCGTTCCTGCGCGACGAACTGCAGCAGCGGCTGGAGGATCTGTCCTCGCCGGCTGCCAGTTTGCTGAAGGGCCTGCTGCCGCGGGATCCCACGCTTGAAGTTCTGAAGCTGGCCGAGCGCTGGACGCCGCCGACATCGCCGCAGGTGCGCAACGGCGTGTGGTTCTCGGCGCAGAACGAGGCCTTGCTGTTGGTGCAGACGCAGGCGCCAGGCTTCGACCCGGATGCGCAGTCGATCGCCATCGACGGCATTCGGCGTGCATTCGATGCTCTGCCCGGCCACCAGGGCGCCACGCTCACGCTGAGCGGTCCTGGCTATTTCAGCGTGGTGGTGAACGCACAAACGCGCAGTCAGGCCGAGTGGATCGGCCGCATCTCCACCGTTGGTTTCGTCGTGTTGCTGCTGTTGGCTTACCGCAGCGTCAGCTCGTTACTGCTGTCGGCCCTGCCGATCGCCAGCGCTGCGTTGACGGGCATCGCCACGCTGGTGTGGTCGTTTCCTCAAGTGCACGGCATCACGCTGGCGTTTGGCTTCACCCTGCTGGGCGTGGCGCAGGAGTATCCGATACGCGTACTCAGTCATCGCCGCGCCGGCGAGGACGCCGTGCAAAGCGTGCGCGATTTGTGGCCGCTGTTGCTGACGGCCATCGCATCGGCCTGCATCGCTTATGCAGCGTTCTACGCCTCGGGCGTGAATGGGCTGCGCCAGCTGGCGGTGTTCACCGTCACCGGGCTGCTGGTGGCGGGCTTCAGCACGCGCTATCTGCTGCCTTATTTGCTGCCCGAGCGGGTGCGTGACGTGGCCGATATGCCGTGGTTGATCGCCGCACGCCGTTTCGTCGATGCGCTGCCGCGCCCGCGCTGGATTCCGCTGGTGGTCGCGCTGGCGACCGTACTGATGCTCGTCTTTGCGCAAGGCCCGTTCTGGCAAAACGATCTGGCTGCGCTCACGCCATTGCCGCGGGATCTGTTGCAGCGCGACGCGCGTCTGCGCGAGGCCTTGGGCGCACCGGACGTACGCTACTTGTTAATCCTGGCGTCATCGAGCGAGCAAGGCGTGCTGGAGCTGTCCGAGCGCATCGAGCCGGCGGTCGTGGCTCTGGTGGCGCGACATGCGGTGGATGCCGTCGAGCTACCATCGCGCTATCTGCCCAGCGAGGCCGTGCAGCGTGGGCGCCAACAGAAGCTGCCGGCTCGCGCACAGTTGCAGCAGGCGCTGGACGAGGCCTTGCAAGGCATGCCGTTCCAGCCCGGTCTATTCGGCCCGTTCGTGGACGATGTGCAGAAGGCGCGCGAATGGCCGCCGCTCATGCCGGCACGCTTTGCGGCGTCACCCTTGGGGCAACGTCTGTCGGCCATGTTGGTGCAGCGTGATGACCAGTGGTTGGGTCTGGCTACGCTCAGCGGGCTGCACGACGTGGCCGCGTTGCAGGCATGGGCGCAAGAAAGCGGTGGGGCCGTGCGTCTGCTCGATCTGAAGGATGCTGCGGAGTCATTGGTAGTCGATTATCGCGCACGCATTCTGCGCGCCTTGCTTGCCGCAACGGTGCTGCTTGTGTTGGTCATCATCTTTGCCTTGCGCAGCGTCCGCCGCGCCTGGCACGTGCTGGCGCCGATGACCCTGGCCACGTTTCTGGTGCTGGCGGTCGAGCGCGTGGCCGGCGTCGAGATCTCACTGTTCCATCTGGTTGCCCTGATCCTCGCGGCCGGTCTGGGCCTGCACTACGCACTGTTCTTCGAGCGCGACACGGGCGATGCGGCCGAACAGCGGCGCACCCTGCATGCCACCCTCGTCTGCGTGTTGTCGGCCCTGCTGGTGTTTGGCATGCTGGCCTGGAGCTCCATTCCCGTGCTGCGCGCCATTGGGCTGACGGTGAGCCTGGGTGTGGCCTTCCATTTCTGCCTCTCCATCGTCATGGCTCCGCATGCTCGCAAAGACTGACTGGGCGCAGCTCATCCCTCACCAAGGCGCGATGTGCCTGTTGGATGCCGTCCTGGCATGGGATGCCACGACCATCCACGCGACGAGCAGTGGCCATGCCAGCGTCGACCATCCATTACGCGGCAAATACGGACTGCACGCAGTCAACCTGGTCGAGTACGGCGCGCAGGCCATGGCGGTGCACAGCGCACTGCTTTCGCGTGACCGTGGTGTGCTGGAGTCGCGCCAGGGCCGTTTGGTCAGCGTGCGGGACGTGGCGCTTTCAGTCGAGTTCGTCGATCAGCTGGATGGCCATTTGGACGTCCATGCACAATGCCTCTATGCCGACGATACGGGTGCGCAATACGCATTCCGGGTGGAACATCGTGGTCATGTGCTGGCCAGCGGACGCGCCGCCGTCATCCATCCCGTCGCGTGACCCATGACGAGTACGTTCCACCCAGTGACCGCGCCGGGTGCAGCCACCATCACGTTGCGGCCGTGTCGTAGACGAGCGGCTGCGACGCGCGTGAGCGCCGATAGCTGGCGAGGACGTTGCCGTTGTGGATTAGCTGGCCGATGGTATAGCCGGTGATGCGCGCGATGTCGCGTACCGGGCTGAAGTGGCTGACGCGAAACTCGCGGTGGTAGCGCGACGCGATCGGCACGGATACGACACCCAGGTTCTTCATGCGCGACGCCGCGATGAGAATGGCTGCCTCGAACACGAAGTTCTCGGCAGGCAGGTCGACCAGATCGAGGGCCGCACGTGGGTACCAGCGTTGCCCGCTCTGTGTATCGACCACGGGCTGCGCGCAGGCCCAGGAGATGGCCCAGTCAGCGACCGCATTGGCGCGACGGCGACCCTTGGGTTGCTGTTCGCGATTGAGCAGGCGCGCGCCGATCACGATATGGTCAGGAAAGCGTTTCGCAGCGGCGACGATGCGCGGGATGTCGCTGGCGAGATGCTGTCCGTCGCCATCCATGGTGATGACGGCCTCGAAACCTTGGCGCACGGCTTCACGAAAACCGGTACGCAGCGCTTCGCCCTTGCCCCTGCGCCGCGGATGACTCAGCAACGTGACGGGCAGCGAGCCTACGATCTGCGGTGTGCGATCGTCCGAGCCGTCGTCCACGACGATGACCGGTACGTTGAGTGCCAGCACTGATTCGACCACGCCTTGAATCGCCGCTTCCTCGTTGAGGCAGGGGATCAACACGCACCAGCGGGCGTCGGATGTATTCAAGCAACCTTCTCCAGTGAGACCCGCAAGGCCAGGGTCGCCGCCGCGGCGAGCGTACAGTGTCCCTCGCCACGTGCAAGATTTTGTAACAGCGGCCACGCCGATGCAGCGGTGGGATTGGCTTCGTGCCAGGCACCAGTGGGCGGCCCCGGGTGCAGGGCCAGGCCCGCATGGGGTTCAAGCGCCAGGACGAGCTTGCCGAGGCTGTGCAGCCCCTGCTCCGGCGCCAGTACCAGGGCGCAACCAAAGCTGGTGCGTGAGCCGCTCATCTCGCCCACCGGGCCGCTGCCCGCGATGTCGCTGCAGACCAGCAGCACCGGGCGCTGTTCCGCCTGACACACGCTGGCCGCCTCCAGCAGGCCCGCGCCGAAACTGGCGGGGCCGGCGCAGATGGCGCTGGATGCGGCGTGACAGCTGGTCGCCATGGTCCAGTAGCCCGCCGGTGCGTTGTGCACCGAATTGTGGAAGCGCGTGGGCGAGAGCTCCGTGGGCGCCAGGGCGAGCGTGGCGCACATATAGTCGGAAATCAGCTGGTCGCCATAGGCGGA
The DNA here is from genome assembly GCA_963765335.1 of uncultured Gammaproteobacteria bacterium. Lineage (GTDB taxonomy): Bacteria > Pseudomonadota > Gammaproteobacteria > Xanthomonadales > Rhodanobacteraceae > Dyella. The sequence goes on along the minus strand of CAVXWA010000016.1, from coordinate 16,157 downwards.
GCTGAACACGCACGGCAGTTCGCTGGCCGAACGTTCGCTCATGGCGACCGCCTGCCCGGCCACTTCGACGGCCAGCAAGACGCTTTCCGGCGCACGGCGCCGTTCGTTGGCGGGCAGGAACGTGGCCGGCGGTTTGGCGGAGGGCGGTGTCACCGCGTCGCCATGTTCCTGTGCCCGCAGCGCCGCGAAATCTCCCAGGGTCGGCGACCACAGGCCGATACCTTCGACGAAAACTGGCAAGGTGTTCATGCGGGTGCCCTGCCGAAGGCCAGGCAGGCGTTATTGCCGCCGAAGCCGAAGGAGTTGCTCAGCGCCACATCGATTGGCCGTTGCTCGTTTTTTAGCGCCAGCTGCGGACCGCAAGCGGCATCGGGTGTGGTGCAGCCAAGGCTGCCCGGCACTAGGCCGTGTTGAATCGCCAAAAGCGCGAACACGGCTTCGAGAATGCCTGCGGCGCCGAGCGTGTGGCCGGTGAAGCCCTTGGTCGAGCTGGCGCGGGTGGAGGCAGGAAAGGTCCGCGCGATCAGGGCGGCTTCGACTTCGTCGTTCTTGAGGCTGGCCGTGCCGTGCAGGTTGATGTAGTCGACCTGGTCGGCGCGCAGGCCGGCGCGAGCGAGAGCGTCGTGCAAGGCGAGTTCGGCGCCCAGCCCGTCCGGATGGGGCGTCGACATGTGGTGGGCATCGCTGGACTCGCCATAGCCGAGCAAGCGGAGCGCGCGGGGGGCGGCGTCGATGCGTTCGAGCAGGGCGAACCCGGCGGCCTCACCGACCGAGATGCCGTGGCGGGCCTGGTCGAACGGCCGGCACGGCTCCGGCGACACCAGTTCGAGCGCGTTGAAGCCGAACAGCACGCTGTCGCAGAGGGTGTCGACACCGCCGACGACGGCCGCATCGACCAGTCCCAGCCGAATCAGTCGCTCGGCGTTCGCGAACACCTTGGCGCTGGACGAGCACGCCGTGGAGACCGTAAGGCAAGGGCCTTCCAGGCCGAGCGCCTCGGCGACGAAGCCCGCCAGCGAGTGCGGGGAATGGATCAGCGGGCGCCGCAGGTCGGCCGGTATTTGGCCTTGCGCATCGAGGCGGCGATAGGCCTCCTCGGTGGCACCGATACTGGCGGTCGAGGTCGCCAGTACCAGGGCGACGCGCGCGGCGCCGTAGCGTTGGCGCGCGTCCAGGGCGCGTTCGAGGAAATGGTCCTGATGCAGGCCAAGCCAGGCAAGGCGGTTGTTGCGGCATTCCCACACGGCATGCGCGGCCGGCAACGAGGCCTCTTCCACGCCATCCACGCGGCCGATCCAGCAGGCCAGCGGCGCGCTGCTGAAATCGTTCGGGCGAAGTCCGCCGCGGGAGGCGGCAAGGGCGGCGACGTGGCTTTCAAGACCAGGGCCGAGCGCCGAAGTGGCCGTAAAGGCACTGACGGCCAGGGGTTGGATCGGTACAGACATCGCGGGAGCCTAACCAGCGATCGTCCTATTTCCTAGTCTGGACAAACCGCGGTCGGGTTGGCATTCATCTTTGTGCAGGGGCGGCCCCGGGATCGCGATTGCGTCTGCATCGCCAGCTGCGCACACTCGGGTACCGACGTTGCCGTCGCCGCTGCCCTAGGGATGCTCTGATTAACTCTGCGTAGGCGTCACCGGCCCTGTCTGTTCGCAGACCACAGGGGAGTCGGCGCACGCGGGGAGAGGACATGGATGTCCTCGGCTTTGAGGAGCGAGGAAGGCAGACTGGCCGTCTGTCGAGCCGGCTCACCGAAGGGATGCGGACAGACAGGACCGGCCCCAACGTGTTGAATTCAAAGTGATGGGGTGATGTCCAGAAGGCCCGCAGGCGGTGCCGCGCGGCTTGGCAAGACGGCCAGTCTTCCCGGCGCCACGCAACACCGCCTGCGGGCCTTCTGGACATCATGACGCCTGCGCAGAGTTAATGAGAGCATCCCTAGCCGTGTCACCCATCATCGCCCCCCTTAAACGTGGTCCCTGGCGCTATCTAAGCGATCGGGACGTGCTGCATGCCGCGGCGGTGACGGTAGTCGCACTGGTGCTGAGCCTGGGCTTGGTCTGGGTGGGCTATCTCATTCATGTATGGCGCGTGGCGGTGCGTAGTCCGTTGACCCTGCCACAACGGATGACCGTACTGGTGTTCGGCCGTCGACTGGTGCACGACCAGCCTGAGCCGGAGTACCAACAGCGCCTGTCGCGCGCGCTGACCCTGATGCGGGCCGACCAGACCGATCATGTGTTGCTGCTGGGCGGTCGCAGTGGTGGAAGCGTCAGCGAAGCCGCCGCCGGACGTGCCTGGCTGCTTGACCATGAGATTCCCGCCGGGGTGACGCTGCAGCTGGAACAGGCGTCGGTCGATTCGCTGGAAAATCTGCGCCACGCGCGCAGTCTGCTGCGGGAGGACGGCCCCTTGATGCAGATGCTGCCGCCGGTGGCCCTGGTCACCAGTCGCTATCACCTCGCCCGCTGTCAGCTGCTGGCGCGACGACTCGGCTTCGACTGCGTGCTGGTCGCCGCCGAACCGGCGCTCGTGCTCAGCCGGCGCTATCTGCTCCGGCTGCTTGCCGAATCGGGCTACCTGATGTGGATCGACCTCGGTGCGCGTTGGGCGAATTTGATCGGTCATCGCCGCATCGTCGAGCGACTCAGCTAAAGCCACCGAATCGGGTGGAAAGAGCGCGCGACGCCAGGTCGCATCGGTCGTCACGCCGGGGCTTGTTAAGCTTGGCGGGTTCACACGACGACGAGTCCACCGATGAGCCAACAAGCCGATCTCGCCGAAACCTTCCTGCGCGACCTGCAGGACCGCATCTGCGCGGCTATTGAGCAGCTGGACGGCAAGGCGCGTTTCGAGGAGGACGCTTGGACTCGCCCTGCGGGCGGGGGCGGACGTACGCGCGTGCTGCGCGATGGTGCGATCTTCGAACAGGCCGGCGTCAACTTCTCCCGCGTCTACGGCCATCAGTTGCCGCCAAGCGCCACGGCGCATCGGCCCGACCTGGCTGGCGGCAGCTTTGTCGCCACCGGCGTATCGCTGGTGCTGCATCCGCGCAATCCGCACGTACCCACCACGCACGCCAACGTGCGCTATTTTGAGGCGAGCAAGGAGGGCGTGGAGCCGGTGTGGTGGTTCGGTGGTGGCTTCGACCTCACCCCGTTCTATCCACACGACGAGGACGTGGTGCACTGGCATACGGTGGCGCGCGGTGTGTGCGAACCCTATGGCGCGGACATCTATCCGCGCTACAAGAAATGGTGCGACGAATACTTCTATCTCAAGCACCGTAACGAAACGCGCGGTGTGGGCGGCCTGTTCTACGACGATCTCAACGAAGGCGGCTTCGAGCGCTGTTTCGCCTTTACGCGCGATGTCGGCCAGGGCTTTCTCGACGCCTACCTGCCGATCGTCGAGCGCCGCAAGGACACGCCGTATGGCGAGCGCGAGCGCGAGTTTCAGCTCTATCGACGCGGCCGCTACGTGGAATTCAATCTTGTATACGACCGCGGCACGCTGTTTGGCCTGCAATCGGGCGGGCGCACCGAATCGATCTTGATGAGCCTGCCGCCGCGTGTGCGCTTTGAGTACGCCTATGAACCCGAGGCCGGTTCGCCGGAAGCGCGGCTCAGCGACTACCTGAAGCCGCGCGACTGGGTTTGAACATCAGGGCCCGACCTCGTCATTCCAGCGAAAGCTGGAATCCAGCGCCTTCTATGGCTTGTGAAAGGCACTGGATCCCAGCTTTCGCTGGGATGACGGATCTATGCCTTGATGCCCCCGCCTTCAGTTCGCCGGCGGCGCATCACCACTGAACTTCACCGGCGTCGCGCCCTTCACCGGACCGATCTGCGCGGTATCGCTTACCTGCAGCACCACCTCACGGCGAAACTCCAGCGGACCCTGCACGACGGCGTGCGGGCCGATCACCACGTGCGGCAGCCGGTTGTTGCTGTTCCAGTTGAACCAGCCACCCGGCTTGTCGACCAGGATGCCGCCCTCGACGTGGGAGTTGGCGCCTACGGTAATGTCACCATTGGTCGTCTGGATGCCACCGCCGACATGAGCAGCATTGAGGGTAATGCCGCCGTTGACGGTGCTGGTCTTGCCGGCGACGTCCGTATGTTCACCCAGGCGAATGCCGCCATTGGTGGTGCTCACCGTGCCGGTAATGCGATCGCTGGCACCCAGGGTGACCGAGCCGTTCACGGTATCGATAGCCGTCGCCTGGGATTTGTCGCCAAGCTCCACTGAACCGTTGACGGTACTGGCCTTCTGCACGGTAGCGTTGTCGCCGATGCGGACTGCGCCGTTCACCGTGCTTACGTTGCCGGCTTGTTGGCCGGATTCGACATGCACGGTGCCATTGATCTTGCTGACGTCGTTATCCGCTGCCAGTGCGGACAAGGGCAGGGCCAGGCCAAAGGCAAGCGTGATTAGGTTACGTCGCATAACAAACTCCATGTAGAGATATTGACCGCCGTAGGATGCCTGCCGGCAGCTCCGGGTTTAGCATGACCTTCGACAGGGGCCGGCCGGTCATTTGACGTACCCGGGGTCGAGCCTCAACATTTCAGGTTTCTCGTTGCGAATTGCCGCCATGCACAAGCTCGTACTCATCCGTCACGGCCAGTCCCAGTGGAACCTCGACAACCGCTTCAGCGGCTGGGCCGACGTGGATCTCACCGAACAGGGCATGGCCGAAGCCGCCGAGGCGGGTCGTTTGCTCAAGGCCGAAGGCCTCACCTTCGATGTCGCCCACACCTCGGTACTCAAGCGTGCCGTGCGCACGCTGTGGGGCGTGCAGGACGCCATGGATCTGATGTGGATACCGGTGCATTTCGAATGGCGGCTCAACGAGCGCCATTACGGCGCGCTCACCGGCCTCAACAAGGCCGAGACCGCGGCGAAGTTCGGCGAGGACCAGGTCAAGGTCTGGCGCCGCAGCTACGACATCCCGCCGCCGCCGCTCGATCGCGCCGCCAACGAGTCGGTCACCGATCCGCGCTATGCGAAGCTGGACCCGAAGGACATCCCGGACACCGAGTGCCTCAAGGACACCGTCGCCCGCGTGCTGCCGTACTGGCATGAGGTGCTGGCGCCCGCGATCCGCGCTGGCCAGCGTGTCGTGGTGGCCGCACACGGCAATTCGCTGCGCGCCCTGGTGAAGTATCTGGACAACATCTCCGACGACGACATCGTCGAGCTGAACATCCCCAATGGCGTGCCGCTGGTGTACGAGTTCGACGCCGACCTCAAGCCGCTGCGTCACTACTACCTCGGCGACGCCGAAGCGATCGCGGCCAAGATGGCCGCCGTGGCCAACCAGGGCAAGGCCAAGTAAGGCCAAGTAAGGCCGCGTCGGGCCATCGCGGGTGACAGGCGTCACCTGCGATGGCTGTGCCGCGTCAATCGCCAGCACGCTGGCAGGTCCGATAAGCTGCGGACCTTAGTTCTCCGCGAAGGAATGCCCGTGGCTCCTCAAATGATTCCCTTCATCATGGTGCCGTTGATGGCGTTTGCCGTCTGGCGCCGCGTGCGTGGCAGCTTTGGGCGGCAGCCGATTCGCCGACAGCGCATGACCGTTCGCATCGCCATCTTCGCGGTCCTTGGCGTGGCACTCGCTCTTGGCGGATGGCACAACCTGCGCTTGCTGGAAGGCCTGCTGGGCGGAGCCCTCGGCGGCGTGCTTGTTGGGCTTGGTGGGGTTACGGCTGACCCGTTTCGAGCGCGACGCGAATGGCGCGGACACCTATCTTCCCAACCCCTGGATCGGCGGTTTGCTGACCGTGCTGCTGGTCGCACGCCTCGGCTGGCGCTACATGGTGCTGATGCCCCAGCTGCAAGATCCGGCCATGGCGAACGCCGCGCCTGCTTTCGGCAACAGCCCACTGACCTTTGCCGTGTTCGGGCTCTTGATCGGTTACTACATCACCTATTTCGCCGGTCTGCTGGTGCATCACCGCCGTTTCGAACGCACCCAGGCGGCGACGCCGGCAGGTTCTTAAAGCGCGTCGTTGTCCAGCTCACCGGTGCGGATGCGGATGACCTGCTCCAGCGAGCTGACAAAGATCTTGCCGTCGCCGATCTTGCCGGTACGGGCGGACTGCTGGATGGCTTCGACCACGCGATCCAGCTGATCGTCGGCCACCGCGACCTCAAGTTTGATCTTGGGTAGGAAATCGACGACATATTCCGCGCCGCGGTACAGCTCGGTGTGGCCCTTCTGGCGACCAAAGCCCTTCACCTCGGTGACGGTAATGCCTTGGACCCCCACTTCCGCCAGGGCTTCGCGTACATCGTCCAGCTTGAACGGCTTGATGACCGCAACCACCAGCTTCATGGGCATTCCTCGAAATCATTGCGTTCGGCACCGGTGCCGGGAGACGCCATTTTGCCTGCCTACGCCCGGGGCTGTCGCCTGGGTGCTTAGCGTGTAGGAGAATGCCTACATCTTCTAGCGGAGCATGCTGATGGTGGCGTTTAAAGACATGAATCTACACTGTCCCCCGACGAGCTCGAGGTGCTGTCCATGATGGATAGGCAGGATATCGATCAACTTGCCCAGCGTCTTGTTTCGTTGGTTCCAAATGGATTGACTCAGGCGCACCAGGATTTGCGCACCAACTTCAGCGATGTCCTGGCGCAGGGATTGCGCCGCCTTGATCTAGTCACCCGCGAGGAGTTTGAAGTCCAAAGCCAGGTCCTGGCGCGTACCCGCGCCAAAGTTGAGGCTTTGGAGAAACGAATCGCCGATCTTGAGGCCGGTGCTGCCACCTAAGGGGCGTAGCGCGGGTCCACGTCCCGGGAGCCGCCCCCGATCTGTCACCCTCACCCCGAGAACGATCGGGGGCGGCTGTTTTTATTCACAGGTCGCTTGAGGGATCCAACCCTGTGTTTCAACCTGGCAGCTGCGCTCGTCTCGCTCGTTCGGTGCCGGCGCCATGAGCCTCGCTGTCACGCTTAGCCGTGCCCAGGAAGGCGTGACTGCACCGCAGGTGATGGTCGAGGTTCATCTGTCCGGTGGCTTGCCGGGTACCAATATCGTGGGTCTTCCTGAAGCCGCCGTTCGCGAGGCGCGCGACCGCGTGCGCGTTGCGATCCAGAACACCTCTTTTGAGTACCCGAATCGAAGGGTCACCGTGAATCTGGCGCCGGCCGAGCTGCCGAAGGATGGCGGCCGCTTCGATCTCGCCATTGCGCTGGGCATCCTGGCCGCCGGGGGGCAGGTGCCGCGCGAGAAGCTGGATGACTGCGAATTCTTGGGCGAGCTGGCGCTGTCAGGCGCGCTGCGCGGCGTGTCCGGCGTGCTGCCGGCGCTGTTGCGGGCACGGGCACGCGGGCGTCGCGTCGTCGTGCCGCGCGCAAACGCGGCCGAGGCCGCCCTGGTTTCCGATGCCGATGTGCTGGTGGCCGACACGTTGGCCGAGGTATGTGGCTGGTTGCGCGGGGCCCAGGAGCTCGCGCTTCCGGTCGAAGCGCCCGAGGCCTACACAGAATTGGCTGGTCCGGACCTCGCCGACGTACGCGGACAGCTACTGGCGCGACGCGCGCTGGAGATCGCCGCCACCGGTGGCCATCATTTGCTGCTGGCAGGGCCGCCGGGCACCGGCAAGACGATGCTGGCCGAGCGCTTGCCGGGCATCCTGCCGCCGATGACCGAGCTTGAAGCGCTGGAAACCTGCGCGGTGTTGTCGGTGGCCGGACAGGCCGTGGACCCCTCACGTTGGCGTCGGCGCCCATTCCGGGCACCCCATCACACGGCCTCGGCGGTCGCGCTGGTGGGCGGTGGCTCGGTACCTCGGCCGGGCGAGATTTCGTTGGCGCATAACGGCGTGCTGTTCCTGGACGAGCTGCCGGAGTTCGGTCGGCATGTGCTGGATGTACTCCGCGAGCCGATGGAATCCGGTCACATCGTGATCTCCCGGGCGGCGCGGCAATCGGCCTTCCCGGCCCAGTTCCAGCTGGTGGCGGCGATGAACCCCTGCCCCTGCGGCTATGCCGGCGATCCGCGCCAGCGTTGCCAATGCACGCCGGACCAGATCCAGCGCTATCGCGCGCGTATTTCGGGGCCGCTGTTGGACCGCATCGACCTGAGTCTGGAGGTGCCGCGCGTACCGCTGAGCGAGCTGGGTGCGCCGCGCAGTGAGCACGATGAGGACTCGGCCACGGTCCGGGCTCGGGTGGTGCGGGCGCGTAAGCATGCGCTGATGCGGGCAGGTCGCTCCAATGCCGAAATCAGCACGCGCGAACTGGAGCGGGACTGCGCACTGGGGCCGGCCGAGCGGCGTTGGTTCGATGCGGCGCTGGAGCGCTTGGGCTTGTCGGCCCGTGCGTATCACCGCACGTTGCGGGTGGCTCGCACCATTGCCGATCTCGATGGCGGGGCAGCCTTGCTGGACCGCTCGCATCTTGCTGAGGCCTTAACCTATCGCCGCTTCTGATGGGGCGCTGAGCGGCGCGAGACAATTATTGTACCGATGGGTATTGACTTGTCCCGCAAGCGGGGTAGTATTTGTACCCGCTGGTTCGCAAATGAACTATGCCTGCCACCCCGGTATCGGTACTCCCCTCCCCCTCCCCCGTCCGATACCGGGGCTTGGCCCCCCTCCCCCTCGTGTTCACCTGTCCACCGAATGGTGGACGTTGTCGTTGCGCGCATGCTCCGATATATCCCTGACGGGCACTCGAAGGATCGCGCATGGCGGCTGACCCTGGACTGTTGCTGGTTTGCATGCTGGGCGTCGGGTTTCTATGCCAGTGGCTGGCGTGGCGGGTAAAGCTGCCGGCCATCCTGTTCCTGTTGCTGGCGGGCCTCCTGCTTGGGCCGGTGGGTCACGTGGTGGCGCCGGACAAATTGCTGGGGCCACTGCTCTTCCCGGTGGTGTCGCTGGCCGTGTCCCTAATCCTGTTCGAGGGCAGCCTTACCCTGCGTTTCAGCGAACTGCCAGGTATCGGCGGCGTGGTTCGTGGGCTGGTGACCTATGGCGCCGTGGTTGCCGTGCTGTTGCTGGCGCTGGCTGCCCACGTTCTGGCGGATTTGAGCTGGGAGGTCTCCCTGCTCTTTGGCGCGCTCACCTGCGTCACCGGGCCGACGGTGATCGCGCCGATGCTGCGCACGGTGCGGCCGAATGCGCGTATCGCCAACACGCTGCGCTGGGAAGGCATCGTGATCGATCCGCTCGGCGCGTTGTTCGCCGTGCTGGTGTACGAAGCGATCGTGACGCACGAGCAAGGTCACACCCTGGGCGTGTTTCTCCTGACGATCGCTTGTGGCACGGCGATCGGTCTGGCTGCCGCATGGTTGCTGGCTATCCTGCTGCGCCGTCACATGATTCCCGAGTATCTGCAGAACTACGGCACGCTGGTGGCCGTGTTGCTCGCGTTCTCGTTGTCCAACGCCATCACCCACGAATCCGGTTTGTTGGCGGTTACGGTGATGGGCATAGCGCTGGGCAATATGCGCGATGTGCATATCGACGACATTCTCGACTTCAAGGAAAACCTCACCACGCTGCTGGTCTCGGTGCTGTTCATCCTGCTTGCCGCGCGACTGGATTGGCCCTTGCCCGATGGTGTGCTGTGGTCGGGCATCGCGATCTTCCTGGCGGCGCAGCTGGTGGTGCGCCCGGTCACGGTGGCGATTGCCAGCGCCGGCAGCTCGCTGACTTGGCGCGAGCGTGCGTTGGTTGCCTGGGTAGCGCCGCGTGGCATCGTGGCGGCTGCCGTGTCCGCCCTGTTTGCGCTGCGGCTGGATGACCTACAGCTGCCGGGCGCCGAAGCGCTGGTGCCGTTGGTGTTCATTTTGATCGTCGGCACGGTGGTATTGCAGAGCGCCACCGCTCGCCCTTTGGCGCGCTGGCTCAACGTTGCCGAGCCCGATCCCAATGGCGTGTTGATCTATGGCTCGGATCGAGTGGCGCGCGCTGCGGCGCGAGCGCTAGCCGATGCCGGGTTTCGCGTGATCGTGGCGGATGAGCAGTGGGACGGTATCCGTCAGGCGCGCATGGATGGATTGACCACATTTTATGGCCACCCCGCTACCGCCTATGCGGAGCGACATCTCGACCTCACCGGCATCGGTCGATTGCTGGCGATGTCGACCCATCGCGAGCGCAACACACTGGCGTGTGTGCATTACCGCCAGGAGTTTGGGCGCGAGCGCGTCTATCGATTGCGGAACGGCGATCCGCAAGAAGCGGGCGAGCGCGGCCAGCTGGTGCGGAGTTTGCGGGTGCCGCCGCTGTTCGCTGCCGATATGACGCATGAGCGTTTCATCCACTTGCTGGCACAGGGCTGGCGCATCAAGTCGACTCGCCTCACGGCCACCTTCGACTGGCCGCATTTCATCGAACAGTATGGTTCCGACACCGTGCTGTTGTTCGGCGTGGAAGAAAAGGGCGCACTGCGCGTGGCGTCGGTGAAACGTGAGCTGGAACCTCGTCCCGGCTGGACCGTGATTACGCTGGTGCCACCGGAGGCGACAGAACGATCCGGCTGATCAGCGCGGGCCGCATTCCGTGTGTAGCGTGCGCGGAGAGCCAGGCTCTCCGCGCACACGCCGGCATCCTTGCCGGTTCGCGCGACACGTAACCTGTCGTCAGGCGGCGCTTGCCTGGCGCGACGCATGGAACTGCTGCTCTTCGGTGGAGCCCTTCAGCGCCGTGGTGGACGACTGGCCCTGCTGGATCGCCTGGGTCACGGCATCGAAGTAACCGGTGCCGACTTCACGCTGATGCTTCACCGCGGTGAAGCCGCGATCAGCGGCGGCGAACTCGCGCTCCTGCAATTCCACGAACGCGCTCATCTGGCGGCGTGCGTAGCCATGGGCCAGATCGAACATGCCGTAGTTGAGGCTGTGGAAGCCGGCCAGGGTGATGAACTGGAACTTGTAGCCCATGGCGCCGAGTTCCTTCTGGAACTTGGCGATGGTCGCGTCGTCGAGGTTCTTCTTCCAGTTGAAGCTGGGCGAGCAGTTGTAGGCCAGCAGCTTGCCCGGATACTTGGCGTGGATGGCTTCGGCGAACTTGCGCGCCTCTTCCAGGTTCGGCTTGCTGGTTTCGCACCACACCAGGTCGGCATACGGCGCGTAAGCGAGGCCGCGGCTGATCGCCTGGTCGAGTCCCGGCCGCACGCGATAGAAACCTTCCACGGTGCGCTCGCCGGTGACGAACGGCCGGTCGTTCTCGTCGATATCGGAGGTGAGCAGATCGGCCGCATCGGCATCGGTGCGCGCCACGAGCAGCGTCGGCACGCCCAGTACATCGGCCGCCAGGCGCGCGGCGTTGAGCTTGTCGACGGCTTCGCGCGTCGGCACCAGCACCTTGCCGCCCATGTGGCCGCACTTCTTCACCGAGGCGAGCTGGTCCTCGAAATGCACGCCAGCGGCGCCGGCTTCGATCATCGCCTTCATCAGTTCGAACGCATTGAGCACGCCGCCGAAACCGGCTTCGGCATCGGCCACGATCGGCACCATCCAGTCGATGTCGTCCAGTTGCCTTCGGCGTGATGCAGCTGGTCGGCGCGCAGCAAGCGTGTTGTTGATGCGCTTGACCACCAGCGGCACCGAGTTGGCGGGATACAGCGACTGGTCCGGATACATCTCGCCGGCGACGTTGGCGTCGGCCGCGACCTGCCAGCCGACTGAGATAGATCGCCTTCAGGCCGGCCTTCACCTGCTGCATGGCCTGGTTGCCGGTGAGCGCGCCGAGCGCGTTGACGAAGTCCTCCTTGCTGTAGCGACTTCCACAGACGCTCGGCGCCGCGGCGGGCAAGCGAATGTTCCACTGCCACCGTGCCGCGCAGACGCACCACGTCAGCGGCGGTGTAGTTGCGCTGGATACCGTTCCAGCGAGGATTGTTGCTCCAGTCGAGAGCGATCTGCGTCGGCGGTAGGCAGCGTGGTTCTTCATGAGCGTGTCTCCATTGCTTATCGGCGATGCGTTGATGCCATCAGTTGAAGGTCAGAGCTGCGCGTAGGCGGCCAGGGTGAGGAAATCGCCGAGCTGGTCGGCGTGAGTCAGTTTGGAAAGCAGGGCGGCAGCCTCGTCGGCGCGAGCGGCGTAAGGCGTGCTGCTCTCGCGCAGGCGATGCGTGTGCTTGGTCGAGCGCGTGATCGAACAGGGCGAAGTCGATCGGTGCGTGATCGGTGAATTCCAGCGGGCCGTGGTGCAGCCATTGCCACAGCTGCGCGCGCGCGATCTCGGCGGTGGCGGCGTCTTCCATCAGGTGATGGATCGGCACGCAGCCCTGGCCGTCGAGCCACGAGGCGATGTAGCGCAGCGCCACTTCGACGTTGTTGTCGAAGCCGGCGCGGCTGATCGTGCCGCTGCAAGGCGCGATCAGGTGATCGCGCGTCACGCAGACATCGGCGCGCACCACGTCCAGTTGGTTGGGCGAGGGCATGTACTGGTCGAACACTTCCTGCGCCACCGGCACCAGCGCCGGATGGGCGACCCAGGTGCCGTCATGGCCGGCCTGCACTTCGCGCAGCTTGTCGGCGCGCACCTTGGCCAGGGCCGCCTCGTTCGCGCTGCATCGTCGCCCTTGATCGGAATCTGCGCGGCCATGCCGCCCATGGCGAAGGCGCCGCGGCGATGGCAGGTCTGGATCAGCAGCTCCGAATACGACTTCAGGAACGGCACCGTCATCAGCACCTGGCTGCGATCCGGCAGCAGGCGATCGCGATGGGCGCGGAACGTCTTGAGGTAGGAAAAGATGTAGTCCCAGCGTCCGCAGTTGAGGCCGACGATGCGGCCGCGCAGTGCGTGCAGGATCTCGTGCATCTGGAACGCGGCCGGCAGCGTCTCGATCAGCACCGTGGCCTTCATGCAGTCCGGCGGCAGCTCCAGCTCGCTTTCGGCGGCGGACATCACGTCGTTCCACAGCGCGGCCTCCTCCATCGCCTCAAGCTTGGGCAGATAGAAGTACGGGCCGCGATCGCGCGCCTGCAGGTGGCGGGCGTTGTGGAAAACGAACAGGCCGAAGTCGACCAGGGCGCCAGACATCGGCTCGCCGTCCACGGTGATAGTGGCGTTCCGGCAGGTGCCAGCCGCGCGGACGCACCACCAGCACGGCGGGATTCGGCTTGCACGCGGTACTGCTTGCCCTCGGGCGAGACGTACTCGATGGAGCCGTTCACCGCGTCGCGAAGGTTGATCTGGCCGTCGATCTGGTTGGCGAAGGTGGGCGCCGACGAATCCTCGAAGTCCGCCATGAACACCTTCGCGCCGGAGTTCAGCGCGTTGATGATCATCTTGCGCTCGACCGGGCCGGTGATCTCGACGCGGCGGTCGCGCAGGGCGGCCGGGATCGGGCGCCACCATCCAGTTGCCCTCGCGAATAGCCGTGGTGTCCGCGCGGAAATCCGGCAGCTCGCCAGCGTCGTAACGGGCCTGGCGCAGCTTGCGCGCGGCCAGCAGTTCCTGGCGGCGAGCGTCGAAGCGGCGATGCAGGTCGGCCAGGAAGGTCAGCGCGTCGGGCGTGAGAATGGCGTCGTGCCCCGGCCCCGTAGCGCCATGGATCTGTGCCGGGTGGATGAGGACGCGTTCCTTGGGGACAGCCATGGCGAATCTCCGTGATGACGATGAGATGACACTAGGTCACGGAGAATTGCTTTGACAAAGCAAATGTTTCAATTTTTGATATTGTTATTCTTAATACATACCGCAACTTATTGAGTTGTAAGCTATGAAATCGACTCGATCGACCCTTGAAAGGGCAAAAAAATCACCTGTCGAGCCTTCAAGGCGGCGAAAAGGCGATGAATCCGCCGCCAGCGAATCAGGTCGGTTCTATTACAAGGGCAACCGCCAGAAGCAAATGCGGGCCTTCGTCTACACGGTGAAGCTGGGTACGCTGACGCGAGCCGCCGAGGCGCTCTACTTGTCTCAGCCGTCGGTGAGCCTGCAGTTGCAGGCACTGGAGCGAGAGTTGGGCGTGAGCCTGCTCGAGCGCCGACGCCGACGCATCAACCTCACCGACGCGGGTGAGGCGCTGTACGAGCTGGCACGGCCCCTGGTGGAGGGTTGGGAAAACCTGGACCGAGATTTCCACGCCAAGGTGAAGGGCATGCAGGGTGGCCGCCTGACCATCGCGGCGGGCAGTTCGACCATTCAATACCTGCTGCCCGACCTGGTGCGCCGATATCGCGAACGCTATCCCGACGTGCATCTGCAGCTGGCCAATGTCACCGGCAAGGACGGGTTGGCGCTGCTGCGCGCGGATGAGGCGGATTTCGCGGTGGGCTCCATGCTCGACGTGCCGAACGACATCGCCTGGGCGCCGGTGCATCACTACGATCCGATGCTGATCACGCCGCTGGATCATCCATTGGCGTCGAAAGACAAGGATCACGCTGGAGGATCTATCGCCGCTACGGCTTGATCCTGCCGCCGCAGCGGCTTTCCACGTATCGACTGGTGGACCTGGTGTTCCAGCAGCGCCAGGTGCCCTACAAGCGTGGCGATCGAAGTCGGCGGCTGGGACGTGATCAAGGAATACGTGGCGATGGGCCTGGGCATTTCCATCGTCACCGGCATCTGCATCACCGAGGCCGATCGTTCGCGTTTGGCCGTCCGCAACATGAAGCAGTATTTTCCGCAGCGCAGCTACGGCGTGGTGATGCGCAAGGGCAAGTTTCTCAGTGCGGAAGCGCGTGCCTTCGTCGACCTGGTGCGCCCTGGCCTGCTGACGCATCGCGACTACGACGAGTCGGGTCACTCCGAACGCTAGGACGTGCCGATGTAGGAGCGCACCCAGTGCGCGATCACGGCGTCACCGCTCCGTTGGTGTTCGCGCACTGGGTGCGCTCCTACACATGCGCCGCCACTAGCGGCGTGGTGCCTAGCCGTTGGCGTTGCGATGCTTGCCGCGATAGGGCGTAAACAGCTCACGGATCTTCGCCATGTCCGCATCATGATCGTCCGTGGTTCGCACGACGGGGCCGAAGGTGAAGGTCTTGCTGGGATAGTCGATGAAGAGGGTCTGGATCGGCACGTTGGCATCGTGTGCGATGCGCAGGAAGCCGGATTTCCAGTGCGTGACCTTCTTGCGCGTGCCTTCCGGCGTGATGCCCAGCCACATCCGCTCTCGCTCGTTGAAACGCTGCACCATCTGGCCCACCACATTGAGCGCCGCGCTGCGATTGATCGCGATCATGCCGATCGGGCGCAGGAAAGTGCCAAGCGGGCCATCCAGCACTTCGCGCTTGACCATGATGTTGATGTCGATGCCCAGGCCGATCTTCATCAGCAGGCCGAAATAGCCGTCCCAGTAGGACGAATGCGGCGCGCCGATCAGAATCAGCTTGCGCTCGTTGGCCGGTTCGCCGAGCAGGCGCCAGCCGCTCAGGCGCAGCAGTGTGCGCGCCAGCCAGGGCCAGAATCGGCTATTGAGCTTGGGTGCTTCCGGCGGGGCGGATGGCAACATCCGGTTACTCATTCACGACTCCAGTCACGCGAACGCGTCTGCTTGATCTTGCCGCGCTGCTGTTTGCCGGCGAGGCGCCGCTCTTTCGAGCCGCGGGTGGGCTTGGTGGCGACGCGTGCCTTGGGAGGCACCAGCACGCCGCGGATGATTTCGACCAGCCGGTCGCGTGCGTCTTCGCGGTTGCGGGCCTGGTCGCGGAAGCGCCGGGCCTGGATCACCAGCACGCCGTCGTCGGTAAGGCGGCGGTCGCGGCGCGCCAGCAGGCGCTCGCGCACGGGCTCGGGCAGGGACGGCGAATGCACCACGTCAAAGCGCAGTTCCACCGCACTTTCGGTGCGATTGACGTGCTGGCCGCCCGGACCGTCGGCACGCAGGAAGCGCTCGGTCAGCTCGGTCTCGGGCAGGGCAATGGATCGGCTGACAATGAGCATGGCGTGCAGTTTAGCGGGCGCGCGAGTTGCGCGCTGCCATGGCTCGCGGCAAAGCGCGTCGGCAACCGGGCTCAGCTGGCGGGCAGGGTCCAGCCGAAGCGATCGAGCAAGGCCTGGTAGGCGGTGTCCAGCGGTGCGTCGATACGCATGGGCTCGCCGGAGACCGGATGGGAAAAGCTCAAGCGCCAGGCATGCAACAGCATGCGATGGCAGCTGAAGTACTGCTTGTACAGGCGGTTGTGATCGCCGCGGCCGTGCTGGCAGTCACCGATGATCGGGTGATGGACATGCGCCATGTGC
>CAVXWA010000015.1:0-324752 GCA_963765335.1 uncultured Gammaproteobacteria bacterium | reverse complement strand
GATCGGATTCTGCGTCGCCATCACCATGAACAGGTCCGGCAGGTGCCAGGTACTGCGGCCCACCGTGATCTGTCGCTCGGCCATGGCCTCCAGCAAGGCCGACTGCACCTTTGCTGGTGCACGATTGATTTCATCGGCAAGCACGATGTTGTGAAACAGCGGGCCTCGCTCGAACTCGAAGTTGCCGGACTGCGGCCGGAAGATATCGGTGCCGGTGAGATCCGCCGGCAGCAAATCCGGCGTGAACTGGACGCGATGAAAATCAGCCTCGATACAGGCTGCCAGCGCCTTTACCGCGGTCGTCTTGGCCAGGCCGGGCGCGCCTTCGACGAGCAAGTGGCCGTCGGCCAACAGCGCCACCAGCAGGCAGTCGATAAGGTGCGGCTGACCGATGACGCTGCGCTGCAGCTCGTCGCGTACGCGTAGAAACGCCTGCTGCAAGCGGGATGCAGGCTGGGCTTGGGGCATGTCCATCGGGTGTTCCATCTAAGGTTGCGCGGTTACAGACCTTAAACCCGCGGAGAAGTTTAGTACCCATGACTTTTGGCTAGCAGCGTCGGCACGCAAGGCGCCCCGGCAGCAACGAAAAAGGGCGGCCGCAGCCGCCCTTTCCGTTTCGCCGTGTAACCGCGCTTATTGCAGGCTTTCGCTGAGAATGCGCGGCGTCACGAAGATCAACAGCTCCGCCTTGTCGCTCTCACGCGATGTGCTGCGGAACAGGAAGCCGAGACCCGGGATATCGCCCAAGCCAGGCACCTTGGTCGCGGTGTTCTGCTTGGTGATTTCATAGATACCACCGAGTACCACGGTCTGACCGTTGTCCACCAGCACCGACGTATTGATCTCACGGGTGTCGATCTGCGGAACCTGGCCGCTACCCGGCACGGTGATGAAGGCTGCCAGGGCGTCCTTCTTCACATTGATCATCAGGTAGACCCGATTGTCGGCCGTGATCGTCGGGGTCACCTTGAGCTCCAACACGGCATCCTTGAACTGCACCGTCGCCGTGCCACTACCAGCAGCACCGGTTGCACTGTTCTGGTAGGTCACGTAGCCGATCTCCTGGCCCTGGCGAATCACCGCCTCCTGCTGGTTGGCGGTGATCACTCGAGGACTGGAGATGACCTCGCCACGGCCCTCGGTCTGCGCTGCGGACAGCTCCAGATCGACCAGGAAGTTCTTGCCCAAGATCGCGAGGCCGAGCTGGCCGGCGGGACTGGTCACGGGCAGGTTGACGTTTGCACCACCCGGGTAAGTGACCGTCGGCGGCGTCGGGACCGTGGTGCAGGGGGTCAGGAGACAGTTGGCCGCATTGACCGCATTGGTGATATTGGCGTTGTGCTGGCTGGTCGCCAGCGAAACGCGCCGTGACCGCTCGGGTTGGTAGCAATCACGTTACCGCCCGGCAGCGTGCGGGTTGCCTGCACGCCGAACTTCACGCCGAGATCGCGGGTGAAGTTGTCGGTGGCGATCACGATGCGCGACTCGATCAACACCTGCTGCACCGGCTTGTCCAGTACGGCGATCAGCTCACGCAGCTCGCGGATCTTCTGCGGGTTGTCGTTGATCAGCAGGGTATTGGTGCGCTCGTCGAACGATACGCTGCCGCGGGACGAGAGGAAGCCGTGCGACGAATTCGCGCCACCGCTACCGCCGCCACCCTGAGACTGCATGCTGCCGGTGGTCAGGAGCTTGGCGATATCCTTGGCCTTGCCATAGCTGATCGGCACATAGTCGGTGACCAGCTCGGCATTGTCTTCCGCCTTCAGGCGGGCATCGGCAATGTTCTGCTCGTACTTGGCCAGCTCTTCCTGCGGCGCAATCCAGATCACGTTGCCGTTGCGGCGCTTGTCCAGGCTCTTGGCGCGCAGCACGACATCGAGCGCCTGGTCCCACGGCACGTTGACCAGCCGCAGCGTGACGCTACCACCCACCGTATCGGACGCCACCAGGTTCAGCCCCGAAATGTCGGCCAGCAGCTGCAGCGCCGAGCGGACCGGGATGTCCTGGAAATTGAAGGTGACGCGATTGCCGTTGTAGACAGGATCCTGACCCTTGGCCAGCTTGCCGTCCGCGGCCTTCGGATCCTTCTTCTTGGCCGCAATCTCGACCACGTACTGATTGCCGCTCTGGTAGGCCGACGCATCCACCGGGCCCTTCACGGCGATCTCCATGCGGGCACCGCCGCGCACACCGGCCTTGGTGACGATGGACTGCACGGGCGTGGCGAAGTCGAGCACATCCAGCCGTTGCGCGAGCTTCGGCGGCAAGTTCACCTGGCCGAGTTCGACCACCACCTTGTCGCTCTGGGTCTTCATATCGGCGTTGACGCCCGCACCGCTGAAGTCGATCAACACGCGGCCTTCGCCGTTCGGGCCGCGACGGAAGTCGATATTCGACACCGAGGGACCATTCATCGCCGAAGGCAGCGCCTTGGACGGATCGATCGTGGCCGCTGTCGTCGTGGTTGCCGCATCGGTACCGTTATTCACGGTCAGCACCAGGCTATTGCCCTCGACACGCGAGCGATAGGTGGATTCGCGCATCAATTCCACGACGACTCGGGTACGACCCCCGGCCGATACGGCGGACACGCCCGTAGTGGAGCCCTTGTTGATATCGATATGGCGCGCCGCCGCGTTGTCGGTGTCGGCGAAGTCGACAGCGATGCGCGGCGGATTGCCCGTGGTGAAGATCTTTGGCTCCGGCACCGGCCCTTGCGCGAAGTTGAGGTGCAGCTCGACGCGGCCACCCGGCAGCATGTCGTAGCTGATCTCCTTCAGGGTACTGGTGGCAGCAGCGGCCACGTTCGACCAGGCGGCACCGAGCGTCAGCAGGCCCACGATCACATAGCGGCTTGCCTGGCGCATGACACGGCCCCGAACAGGTTTGATTTTGTTGGTCATTGCATCAGCCCCTGTATTTCTCATTTCTCGCTGAGCGCGATGCTGGCAGGACGTTCCATCCAGCCACCATTTCCGTTGGAAACCAGCTCTACCAGGTCGATATGGTCATCGCCGATGGCGGTGATCCGACCGTAGTTCTGGCCCATGTATTCGTTGCGATGGACACGGTGAATCACACCACCGGGATCCTTCACGAGCACTTCAATGCCCGTGCCCCCTCCCACCGTGCCGACCATCTTCAGGCTGTCCAGCGCAAACATTTCCAACGGCTCCTTGGAACGGTTCTCGTCCGGACGCGGGCCGCTGTTGGCGTTGCCTTGCTGCAGCTCGGCCGTGCTCGGACTGAACGGATCACGGCGACCTTGATCGTTGTACTGAAAGGTTTCGAAGGTCTTGATGACGGGCAGCGGCGGAATCGGCGCTCCCTTCTTGTGCTTTTCCTGGTCGACCCAGTCGCGCAGATCAGAGGTACCGCGGGTGCAACCGGCGAGCACCAACAATGCAGCGAGCACCGGCAAGATACGCATCGCCCGAATGGACCGGATGGCAGTCAACTTGCTCATTTCTGCCCCCCTGTCTTGGCAGCCTGTGTTTTGCCCCCGGCTGACTTGGCATTGGCTGCCTTGGCCTCGGCACTCTCGTCATCTTCCAGATAGCGATAGGTCTTTACCGTGCCTTGCAGCACAAGCAAGCCACCCGCAGGTGCGGCGCTAGCGGGCGCGCCTCCCTTGCCTGCTGCGGGCGCGTTCTTCGGCGTCAGCGAAACATCGTGCAGGGTCAGGATCACGACGCGCGGCAGCGATGCCACGCCACTGATAAAGGTGCCGAACTGGTGATAAGTGCCCACCATGCGCAGCGTGATCGGCTTCTCCGCATAGAAGTCCTTCGGCGATTCCGGCCCCGGCTGAAATAGCTCGGTTTCCAGGCCCGCCGAGAGCGCCGTCTGAGAGATGTCAACCAGGAGTTCCGGCATTTCGGTCTTGCTGGGCAACTGGCGCAGCAACTGCCGCAGCATGTCCTGCATTTCATCGAGCTGCTGCTGCAAGGCCTCGAGATTGACCGACTTGGCCTGCTTCTGCGAGAACTCCTGCTTGAGCTGGTCTTCCTTGCCCACCAACTGTTCCAACGTCGTCTGCTGGTCGCTGACGTACAAGTACCAGCCCAGGAATACGACGACGACGAACACCAAGGCGGTAAAGAAGACCTTGATCGACTGCGGCCAGCCGCCAATGTTGTTGCGATCGAGGTTTTGCAGGTCGGTGAGGAACTTCATGACTTGGCTCCTCCATTACCTGCCGGGCTCGTGGGCTTGGCCCCCGAGGGAACACTGGTCGCCGCCGCCGGCTTGCTCGGCTGGGTGGCAGCCGCCGGAGCGGGAGCCGATGGCGCACCCGTAGCGCCGGCCGCCGATGCGGGCTTGGCGGTTGGCAGGATGGGCGCTTGATCGTCGTCGGAGACGTCACCGTTCTCGTCGGACTTGGGTCGACTCAGCGCGACATCCAGCCCGAAGTTATAAGGCATCCGCGTGTCGCCGCCGTGGGTGTTCTCGGTCTTGCGCAAATCGGCATGCCCCATCCACGGCGAAGCTTCGATATTGCGCATGTACTCCGCCACGCTGGCGTTGGACTGAGCTACGCCGTCGAGGGTCAGCGAGTCACCGGTTTGCTTGAGGCCACCCAGTCGCACGCTGGCCGGAATCGTCCTCACCAGCTCGTCGAACAGATGCACCATCTGCGAGCGATTGGCCTGCAGCTGCTCGATGATCTGCTTGCGTGCCAGCAGTCGCTCACGCACCTTTTCCAGATCCTTGATCTTGACGATCCGCTCGTCGAGCTGCTTGATCTCGCCCTGCAAAAGCGTATTGCGGTCGTTTTGGTTGTCGACGCGCGCCCCATCCAGGCTGACCACAGCAGCAGCACCAGGATGGCCGCCACCAGGGCCGCACCCAGCTGCATGTAGAACTCGCGCTCGCGCTGCTTGCGGCGCTCGGTGCGCCACGGTAGTAGATTGATATGTGCCATCAGTCGAAGCTCCTCAGCGCGAGGCCGACCGCAATCATCAATGCGGGCGCGTCCTGAGCCAGCGACTGCGCCTGCACACGCGGCGACAACGACATGCGCGCCAGAGGATTGGCGACGACGCAGGGAACGCCGAGTTGGTCCTCGAGCATCGGACCGATGCCTTCGATCGAGGCACAGCCGCCCGCCAGTACGACCTGATCGACCTTGCTGTATTCGCTACCGGCAAAGAAGAACTGCAGCAGGCGCCCGATCTGCTGGACCATCGACTCCTTGAACGGCTCCAGCACCTCGATCTCATAGGAGTCCGGCAGGCCGCCCTGGCGCTTGGCACGGCCGGCTTCCTCATAGGACAGACCGTAGCGGCGCATGATTTCGTCGGTCAGCTGCTTGCCGCCGAACACCTGCTCGCGCGAATAGATGGTGCGCTGGTTGCGCAGCACCGACAGCGTGGTCATCGTGGCGCCGATGTCGACCACGGCGACCAGCGCATCGCGACCGACATTGAGCTGGTCGGCCACCATGGCGAACGCGTTCTCCATCGCGAAGGCTTCGACGTCGACCACTTTGGCGGAGAGTCCACCCAGATCGAGCGCGGCCACGCGCATGTCGACGTTCTCGGTGCGCGAGGCCGCGAGCAGCACATTGTTCATTTCCGGGTTGTCGCGTACCGGACCGAGCACCTCGTAGTCGAGGCTGACCTCATCGATCGGATACGGGATGTACTGGTTGGCCTCGACCTGGATCTGGCCTTCGAGATCATCCTCGGACAGCTCACTCGGCATCGGTATGACCCGGGTGATCACGGCTGACCCGGCCACCGCCGCCGACGCATGCTTGAGCTTGGAGCCGGAGCGCGCCAAGGCGCGCCGGATGGCCTCGCCCACCGCCTCGACCTCGACGATGTTCTTCTCGACTACGGCATTAGGGGGCAGTGGCTCGACCGCGTAATGTTCCACGCGATAGCGACCGCCGGCTTGGCTGAGCTGCAGCAACTTGACGGCCGTCGAACTGATGTCGACGCCAACAAGTGGCGGCTTCTTGGGTGTAAAGAGCCCCACGATTTTCCCCCTTGCCCCTGGGCGCCTGCGCCTAGACTGGCGAGTACGCAATGGCATTAAATCCAAAAATTAACGTATTGGCAATGGCCTACGAGCTTTTTCTCGACACAATCGCGTGATGGTACGCACACCTTGGATCAATGCATCGATTGGCCTGTCTTTTGCTGAGACGCACTCGATTCATGTCGTGGATACTGCAACATCTATACTCTGACTTGTTTTGACTTGCGTCTCGCAAATACCCACATCATGCAAATTCTCAAGCGGTTGGTACGCTGGATCCTCGTTCTAGCCTTTACCGGGTTACTGCTGGGCGTTGCGGCCGTGGGGGTGGCGTACTGGCTTATTTCCCCCCGCCTGCCCTCGGTAGCCGTCCTCAAGGACTACCACATGCAGGTGCCACTGCGTGTGCTTAGTGCCGATGGGAAGCTAATCGCAAGCTTCGGTGAGACGCGACGCATCCCGATCGCCATCGCTGAGGTGCCCGAGCGGCTCAAGCACGCCGTGCTGGCAGCCGAGGACGCGAGCTTCTACAACCATCCAGGCGTTGACTGGCATGGCATTGCCCGTGCCGGCTGGCACGTCATCGTGTCGGGCGGCGACAAGGGACCGGGCGGATCGACCATTACCCAGCAGGTCGCGCGCAACTTCTTCCTGAGCCCCGAGAAGCTGTATTCGCGCAAACTGACCGAGATCTTCATTGCGCTGCGCATGGAGAGCGAGCTGACCAAGGACCAGATCCTGGAGCTCTACCTCAATAAGATGTTCCTGGGCCATCGCTCCTATGGCGTGGCCGCGGCGGCTTCCTTTTACTACGGCAAGACGCTGGACCAGCTCACCATCGCCGAAGCCGCCACGCTGGCCTCAAGCTTCCAGTTGCCGTCGGTAGTCAACCCGCTCAACAACCCCAAGCGCATCCTGGCCCGCCGCAACTGGGTGCTCGGCCAGATGCTGGAAAACCGCTACATCAGCAAGGCGGAGTACGAACAGGCGATTGCCGAGCCCAATGCTGCCGCCCCGCATGAGCCGGCGATCGAGCTCGATGCGCCCTACCTGGCCGAAATGGTGCGCCTGCAGGTACTGGACCGCCTGGGCAATGACGCACTCACCGAAGGCTATGTGGTGAAGACCACGTTGCAGAGCGACCGCCAGCTGGCCGCCGTGAACGCCATGCGGTCTGGCCTGGTCGAATACGACCGCCGCCACGGCTGGCGCGGCCCGGAAGGCCATCAGGAGCTGGCTGCCGACGCCGGCACCGAGGATTTCGACCGGGCCCTGGCTGGCTACACCGATATCTCCGGGATGGATCCAGGCCTCGTCACTGCAGTATCGGCCAGTGAGGCCAGCATTTACCTGCCCAGCCGCGAAACGGTGAAACTGGGGCTGGAGGTAATGGACTGGGCCCATCCTTATATAAGCGACACCCGCGTCGGCGCCGCCCCCAAGAGCGTGGCCGGCGTGCTAAAGCGTGGCGACATCGTGCGCGTGGACCGTGATGAGAAGGGTCAATGGCAGCTGACCCAGATCCCAGCCGCCCAAGGCGCCCTGGTTTCGGTCAATCCCGAGGACGGCTCGCTGCAGGCGCTGGTCGGTGGCTTCAACTTCCTGCGCAGCAAGTTCAACCGCGCCGTGATGGCGGCCCGCCAGCCGGGCTCGAGCTTCAAGCCATTCATCTACTCGGCGGCTTTCGAGCGCGGCTTTACGCCGGCATCGATCGTCAACGACGCCCCGCTCGCCCTGCCCGATCCGTCGCGGCCGGGCGGCCTGTGGACGCCATCCAACGACGACGACAAGTTCGACGGCCCGATCCGCCTGCGCGAGGCCCTGGTCCAGTCCAAGAACCTGGTCTCGGTGCGCCTGCTCGACGCCATAGGCGTGCGCTTTGCGCGCGATTACATCACCCGCTTCGGCTTCACCCTCGACTCGCTGCCCGGCAACCTGTCGATGGCGCTGGGTACCGCATCGGTGTCGCCGATGACCATGGCGCGCGGCTACTCCGTGTTCGCCAATGGCGGATACCTGGTGACACCCTATTTCATAAGCGAGATCACCGATCGCGATGGCAAGCCGGTGTACCAGGCCAACCCGGCGCGCGCCTGCCGCACCTGCGCCGAGCGCCTGCTGGATACCCGTCCGCCCGGCCCGCCGCCAGCCAGCAGTGCAGCCGCCACCCTGAGCAATGCCGTGGCCAGCACCAGTTCGACAGGTACGCCGGGGACCTCGGGCAGCGTCGCTGGCGTCGGCGACGCCGTGCTTCCGGCCGATGCCCACGGTGACGGCACCCATACCCCCGTGCTTGCCCCTCAGGTCATCGACGTACGCAACGACTACCTCGTCACCTCGCTGATGCAGGACGTCATCAAACGGGGCACCGGCGCGGCCGCCATGGCCCTGGGACGCGACGACCTGGCCGGCAAGACCGGCTCCACCAATGACCACCGTGACGCCTGGTTTGCCGGCTTCAATGCCAATCTGGTGACCACAGTGTGGGTGGGGTTCGACGACTTCAGTTCACTCGGCAAGGGCGAGTTCGGCGCCAAGGCGGCCCTGCCCATCTGGATGTCCTACATGGGCTCGGTGCTGAAGGACGCCCCCTCGAGCACCTTGCCGATGCCGCCAGGTATCAGTACGGTGCAGATAGACCGCGCCAGCGGCTTGCCGGCCGGCGCGGGCGCGCCCAACAGCATGCCTGAGATATTCAAGGTGGAAGACGTGGATCGCCTGCGCAACCAGGCCAACCAGCAGCAGGAGGATCAGGACCAGCAGCACGCCTACGACATCTTCTAATCGTCGGCAGCCGGGTTCCGACCACTGGCCCGTCCTGCCGCCCGCGTTCGCGGAAAGCGAACGCCAGCTTCGCCGGAGGAAAGGGGCATGGCACGAGGCGAACATCACCGTATCCACGCGCAGGATCGTCTTCAGCGCAATCGTCTGCGCGTCGCCCAGGAGGCGGCGCGACTGATGAGCGAACACGGCATCCGCGACTTCCACCACGCCAAGGTCAAGGCCGCCGAGCGGCTTGGCATCCTCGATGCGCAGGCACTGCCGCGCAACAACGAAATCGAACAGGCCCTGCGCGAGCACCAGCGCATCTTCCATGCCGATACGCAGCCACAGCTGCTACAGCAGCGACGGGAAGCGGCGGCCGAGGCCATGCGTTTCCTTGAACGCTTCGAACCTCGCCTGGTCGGTGCCGTGCTCGATGGCACGGCAGACGCCCATTCGGCGGTATGCCTGCATGTATTCAGCGAAAGCGCCGAGACGGTCGTGCTATTCCTGCAGGAACGAGGTGTACCACTGACACAGCAGACCCGGCGACTGCGCACCACGCGCGACGAACAAGCCGAATATCCGGTCCTGCTGTTCGCCGCCGATGGCCTGCCCTTCGACATCACCGTACTGCCGCTCGACTCGCTGCGGCAGCCACCGCTAGATCGCATCGACGAGAAGCCCATGCGTCGTGCGGCGCTGGCCGCGGTCGAGGAACTGCTGGCAACGAGTGGAGAAGAAGACGAGTTCGAGCGGATGCTTTCGTCCGCGCTGCGATAAACGCAGGTAGGTCGGGTTGAGGCGCGTTGGGTCGCGCACTGGGTGCGCTCCTACAGGGCTCTCGCGGCTTGTAGGAGCGCACCCAGTGCGCGACCCGGACGCCCGCAAAACATCAATAAAAAAACGCCCCGGCAATAACCGGGGCGTTTTTCGTTACCTCAATGACCGACAGGGCTTAGCGCTTGTCGGCGGCAACGTAGTTGCGCACGTCAGAACCGGTGTAGATCTGACGCGGACGACCGATACGCGAACCCGGGGTTTCGTGCTGCTCGATCCAGTGCGAGATCCAGCCGGCGGTGCGCGCGATGGCGAACATCACGGTGAACATTTCCGTCGGGATACCCAGCGCCTTGTAGATGATGCCCGGAGTAGAAGTCGACGTTCGGGTAGAGCTTGCGCTCGACGAAGTAATCGTCCTTCAACGCGGCCTCTTCCAGCTTCATCGCCACGTCGAGCAACGGATCGTTGACGTCCAGTTCGTTGAGCACCTTGTGGCACATCTCGCGGATGATCTTCGCGCGCGGATCGAAGTTCTTGTAGACGCGGTGACCAAAGCCCATCAGGCGGAAGTTGTCGTTCTTGTCCTTCGCGCGCTTGACGGCCGTTTCGACCTTGTCCGCCGTGCCGATCTCTTCGAGCATCTTCAGCACCGCCTCGTTGGCGCCGCCGTGGGCCGGACCCCAAAGCGCGGCGATGCCAGCGGCAACCGAAGCGTACGGATTCGCGCCGGTCGAACCGACCAGACGCACGGTCGAGGTCGAGGCGTTCTGCTCGTGGTCGGCGTGCAGGATGAACAGCAGGTCCAGCGCCTTGGCGGCGACCGGGCTCATTTCCAGCGGCTCGCTCGGCACCTCGAACATCATGTGCAGGAAGCGGTCGACGTATTCGAGGTTGTTGCGCGGATAGCGGAACGGCCAGCCGATCGAATAGCGATAGCAGGCGGCGGCAATCGTCGGCATCTTGGCGATCAGTCGAATCGCGGCAAGCTTGCGGTCGGCGGCATTATCCACGTCCAGGGAGTCGTGATAGAACGCCGACAACGACGCTACCGAGGCGGCCAGCATGGCCATCGGATGCGCGTCGTGGTGGAAACCCTGGAAGAAGTTCTTGAGCGACTCATGCATCATCGTGTGATGCGTGATCTCGTGCTCGAAGTCCGAGAACTCCTGCTTGTTCGGCAGTTCGCCGTTGAGCAGCAGGTAGGCCACTTCGAGGAAGCTCGACTTCTCGGCCAGCTGCTCGATCGGGTAGCCGCGATACAGCAGCACGCCCTCGTCGCCATCGATATAGGTGATCGCGCTCTTGCGTGCTGCGCCGTGCTGCCGTAGCCCGGGTCGTAAGTGAAGTGGCCCGTGTCCTTGTACAACGTGCCGATGTCGATGCATGCAGGACCGAGCGTACCGCTGAGCAGGGGCAATTCGCTGCTGCGGTTGGTCGACTCATCCACCAACTTGACGATCTTGGAATCGGACACGGAAACCTCCTTCACGTAATGTCGTCGTCGGCGCGCAGCGGAAACGCGAGGGCCGGCGAGGTAGGGTTGATGTCGCCCTGGGGACTGACTGCGACACCTCAGCGCCCATTATCGCACATCGTTCTGGGGACATGCCCTAGCGAATGGTCGGATTGCGGGCACAAAAAAACACGGGGCGAGCTTACGCTCGCCCCGCGCTTCTTATCCATGCAGCACCACGCAAGCGTGGCGCTGAGGCAAAGTCTGCGCGCGCCCTTACTTCTGCGCGTAGCGACGACGGAACTTGTCGACGCGACCGCCGACGTCCAGCGTCTTCTGCTTGCCGGTGTAGAACGGATGGGACTGGCTGGAGATATCCACCTTGATCAGCGGGTACTCGTTGCCGTCTTCCCACTTGACGGTTTCCTTGGTGGCAATCGTCGAACGCGTAAGGAACGCGAAATCGGACGACAGGTCCTGGAACACCACCGGGCGATAATTCGGATGGATATCGGGCTTCATGACTGACTCAAAGCGGTGGGTGAAAAGAGCGGCATTATATCGACCGACCTGGCTCATTGGCAAGTCGGTCAATCACTTGGGGCATACAGGCCCGACGCGAAGCCTTTCAGGCCCCTAGCGCGCGCCTGACCATGGCAGCAAAACGTGCCTGATCCACGTCCATCACGATGCGCGCATTGGCCGGCCGGCCCAGGCGCCCCGCCCAATCGACCACGGTAGCGCCGCGCGTCAGGCGACCATCCAATTCTACCGCCACATGTCGCTGCTCGCTGCGCGTAACGATGCCCGGATCGATGGCCACGGCCATGGCCAGCGCATCGGCAGCGATCACGCCGCGACGGCCGCGCTGGCGATTGAATGCGCGCGCCGTGCCGAATACCTGCCCAAAGAATTCGGCGCGCTTATCGCCCACCGCCAGCCAGCCATCGAAGTCTTCGTCGGTGAAGGCATGGCGCAGCGTGGCTTCCCAATCGACCAGGTCGAACATCGGGAAGGCTTCGAATACGACGTGCGCCGCCTCGGGATCGAAACCGATATTGAACTCGGCCGGTATCCTGCCGGTATTGCCGCAGACCGGTCACAGCTCCACCCATCACGACCAGACGAGTCACGCGCTGCGGCAAGGTCGGATCCAGACGGAGGGCGAGCGCCAGATTGGTCAAAGGCCCCAGCGCGACCAGCGTCATGCCAGGATGTTCGCGAGTCAAACGCAGGATGGCCTGAGCGGCATGCTCATCGGATGCCATGGCATTCGGCTCGGGAAACCCGACATCGCCAAGGCCATCCATACCATGCACGTGCACCGCATCCTCTTCAGGCATCCGCACCAACGGTGTCGGACAGCCAGCGAAGATCGGCGTCGCCGTTTCCACCAGGTCCACAAGAGTCCGCGCATTGCGAACGGTATGACTGAGGCCGACGTTACCTGCAGCGATCGTCAGTCCTACGACGTCAGCGTGAGCGTGCGCCATCAAGATGGCCAGCGCGTCATCCACGCCGGGGTCGGTATCGATCAGCAGTTGCGGCTTGCTCATGAGACTCCGTCGTTGGATGTGAAGCGACTAGCTTAGAAGCTCCGGGCGCAGGCGCAAGCTCACGCTCCATCCGCGGTCTTCTGTAGGAGCGCACCCAGTGCGCGAACAGCCTATCCCCGATGAGGACCAAGCGTAGCGGTAACACTGACTCTCCGCGGTCGCGCACTGGGTGCGCTCCTACATACGTACGGGTGCGCCACGCTCAGGCGTGGACAAAACGGGCGGCGGTGCCAATCCAACGCACGATCAATTGCTCTGCCTGTTGCGGGTGATGCGATAGCAGATACGCACCTACCTCCTGCACCGCCGGCAACAGATGCGCATCGCGCGCCAGATCGGCAATGCGGAAACTGAGCTGTCCGGTCTGGCGCGTGCCCAGCACTTCGCCAGGGCCGCGCAGTTCAAGATCTTTTTCCGCGATGCGGAAACCATCATTGGTCTCGCGCATCACCTGCAGGCGCTCGCGCGCCAGCTGTCCCAGCGGCGGCTGATATAGCAGCACGCAATTCGACGCCACCGAGCCGCGCCCCACGCGTCCACGCAACTGATGCAGCTGCGCCAGACCGAGCCGCTCGCTGTTCTCGATGACCATCAAACTCGCGTTGGGAACGTCCACACCCACTTCGATGACCGTCGTCGCTACCAGCACACTCAGCTCGCCCGCCTTGAACGCGTCCATCACGAGCTGCTTTTCCTTGGGCTTCATGCGCCCATGGATCAGACCGATTCTGCAATCGGCCAACGCAGCGGAGAGCTCGGCAAACGCTACCTCGGCAGCTTGCGCGCGCAGCTGCTCGGATTCCTCGATCAGGGTGCACACCCAGTACACCTGCCGTCCTTCGAGGCAGGCCACGTGGATGCGTTCGATCACTTCCGCGCGTCGCGCATTGGAGATCGCGATGGTCTGCACCGGCGTGCGGCCCGGCGGCAATTCGTCGATGGCGGATACGTCGAGATCGGCATACGCACTCATCGCCAGCGTGCGCGGAATCGGCGTTGCCGTGAGTACGAGCTGATGCGGCACCCATCCGGAACCCTGATCCGCCCCCTTGTCGCGCAGTGCGAGGCGCTGCTGCACCCCGAAGCGATGCTGTTCGTCCACGATCACCAGGCCGAGCTGGGCAAACGCCACGCCCTCCTGCATCAACGCATGCGTGCCGATGACTACGTTGGCACCTTCAGCGACGCGCTGTAGCGCTTGCTGCCGCGCCTTGCCCGCCACCTTGCCCGCAAGCCAGGCCACGTCAATGCCCAGTGGCGTCAACCAATGCCGAAAGTGATGAAGATGCTGTTCCGCCAGCAGCTCGGTCGGCGCCATCAAGGCTACTTGCTGCCCTGATTCCACCGCAGCGACAGCGGCCAGCGCAGCGACGATCGTCTTGCCGCTGCCGACATCGCCTTGCACCAGACGCAACATCGGCTTCGGTTGCGCGATGTCCACGGCGATTTCGGCCGTGACGCGCTGCTGCGCGCCAGTCAGGCCAAACGGCAGCCCGGCCAGCAGGCGTTGGCGCAATTGCCCCGTGCCACGCAGGCTCGGCGCATGCCGACGACGCACCGCGGCGCGCATGCGCTTGAGACTAAGATGCTGGGTCAGCAGTTCCTCGAATGCCAGTCGCTGCTGCGCCGGATGACGCCCCGCCGTGAGCTGCCCGATAGGTGCATCCGGCGGTGGCCGGTGCACGTAGAGCAGCGCATCGCGCAACGAGGTGAGGCCATATTCCGCACACAGTGCGGGTGGTATCAACTCGAGTTGCGCAGCGGGTGGCAGCAGGGCCAGCGCCTTGGCAATGACGCCAGCGAGACGCTTTTGCCCCAATCCCTCGGTCGTCGGATAGATCGGACTCAGCAGCTCGTCGACGGTAGCCGGCTCGTCGCCGCTGAGCCGCTGATACTGCGGATGCACCATCTCCAGGCCTTGCGAACCCTGGCGCACTTCGCCGTAGCAAAGTAGACGCGTACCGGGCTGCATCTGCTCGGACTGGCTGCGTCGGAAATGGAAGAACCGCAACACTAGCGTCTGCGTGCGAGTCGTCGCTGATCGCCACCTTGAGTTGCGGGCGATAGCGAAAGCCCCGCTCCACCGCCTCCACCACCCCCTCCACCTGGGCACGCTCGCCGGGGCGCAGATCGGCGATGGCGGCGACCCGCGTCCTGTCCTCGTAGCGCAGTGGCAAATGGAACCAGAGATCCTGCACCCGCTCCAGACCAAGCCGCGCCAACGCTTCCGCCAGCGCAGGACCCACACCAGGCAGCGCTGAAACCGGCGTGTCGCCAGGAGCAGCATGCGTCGATGTCATGGCGAGAGCGCTAGGAGTCGGCATTGGCAAAGCCTAACCGAGCAACGGCCAAGCGCGCAGCCGGCGGCGTCCTTCCGACTGTCGGCAGATGGCACGCGTAGCGATCAGTCGAGCACCATCACGGCATCGACTTCCACTGCGGCGCCCTTGGGCAAGCCGGAGACTTCGATGGTGGAGCGTGCGGGGAACGGCGCCTGGAAGTACTCCGCCATGACCGCATTCACGGCCGCGAAATGGCCAAGATCCGTGACGTAGATGCCCACGCGGACGATCTTGTCCAGCGAACCACCCGCCGCTGCCGCCACGGCCTTGAGGTTGTCGAAGACACGACGGGTATGCGTGGTGATATCACCGTCGACCAGGGCGCCCGTGACCGGATCCAGCGGAATCTGCCCGGAGAAATACACCGTGTTACCGGCGCGCACGGCCTGCGAATAGGGCCCGATGGCGGTTGGAGCCAGCTCGGTGGAGATGATGCTGCGGGACATGAGGGACTCCTCGGGTCAGTGGAAGCCGGGAGTTTAAGGCGGGCGGATTGGAGTTGGGTAGCGGGAACGCTCCGTTCGGACGCCACGCCTTGATCTTGAGCTGTTCAGCGACACGCTTTAGCTCATGCGCAAGGCCGAGCTGTGCGCCACCAACACCTATCCCCAATCCCTAATCACTACAAAGGATAGCGATACGCACCACTGACCACGCCCGTACGCCGCACGCGACGCATCACGTCGGCCAGATGCTTGCGATTCTTCACTTCCAGCGTGAATAGCAGCGTGGCTGCCGCCGCATCGCGCTCGACGTACTCGACGTTCTCGATGTTCGAGTTGGCGTCGGCGATCGCGGCAGCCACCGTGGCGAGCACGCCCGGGCTGATTGACGACTTCGATGCGCAGCTCGGCCGGTAGTCGCCCTGCACGTCGCGATCCCAGTCGATCGCCGACGAGCGCTCCGGCGACTTGCGCAGCTCCACGACGTTCGGGCATTCGACGCGATGCACCACGATGCCCTTGCCCGACGACAGATAACCGATGATCTCGTCGCCCGGCACCGGGTGGCAGCAATTGCCGAAGCTGAGCACGCCGCGCTCCGCACCGGTGATGCAGGATCTTCTCCGTCGCATGCGCGCGCTTGCTGCACATCGGACGAGTTCTTGCCGCGCGCAGCCACCAGCTGACTGCGCCACCAGATCGCGGCATGCGGTTGCCCAGCGCGATATCGGAGAGCAGTTCTTCGAGACGCTTGAACTTGGACGTCGCAAGGAAACGATCGAGCACAGCGGCGGAATCGCATCGAGGACTTGAACCCAGCGCATCGAGCGCGCGATCGAGCATGCGATGACCGAAGTCGACCGCATCCTCGTGCTGCAGATGCTTCAGGTACTGGCGGATCGCCGTGCGCGCGCTTGCCCGAGACGACCCATTCCAGCCACTGCGGGATTCGGCACCGCCGACGGCGCGGTGATGATCTCGACGCATCTGGCCGACTCGAGACGCGTGCGCAGCGGCACGCAGCTTCTTGTCGACGCGCGCAGCGACCGCGTGATTGCCCACGTCCGTATGCACGGCATAGGCGAAATCCAGCGCGGTCGCGTTGCGCGGCAGCGCCAGAATGTCGCCACGTGGCGTGAACAGGTAGACCTCGTCCGGGAACAGATCGACCTTCACGTTCTCGATGAATTCGAACGACGAAGCCGTATTGCGCCTGCGCGATCGACCAGGCCCGACACCCACTCGCGCGCACGCGCTCTGCGCGCTATTGGCCGGACCGGAATCGGTCTTGTAGACCCAATGCGCCGCGACGCCGCGCTCGGCGACGGCATCCATCTCGGCCGTGCGGATCTGGATCTTCGATCGGCGCGCCGAACGGTCCGAACAGCACGGTATGCAGCGACTGATAGCCGTTGGCCTTCGGAATCGCGATGAAATCCTTGAAGCGGCGATCCACCGGCTTGTACAGCGCGATGCACGGCGCCGAGCGCCTGTAGCAGCTGCATGGCCGAGTCGACCACCACGCGGAAGCCGTACACATCCATCAGCTGCGCGAAGCTTTTGTGCTCGCTCTGTGCATCTTCGAATAGATGCTGTACGGCGACTTGATGCGGCTGACGACACGCGATGCGAGATGCCTTCGGCGGTCGAGTCGCGCCGACAGCGCGTGCTCGATCTTGCGCCATCGCCTCGCGACGGTTGCCGAGCGCGGCGCGGATGCGCTCGGCTGATCACGCGATAGCGATCGGGATACAGCGCGCGGAAGCCCAGGTCCTGCAGTTCCGCCTTGAACCTTGTTCATGCCCAGGCGCTGCGCGATCGGCGCGTAGATCTCGAGCGTTTCGCGCGCGATGCGGCGGCGCGATCGGCGCATCCATCGCGCCGAGCGTGCGCATGTTGTGCAGACGGTCGGAGAGCTTGATCAGGATCACGCGCAGATCGCGCGCCATCGCCAGCAGCATCTTGCGGAAGCTTTCGGCAGCCGCTTCCTGCCGGCTGCTGAAACTCACCTTGTCGAGCTTGGTGACGCCGTCGACCAGTTCGGCCACAGTTGCGCCGAACTCGCCGGCGAGCTCGCTGCGGCGTGAGCGCCGTGTCTTCGAGCGTGTCGTGCAGGATCGCCGCGATGATCGTCTCGGCGTCCATGCCGAGCTCGGCCAGGATGCCGGCCACGGCGACCGGATGCGTGATGTAAGGCTCACCGCTCTTGCGGGTCTGACCCTCATGCGCCCGGGCACCGACTTCGTAGGCGCGGATCACGCGCGCCACCTGCGCCTCGGGCAAGTAGGCCACACGCTCCTTCAAGGCCAGGACGTAAGGCGGCAGCGTCGACGTATCCTTAAGCGGACGGATCCGTGACTGCCGGCATGGATGTTCGGTCCCCGCTCAGGCGACCGCCTCCTTGCGTTTGCTTGAAGCTGAAGCAGTGGCTGGGTGGACGCGCCAGCAGCACATGCCGGTCAAGCCGGCACGTTGCGCGCGTTGTCTACAGCCACCGCCGTCCATCAGTCATCCCCACCCTTGGAGAGATCGTCGTCCACCTCGGCCGCGGCCCACTCGAGGGCTTCGCGCTCGGCGCGCTCGCGCTCGGCCTTGTCGATCTCGTCGATGGTGGCCTGGTCGATGCGGCGGTCGGCGATCTCGCGCAGGGCGAGCACGGTCGGCTTGTCATGATCCGGATTGACTGCCGGCTCAGCACCGTTGGCGAGCTGGCGGGCGCGCTTGGTCGCCATCAGCACCAGTTCGAAGCGGTTGTCGACCACCTGCAGGCAGTCCTCGACGGTAATGCGGGCCATCTGAAATCCTTAGAGAATAAAGCGACTTATCGTGCGCCAGTGTAGCCAGAGGGCGCTTTGCTGGCAATGCAGCAAGCTCTATGATGCGCGGTTCAGCCGGCCTGCAGCGCAGCTGCCTGACACTTAATCGTCTCTGTACATAATAAAAAACCAGCAAGTACAATATTGCGCTTTACCCAACCCCGGGACCGTTGCCACCCATGTCGTCAGCCTTCCGCTCCCTCCTTACGCGCAGTCTGCCCCTGGTGGCCGTGGCCTTACTGACCGGTTGCGCGATCGCCAAGCCGCGTACCGACGATCCGCACGAGAAGTTCAACCGCAGCATGTTCGCCTTCAACAACTCGTTGGACAAGGCGGTCATACGCCCGGTGGCGGTGGGCTATCGCAAGGTGACCACGGAGGGAATCCGTCGCTCGGTCAGTGACTTCTTCACCAATATCCGCCTGCCGATCACGGTGGCCAACGACCTGCTGCAGGCTCGCCCCAAGGAAGCGGCGCAGAGCAGTGGTCGCTTCATCGTAAACCTGACCTTCGGCCTCGGCGGCATCTTCGATCCGGCCAGCCAGCTCGGTATCCCGCTGGATGAGACCGACTTCGGCGTCACCCTGGCACGCTGGGGTGTGCCCGAAGGCAGCTTCCTGATGCTGCCATTCCTGGGTCCCACCACCATGCGCGATGTCTGGCGCACGCCGGTGGACGGCTACTTCTTCGATCCGCTGAGCTATTTCGCGCGCAACAACAGCTACGAGTATGGGCAGGAATACCTGCCGCAGGTGCTGTACCTGATCACGCTGCGTTCGAGCGCCATCGACGCGGAAAGCTTCCTGAATTCGGCCTACGACCCGTATGCCTTCATTCGCGACGCGTATCGCCAGCAGCGTCTGTATATGATCTACCGCGGCAACCCGCCTGAGGATGTCATCGAGCAGATGCAGGGCCTGAAGGACAAGAACTTCAACCCAGACGAGCTGCTGGAAGAGCAGCAGAAGTGGCAGAACCAGCAGCCGCCCGCACAGCCGACGCAGAACCCGCCGAAAAAGCAGTGATCGCCGGCATCACGCCAACAAAAAAGGGGCCATCAGGCCCCTTTTTTGTTGGCTCGCCCGGCGGACTGGGCGACCCTCAGACCATCAGGCCTTCCACTTCGCACACGCTGGCCAGCAGGCGCATGCCCTCGGGGATGTTGCGCACCGTGAGCTTGTGGCCCTGCTCCGCCGCCTTGGCCAGTACCGCCAGCACGCAGGCGAGGCCGGCGCTATCGGTGCGGGTCACACCGGCCAGGTCCAGCGTATGGCGGCCGTCTCGAGCCACGGCCGCCGTCAGGGCATCCAGGGCCACCGCGGCATTGGCGAACGTCAGTACGCCCGACACACGCACGCTATCCGGCACGCCGTCGTCAACTTGAAAGGGCGTGATCGAGGAAGCCATCACGGGGCGTCCTTGGTTTCCTTTTCCATCGTCTCCAACGCCTTATCACCCTGCGTCTCAAGGTTGGTGATCAGCTGATCGATACCCACCTTGCGGATCTCGGCGTCGACCTGGTTGCGATAGTTGGTGATGTAGGAGATGCCTTCGATGATCACGTCGTAGGCCTTCCAGTTGCCATCGCGATCCTTGCGGAAGGCGTAGTCGACAGCCACCGTCTTGCCATCGTCCAAAACGACCTGCGTACGCACGATGGTGCGCTTATCGTTGACGTCACCGGCGGACGGCAACACCTTGATGCGACCACGCGTGTAGTCGAGCAGACCCTCGGCATAGCGATGGGTGATCGAGTTGTAGAACGCCTTGGCAAAACGGGAGCGCTGTTCCGGCGTCGCCTCGCGGGCATGCTGGCCGAGCACCAGGATCGACGCATAGTCGATATCGAAGTGCGGCAGGAACACGCCGTCGATCACGCCGATCAACTTTTCGTGGTTGTTCTTCAGCTCCTGCTGATGGCCTTCGATGGCCTTGGACAGCTGGTCGGTAATGACCTGCACCACCTGGGTCGGCGTCTGCTGGGCATCGGCGGCCGGGGCGGCAGCATTCTGGGCGAAAACGGGGAAGGCAACCACGCCACCAAAGGCGATAGCGGTGGCAAGAGCCAGACTGCGCAACATGGGGAGACTCCTCGATGAGATCTTTAGGGAATATCGGGACGCGCGGCGCGGACTCAATGCTTGTTGCCAGCGTCGGGCTTGCCGGCGTCGGGGCTCTTTTTGTCGCTGGACGAACCACTGACCAGGAACTTGCCGATAAGATCCTCGATCTGCAGCGCCGACTGGGTAAGTACCATTTCGTCGCCGTTCTTCAGCATATCGGGTGAACCGCCAGGCTGAATCGCGACGAACTGGGTGCCGATCAACCCGCTGGTAAACACGGCCGCAGCCGAATCGTCAGGAATCTGGTCGTACCGCTTGTCGATGGCCAGCGTCACTTCCGCATCGAGCTTGACCGGGTCGGCCTTCACCGACTGCACGCTGCCGATGGCCACGCCAGCCATCTTCACCGGAGCACCCGCGGATAGCGCGCCCACATTGGTGAATCGAGCCTTGACCAGATAGCTGCCGGACAAATTGTCCGCCGAGCCACCGGCGCCGAAGAACTTGCCGAGCATCTCTTCCAGCTGCTGCGCCGGTCGCGTGAGCGCCAGCGTACTGCCGTCGGCAACGGTCTTCTTGGAGCTGCCGTACTGGATGCCGACGTACTGGTCGCCCAGCAGGCCGCTGGTGAAGATGGTCGCGACCGAGTCGTCGGGAATCTGGTCTATAGCGATTATCGATCGCGAGCTTCACATCGGCCGTCTCCTTGCCCGGATCGAGCATGATCGACTGCACCTGGCCGATGCGCACGCCGGCCACCTTCACCGGCGCGCGCTCCTTGAGCTGTCCGATGTTGGCGAAGTGCGCCTCGACCGTATAGCTCGGCCCTCGGCTGCGTGTTCGCGACCGAGGTGGTCTGGGTCGCGAGATAGCCGAGTGCGGCAAAGCCAAGCACGATGAACAGGCCGGTGCCGACGGCATAGGAGGGTCTCTGGCTCACGGCACAATCCTCAATCGAATAGGGAGGGTTACGGTTTTCATGTTGGCGCTCGTCATCAGGCCGGTCACATCAGGAACGCGGTCAGCACGAAATCGAGCGCCAGGATCGCGATCGAGGACGCCACCACGGTACGGGTCGTGGCATAGGCCACGCCCTCGCTGGTCGGCGGCGTCGTGTAGCCCTGGAACACCGCGATCAGCGACACCACGGTGCCGAATGCCACGCTCTTCCACAGCACACCGTTGATCACGTCCTTCACCAGCGTCGACGGTCGAGGTCATGTTCGACCAGAACGTGCCGTTGTCGATGCCCAGCCAGCTCACGCCGACCAGATGACCGCCAAAAATGCCGAGCGCGCAGAACACGCAGCACAGCAGCGGCATGGCGATCACGCCGGCCAGGAAGCGGGGAACAATCGACATAAGCGATCGGATCGACCGCCATCATTTCCATCGCGGCGATCTGGTCGGTGGCGCGCATCAGGCCGATCTCGGCCGTGACCGAGGTGCCGGCGCGACCGGCAAACAGCAGCGCCGTCACGACCGGACCGAGCTCGCGATAGATCGCAATCGCCACCACCGTGCCGATGGCCGACGTGCCGCCGAAGATCGACAGCACGTAATAAAGCTGCAGCCCGAGCACCATGCCGACGAACAGGCCGCAGACCATGATGATGACCAGGCTCATCGCGCCGACGAACCACAGCTGCCGCACGGTCTCGCGGAGATGGCGCAGGCTGCGCGGAATCGCGGCGAGAATCGCAGCAGGAACAGGCCGCAATCGCCGATCTGCGACAGCGAGCGCGAGCACGATGTTGTCGCGACTCATCGGCACGCTCATGCGCTACTCCCTGGCAAAACCGAGCGAGGCGGCGAGGTCGCCGGCCGGATACTGGAACGGCACCGGGCCATCGGCCTCGCCGCCGAAGAACTGTCGCGTCCACGGCGAGTCGTCGCGCGCGATCGTCTTCGGGTCGCCCTGCGCAACGACCTTGCCGTCGGCGATGAGATAGATGTGATCGGCGACCTGCTTGACCGCTTCCAGCTCATGCGCGACCAGCACGCTGGTGATGCCGAGCGGTCTGGTTGAGCGTGCGGATCAGCTTGCAGCACCTGGTTCAGCGCGATCGGATCGAGGCCGACGAACGGCTCGTCGTACAGGATCAGCATCGGGTCGAGCACGATCGCGCGCGCCAGCGCCACACGCCGCGCCATGCCGCCGGAGAGTTCGGTCGGCATCAGACTCCGCGGCGCCGCGCAGACCGACGGCCTGCAGCTTGGTCAGCACGATGTTGCGGATCAGATCTTCCGGCAGCTTCGTGTGCTGGCGCAGCGGAAACGCCACGTTCTCGAACACGTCGAAATCGGTCAGCAGCGCCGAATTCTGGAACAGGTAACCGATGCGCTCGCGCAGTTCGAACAGCTCGTCGCGCGACAGCCGGGCACGTTCTGGCCGTCGACCAGGATCTCGCCCGCATCGGCGCGCATCTGGCCGGTGATGTGCTTGAGCAAGGTCGTCTTGCCGGTACCGCTGGGTCCCATGATGGCGGTGATCTTGCCGCGTGGGATGTCCAGATCCAGCGCATCGAAGACTTTCTTGCCATTGAGCACCGTGGTCAGGCCACGGACGCGCACCAGGACGCTGTCTTCGGGCTTGGCACGAACGGGGTCAGTCATGGGCGAGGCTGCGCGAGGAAAGCCGCCACGTTAGCCGAATACGCCCTCGAAGACCATGTATCGCCTCATCCCGCACTCAGGATCCGCTAACAAAACAGTATCTTGCGCTCTCCTCGCCACCATCCTGACAAGGCGGACATCGCAGGGACGTCGATCAACCTTGGTCGCCCTCGGAGGTGATTCGATCAGGAGTCGGCCAGCAGCTCGGCGATCAGGGTTTCATGGCGCTGCCACTGCAGCGAGGTGCGCAGACGTACCGCGTGCACGATGGCCTGCAGGTCGGCCAAGGCGTCCTCGAAGCGATCATTGACGATGACGTAGTCGAACTCGTCGGCGTGGGCGATTTCCTCGCGCGAGTTATGCAGCCGGCGCGCAATGACGTCGGCGCTGTCGGAGCCGCGGCCGCGCAAACGGCGCTCCAGCTCCGCCCGCGAAGGCGGCAGGATGAACACGCTTACGCAATCGGGCTTGCTCTTGCGAATCTGCCGCGCGCCCTGCCAATCGATCTCCAGCAGCACGTCGCGGCCCTGCTCCAGCAGCTCGGACACCGTGGTGCGCGAGGTGCCATAGAGATTGCCGTGCACTTCGGCGTGTTCGAGGAAGATGCCTTCAGCAACCTCGCGCTCGAACGCCACGCGCTCGACGAAGTAGTAGTGCCGGCCGTACAACTCGCCAGGACGCGGCGGGCGCGTGGTGTGAGAAATCGACAGCGAAATCGCCGGCTCACGCTCGAGCAGCGCATTGACCAGGGTGGACTTGCCCGCACCCGACGGCGCGGCCACCACGAACAAGGTGCCTTCGGAGGTCGCCAGGGTGGGCATGCTCGTGCTCATTCGATGTTCTGCACCTGCTCGCGCATCTGCTCGATCAGTACCTTCAGCTCAACCGCGGCATTGGTGCTGCGCGAATCGACCGATTTGGAGCCGAGCGTGTTCGCTTCGCGGTTGAACTCCTGCATGAGGAAATCCAGGCGGCGACCGACCGGCTCCTGCCATGCCGAGCACGCGGCGCGTTTCGGAGATGTGGGTGCTGAGGCGATCGAGCTCCTCGTCCACATCGGTACGCGTGATCTGCAGCACCAGTTCCTGCTCGAGTCGGCCCGGGTCGGCCGGCTGCTTGATGTCGGCCAGGCGCGACTCCAAACGTGCGCGCAGGCCTTCGCGGATCTGCGGCATCCAGGTGCGCACATCCGCCACGATGCGCTCGATCGCGTCGAGCCGGTCCTTCAGCAGCTCGGCCAGCTTGGCGCCTTCGCGCTCGCGCGTCGCGGTAAGCGCGTCGAGCGCGCGATCGAGCACGTCGAGCAAGGCGTCCTGCAACATTTCCGGATCCACCTCGGCTTGCTGCAGTACGCCGGGGAAGCGCAGCAATTCGGTGAACTCGATCTTCATGCGCGGGAAGCGGGCTTCCATATCGAGCGCCAGCTCGGACAGCCGCGCCAGCACCGCTGCATTGACCTGCAGCGATTCACCGCGCGCATCGCCACGCAAGCGCACCGTGATATCCACCTTGCCGCGTGATAGCCGTGCACCGATGCGCTCGCGCAAGGCGGACTCGATCACGCGCAATTCGTCGGGAAGGCGCGGGCTAAGCTCGAGATAACGGTGATTGACCGTGCGCAATTCGCAGCTGAGCGTGCCAGCAGGGCCGGTCGTCTCGGCGGAGGCGTAAGCCGTCATGCTGCGGATCATTGAGAGCCTGCGGATGTCTGGAAAGGGGCAATGGTAAACTCTCCCGCCCTGCCTTGCCCAATTCTTAGGCCATTCGCCCCATGAGCTCCCAAAGCCGCCCTAGCGGTCGCGCCAGCGACCAGCTGCGCACCATCACCATCGAGCGCCATTACACGCGCCATGCCGAAGGCTCGGTGTTGATCGGTTTTGGCGACACCCGCGTGCTTTGCACCGCCAGCGTCGAAGACCGCGTGCCACCGTGGCTGCGCGGCAAAGGCGAGGGCTGGGTCACGGCCGAATACGGCATGCTGCCGCGCGCCACCGATACCCGCATGCAGCGCGA
The DNA here is from genome assembly GCA_963765335.1 of uncultured Gammaproteobacteria bacterium. Taxonomy (GTDB): domain Bacteria; phylum Pseudomonadota; class Gammaproteobacteria; order Xanthomonadales; family Rhodanobacteraceae; genus Dyella. The sequence continues at coordinate 299,916 of CAVXWA010000015.1, read as the reverse complement.
AGCCGCGCGCGGCGGCCAGGGCGGCCGCACCATGGAAATCCAGCGCCTGATCGGCCGCAGCCTGCGCGCCTGCGTGGATCGCCAGGCCCTGGGCGAGCGTGTCATCACCCTCGACTGCGACGTGATCCAGGCCGATGGCGGCACCCGCACCGCCGCCATCACCGGCGCCTATGTCGCACTGGTCGACGCGGTCAGCCTGCTGATGAAGCGCGAGAACCTTCGACGCAACCCGGTGATTGGCGCCGTGGCCGCCGTGTCGGTGGGCATTTACCAGGGGCTGCCCGTGCTCGATCTCGACTACGCCGAAGACTCCAACTGCGATACCGACATGAACGTCGTGATGAACGACGGCGGCGGTTTCATCGAGGTGCAGGGGACGGCCGAAGGCCATGCGTTCCGCCGCGATGAGATGGATGCCTTGCTCGGCCTCGCCGAAAAGGGCATCGCGCGAACTTGTCGCCACCCAGCGCGCCGCGCTGGAACTGACCTGATCCAGGCTGGAAAACCACGCATGTCTCGCATCGTCATCGCCAGCAGCAATCCCGGCAAACTGGCCGAGTTCAACGACCTGCTCGCCGACAGCGAGCGCAGCTTCGTGGCGCAGTCGGCGTACGATGTGGAGGACGTGGAAGAAACCGGTCTCAGCTTCGTGGAGAACGCGTTGTTGAAGGCGCGCCACGCATCGCGCATCAGTGGTCTGCCAGCGCTGGCCGACGATTCGGGACTTTGCGTCGATCATTTGCGCGGTGCGCCCGGGCTGTATTCGGCGCGCTACGCCGGCAGCCACGGCGACAACGCGGCCAACAACGCCAAGCTGCTGTGCGAGCTGGAAGGCTTGCCGACCGAACAACGCGGCGCCTTCTTCATCTGCGTGCTGGTGCTGCTGCAGCACGCAGACGACCCGTCGCCCCTGATCGCCGAAGGTCGCTGGTACGGCCAGGTGTTGACCGAGCAGCGTGGCACGCACGGTTTCGGCTATGACCCGCTGTTCCTGCCGGAAGGCCAGGACGCCAGCGCCGCCGAACTGGCGCCGGCACTGAAAAACCGCATCAGTCACCGCGCCCAGGCGCTGATCCAGTTGCGCGCACGCCTGAACGCACGGCACCTCTGACGTCATGCCCTTGATCGCACCACCGCTATCGCTGTACGTCCACATGCCGTGGTGCGTGAAGAAGTGCCCTTATTGCGATTTCAATTCGCACGGCCTGCGTAACGAGCCGCCGCCATATGCCGCTTATGTGGATGTGCTGCTGGCGGACCTTGATGCCGATCTGCGCGATTTTGGCGAGGCTGCCTACGGCCGACCGGTGCTAAGTGTCTTCTTCGGCGGCGGCACGCCCAGCCTGTTCGCGCCGGAACTGATCGACCGCTTCCTCGATGGCGTGCGCTCGCGCCTGCCGCTGGCGGCCGACGCCGAGATCACCCTGGAAACCAACCCGGGCACGGTCGAACACGGCCGTTTCGACGGCTATCTGGCCGCGGGCGTCAATCGCCTTTCGTTCGGCATCCAGAGTTTTGACGACGACAAGCTGCGCCGACTCGGCCGCATCCACTCCGCCAACGAGGCGGAAGCCGCGGTGAAGTCCGCCCAGGACGCCGGCTACGCCAATATCAACCTGGACCTGATGTATGCGCTGCCACAGCAGGCGCAAGAAGGTGCGCTGGACGACGTAGCGCGCGCCATCTCGCTGCAGCCCACGCATATCTCGCACTACCAGCTGACGCTGGAACCGAATACCGCGTTCGCCGCCAACCCGCCGCCGCTGCCCGATGACGACCATGCCTGGGCCATGCAGGAGGCCTGTGAACAGCAATTGGCTGACGCTGGCTATAGCCAATACGAAATATCCGCCTATGCGCAGGCCGGCCGCCGCTGCGTGCACAACCTCAATTACTGGCGCTTCGGCGACTATCTGGGCATCGGCGCCGGCGCCCACGGCAAGCTCAGCGATGCCGCTGCGGGCGCCGTGCGACGACGCTGGAAGACCCGTCACCCCAAGGCCTATCTGGCCGCACCAGGCGGCCAGGAGCGCATCGGCGGCGATGCCCCGGTGGCCGGCGGAGAGCTGCCGTTCGAGTACATGCTCAATGCCCTGCGCCTGATCGACGGCGTACCCCGGGCCGACTTTGCCGAGCGCACCGGCCTGCCGGCCGAGCAGATCGGCCCGGCCCTGGCTGCGGCCCGCGAGCGCGGCTGGCTCACCAACGACCCTGACCTCCTGCGCACCACCCCTTTGGGCCAACGTTTTCTCAATGATGTGATCGGCGGCTTCCTCGACTGAGAACCTGTTCTAGAGAGATCACCCGTCCAGCCGATGGCGGCAGCGCCGCAACCAGCATAAACTCCGGGCTCCGGGGGGAGTCTGAAACAGGGTCAATCATGGATGTCGAACAGCAGGGTCGACGTCAGCCGTTTGCAGCCGATCAGGACGCCCGTCCTGACAATGCGGGCTGGCCGCCGCGTGCGCGACGCCTGATCGAGGAAACACACGCACTTTGCGCGAGCTGGCTGGAGTCGCCTGTGCGCCTGTGCCTAGGGGATATCGAGCAGCGCCTTTATGGGCTGGCCGAGCGCTCGCGCAATCATCTCGAGCAGCAGCAACATCTCTTCAGTCGCCAGCAACTGCAACAGCAGCGCGTCGCGCTGGAGCGGCGCTTCATGCAGGGCGTGCGCACCAGCTTCAGCAAGCTCGGCGCGCCAGCCGTGGCGGAAGAAGAGCCCGATGCGCTGCGCCGCCCGCTGGCCCTGCTCGACCAGACCGAGCACGAGCAGACCGTGGCCCTCAACAAAATGGTCGCTCGAGGTGAAGCGCGCAACGGCACTTTGCTGTTCGAGCTGGGTTATCGCTTTGCGGTGCTGGTCGGCCAGCCACCTCTGGAGGGCGAAGTCCTGCCGCTGGGTCCGCAAGCACTGTCATGTGCGTTCCGTGACGCGAGCGCCTCCATGGACCTGCCCGTCGAACATCGATTGTTGATGCTGCAGAGTTTTGACAACGCCGTCGTGCAGTCACTGCCCTCGATCTATGAAACGGTTAACGAGCACCTGCGTAGCGATGGCATCCTGCCGCAGTTGCGTGCGTTCCCCACCGCGCCGCGCGTCCAGCTGGAACGACAGCGCGCACCGTTCGCAGAGCAGGCGCCGAACGCCCTTGCGCGGAATCAACCGGCGCCGTCGACGCCCCCGCCAAACGCAACGGCGGCGCGCACTGACAGCATTGCGGTGCTTGATAACCTTCGCGAAATGCTGGCGCAGCATCGCGCCGGCCAAGGCGCCTTGAATTATCAGAGCGGAGGGCGTGCCGCCTCGCCGGAAGAACTGCAACTCGCGCTGGACGCCTTGCAGCTGCACGTCTCCGATGTGACCGACCACGCCACCCGCGAGCTGCATAGCGCCAAGGCGCTGCGTGAAGAGCTGCTCACCCAGCTCAACGCCGGCCGGCCGGCCGGCGCCAGCCAGATGCACCTGAGTGACGAACAGGGCGACACCGTGGAGCTCGTGTCGATGCTGTTCGAACAGCTCGGTCAGCAAATGCAACACGGTGGCAACGCGCACTCGCTGTTGGGTGACCTGCAGCTACCGCTGCTGCGCATGGCCGTGGCCGACCAGGGGTTCTTCAACCAGCGCGAACACCCGGCGCGCAAGTTGCTGAGCATGGTGGCCGAAGCGGCGAACGACTGGCTGGACGGTCCCGAAGGGGACTCCGATCGCTCGCTCTCGGCCAAGCTCACCCAGTTGGTCGAGCGCGCCCGCCGCGAGCCACCCAGCACCGGCCTGTATACCAGCCTGATGGCCGACATCGAGCACCATCTGAGCCTGCTCAACCGCAAGGCGCAGATCGCCGAGCGTCGCCAGGTGGAGGCCATGCAGGGCCGCGAGCGCCTGGAGCAGGCACGCCATCGCGCCGCGGAATTGATGTCCGAACGGTTCGAGCGCTGCAATCCGCGCGGCCTGTTGCGCACCCTGCTGGAAAGGGCCTGGTCCGATGTATTGGCGCTGACCCTGCTGCGTCATGGCGAAGACAGCGAAGCCTTTGCCACGCGGCTGCGCATCACCGATCAATTGCTGGGGCAACAGGCCGTCACCGACCGCCCTCTGCTGCAGGCGGAAGTGGAATCCGGGCTGCAGCAGATCGGCATGCATGCCGAGGAGGCCGTCCAGGTAGCGCAACGCCTGCTTGGCATCCCCCAGAACACACTTGTCACCAGCGAAACCACCACCACGACCGAACTCGCGCTCAAGCTCAAACAGCACCAGCGACTGGGCGAGCACGCCGCGACCGAAACGCCCCGCGCCCGAGCCGGTGGTGCGCCCTGTCGCTCCACTGGAGCCGCAGACCCAACGCATCCACAACCGCCTGCGCCAGCTCCCGTTCGGCAGCTGGTTCGAGTTCATCGATCCCGTCCAACGGACAAGTCACCCAACGCAAGCTGGCCTGGTACTCACCGGTATCCGGCAATAGCCTGTTCGTGACCCGTCGCGGCATGCGCGGTGAGGAAATGAGCCTGGAGCACCTGGCGCATGAAATGGCCTGCGGTCGCGCGCGCGAAATGGCGCCCGTACGCGAGAACCTGCTGGATCGCGCCTGGCAAGCCCTGACCAGCCACCTTCGTCAGGTGACCAAGCCGCTTGCAGGCGTACAGCGCGAGGGAGCATGAGCGACGTGAGCGAGAACATCACCTCCATCGACCAGCGCCGAGCGCTGCGCAAGCGAGCCAATTTCACCGCCCTGGTCACCGACGTCATCAGCGGCCAGTCCATCGGGCATCTGGGCAACCTGTCGTCAAACGGCATGCTACTGATCAGCGCCCATCCGCCACGCAGCGAAGCGATCTATCAGGTCAGCCTTTCCCTGCCTGGCCTGGGCAATTCACCGCAGACCATCGAGGTGGGCATCCAGGAGCAGTGGCAGGAGGAAGCGGCCAGTCCCGGCCAGGTTTGGGCGGGCTATCGCATCGTGGCGATTGGGGATTCGGATGCGGCTTTGTTGGATGCGTGGTTGGAGTTGCCTGGGCACAATTGAGGTTTTGCCTTGTGGCCCTCCTCATCCCCGCGATGGCAGACTGACCGCGCAGCGCGCGGAACGCCCGTAGGGCGGCTCCGAAGGGGTGAGCGTGGCGAGTCATCCAATGCCTTTCGCTTTGTATTGGCGTGACTGCGACCGGGCTCGCCTGCGGCGGGCTTCCGCCCTCCAGGTGCGCGGGTGGGTTACGGAGGTTTGTCGACAGGGCATCCTGCCCTGACGGCAAACTGGCTCGCATCCCTGCGAGCCACCCTGCGGGCTTTTCCTCCACCCACCCGCCGCGCCATAGGAGACCCGGAGAGCGGCAGAGCAGAGCCGCAGGACGACCACGTGGCGCCTGGTTTCCCATGTAGGAGCGCACCCTGTGCGCGAAAAACCTACGCAGCGGTAAGGCTGCGATCGCGCACAGGGTGCGCTCCTACAAGGGCGGCGTTGATTTTGACCTTATGGGGCCCCTGTGCGGCGGTGAGGGGCGGACGATCAGGCCCCGCAGGGGGCATCGGCAGGGATGCCGATGCCTTTTCGTCAGGGCAGGATGCCCTGTCGAAAAGCCCGGCCGACCCCCACGGACTTGCCGAGCTTCCAGCTCGGCAAGCGCCAAGCGGGGCGCCCTTCTCCGTTGGTTACTTTCTCCTGGGCACGCAAGAGAAAGTAACCCGGCCTCCGGCAGGAGGGCGGAAGCCCGCGGCAGGCGAGCCCGGTCGCGGTCACGTCACAACAGAGCGAAAGGCGCTGGATGACCAGCTTCGCTGTTGTAAAGCGCTTCCAGCTTCCGCTGGGATGACGGTGAGGGGAGCTGCGAGGTGTTCCGCGTGCATGTCCGGAGTGACTAGCGATGCGGCTGCTGAAAGCCGATGGTGTGACAAGCAAAAGGGGAACGCGACAGAGCGTCCAGGCGACTGGCACGCTTGCCCCTACCGCGCCATCATGTAGTGCGTCCCCGCGACATCATACGCGCGCCCCAAACCCACCTGCTCGGTCGCTTGCGCCGCAGGCACAAAAAACCAGGAGTTCCCATGCACGATCGCCTTGCCCCGCTTTATACCCAGCACCTGGCCACGCTGCGCGCCCGTGCGGACAAGGCGCTTTCCATAGGCGGGTACGACCATCTGGTGATCGCCGCGAGCACGCCGCTGCGCAAATTTCTGGACGACCAGGACTATCCGTTCGTCGCCAATCCGCATTTTCGCCACTGGTTGCCGCTGACCGATGCGCCGGGCAGCTGGATCGTCTATACGCCGGCTCATAAGCCGAAGCTGATCTTCCTGCAGCCACGCGACTACTGGCACGTCGTGCCGGACGTTCCGCACGGTTATTGGGTGGAGCATTTCGACATCGTCATCGTGCGCAACGCGACCGACGCCGTCGCGCAACTGCCGGGCGTCGATACGCGTCGCGCCATCATCGGGCCTGAGTGTCCCGCCGTAGCGGGCGCCGAGGCGAACAACCCGCAATGCGTGCTGATTACCTGCACTGGCATCGCTCGTACAAGACGCCTTACGAGCTGGAGCTGATGCGCGAAGCCAGCCGTATCGGCGCGCGGGCCCATCGCGCGGCCGAGCAGGCCTTCCGCGCGGGCGAAAGCGAGTTCGGCATCCACATGGCCTACCTCGCGGCGGCACGGCAGAACGATGCCGAACTGCCCTATGCCAGCATCGTTGGCCTCAACGAGCATGGCGCCGTACTGCATTACACCCACCTCGATCGCGCGGCACCGGCGCAAAGCCGCTCGTTCCTGATCGATGCGGGCGCCAGCGCCGCCGGCTATGCCAGCGACATCACGCGCACCTATGCCGCCTACGGCCACACCGAATTCCAGGCACTGGTCGACAGCGTCGACGCCGCCCAGCAGGGCTTTGTAGCCAGAGTGCGCGCCAAGCAAGGCTATCCGGACCTGCATATTCACGCGCACCACGTGCTCGCCAACGTCCTGCGCGAGCACGGCTTCATTCGCATGAGCGCCGAAAGCGCGGTAGCGTCAGGTGTCACCTCGGCATTCTTCCCGCACGGGCTGGGTCATCCGATTGGCCTGCAGGTGCACGATGTGGCTGGCTTCCAGCACAACGAGCTCGGCGGCACGATTGCGCGCCCGGAAGGCCACCCGTATCTGCGCATGACCCGTGACCTCGAACCGGGCATGGTGGTCACCATCGAGCCCGGCCTGTATTTCATCGACATGCTGCTGGACGAACTGCGCTCTAAGCCGGTGGCCGGCGACATCGATTGGGCCAAGGTCGATCGCTTCCGTCCGTACGGTGGCATCCGCATCGAGGACGACGTGGTGTGCACCGACGGCGCGCCCGAAAACCTGACCCGGGATGCTTTCGCCCTGCTCTGACAGGTGCCACCCGGCGATCAGCCAGGTCGCCGGGTGGCTTTCGCGCTTTTCGCACTTTCGATTACCACGCTTCCACCACGCTCACGTCATCCCGGCGGCGGCGCCTGCGAGGCATAACGCCCTGCGGCCATCCACCGCTGCGACATCCCCCCGCACGACACCTTCACATCCTTTGCGTATGCTCGCTCCAGGTAACCAAGGGGCTTTGGGCATGTCCATGCAATCAGCCGATCCGCTTGCAGCCGGTCCGGCCACCGCCCCATTGCAGCGTCGTCCGTTACGCCAACTGGCAGGCAAGTTAGTGCTCCTGGTGATCGCCAAGATCGTCGTGCTCACGCTGATCTGGTGGGTCGCAACGACGCCTTATGCTCGACCCGACACTCGTCCAGCCGCCATCGAGCATCTGCTCGCACCGGCATCCGCATCATCCACCTCACGCGCAGACAGCCCATGATCATCGACGCCGATGTCGTCTCGCTCTCGCGCCTGCAGTTCGCGCTGACCGCGCTCTATCACTTCCTGTTCGTCCCGCTCACGCTGGGCCTGGTCGTGGATGCTCGCGATCATGGAGAGCGGTCTACGTGATGACCGGACGCGAAATCTGGAAGCGCATGACCCAGTTCTGGGGCATCCTGTTCGGCATCAACTTCGCGATGGGCGTCGCCACCGGCGTCACGATGGAATTCCAGTTCGGCACGAACTGGGCCTACTACGCGCACTACGTCGGCGACATGTTCGGCACGCCGCTCGCGATCGAAGGCCTGATGGCGTTCTTCCTCGAGGCGACGTTCGTCGGCCTGTTCTTCTTCGGCTGGGACCGCGTTTCGCGCGTCAAGCATCTGATCGTGACCTGGTTCCTTGCGCTCGGCACCAACCTTTCGGCGCTGTGGATCCTGATCGCCAACGGCTGGATGCAGAACCCGGTCGGCTCGGCCTTCAACCTCGAGACGATGCGCATGGAAGTCACGTCGTTCAGCGAGGTGCTCTTCAACCCGGTGGCGCAGGCGAAGTTCGTGCACACCGTCAGCGCCGGTTACGTGCTCGGCTCGATGTTCGTGCTGTCGATCAGCGCCTGGTACCTGCTGCGCGGACGCAACGTCGATTTCGCCAAGCGCTCGATGACGGTGGCGGCGAGCTTCGGCCTTGCCGCCTCGCTTTGGGTCGTGGTGCTGGGCGACGAATCGGGCTACACCGTCTCCGAAAACCAGAAGATGAAGCTGGCCGCGATCGAGGCGATGTGGGAAACCGAGCCGCCGCCGGCTTCATTCACCGTGTTCGGCTTCCCCGATGTCGCCGAACGCAAGACGCATTTCGCGTTCCGCATTCCGTGGGTGATGGGCCTGATCGGCACGCACTCGCATCGACGAGCCGATTCCCGGCATCAACGATCTCGTCGACGACGCCAAGAGCAGGATCGACCAGGGCATCATCGCCTATGACGCGATGCTGATGCTGCGCGCGGACCGCAACGACGCGCAGGCCAAGGCGATACTCGCCGCACATGACAAGGATCTCGGCTACGCGCTGCTGCTCAAGCGCTACATGGACGATCCACGCGGCCACGCCGGAAGACATCGAGAGGGCCGCCGACAGCACGATTCCCAACGTGCCGGTGCTGTTCTGGTCGTTCCGCATCATGGTCGCCTGCGGCTTCTAGTTCATCGCGCTGTTCGCCTATCTCGTTCTGGCTGGCCTGCAAGCGCGAGCTCGACAAGGCACCGCTGGTACCTGCGCGCTCGCGCTGTACAGCCTGCCGCTGCCGTGGCTCGCAGCCGAGCTGGGCTGGATCGTCGCCGAATACGGCCGCCAACCCTGGGCGATCGAAGGCGTCCTGCCGACGGCGCTGGGCGTGTCGTCGCGTGACGGCCGGCCAGGTGTGGACCTCACTCGGCGGCTTCGTGCTCTTCTACACCGCGCTGGCGGTGGTCGACGTGATGCTGATGGTCAAGTACGCCCGCAAGGGTCCGGATGGGCTCGGCATGTGGCCGCCGGGCCAACCCTCCCCGGCTCCGGCCGCTAACGCCATTCCGACCCAGGCCTGAGGAGAACGCCATGTTCGACTACGAAACCCTGCGCGTGATCTGGTGGCTCCTGCTCGGCATCCTGCTGATCGGCTTCGCGATCATGGACGGCTTCGACTTCGGTATCGCCGCACTGCTGCGCGTGCTGGCTCGCACCGACGACGAACGCCGGGTGCTGCTCGAAACCATCGAGCCGATCTGGGAGGGCAACCAGGTGTGGTTCATCCTCGGCGGCGGCGCGGTGTTCGCGGCCTGGCCGATGCTCTACGCCGTGTCGTTCTCCGGCTTCTACTTCGCGATTCTCCTGGTCTTGCTCGCCTTCATCGTGCGGCCCGTGGGCTTCAACTTCCGCAACAAGGTCCACGACGCGCGCTGGCGCAACGTGTGGGATTGGGTGCTGATGCTGTCGGGCGTCGTGGCGATGCTGATTTCCGGCGTGGCGTTCGGCAACCTGTTCCTGGGCGTGCCGTTCCGCTTCGACGACAATCTGCGCATGACCTACGATGGCGGCTTCTTCGAGCTGCTGCGTCCGTTCGCGCTGCTCGCCGGCCTCGTGTCGCTGAGCATGCTGCTTGCCCATGGCGCCTGCTGGGCCGCATACAAGGCCGACGATGTCATCGCCGAACGCGCTGCGCGTATCGCACGCTGGGCCACCTTGGCCTATGCCGTGCTCTACGTCGTGGCCGGCATCTGGCTTGCCTACGGCGTGACGGGCTTCGCCATCGTGGGTCCGGTCGTGATGGATGGCCCTTCCAACCCGCTGTACAAGGAAGTGGCGCATGGCAGCAGCTGGTTCGCCAGCTATATGCAATACCCGTGGTTCTGGGCGGCGCCAGTGCTCGGGTTGCTCGGCGCGATCGGCGTGCAGCTCAGTGTGGCAAAGCGCGGGCTGGGCGCCTTCCTGTGCAGCAGCGTGATGGTCGCTGGAACCATTCTGTCGGCGGGCTTTGCGCTGTTTCCGTTTCTGATGCCGTCGAGCCTCGATCCGCGCTCCAGCCTCACCGTCTGGGACGCATCATCGAGCCGCGGCACCTTGGAATTGATGCTGGGCGCTGCCCTCGTCTTCATGCCGATCATCATCGCGTACACCAGCTGGGTGTTCCACGTCTTGCGCGGGCGCGTGACGCTGGAGCACATCCGCCAGTCTGGCCACACTTACTGATAGGGAGACGACGCCATGTGGTATTTCACTTGGATACTCGGCCTTGGCCTCGCCTGTGCGTTCGCGATACTTAACGCCATGTGGTACGAGGTCGATGCGACGGATGAAGCGCATCGACTCAGGGAAGTGCAGCCTCGCGATACGCGTCACTGACTCGGATGACGGCCCTGCTCAGCGTGACGCGAGCAGGGCTTCGATCTCGTCGGCGTCTTTCGGTACGCCAGCAGTAAGCACCTCGTTGCCATCACGCGTGACCGCGACGTCGTCTTCGATACGAATGCCAATGCCGCGCCAACGCTCAGCCACGCTGGCATCGCCCGGCGGCACATAGATGCCGGGCTCCACCGTCACCACCATGCCCGGCTCGAGCAAACGCGGCTCGCCGTCCACCCGATAGTCGCCCACGTCATGGACATCCAGACCCAGCCAGTGGCCGGTCTTGGCGGGGAAGAAACGCTTGTAGCTACCTTCGGCGATCGCGCTATCCGCATCGCCCTTGAGCAGTCCCAGCGCGCAAAGTCCTTCGGCGATCACCCGCACCGCCACCTCATGCGCGGCACTGAAAGGGCGGCCCGGCAACACTTCGTCGATGGCCGCGAGCTGGGCGGCCAGGACCACTTCGTACAGCGCACGCTGCTCCCGGCTGTAGCGACCGCTGATCGGAAACGTGCGCGAAATATCGGACGCATAGCAATCCACTTCCGCACCCGCGTCCACCAATAGCAGATCGCCCGCTCGCAGCGACGCACGATTGGCGGTGTAGTGCATCACGCAGGCGTTGACGCCACCGGCCACGATGGGCGGAAACGCCGGCACCGCGCCGCGGCTGCGCAGCACGCGCAAGATCTCAGCCTCAACCTCGTATTCCTGCCGGCCGGCAACGGCGGCGCGCATGGCGGCCAGGTGCGCATCGGCGGCAATCGATGCGGAGCTGCGCATCAGCTTCAGTTCGCCGCGCGATTTGTACAGGCGCAAGTCGTGCAGCAGATGTCCGAGCGCCACGAACTCCTTGGGTACCACGCCACCGCCGCGCAACTGACGCAGGCGGCGCATCCAGCCCAACAGCTGCGCATCGAACTCCGGCTCGCGCCCGAAATGACAGTAGACGCGCGCCCTGCCCTCGATCATGCCGGGCAAAATGTCGTCGATATCGTCAATCGGAAACGCATCATCCATGCCGTGTTCGCTGACTGCGCGATCGGTGCCGATGGACTCGCCATGCCAGCGCTCGTGTTCCTCGTCGCGTTCGCGGCAGAACAACACGGCTTCGCCGTGCTTGCGCCCGGGCAGCAAGGCGAGCACCGCAGCGGGCTCGGGAAAACCAGACAGATAGTGCAGGTCCGAATCCTGCCGGTACGGCCAATTGGCGTCCGCATTGCGCACGCGCTCCGGTGCGGCGGCAATCAGCAACACCGCATCCTCACCAGCCATGCGCATCAGCTGGCGACGACGGCGGGCGAATTCCTCGGCCGAGATGTTCAATGCACGGTTTCGCTGCCAGGCTTGTTGCGGCCGGCGCATTCGGCGAACAGCAGCATGGCGCCCACGCGGACGAATTCATGCACCTCGATCAGCGCGTCCTCGTCCTCGCCTTCTTCGCCGAAGTCGAACGATGAGGCGGCAATCGTGCCCAGGTCGCGCAGGATTTCCTCGGCCTCGTCCGACAACTTGCCGTGCGCCTCGGCCCCAGCCAGGCCGAACCCGCCCAGGAACCCGCGGCACCACTCGACCAGCGCCTCGGCACGCTCTGGCAGTGGACGGTCATCGGCCGGCAACAGCGGCTCGAAACCCAGCTCAGGATCGGCCAGTTCGGCCTCGGTCTGCTTGACCAAGCGGTCGAGCACGGCCTGGGCCGGCACCGAAGGCGTGAAGCCCTCGGCGTCCAGATGCAGCGTCTCGATCAGCGGCTGCTTGCCAACGCGCCCGCCGCCAGCCAGGAAGCCGCACAGCGAACCATGCAGGTCGCTGGCTTCGGTACCCAGCTGCATGCGGACGACAGCATCGTCCAGTTCGTCGTAGCCAATCGGCTCATTTGCGCTCATGGCGTCACTCCTTTGCGGGCAAGCCGGGAGTTTAATGCAGCCCCTCACGAAACCGTACGCAGCCTGCTGTTTTCGGTAGGCCTCCTGCTATAGTTTCGGCCCATGAGCGCGCCCGAATCCGTCAAGCCAGATCCCGTCAAGCAAGAGCTTGCTGCCATAGGCGAGCAACTCGATCGCCTGCTCGATGTCGTGCGCCGGCTCACCGAGGAAAACCGCAGCCTGCGCCATAGCCAGGAACAGCTGGCGAATGAACGGGCAGGCCTGATGGCGCGCAACGAGCAGGCGCGCAGCCGCGTCGAAGCGATGATCCAGCGACTGAAGGCGCTTGAGAACAATGGCTGAGAGCAGCGTGAGCACTCCTAACGAACCGGTCGCACTGCGACTCGTCGATCGCGAATTCCTGATCGCCTGCTCGCCGGAAGAGCGCGAGGGTTTGCTGGAATCAGCAGCCTACCTCGATCGCAAGATGCGCGAGCTTCGTGCCAACGCCAAGGCGCCAGGTTTCGATCGCCTGGCCGTGTTGGCCGCTATCAGCGTGACGCACGAGTTCCTCGCACTGAAAAAAACGCACACTGGCAGTGACCAGGGCGTGACTGAAGGATTGGCCGCGTTGCGACGCAAGCTTGAAGCTGCCCTCGACACCCAACTAAAATAGACCTCGGCGTTTTCTGCGGTGTGCGCCAGCACACTCTTACATTTGCCTTGTTCCTAAATACGGCCCCGGGTCGGTTTTTCATTGGTTGTTGTGCATGTCCGCCGCGTGCGGAAAGCCTCGAGACCTTGTAAGCCCTCCCACCTGATCCATCGTGGATCAAGGTCGTTCGGTGGGCAGCGGCATCGCGGTTAACGCCACCTCATTCCCCAGCCGTACGGCGCCGTTTGGCGCCGTACGGCCCAGGGCCGCTCGCCGCGGGTTCGCGAGCTTGCAGAGCCTGTTGCATATCTTTTCATGGTTCGCGCCGGGAGCTGTTTGCCCGCCAACCAAGGAAGAACGAGGACGTGTATTACGCCACGCCCCGCTCCCTGGCGGGCACAGGTGAACAACGCGAACTATGAAAAGATATGCAACAGGCTCTTTTGGAGACGCGAATGGACGCCACCGCCCAGCGACGCGAACTACGTCAGCAACTCGCCGAACAGCGCCGCGCGCTCAAGCCGCCTCAGCGTATTGCCGCCGCGCAGGGGCTGCGCCGCAGCCTCGAACAGCTTCCTGAATACCTCACGGATGCACGCGTTGCCGGTTACTGGGCCTCCCATGGCGAGCTGCCGCTCAATCTGGTCATTCCGCCACTGGCCACCCGCGGCCAACAGTTCCTGTTGCCGGTGATCGGCCCCAACCACCGCCTGCGCTTCGCTCCCTGGCAAGCCGGCGACGACGTGCAACCCAATCGCTACGGGATTCCTGAACCGGTCGAGCCGAAGGAGCTGCTGGAACCGTTCCAGCTCGACCTGGTGCTGGTGCCGTTGCTGGCGTTCGACCGCCAGGGTAACCGCCTGGGTACGGGTGGCGGCTATTACGACCGCGGCTTCGGCTTCCTTCGTGAACAGGTTCGGCCCACCGAGCCACTGCTGGTCGGCATCGGTTATGCGTTCCAGGAACTGCCGCAGATCGACGCCGAGGCATGGGACGTGCCGCTCGACTTCATCGCCACCGATCTCGAACTGATTGATTGCCACGCCTCCGGCGAGGATGGAGAAGCCCGCGCATGACCGCCAAGACGCATTACTGGCTGATGAAATCCGAACCGGATGCGTTTTCCATCGATGACCTGAAGCGCAAGGGCCAGGAAGCCTGGGACGGCGTGCGCAACTACCAGGCGCGCAACTTCATGCGCGATGGCATGCAGCGTGGGTGACAAGGTGTTCTTCTATCACTCCAATTGCGCCGAGCCGGGCATTGTCGGCGTCGCCGAAGTGGCCACCGATGCCTACCCCGACCCCAGCCAGTTCGATCCCAAGAGCAAGTACTTCGATGCCGCCAGCTCGCGCGACAATCCGCGCTGGATGCTGGTGGACGTGAAGTTCGTCAAGAAGCTCAAGCGCACCATTCCGCTGAAGGAACTGCAGTCGGAACCGGCCTTGGCCGAGATGGCGCTGGTGCGCAAGGGCAACCGCCTCTCCGTGATGCCCGTGGAAGCCGCCGAATGGCGCCACATCCTGGGCATGGAATAACTCTCACTCATCGGGACGCATGACATGAGCAACGCCAACGAAAAACGCCAGGCCGGCGAAGCCGCCATCCGCTACGTCGAGGACGGCGCCATTGTCGGCGTCGGCACCGGCTCCACCGTCGCCTACTTCATCGATGCGCTGGCCGACCTGAAAGACCGCATCCAGGGCGCCGTGTCCAGCTCGGAGCAGTCCACCGCGCACCTCAAGCGCCTCGGCATCCCGGTGCTCGACCTCAATGCCACCGGTCCGCTCAGCCTGTACGTGGACGGCGCGGACGAGTGCGATACGCACAAGCGGCTGATCAAGGGCGGCGGCGCTGCACTGACGCGCGAAAAGATCGTGGCCGAAGCAAGCGAGAAGTTCATCTGCATCATCGATTCCAGCAAGCAGGTGGACCTGCTCGGCAAGTTCCCAGTGCCAATCGAGGTGATCCCGATGGCACGCAGCCTGATCGGTCGCGAGATCGTCAAGCGCGGCGGCCAGCCGGTGTGGCGCGACGGCGTGGTGACCGACAACGGCAACTGGATCATCGATGTGCATGGTTGGCAGATCGTCGATCCGGTCGCGCTGGAAAACGACCTCAACCAGCTTCCGGGTATCGTCGCCGTGGGGCTGTTTGCACGCCGCCCGGCGGACGTGGTACTGGTCGGTGATCGCGTCATGTGATCGCGCCATGCGACGCGCCTACTCGCGCGCCGCTCGACGCGCGGAAAAGAAAACGCCTCCCGCGCTAGCGGGAGGCGTTTTTACTTCAACACGTCAAATAACGCTTATGGCCAGGCGTTGACCAGGTTGGCAGCGTTGACCGTGCCGATGCCGGTCGCGAAGTCCCAGCCCGTGCCCGTGCCATAGGCCTTCAAATAGCTGGAGCTGGAAGTCGACAGCACGCCGTTCGTGCCCGAAGGACGATAGCAGTTGTGCGTGCCCGTGCAGTTCACGTCCATATCGCCCTGGGTGACGTCGTAGAACACGCAAGCGCTACCCACGCCATTGCCATTGCTGGAATTGCACGAGGTGCTGCCGCTGGTGCCGTACTCGGTTTTGGCCAGCGAGTACAACGTCGGGTTCGGGTTGCCCACGCTGGCACCGATCTTCTGGTTCACCAATGCCTGGATGCCCGCCATGATCGGCGAGGCAAACGAGGTACCACCCGCACCAGCCCAAGCACTCGGCGCCCCCGTACAGGCCACACCGCCGCCTGCCGTGTTGGTGTAGCAGTAGACGTAGTAGTGACCCCACACGCCATTCGCCGCGAACAGCGAGACGTCCGGAATATCACGCACGCCGTCTGCCGGGTTACCGAGGAAGCCCGACTGCCACGACGGCTTGGCGGTACCCACGCAGGTTCCGCCCACCACACCGGTGGTGCTGGCCTTGCCGCTGGCGCAGCCGCTGGGACCGCCACTGCCCGATGCCGTGGTGAGGTAGTACTGCTTGCCCGTGGCGCTGTTGCAGAAGCCGCTGGTGCCATACGGTGTGCTGTAGCCACTCTTGCCGCTGATCAGCACGCTGGCGCACGAGTCGTTCCACGGGATTTCATTGATATACGACAGCGCCGAGCCGTAGGTAGAGCCGTTGGTGGCGCTCCAGTACGTGCTGTTGGTACCGGCGTAGGTATCGCCGAAGTCCGTACCGCCTACCGCCACGTTATATGGCGTTGACGCAAAACCACTCACGCCGATGCCATGGGTGGCCCTCGCCTGGTTGGCATCGCAACTGGCAGCACCTTCGTCACCGGAGGAGACATACACCGATACGCCCTCGGCAGCTGCCTGCTGATAGGTGGAAATGTAGGCCGCATTCGCGGTGGCGCCGTTCTCCGCCTCGCACTCGCCGTAACTCACACTCATGATCGCCGGCGGCGTACCGGAAGCGTTGATGAGGTTTTGGATCGCGATCAGTCCACCAAACGTCGTGGACGTATCCGCACACGAGGCAAGTTCCAGGGTCGCACCCGGTGCCGCAGCACCTGCCCACTCCACATCCAGTTCGGCTTCGCCATCGTTACCTGTGATCACGCCCGGGTTGGTACAACTGCCCGGATGAACCTGGGTGAAGGTGGCAGCCGGCAGACCAAAGGTCGACCGGAAGGTGGTGATGTCCGCCGTCGAGTACACATTAGTGTCTTCGATGAGCACGATGGTCTGGCCGGCGCCGTTGATGCCTGCATTGAACAGCGGAGTGAAGTTGTAGATCTTCGCCAGATCGGCTGGCACCACCGCCTGGTAAGTGCTGCCGCTGCTGGTGAAGGTGTAGTCCGCGCGCGGCTTGCTGTTGGTATGCGGGCGGAAATCGTTGAGCGAGACCACGCCGGCGACCACCGGGGCGAAGGCGGCCGGAATCTGCGGATCGGACATATTGGAAATATGGTCGACATCGGCCACGCGCAGGTGATGGATCTCGGTATTGAACGCGCGGCGAACGGCACCGGCATTACCCGAGAAATCGATCATCGTCCCACTGGGATACACGCGGTTGACGGTGAAGCCATGCGACGTCAGCCAGCTGGTGACCGCATCGATGTCCAGCTGCGATACACCGTACTGCTGGCCAAATTCATCCGCAGAGAGCCACTTGCGGTAGTTCGGCGAACCTGGGGTCTGCTGGTCCTGCATGAATTTCTGTAGCGCCGCTTCGCGGTCGGCTGGGCGCTTGAGCAGCAACTGCATGTGCTCCAGCGTAAGGCCGTCCTGCGCAAGACCACGATCGTTTTCCGCCGTGGCGTAGGGCGATACGTTGCCTTCCACGCTGACGCGGTCATTATCGTTTGCCGGGTGCGATACCAGCGGCTTAGACAACAGCCCGATGGTGGCGGCATCGGCGTGCGCCGCAAAGGTGGCTCCTATTCCCACGGCCAATAGTGTCAACAGCGTTCTCGCGGTCTTTTGACCGCGCGTGCATACCGTATTCAATCTCACGTCGCTTCCTCCCAATGACTTCGGAAAGGTCCAGCAAGACGCAGCTCGCCAACGCACCTGGCGCGGACGGCGGTGCCTGAAGACCAACGCTAAGAGATGCTGCCGCCTCCCCAACGACTAACCCGGATGAGCACCGGTGCGGCAAGCCAAGACTACGCTTGAGCTGTAAGAAATCTGTCAGTCTTGGTGAGATTCGGTGAGATTTGTGAGATTCATCACAATAAAAATATTCCGCAAGATCATGAGCTTGCGTATTTTCCGCGATTAATTGCGGAACATCCCGTGCGGCGAGCCACGCGGGCCTGACGATTATTTTTTTGCCGCAACCTAGGCTCGTCTCCCATGTCCCAGCCAAAATAAAAAGCCCGCCATAAAGGCGGGCTTTTTATTTTGGCTGGGAGACTAGGATTCGAACCTAGATAAACGGAGTCAGAGTCCGTTGTCCTACCGTTAGACGATCTCCCAAAACCCGGCGGAGCGGTCGCGCTCTGACTTGATGCACCGTACGCGTCGAAGCGTGATTAGCGCTTCGAGAACTGCGTAGCGCGGCGGGCCTTGTGCAGACCGACCTTCTTGCGCTCGACCTCGCGGGCGTCGCGGGTCATGAAGCCGGCCTTGCGCAGCGGCGACTTCAGCGTTTCGTCGTACTCGACCAGTGCGCGGGCGATGCCGAGACGGATCGCGCCGGCCTGGCCGGTGATGCCGCCGCCTTCGACGGTGACGTTGACGTCGAACTTGTCGGTAGCTCTGGATCAGCTCGAGCGGCTGGCGCACGATCATGCGCGAGGTCTCGCGACCGAAGAACTGGTCGAGCGGTCTTGCCGTTGACGATGATGCTGCCCTTGCCCTTGCGCAGGAACACGCGGGCGGCGGAGGTCTTGCGGCGGCCGGTGCCGTAATTTTGCTGAGATTCGCCATGATGCGAATCTTCCGAGCGTTAGAGTGTCCAGCGCCTGCGGCTGCTGGGCGGTATGCGGATGTTCGGCACCGGCGTACACCTTGAGCTTGCGGTACATCGCGCGGCCGAGCGGATTCTTCGGCAGCATGCCCTTGACGGCGATTTCGATGACGCGCTCCGGATGCGTGGCGAGCAGGTCCTTGAGACGTCATGGTCTTCAGGTTGCCGACGTAGCCGGTGAAGCGGTGGTACATCTTGTCGTCCAGCTTGTCGCCAGTGACGGCAACCTTCTCCGCGTTGACCACGACGATATAATCGCCAGTGTCGACGTGCGGAGTGAAGTCGGGCTTGTGCTTGCCGCGCAGACGGCGGGCGATCTCGGTCGCACAGACGACCGAGCGTCTTGTCCGTTGCGTCGATCACGAACCAATCGCGCTTGACGCTTTCCGGCTTGGCGCTGAACGTTTTCATTTCAGAATACCTAGTCTGCCGCCACCAGGGCGGTACACGTAATCGGTGGAACAAAGGCGCGAGATGATAACGGAGTTTTCATCAATCGCGCAAGCCCACCGACCGGCGGGCTGCGAGCTGGCGATGATAGCATGATCAACATGCCTGATGAAAAGCCCCCCCTACGCATCGCCTCGTTGGCAGACCAGTGCGTTCAGTGTGGACTTTGCCTGCCGGTATGCCCTACCTACGCCCTGGACGGCAACGAAGCGGAGTCGCCGCGGGGTCGCATCGCCATCGCAGCTGCGCTGGCTCGGGGCGAGGTGGAACCCACGGCAGCGCTGCGGGAACACCTGGATCATTGCCTGGGTTGCCTGAACTGCGAACGGGTCTGCCCGGCCAACGTGCAGTATGGCGAGCTGCTGGTGGAAACGCGCGCCCTGCTGGGGCCTGCACCGGGTCGACCGCGACTGCTACTGGCGCTGATCAAGCGACCCGCCTTATTACAGTTCGCGAGCCGTTTCGCCGCCATGCCCGGGCTCGCTCGCTGGAAACGGCGCCTTGCGGAACGACTGCCGCCCGCATCGGCGTGGCGCGCCTTGCTGGGCACGCTGCCGGATGAGTCGAATGAGGCTGCCCTGCCAGCGTCCCCGGCCGATGCGCCGTCGGCGCAACCAGGCGTCGCGCTGTTTCCAGGTTGTGTCGCCAGCGTCGAGGATGCCCAAGCCCAGCGGGCCGCCATCACATTGCTGCGCGCGGCTGGCTATCGTGTTTCCCTGCTGCCCTCATTCTGCTGTGGCGCCATCGATCTGCACGGCGGCGAAGCACAGGGCGCCGAGCGCGCCGCACAGCGAGTACGCGACGCGTGGCAGGCAGCAGGAGCCCAATCACTGGTGTCGATCACGCCAGGCTGCCTGGGCACGCTAAGACGCGCCCTGCCCGGCGTCACGGTAGCGGACCCGGTCACCCTGCTCTGCGCGCGCGCGGATGAGTTGCGCTTTCAGCCCCTGGCCCGACGTGTTGCCCTGCATTTGCCATGCACGCAGGTCAACGTGGCACGCAGCGAATCGGCCTTGCTAGGTCTGCTGCGCCAAGTGCCGGAGCTGGAAGTGCAGCCGGTGCCACGTCCACCGCACTGCTGTGGCGCCGCCGGTTCGCACATGCTGGAGTTTCCGCTGCGCGCCGCGCGCCTGCGCGACGATACGCTGGAACAGATCGCCAGCCTGGCGCCGCAGCAGTTGTTATCGTCCAATATCGGTTGCCGCCTTCATTTGGCTGCGGGTATGGACAAAAGCGGTCGCCACTGGCCGCACCTGCACCCGCTGACCTTGCTCGCACAGCAATTGATTACGTAGAGGCATTGCCATGAACGCACGCACGCTCTCCCCGCTCGACCGACTGCTGGCTGGCATCGAACGCGCCCTGGAAACCGTGGCCGGCTCGCCAGAAGCCGGACGCGCGTCACCGGCCGAGGCCTTCGACGAATCCGATATGGACGACTCCGAGCGTCGCCACGCCGCCGGCCTGATGCGCATCAATCACACTGGCGAGGTTTGCGCTCAGGCGCTGTATGACGGCCAGGCCGCGCTGGCGCGCAGCGAGGAAAACCGCGCTCATCTGCAACATGCGGCTGACGAGGAAACTGACCATCTAGCCTGGTGCACGGAGCGCCTGAAGGAACTGGACAGCCGCCCCAGCCTGCTCAATCCACTGTGGTACGCAGGCAGTTACGTGATCGGCGCAGCCGCCGCACTGGCGGGCGATCCGGTGAGCCTGGGTTTTGTCGTCGAGACGGAGCGCCAGGTGGAAGCACATCTTGAGGAGCACCTGGATAAGCTGCCGGCGCAGGACGAGCGCTCACGCGCGATCCTCATGCAGATGCAGGCCGACGAGGTGCGCCACGCGCACGAGGCCAAGCTGCGCGGCGGCATCGACCTGCCGTTCCCCATTCCCGGGCTTATGCACCTGAGTTCGATGGTGATGAAGGCGGTGGCGTACCGCATTTAAGCCCGGGGCCGCCCTGTAGGAGCGCACCCAGTGCGCGATCGGGCTTGCGCCGTCTTCCCTTCGTAGGCTTTTCGCGCACTGGGTGCGCTCCTACAGGGGGTGAGCGGTAGGCACAAAAAACCCGCCTTTCGGCGGGTTTTTTTCGGCTTGCGCCAGATCGGTCACATCAGGTTGCGGCCGTGGAACAGTTCCTCGATCTCGCGCTTGCAGCAGCGACTCGATGCGCTGGCGCTCCTTGAACGAGAGATCGTCGGCATGCGCCTCGAACAGATACGTATCGAGGTCGAAATCCTTGACGTGCATCTTCGTGTGGAAGATGTTTTCCTGATACACGTTCACGTCGAACATCTCGTACTTCTGGCGGATGTGCTTGGCCAGGTATTCCTGGATCGAGTTGATGCGGTGATCGATGTAAGTGCTTCTTGCCCTTCACGTCGCGCGTGAAGCCGCGCACGCGGTAGTCCATCGATGACGATGTCCGACTCGAAGCTGTCGATCAGGTAGTTCAGCGCCTTCAGCGGCGAGATGACGCCGCAGGTCGCCACGTCGATGTCCGCGCGGAACGTCGCGATGCCGTTGTGCGGATGCGTTTCCGGATACGTGTGGACCGTGATGTGGCTCTTGTCCAGATGCGCGACCACGGCATCGGAAATGATGTCGTGGCCGAGCTTCTCGACGATCGGCTGCTCGGAGATCAGGATCGTCACCGACGCGCCCTGCGGATCGTAATCCTGGCGCGCGATGTTGAGGATGTTGGCGCCGATGATCTCGGCCACGTCGGTCAGGATCTGGGTCAGACGGTCGGAGTCGTACTGCTCGTCGATGTACTCGATGTAGCGTTGGCGCTGTTCCTCGGACACTGCGTAGCAAATGTCGTAGATGTTGAAGCTGAGCGCCTTGGTCAGGTTGTTGAAACCCTGCAGCCGCAGGCGCGGAAGTGGTTTCACCACAACGGCTCTCCATGACCGGGACGTACGGCCAGCAGCAGAGGCGGGTTAGCGACAAGGGTCCCCGCTGGATAATTCGACGCGAAAGCCTGAAGCTTCCACGACCCTTGTGACCGGAGCGCGACAAGGGGATCGCGTCCGAAAGACCGTGAAGTATGCGGCAAAAAAAAGAAAAACTGAACCTTCGGCAGGTCAAGTTAGTTTGCCATAATGCCCGGAGGGGGATGGATTGGACACCCCGGTGGCCGCTCGCGGGCCTCGGACCATAATCTACGGGACACATCGTGGCGCAACTTAAATATCAGCTACAGCAAGCTTTTGAACGTTCCCAGGCGCCAGCCAACTTTGCACCGGACCCGGCATCCATGGAGCGTTTTCTGGCCCTTTGCCACCGGCGCCGTTATCCAGGCAAGACCGCCATCATCCGCCCGGGCGATCCGGCCAACACCTTGTACTACATCATCGACGGCTCACTTGCCGTGTGTACCGAGGACGAGCAGGGCCGCGAACTGATCCTGGCCTACCTGAGCCGCGGCCAGTTCATCGGCGAGATGGGCTTGTTCGTCGAACAGGCGCAGCGCGAGTCGATGGTGCGCACCCGCACCGCCTGCGAGATGGCCGAGATCAGCTACGAACGCCTGTTCCAGCTGATGGAAGGTCCGTTGCGCGACGAATGCCCGAAGATCCTGTTCGCGATCGGCTCCCAGCTGACCAATCGTCTGCTGCGCACCTCGCGCCAGGTCAGCCGCATGGCGTTCATGGACGTGACCAATCGCATTTCCAAGACGCTGCTGGACCTCAGCCAGGAGCCGGATGCCATGACGCACCCGGAAGGCACGCAGATCCGCATCTCGCGCCAGGAAGTCAGCCGCATCGTCGGCTGCTCGCGCGAAATGGTCGGCCGCGTGCTCAAGCAGCTCGAAGAGCAAGGCATGATCGACGTAGCGGGCAAGACCATCGTGGTGCGTGGCACCCGCTAACCGGTGAGCTTGGTTCGTCTCGCCGCACCCCGCCCCAGCGGGTGCGGCCCGGAGGGCTTCTTCTCGTAGACCATGTAAACGTCGGCCCGCTCGTAGTGCGAGCCGGGCCGTACGGACGCCTGCATGACGAAGCCCGCCTGTTCGTACATGCGCAGTGCGGTCTTCAGGCGGCTGTTGGACTCCAGGAATAGTTCCCTGCCCTTGCGCCGATGGAATTCGGCAATGGCCGCATCCAGCAAGCGGCGTCCGGCCCCAAGGCCGCGGAATGCTTCATCCACACCCATCTTCGAGAGCTCATAGACGCCTGGCGATTCGTGCAACAGCGCGCAGGTGCCAATGACTTCACCGCCCAGCTGGGCGAAGAAGATGGCGCCGCCGGGCTTCAGCACGTAGCGCTCGGGGTCGCCGAGTACGACGCGATCGATATCTTCCAGGCGGAAATACCGCTCCAGCCATGCTGCGTTGAGGCGATAGAAGTGTTCCTTCAGGGCCGGTTCGTAGGAGATGATCTCCAGTTCCGCTGCGCTGAGTGCGGCATGCTCGGCCAGGATGGACGCCACCACGGGACGTTCCTGCAAAGCCTTTTCGCAGGCCGCCAGCGCGGCCAGCAAGGTCAGGCCATCCTGACCCAGCGAAGCCATCGCCCCGCGCCTGATCGCGACCCACACAGGGCCGAGCGAGGTCAGTGCGCCACGCCCCTTTTCCGTCAGCACCAGCAAACTGCGGCGGCCGTCCCGTGCGTCCTTGCGCCGCTTCACCAGGCCGGCGCGCACCAGCTTGTCAGCGAGTTGGCTCACGGCGGAATGGGTCTGGCCGATGGCCATGGCGACATCGCTGACCGTGGTCGCACCGTGCTCCCACAGGTAGCGCAGCACCGGGAACCAGCGCGATTCGATGGGTGCTCCGCAGCGGCGATAGACCTCGTCGGCCGCCGCGTAGAAATGATCGCTGAGCGCCTTGAGCCGACTGCCAAGCGCCAGTTCACCGAGGGATGCGAGGTACATGAAAGAACCCATCAGGCAATTGCGTTAGCACTAACGTAATTGCCTGGCGACAACGGCACAAGCCCCGCGGCGGGGTGGGTCTTTAGAACCAGTCCACCCGGGTAATGGTGCGCCCCAGCGCCTTTTCCATCTTCTTGCACAGCGTCGGCGTGCCATTGACCAGCACCGCCTGGCCGGCCGGCTTGAGCATCGGCACGTCCACCAGCGAATCGCTGTAGGCGACATGCCACTCTTTCACGCCTATCGCGCCCAGTTGGACGAGTTTGCGCCGCCCTAAATTGTGCAGCTTCACGCGCATGCCCAGGATGCCAGGGCGCAGTTGCGAGGCCAGCACTTCGATGTCGGCCAGTCCGAGCTGATCGAGGATATGGCTGACCAGCACGTGCTCACAGCCCGTCACCACGATGACGCGGTCGCCCTCGGCCTGATGACGGCGCAAGGCACGCAAGCCGTCGCGGCTGAACTGGCGCGGACGCCGCACAAGGCCGGCAGCGAACGCCTGTGCCGCCACCTGGTAACGTCGCTCGTTCAAACCCAGCAAGCCCACATGGACCAGCGAACGCGCCGCCTGCTTGCGCGAAAACGGCAGCACCAGGGCGATCCACGGCAAGGCCAACACGGCGGCCAGCTTGCGCAGCAAGGAGCGCTCGTAGCACTCGCGCATGAACAGGGAAAACGCGTCGCCGTGAATCAGTACGCCATCGAAATCGAACAGCACGGTGCGCGGTGCGGACGCGGCCACCTCCGCAGCATCCGGCACGAACTCTTTTTCTACTGTCGCCATCACTTACTTGCCGTCGAACAGGCGCTTGAGCTCGCTGCCCGGATCATCCGCGCGCATGAACGCCTCGCCGACCAGGAACGCGTTGACGCCGGCATCACGCAGCAGGGTCACATCGTCGGATGTATGAATACCCGACTCGCTGACCAGGATGCGGTCGTATTCCATCAACTGCTGCAGCTCCAGCGATGTCTCGAGCGACGTGTGGAAGGTGCGCAGATTACGGTTGTTGACGCCGATAAGCGGCACGGGCAAGGCCAGTGCGCGCTCCAGCTCTTCGGCATCGTGCACTTCGCACAACACGTCCATGTCGAGCTCGGCCGCGAGCATCGACAATTCCAGCAGGGCGCCATCGCTGAGCGCGGCGACGATCAGCAGGATGCAGTCGGCGCCGATCACGCGCGCCTCATACACCTGATACGGATCGATCACGAAATCCTTGCGCAGCACGGGCAACGAACAGGCCGCACGCGCCTGTTGCAGGAAATCCTCGCAACCATGGAAAAAGTCGCGATCGGTCAGCACGGAGAGACAAGCCGCACCACCCGCTTCGTAGCTGCGAGCAATCGCAGCGGGATCGAAATCGGGGCGGATCACGCCCTTGCTCGGACTCGCACGCTTCACCTCGGCGATCACGGCAGGCAGGCCAGCGTCGATCTTGGCCTCGATGGCCGCAGCAAAGCCGCGCGTCTCCGGAAGATCCACCACGCGCGAGGACAGCTCGATCAAGGGGAGCTTGGCGCTGCGCTCGGCGACCTCTTCGGTCTTGCGCGTCAAAATACGTTGAAGGATGTCGGTCATGTCGGCAGCCTGGTCAGTCATTGCGTGAAACGTGGCAAGAGCGTCAGTGCTTATCCGCAAGACGCCGTGTCGCTGCCACGAAGGCATCCATTTTCGCACGGGCGGCGCCACTGGCGATGGTTGCACGGGCCAGCTCAATGCCGGCCGCAATGGAATCCACCACATTGGCAGCGTAAAGCGCCGCACCTGCATTGAGACAAACGATATCGTGCGGCACGCCGCCACGGCCTTCCAATGCCTCCAGCAGCATAGCGCGCGACTCCTGCGCATTCTCCACCCGCAGGTTGCGGCTGGACGCCATGGCAAGGCCGAAATCCTCCGGCTCCACCTCGTATTCACGCACTTCGCCGTCGCGCAGTTCGCCCACCAGCGTCGCAGCACCCAGCGAAATTTCGTCCATACCGTCGCGCCCCCACACAACTAGTGCATGTTTCGCGCCGAGTGCCTGCAGTACGCGCACCTGGATGCCCACCAGGTCCGGGTGGAACACCCCCATCAGGATGTTGGGCGCACCCGCCGGATTCGTCAGCGGACCAAGGATGTTGAACAGCGTGCGCACGCCCATTTCCTTGCGCACCGGCGCCACCACCTTCATCGCGGGATGATGATTGGGTGCAAACATGAAGCCGATGCCGGTTTCGTGCATGCATTGCGCCACCTGTGCTGGCGGCAGGTCGATGGCGGCGCCGAGCGCCTCGAGCACATCCGCGCTGCCCGACTTGGACGACACGCTGCGACCACCATGCTTGGCAATGCGCGCGCCGGCCGCAGCGGCCACGAACATCGATGTCGTGGAGATATTGAAGCTCGATGCACCATCGCCGCCGGTGCCGACGATGTCGATGAAATGTTCGTGCGCCGGGAGTTCCACCTTGGTCGACAGCTCACGCATCACGCGCGCCGCGCCGGTGATCTCGCCTACGGTTTCCTTCTTCACGCGCAGGCCGGTGATGATGGCTGCGGTCATCAGCGGGCTCACTTCACCGCGCATGATCTGACGCATCAGCTCGATCATCTCGTCGTGGAAGATCTCGCGATGCTCGATCGTGCGCTGCAGCGCCTCCTGCGGCGTAATCGTCACGCGGCGACCGACGGGCTGGATGATGGCTGAGCTGTTCATGCAGCCAGCTTCAACGGCAGGCCGAGGAAATTGCGCAACAGGTCATGGCCGTACTGGGTCAGGATCGACTCGGGATGGAACTGCACGCCTTCGACGTTCAAGCGTCTTGTGGCGCAGCCCCATGATTTCGTCGATCGACCCATCAGGATTTTCCGTCCACGCGGTGACTTCGAGACAATCGGGCAGCGAGCTTTGCTCCACCACCAGCGAGTGATAGCGCGTGGCCTCGAACGGATCGGGCAAACCGGCAAACACGCCCTTGCCGCGATGGCGTACCGGCGAGGTCTTGCCATGCATGATCTGCTTGGCGCGAATCACCTTGCCGCCGAAGACCTGGCCAATCGCCTGGTGGCCGAGGCATACGCCGAACACCGGCATTTCCCCGGCCAGTTCGCCTAGCACGTCCAGCGACACGCCCGAATCGTCCGGCGTGCCCGGCCCCGGCGAAATCATGATGTGGGTAGGCCGCAGCGCGCGGATGCCGGCCACGTCCAGCGCGTCGTTACGCACCACTTTCACCTCCTGTCCCAGCTCGCCGAGGTACTGCACGAGGTTGAAGGTGAAGCTGTCGTAGTTATCGATCATCAGCAGCATAAAAAGGCCAACTTATTGATTAAAAGCAACAATTAACCGCAAGACGAGGTGCTTTTGCCGCCTGACTGGAGTACCGCCCGGCGGCGGTCATGCGGTGGCTGGAGGTGCATTGTGCTCAAAGCAGCGCCGCGCTGCAGCATGTAATGGCCTCGGAGCCACGTTCAGGGCTGATGATCCAGCGCGGGCAGATGCCATGCCAACTGCAAGCGGGTGTACTCGTTGTGCGGCAAAAGCACGAAGACCGGATGATCCTCCGGCTTCAACCACGCCAGCAACTGGCGCATCACCGACTCCGGCATCGCGGTGCAGCCGGCGGTGGCGTCCATGGGCGATTTCCACACGTGGGCAAAGATGCAGCTACCCGCCTTTTCGCGCCCCTGGTCGTTGTGTTCGATGACGAAGCCGACCTTGTAGAGCTGGTCGCCGTTGAGATGCAGGTCGCGCCGCATCGGCTCGCTGGAACCGGCGACGGCCTGCTCGCCCACCTCGCGGGTATCGACGATGCGGTTGTAGTACGGCGAACCGCTCACATCCATGCAGTAGTCGGACACCTGCAGTGCGCGATACGGCAGCTGCGTATCGGTCTTCGATGCATAGCCGAACGCTTCGCCAATGCGATATACGCCAGCGGCGCTGCGACCATCGCCCTCCTGTTTCTGCGGGCCCTCCGTCTGAGCATCGTTGAGACCCAGACCCCACGCGGCACCCGCATGCCCAATGGTTACAGGCTGCGCGCTGGCAACCTGATGCCACGTATCGCCTGTGCGTTGGTAAGTGCGCAATACGCCGTGATCCGTGTTCCAGTCGGGAATCTCCACCAGCACCATCTGGCGCGAATCGCGCCAGCCAGCGTTACCGTCGGTAGCCAGAACGATGGCGCTGCCGACGAGCGCTACGATAGCGATGGCGCAAGCCAGGAGTCGACGGAATCCGCAACGGCGATGGGTGTGAGGCATGCGAGGTCGCATTGGAAGGAAGAGGAATCTATGCCCCCAGCCTGCCTCAATACGTCCGATATGGGTAGACCTCGGTGGCTCAGGGCCGGATGCGCACGATGCTGGTCATGCTGTCCACATAAGAGTGCTTGCTGTCCAGCATGAGCGGCAGCAACGGCGTCACCGACACCGCATTGAGCTTGACCTCGCGCAGCGCCCCACTGTCATCGCGATAACTGATGCCCGTGGTGTCGTGGATGACGTACGGCTCTCCCGCACGCTGGCCAATCACCATCATCACGTGACCCGGTATGTAGACCAGGTCGCCCACCTGCAACGCGTTGACCGCCTTCATGCGGACGTCGTGGCGATCCTTGCCGGTGAACACCTGATGCGTCAGCGCCGGGCTGACGGCCTGCCTGCTGGTATCGCGCGGCATCTGCACGCCCATGCTGCGATAGACGTCCGCCACGAAACCGCTGCAATCCCGTCCGTCGTAGGCATGCCCCCAACCATAGCGCTCACCCAGGAACTTGAAGGCCTGATGCAGGATGTTGGCTTCGGTGAGCGGCAAATAATCCGCGGCGGTATCGGCGTGGCGTTGGATCAGCGCAGGCGAGAAGCCAAGCATGCCGCTGGCCGTCCGTATTGGCAGTTCGACCACGTGCGAGGTATAGGGCGACTCGCCATTGACTGGCTGGTCGGCGGCATGATCGGCCAGCACGGGTACGGCAACTCCCATATCGAGCTGCAGTTGCGACACGCCCGGTTGCTCGGGTGAATAAACCGTCTCCGCCCGCGCGCCCGTTACCACGCGTCGCGGCAGCCGTCCCGCATAACCGAACACCTGTTCGGCGGAACCCTCGGCCACGTTGTCCTTGCGCGTCCACGCCGCATAACGCGAGCTGAGCACGAACAACCATTGGCCATCGCTGCTTTCATGGGCAATAACCACCGGCGTACCGGGGAACTCGGCCGTCTCCTGGAAACGATCGATATCGCTGTCGTCGGCGGAAGTGAAGACCCGCAGGTCGGTCGGGAAACTGCGCAACGCGGCACGACGCAGCGACCAGCCCGTAGCGCGTACGTTGCTCCACCGGCACGTCATCGAGCGCGAGCCGGTCGCTGACCTGCTGAAGCAGGTCAACAGGAACGCGCTCGCCCTTCTCGTCGTACAGCGGTTGCTTGGGCAGCTCGGAGATGTTCTTGATCCAATCCACGACCTGCGCGCGCATCAGCATTGTCGGCAGCGTCCGCAGATCGCGCATGGACGGATCAAGCTGGAAAAGCCGCGCATTTTGAGTCGCGATGGCGTCCGCGCCGAGAAGCACGCGATCAGGTTCGGCGAGCTGATGAACCCAGAAGTCCGGGGTAAGCATCGATTTCGCTGTCTATGCCGATGACGCCCGAGGGTGGTGCCGGAAGCTGGCCACCTCCGTTGTATGCCCGCGTCGGAGAGGCGACCAAGGAAGCGACGAGAAGCAATGTTGCAGCATGAAGCAATCGCATGAGGATCCCTTACGACTAGCCAAGCACGGGCACGGAGAGGCTGAACCTGATGCAGAGGATATCGCTCCATCGTGCCGGATGCTGCTCCTTCCCCGCTACACGATGCCACCATGCACCACATGCAGCGCCAAGCTTGTACGATGCCCGCACAATACGAAAGGGAGACGGCATGAAAGTGTTCTGTGCTCCGGGCGGCTCCTTTACGCTAGCCCAGACAGTTGGCAGCAGCGTGGCAAGGTCCCATGGAGAGAAGCCACCCAATGCGCCGACTTCACGCATGCGAAGCATGGGTGTGTGCAGATCTCTGCGGATTTGCACGGCCTTGACCGCCATGCTGATGGCCAACCATGCAGCCGCGGACTCGCCGCCGGTGCTTTCGACGGCCAGGACACCCGATCAGGCAGGCCTGGTCGATATCCGCGAGCTGGTGCCGGACATCGCCGAAGACATCAAGTACGCCGGCAGCGACAACTTCGTTGGCACGCCTGTGGACGGCTATCTCGCAGCGAAATGCTTCCTTGTGCGACCCGCGGCTGAAGCACTCGCCCGCGTCGAACATGACTTGCGCCCACGGCATTTGCGGCTGCAGTTGTTCGACTGTTACCGACCGGCACGCGCGGTGAAGCATTTTGTGCGCTGGGCATCCGACCTTTCCGACCAGCACACCAAGGCCGCGCATTATCCCGATCTGGACAAGAGCAAGCTGCTCGGTGACTACATCGCGCCCGTGTCAGGGCATAGCCGTGGCGCTACAGCGGATCTGACCCTGCTCCAATGCGATGCCAGCGATACGCGTTGCGCACCGCTGGACATGGGCACGGGCTTTGATTTCTTCGGCCCACTGGCGAATACGGACTCGCCACAGGCCACGCCCGCCCAGCACGCCAACCGCACCCTCCTCCGCGACGCGATGGAGCACCAGGGTTTCCGCAATTACGCCATGGAATGGTGGCACTACACGCTGACGCCGGGACCCGCGACGGACACGATCTACGACGTGCCAGTGCAATGAATGGCCACGTCATCGGCCGTCATGACGCGCGATGGGCGCGGCCCAGAGGCTTCCGCTTAAACGTCAATTTGAGCAATGGAAACACGCGCCGCCCCTAACAGGAGGATCGACTCGCGTTCGGCCAGATGGGTGGCGAAACTCACGGCAAGAAGCAGTTTCTGCCGCCGGCATAGCGGGAGCCCATTGCGCAGAATGATCCAGCCATGACGCTCGTGCCTGGACACGGTGTATTCGATATGTGTGACAGCCATGCGGGCTTCCTTTCCCCGTCGGGCTGAGCCCGCCTATCAAAATGCGAGCTCAGAGCCTAGAAGGGTAGTCGCCACCAACGACTTGGAATATCGGAGAAGTCTGAAAATTCTTCACGCGCTCGCACGGATCGAGCGCGCTCTCCGCGACCTTCCGCAGCGAAGGATCGCCCGAGCTAAGGACGATCGCCCAGGGTTAGCGGAGGAAAGGCCAGCAAGTTTGAGGTGTAACTCTCCACCACCAGGCTGAAAGGGCGGTTTGCCTGGTCGTACAGCACCGCTCGGTGCTGCAGCAAGAAATGCGGAATCTCCAGCACGTCGGTATGCGATGGCGGTAAAGGCGCACCGATCTCCCAGCCTTGCGGCAACGGTGACCACAATAGATCGGCAGCCAATGTCTGCCGGCGGAAGTGCAGCGGCTGCACCACTTTGCCGAACGGCGTGTCGGTGCTGTCGAGCTCGTGATTCATCGAATCAGTGAGTCGGCTCGGCACATACCAGTTATCCGCCTCGGATAGCACATGGCCACCGCAGGCGAGTTGCACGCGACGGTAGCGTACGGATTCGTCCGGACCGATGCCGAGCTGCTCGCGTGCACCTTCCGGCAGCGGCTTGTCCACACCGCGCACGCGCTCGGCCACGACCGTGGCTTCGGCCGCCAGATGATGCGACCCGCACCAGCGCTCCAAGGTCAGCGTGGCGCTTGGGTGACTCAATAAATCGGCGTTGAGCGACTGCAAGAGCGCCAGCACTTCCACGCGCGAAGTGAAATCGTCACGCCAAACCGTAGGCGCATCGGGTGTGCGTGCCGGCACGGGCGTGACGAGCAAGCTGCCGGTCAGCCCCAGGACACAAGGCAACACCGCGTGCCGACGCATGCTCACAGCCCTTTCGCCGCCTGCGCAACGGCGCGGAATAGCGCGCGACCTTTGTTCATGGTCTCCTCCCACTCGGAAGCGGGATCGGAGTCATAGACGATGCCGGCACCGGCCTGCACATGCAGACGGCCACCCTGGATCACCGCGGTGCGGATGGCAATGGCCGTATCCGCATCACCCCACCAGCCGATCCAGCCGATCGCGCCGGCATAGATGTTCCGCTTGTACGGCTCCAGTTCCTGGATGATTTCCAGCGCGCGGATCTTCGGCGCCCCGCTAAGCGTGCCAGCCGGGAACGTGGCCTTGAGCACATCCATATAGCCGATACCGGGACGCACACTGCCTTGCACCTGCGAGACGATGTGCATCACATGCGAATAGCGCTCGACCGCGAAGGACTCGCTGACTTCCACGCTGCCGGTCTCGCTGATGCGGCCGATATCGTTGCGGCCAAGATCAATCAGCATGACGTGCTCGGCACGCTCCTTCGGATCGGCCAGCAGCTCGGCTTCGAGTGCCAGGTCCTCTTCCTCCGTGGCGCCACGCTTGCGCGTGCCGGCCAGCGGACGGACCACGACCTTGCCGTCCTTCAAGCGCGCCAGGATTTCCGGCGACGAGCCGACGATCTGCGTGGCGCCGAGATCGACGAAGTACATATAGGGCGACGGATTCAACGCGCGCAGCGCGCGATAGACATCGACGGGGCGTGCGTTGAAACCCACGCTCAATCGCTGCGACGGCACCACCTGGAAAATATCGCCCGCACGGATGTATTCCTTCGCGCGTTCCACCATGGCCTCGAACTCCTCCTTGGTGAAGGAGGACTTGAAATCGCTCTCGTCCAGCGCCGTCGACTGGTTGAGCTGGGGATAGGACACGCCACTCTGGCGCAAGCGATAAACCAGCGCGTCCAGGCGGCGCTGCGCTTCGGCATAGGCGTGGGGCTGCGACGGATCGGCATGCACGATCAGGTACAGGCGTCCCTTGAGATTGTCGAAGACCGCCACTTCCTCGGCGAGCATCAGCAACACATCGGGCGTATCCAACTCATCGGCGCGATCCCAGCGCGCCAGGCGCGGTTCGATATAGCCGATCGTCTCGAAACCGAAATAGCCGACCAGGCCGCCGCTGAACGCCGGCAGCTGCGGCAGGCGCGGCACGTCGTATTGCTGGCGGAGCTTCTCGATCTCGCCCAGCGGATCTTCCACGTGGCGACGCTCAGTCACTTCGCCGGCATCTTCCACTTCCAGCTCGTGCCCGCGCAGCCGGTAGACGCGCTTCGCCGGCAGGCCGATGATGGAATAGCGCCCCCAGGTAGCACCGCCCTCGACCGATTCGAACAGGAAGGTATACGGGCCGTCGGCCAGTTTCAGGTAGACCGACAACGGCGTATCGAGGTCGGAAAACACCTCTCGCACCAGCGGAATGCGGGTATGACCCTGCGTTGCCAGTGTGTCGAATTCTTCTCTGGAGATCACGTGGGGGAGTCCGGATGGCCAAGCTTGAATGGCCATTGTAGGGGCAGCACCGCGCCGAACCGAAGTCTGCACAGTGACTTGTCCGCCCGGCGCTACACACCTACCCTTGCGAGATCGGTGCACATTGCGGCGCCGCAGGGGAAATCGAAGGATATGGACCACCGTTGCCTGGTACTTTCCGGCCGCCTGCTCGATGGGCAGGACCCCACCACCGTACACGCGCGCCTGGCCGCCGCATTCGGCATGGAAATGAGTGGTTTTCGCGAACGCGTGTTCGAGCGCGCTCCGTTGATCATCCGCCGCGGCCTCGACCCCGCCGCCGCCGACGCCCAGGTGGCCCAGCTGCGCGCCCTGGGCGTGGAGGCCGAGTCCCTGCCCGATAGCGAGGCGCTGGTCTGGCTGCGACGCGGGCAGCAAGTGTGTGGCCCGATTCCCGAGGCCGCGCTGGCCCGCTATGCCCTGCCGGGCGACCAGTGGTGCCACGACGGCGGGCAGCAATGGTTTGCCTGGCAGCCCGTCGCCAACGAAGCACCGCTACCGCCCCCGCTAGCCGCGACCGCCAACGCGCCGGATGACTTCACCCAGGCAACGGCAACAGAAACGTCCCACCACCTGCCTCCTCCCCTACCTGAGCTCGACCCTCAGCGGGATGAGCCATCGCCTCTGCCGCCCTCTCCACCGAGTGAGCCGCTTGCTGCCACGGGCCCGCTCTCCCGCTTTGCCGTGATGGCTGCGCTACTCGGCCTGCTCGCGATGTTCTGGCGCTCGCTGGCACCCGTGACAACCCTGATAGCGCTAGGCGCCCTGCTCTTCCTCTATCGCCGCCCACTGCTGCGCGGACGGGTGTATGCGGTGGCCGCGTTGATTCTGAGTGCAACGGCGCTCTTCCTGTGGATGGAACAGCCTGCACCGGCGGCCGCGGCGGTGGCGCACGCCTATGTCGCACGACCACTGAAGCCCATGGCGCCCACTGAACGCATGACCGCGCCGGAGTCGCCAGCGCAGTGCAAGGCCCAGGCTGCCACGCCAAAGAACGACGAAGACCGTTTCCTGCTTACCGGCCAACGCATCCTCACCGGGCGAGCGCAACGCAAAGGAGACACCTATGTCGCCGAGGCCGCCGTATCGGTGGATGAGCAGTGCCAGCCGAGCGCGCTGCAGCTTTACGTATTCCGCAATGGCGTCTTCATCGGCACCGCTCTGGAAGTGGCTGCCAGTCCGGCCACGACTCAACTTACGGCCTTCGACCTTATCGACGACCAACACCTGCGCATCACCCTCGCGCCATGCACGGCCAAGCCGGGCGACTGTGCCGCCACGACCATTCGGCAGATTGCCGTGTTGCCTGGCGCGGATGGGTGGACGCTGGGCGAAATGAAATAGCACTGTGTAGGAGCGCACCCTGTGCGCGACAAACCTGTGCGCGACAAACCGGCAGGACTGCCGGTTTGCGCAGCGCAAGCTGCCTGCAGGGCGAGGGCCAAGGATGGCCCGAGTGACAAACCGGCAGGACTGCCGGTTTGCACAGCGCCAGCTCCCCGCAGGGCGAGGGCCAAGGATGGCCCGAGTGAAAAGCCTGCCCAGCGGTAACGCCGTGATCACGCACAGGGTGCGCTGCTACAGTCGCTGTCGTGGCATGCCATGCAATTGCAGGGTGAACGCTACGCCACTGCCATCATCGAGATTGCGCGCTATCGCCACACCACCGTGTCGCTCGGCGACCAGTCGCACGACGTAAAGCCCCAGCCCCAGATGCGGCGCATCGCCCGGCGTGGCCTTGTCGCGCAGGCTCACCAGTGAGTCGAACAAGCGGCCGTGCATCGCCGCCGGCAAGGGCTGCCCCTGGTTCGCCACCTCGATCTCCGCGCCATCTCCCTGCGCGCGCAGGCTCAGGCGCAGCCAGCCACGCTCTGGCGTGAACGACAACGCGTTGTCGAACAGCTTGTCCAGCGCCTGCGCGATCAGCTCCGGCGCGCAGTGGAGATACAGCGGGCCATCGGGCAGCACGCACTCAAGCCGTCGCGTACCCGCCAACGGGCGGTAGGCTTCGCTGCAACCACGCACGACTTCGACCAGGTCGACATCCTCGGGCTCGGCGGCGGCAATCGCCCGCTCCATCCGGCTCGCCTCGCTCATGGCCCGTACCAGCGCGCCCAGCCGCGCCACGCCATCGCGTGCACGCGCCAGGTAGGGTTGCGCGTCGGGGGGCATGGCGTGCTGCGCCTGCAAGGTGTGCTCGAGATTGTCGAGTGAAGACTTCACGATCGCCAGCGGCGTGTTCAACTCATGCGACAGCTTGGACGCCAGCGTACGCAGGTAATCCGTATAACCACCAACCACGTCGAATAGTCGCTCGAAGCTTCGGGCCAGGTCGCCGATCTCGTCTTCGGCACCGGTCATCGGGAAAGGACCTTCCAGACGTCCATCATTCAATTGCGCACGCTCGGCCGCATCGCGCAATCGACCCAGTCGAAGGCTCAAGCGTGTGGCGAATATCAACAGGATCGCACCCGCCACCAGCAGCACGCTGAAGCTGGTCAACAGCAGACCCAGCAGCGCACGATTGGCCAGCAGCGGCACCGCGCGACTGGATTGCTCCAGCAGCAGCACGCCGCGCACCTGGTCGTCACGCTCGATCGGCACCGCGGCCGCCAATACGACACTGCCGCGCGCCTCACCCTGTCGCCACACCGTGGCGGGCGTGCCCTTGCTGGCTTTCTGTACCTCGGTGGCGTCAAGTCGCGGCACATCCTGCGTCCAGGGCTCGGCGTCGCCCACCTGGTCAGCCAACAGCGAGCGATACACCAAGGCGGCGAACCAGCCCGGCTGGTCGCCCGGCGCCGCCGCTGGCGTGGTGAGATGCCCCGTCTGCGCCAGCAACCAACCTTGTGGCGCCAGCACGCGCGCCTGCACGCCGTCGAGCGCGAGCTGCGAAAGTTCCTTGGAAAGCACCGGCGAATACGCCACCAACGGCCGGCTCTGCACCGCCTGCGGATCGCCACCCGCGGCCGCGTCGTAAACGGACAGTCCCAGCTGGTCGAGCGCCAGACTGCGCGGCAGGCGCAACTCCACGTGGTAACCGCTGCCGTCTTCCTGCCACTGCGCCGTGATCAGCTCCGGCAAGCCGGCCACCGGCTGGATCGAGCGGCCGCGCCGTCAACTGTCCCGGTGCCGCGCTCGCCAGCAGGTAGCGGCGCGACTGATCGCCCTTGCCGAGGCTCAGCACCAGATGATCGGCCATCAAGGCATTGGGATCGCCGGCGTCGGCGCGCGTGCGATGCGCACTACGCACGTCGGCGTAGAGATAAAGCCAGTCGGCATCCTCGGCGAGCAGCAGCTTGCCGCGCTTGTCCAGCGACTGGCTCCATGGCGTCAGCGGCGCCCAGTCATCGCCATAGCCATCCACCGTGATCGGATTGACGGCCTGTTGCACGTACCAGCCGGGTTCGGCGGGCGGCAACGGTGCATCGGTAACGACCAGGCTGCGCGCCATCGCGCGCGCCGACGCGGTAAGCGCCTGTGCCTGGCCTTCGCGCAACAGCGTTTCCATCTGCCGCACGTATAACCAGCCCGCCACCGGCAGCGCCAGGGTGCACAGGGCGACGAGCAGCAGTTTGCGGCGCAGGGTCATGGCGCGACGATACCGAAAGCGGAACGCACTGGCTTAATGCCGCGTAGCCTTGTCGTTGGCATCCTTCGGAGGCTGATAGGCCATGTAGCGCGACTGTTCCACCACGCGCTTGAACAGCGAGAACAGGTCCTGCCGACTCGCATCATCGTGCGCCAGCGTCATCGACCAGCTCAGCCGAATGCCGCTGGCCTTGCCCGGATCGCAGAACACCACGGCGTCGTCCTTGTGATCGTTACCCTCGTACAACACGCCTTGGCAGGGCATGCCGGCATTGGCCAGGGGAAACGCACTGACCTTGCCGGCCGGATCAAGCTGCAGGTAATGCTTGCGGTCCTCCTGCAGCTCGGCATCGAGCGTTGCCAGTTTGCTCGGCCAGACGTTCAGCACCATCACGCGATCCGGCTCGCCCGTCCAGTCACCCTTGTACAGCACCAGGTTCACGCCGATGGCTTTCGCATACACGCAGCAATCCTGCGTCCAGCCGTCGGGTAGCTCGGTATGGATGGACCAACCCGGCGCCACGCCACCCAACTGGCCATACACCAACACGGCCTTGTCATTAGCGGCACCGGCGGCATGCGTCGCTCCTGCCAACAGCAACAGAC
This sequence comes from uncultured Gammaproteobacteria bacterium, assembly GCA_963765335.1. GTDB lineage: Bacteria > Pseudomonadota > Gammaproteobacteria > Xanthomonadales > Rhodanobacteraceae > Dyella. Next base: position 262,364 of record CAVXWA010000015.1, on the reverse strand, counting down.
TCATCAAACCCAACCCATACTTCATTACGGCTTCCACCTGTAACCCACACCATGCACGGTCTCGATGGCGTCGAACTCCGGCGCCACGGCGATGAACTTCTTGCGGATGCGCTTGATGTGCGAGGTGATGGTGGCGTCGTCCACCACCAGTTCGGCTTCGCGCATCAGCTGGTCGCGATTCTTCACGTGGCCGGGGAAGCGCACCAGCGTATGCACCATCCAGAACTCGGTGACGGTCAGTGGAATCTCCTCGCCGTTCCAGGTGATACGCATGCGCTCGGCTTCCAGCTTGAGCGGGCCGTGTTCGATCACCGTCTCGCTGGACGTCGGCACCTTCAGCGACTCGATGCGACGGAACAGCGCTGCGATGCGTGCCGCCAGCTGGTGCAGGCTGGTGTCCTTGCTGAGGTAATCGTCGGCACCCAGGCGCAGGCCGGAGATCACGTCGAAGTCCGAATCCCTTGCCGTGAGGAAGATGATCGGCAGCGTGGACGATTTCGCGCGCAACTCGCGGCACAGGTCGAAGCCGCCCTCCGGCTCGTCGCCCAGTCCGATATCGATGATGACCAACTCGGGCAAGCGCATCCCAAAGGCACTGGAGGCCTCCTGCCGCGAACCGTAGCCACGCGTCTCGTAGCCGAAGCGGTTCAAGGCTTCGACGTAGTTCGCGCGGATCAGCGGCTCGTCTTCGACGATGGCGATACTGCGTCCCATGGCTTGCTCCAACATGACGATGGCGCGCAGCGTGAAGGGTGCGAGCCGGGCACGCAAGCCGGCAACACCCTCTGCCAGCAATTTGCTATGTGTGGTCGGCACACGGCCATGTTGCAGCCGGGGCGCCAGGCAGATCCCAAGCCGCCGTCAGGTCACGGCCCGATCTTGCCCGCATCCTGCCACTTCAGGGCCTTCTGGGCTGCTCCGGCCGGTAGCCAAATGGAGCCGTCTACACAGGAGTCCTGAAGCATGCGTCCCACCGGCCAACCACCCGTCGATCCCAACGCCGAACTACAGGGTTTCGAGCCGCTACGGGTGGTGCTGGCGCTGGGCGCGCTGCTGCTCGGGCTGGTCATGAGCCTGCATTGAGAAGAGCAGGCATGCACGCCGACGACCTGAACGATCGTTTCCTATCAGTAGCCGTGGAAGGCATGCAGGCGGCTGGTGCGCAGGGAAGTGCGCCCGCCGCCGGGGCCGATGAAGCGGATCCAGGCTGGCAGCCATTTTAAGCGTTTCGTCCTACCCCCTGGGCTACGTTCCTCCCCCGCTCCGGCGGGGGTCTTTTTAGAGGCCAGTCCGGCGGGATCGTGGGAATGGGGAACCAAATCGAACAAACCCGGTCACACCTTGCGGTGGTCACGAATTCTTGCCGTGGATTTGTGTTCCACCGTGTGGTCTCCTCAAACGTCGTTCCGACGATACTTATCCCGGCGCGGTCTGCGCCGGGATTTTTCTTGTCTCGAAGAAACTACGCCAACCGTGCGCGACCGGTTACGGGCTAACAGCAGCCAGGTTCTGGCGCATCGTCTCGATCACGCTGCGATAGTCGGGCGCATTGAAGATGGCGGAACCGGCTACGAAGGTATCCGCACCAGCCGCTGCAATCTCGCCGATGTTGGCTGCCGTCACGCCGCCGTCGATTTCCAGCCGGATGGCGCGACCGCTCTCGTCGATGCGGCGACGCACCTCGCGCAGCTTGTCCAGCGCCGTGGGAATGAATTTCTGCCCGCCAAAGCCCGGGTTGACCGACATCAGCAGGATCAAGTCGAGCTTGTCCATCACGTAGTCCAGCCAGCCCAGCGGCGTGGCCGGATTGAACACCAGGCCCGCCTGGCAACCGGAATCCTTGATCAGGCCGATGGTGCGGTCGACATGCTCGCTCGCCTCAGGATGAAAGCTGATCAGGCTGGCGCCGGCCTTGGCGAAGTCCGGCACGATGCGGTCCACCGGCTTCACCATCAGGTGCACGTCGATCGGCGCCGTTACGCCGTAGTCGCGCAAGGCCTTGAGCACCATCGGGCCCATGGTGAGGTTGGGCACGTAGTGGTTGTCCATCACGTCGAAATGGACCCAGTCCGCCCCGGCGGCCAGCGCCTTGGTGGTGTCCTCACCGAGCCGGGCGAAATCGGCGGAAAGGATGGAGGGTGCGATGACGTTGGCTTGCTTGGACATGGGCGTTATTCCTGTAGGAGCGCACCCTGTGCGCGACCCGGGGGGTTACGTGCTGGCTGCGGTCGCGCACAGGGTGCGCTCCTACACGTCATGGCTGAGTTTATTTGAACTGTCCTACTTGAACCCGCGCTCGGCCTTGATCCGCTCGTAGGCTGCGTTGATCTCGCTGGCTCGCGACTCGGCGCGCTTGCGCATCTCTTCGGGCAGGTCGCCGAGACGGTCCGGGTGATGCTCGGAGATCAGCTTGCGATAGGCGCGCTTGACCCCGCGATCATCCACGCTGCGCGCGATGCCCAGCACGGTGTAGGGATCAGGGCCGTGTGTCGTGCGCTGGGGCGGCACGTAGCCACCGCCACCGTGGTTGCCATAGCCACGCGAACCGCCGGTGGCGTTCCAGGCAAAACCCTTCATCGCCATCAGCGCCATCAGCTCCATGTCGCTGATGCGCAGCGCGAACGCCAACTGGCGCAGGATCGCCATCTGCTCCGGTGGTGGGTTGCCTTCGGCCAGCACCGTTTCGATCACCACATCGAGCACCGGGAAGGCATGGTCGCGACGCAGGCCGACCCAGCGCCGAAGCTCCTCGATGGCCGGGGTGACGTCGAACTCCGGCTGCTTGCCGGCGTTGAAGGCAGTGATGGCCACTTTCCGCTGTTCCTGCTCCAGGCCCATGCGCTGCATCAGGCGCTCGGCCACGGCGATTTCCGCCTCGGAGACACGGCCATCGGACTTCGCCACCGCGCCCAGCAAGGCAAACAGCGGGCTGACGTAGCCACCGGCCTGGGGCGTCACCCGGCGCCGCTGTCCCTGGCGCAGGCTGTCGATAATGAAGCCGGTAATGGCGCCGACCACGGCGCCGGGCAGGCCGTGGCCGAAGATCAGCCCGAACAGGGCCAACCACAGAGTCCAGGTGAAATTCATGGGGTGCCTTGTTGTTGCGGCGTCTGCGCGCTGTACCAGCGCGCCAGTTCATCGAGATCCGCGTCGCTGATCGGGCCGATCGCCGCACGCATCAGCGGCGCGTTGCGGCGGCCATCGCGGTATTGCTTGAGCGCTTCGCGCAGGTAGTCGAGCTTCTGTCCGGCCAGGTTGGGCGCGCCGGGGATCTGCGCCATGCCCGTTTCGCCGTGACACGCTGCGCACAACCCCAGGCGTGCGGGCTTGGCGGGTGCCAAGGCGAACGCGGGCCCGACCGCGGCCACGGCCAGCACCGCGGCGAGGACGAAGCGCATGGATGCCAGACCCGTTCCCTTGATCCAAGGGCGCGGTACAGCGACGGCGCGGGACAGCTGGAACATGCGAGCAAGCTCTGGACCAAAGCGCGCGATTCTAGCAGCCAGCGGGCCCGGGCCCGGGAGACAACTGGCCGCAGCGACACCTCCCGCACAGACGCCACCCGCTACAATAGTCGGCTTGATCGCCGGCCCATGATTTGAAGCCGGCACCTTGTTTCCGGTCCTGGGCGCCCAGGCCGGCCACCCAGGAGCGAAACAACGTGCCCACCACCCTGCTGCAATCGAACCTGCCCGGCCTCGAGCTGATCCATCGCGGCAAAGTGCGCGACGTCTATGCGCTTCGGCGACCGAGCTGCTGATCGTTGCCAGCGACCGCCTGTCGCGCATTCGACGTCGTGCTGCCCGACCCGATTCCCGGCAAGGGCGAGATGCTGACGCAGATCTCGAACTTCTGGTTCGGCAAGACCGCGCACCTGGTGCCGAATCACTTGCTGGCAACACGTCGCTGAGCGACGTGTTGCCGCCGGCACCGACCTCGAAGCTGTACGAAAAGCGCGCGTGGTCGCGAGCCGCCTGAAGCCGGTGCCGGTCGAGGCGATTGCGCGCGGCTACCTGATCGGTTCCGGCTGGAAGGACTATCAGGCGACCGGCTCGTTGTGCGGCATCAAGCTGCCTGCCGGGCTGCAACAGGCCGAACAGCTGCCGGAGCCGATCTTCACGCCGTCGACCAAGGCCGCCGTCGGTGACCACGACGAGAACATCGAGTTTCGACGCGCGTCGTCGGCTGCCGTCGGCGCCGATCTCGCCGAACAGGTGCGCGAGGCGACGCTGGCCATCTACAAGTGGGCCGCCGCCTATGCCGCCGAGCGCGGCATCATCATCGCCGACACGAAGTTCGAGTTCGGCACCGACGAGAACGGCAAGCTCTACGTGATGGACGAGATGCTGACGCCGGATTCCTCGCGCTTCTGGCCGGCCGACCAGTACCGCGTCGGCATCAGCCCGCCGAGCTACGACAAGCAGTTCGTGCGCGACTATCTGGAAACGCTGGACTGGAACAAGCAGGCGCCCGGTCCGAGCGTTCCGGCCCAGGTCATTGCCGGCACGTCCGCCAAGTACGCCGAGGCACTCCAGCGTCTCGCCGGCATTACCCTCGACTGAGCGGCGACACACCGAGCCATGACCCCTATAGACGATAGCGCGCCCGTGCCGGCGCGCGACATGCGGCACTGGTTGGACAGCTACAGTGCCGATCATCAACACCCGACCAACCGGCTGCTGCACTGGATCTGCGTGCCGCTGATCCTGTGGTGCGCGATCGCGATGATGTGGACCATTCCGGTACCGTCGTCGATCGGTCGTCCGGGCTTCTGGGCCGTGTGCGCGCTGGTGTTGGCGTTTACCTGGTACTGGAAGCAATCGCGCCGGCTGGGCTCTGCCTTGCTGATCGCGCTGGCGGTATTCGCCCTGCTCACCGAGCTGGCCTATCGCGAACTGGGGCCGGCATCGCTACGCCTGCTGGCCTTCGCCGTGTTCGTAGCGGCGTGGATCGGACAGTTCGTGGGCCACCTCATCGAAGGACGCCGCCCGAGCTTTCTCACCGACCTGGCCTACCTGCTGGTGGGGCCGGCGTGGCTGATGGACAAGCTGCTGCGCCGTTTCGGCATCTAAGCCGTCACGCTATCCCTCGTCATTCCGGCGCAAGCCGGAATCCTGCGCCTTCAGCCTAAAGGCACTGGGTCCCAGCTTTCGCTGGGACGACGGTGAACTCCGTAGACAGGAATCTGCATGACCACTCTGCTTACTCTGATCAGCACCTTGCTCTGGTGGGTGCTCTACAGCAGCATTGGCGCACTGTTCTTCGCCCTCGTCGCGTGGACCGTGCTGCGCTGGATCGAGCGTTGCCCGGTCGTCTTCAACCGCACCTACCTCGCCTGCCTGGTGTGGAACCTGATCGGCCTGTTGCTCGTTACTGGCGTGGCGATGCATGAAGGGCTGACGAAGCCACCTTATGCGCCGCTGCTCAACTCCGCGCTCCTGCGTGGGGCGCTGGTGGTCGACATGGTGATCGGCGTACTGGTGCTGTGGCGACTCATTCCCCGCATCGACGCGCACCGCATCCGCCCTACCAGCGCGTGTTTGGCGGTAGCAGTGATCATGGCGATCAGCTTTGGGGCGGCGACGAGCCTGGCGAGCTGATGCTTTTCTTCCTCTCCCCCTGGGGGAGAGGACCGAGGTGAGGGGCGGGTGCTCGCAGGAAGGTCTTAAAAGAAGCCGGCTTTTAGCTTGCGACGTCGCAAGATTGGCCCCTCACCCTACCCTCTCCCCGGAGGGGAGAGGGAAAAGAAAGATCAATACCCCGTCTTGCGATTAGCCTCGCGCACCGCTTCCACGAAACCATGGAATGGCTTGTCGGTAATCGCCACCAGGCCGATATGCGCGTTCTCGCCATCGAGCAGACGCCCCGTCACCGGCTGGTCTACGTACTGGAACCAGTGCGCGCCGACGATGGAAGGATTGGCTACCGCCGCCGCGATATAGCGTGCATAGGCTTCGCCGCGCTGCTGCTCGTTCCACACCGGCACGACGCCCTTGCCGAACGAGCCGCGATCGTCGGAACCAAAGTGGAACTCGGTGATCAGCGCGGGCTTGTTGAGCTTGGCGAAGGCGCTGGCATCGAAGGCATGTTCCGGCACATCGGCGTATGCGTTGAAGCTGACCACGTCGCAATACTCGGCGCACGCTGCCACCGCTTCCGGCGTGTGCACGGCAAAACGGCCGCCGAGGAACAGATGATGCGGGTCGTGCTTGTGGATCGCCTGCGCCACGGTGCGGAAATACTGGTCCGCGTATTGCCGCAGCCACGCGCTGTAGTCGTCGGCAATCGCCGGGTGCGCCTCGTCCGGATTCGGCGCGGCGAAATTGGTGGCATCCAGTGCATCCCACGATGCCAGCGTGATGCCCCATGCCGCGGCGAGTTTCGACGGGTCGCTGTACTTCTTCTTCAACGCAGCGATAAAAGCCTGCTTGGCAGGGCTGCGGGCTTCACCACGCAAGGTGCCCTGCGCCAAGCCCCAGCGACCCTGCGGTCCCTGACCGGCCCAGGCCAGTTCGTTGTCGGCGAAGTAGCCGAGCAGCCAGGGATCGTCGCGGACCTCCTTGGTGGCCTGCGCCACAGCCGCCTCGGTCGCCTGCGCGAAGCGCGGATCGAACGGATCGGGCATGCGGCCCCAGTAGTCGTAGCCGCTGGAGACGTTGCCGAACACGCCGGAGATATTGATCGAATGCGTGTAAGCCAGGTGGTGCGTCTGGGTCAACGCATCGTCGCTCCAGTTGCCCAAGGTGTTGAAGCCCCAGCTCTCCAGACGATCGAGCGTGCGTACGCGCCATGCCTGCCGCCAGTGCCGGCCATCGGCCAGGAACAGGTTGGCGGAATAGAAATCAAACCAGCGCCCGTGGTTGAAACCGATGCCGGCTGACGCGCCCTGTTCGCCCTGCCGCTTGTCGACGGCACCGTAGAACGGCGCCCAGCGACCGCTGTTGGGCGGCAGTTCCTTGAACATGAACTCACGGCCTTCGATAAAGGTACGACCGCCGTCATCGTCGACCACATTCACACCCAACGAGAAGAACGCGTGGCCTTCGGGCGTCACCAATTGCCAGCGGCCATCGCGCCGCTCCGCACGAAACCAGCCGCTTGCCTTGAACGCCGGCATGTCGGTGCGGCCGCCGTAGCGATCGAAGCCCTTGCGCGCCGTCGGCGTGGCGGCAGGCACTTGCGCCGACTTCCCATGCCGACCTCGTAGGGCATCGTCGGAATCGACCTTGCCTGGCCATTGCCCGCGCGTGTACTGGCCCCAGGCATCGACGATGCCGGTATAGGCGTCGCGCAGTTCATGCTCGCCCCTGGACGTATCCAGCTTGCCGAACAGCAGGGTCTGCGGTGCGGTAGGCGAAGGCGTGCCCAAACGCACGGCCTTCACGTGCGCCAGGTCGATGGAGCCCTCCACCGTGGTTGCCAGCAGAATGCGCTGGTTGCCAGCCGTGTAAGGCATCGGCGGCCCTGCCTGCATGCCCATCGCCCGCGGCGAGGTCGCATGTAACGGCACCACCAGCGTTTGTGGCGGACCCGCCGGCACGGCGACCGTGGCATGCAGATGCTGCCCCGTATCGGCACCGTCGACATCCACCGTGAGCGTCACCGCCCAAGGCATCGCGTTCTGCATGTCCACACGCAACGCGCCTTCCTTCGACCAGTCCCAATCGCCCTGCGTCAGCGACACCACCAGCTGCGGTTGTGGCGACGGTTCGAAGGTGTATTTCTGCAGCGACATGCCACTCACGGTCACGGGCGCGCCGTCGCGCTGCACCTGGTCGAGCGTGGTTTGCGTCGTGGGCTTGGTGGCCGCCGCGGGCGAGGCCGGCGCCGGGGTCGGCGTGCTGCGGCTAAGATCGGCCCGGTCGGTATCCGAGCCCGAATGACAAGCTGCCAGTGCAAGCAGGCAAGACGTGGCGATGGCAATCCGTTTCATCGGCGACTCAAGCACAAGGAAATAGCGGCAGTATGCCTGCACCAACTGAAGGCTGCCTTGCCGTGAGAAATCACGCAATCACGCCCCCTTCCTTTGCCACGCCCGCCAGCCGTAGTACACCGGCACGCCCGCGAGGATCAGCAACAGGCTGATGCCAGCATCACCCGGCTGATGGACCGTCGTGGCAACGATCACGCCCAATACGGTGCAAACGAACAACAGCGGCAGCAGCGGATAGAACGGCACGCGGTACGGCGAGGGCTCATTCCTGAAGCGATGCCGATACCAGAACAGCGTGGCGATGCCGAAGGCGTGCGATAGCCACTCGCCCACCGTAGTGTAGTCGAGCAACTGGCCGAAACTTCCGGACAGCACCAGCACGATGGCCCACGCGCCAAGAACGGCCAGCGCCATCTGCGGTGCGCGCGAGCGCGCATCGATCCGTCCCACGGCGCGGAAGAACATGCCGTCCGCGCCCATCGTCTGCAGCACGCGCGCACCACCCGCGATCGCGATGCTGCAGTAGCCAAAGGTGGAGCAGGCAATGCCCACGGCAATCAGGCGCGCGCCTTGCTCACCGAACACCTTGCGCATCAGGTCGGCAGCCGGCGCCTGGCTGGCAGCCAGGCCCGCGTGGCCCAGGCCCGCCAGATAGGCGAAGTTGACCAGCACGTAGCAGACCACGACGCCGCCCAGGCCCAGGCCCAGCGCTCGCGGCAAGGTGCGCTGCGGTTCACGCACCTCACCGGCCAGATCGTTGAGGTAGTGGAAGCCTCCATAGGTGAACAGCACCGGCAGCAAGGCGCCGAGGAACGCCCCGGGTGGCACGGCATGAGTGGTATCCGGTGCGAGCACCGAGCCCAGCTGCCCATGCGCCAGTACGAGTCCGACCACAACGAGCAAGGTGATGGCCGTGAGCTTGAGCAGGGTGAACAGGTTCTGCATGCGCGCGCCGGCTTTGACGCCGAAAAAGTTCACGCCCACGATAAAGGTGATGGCACCCGCCGCTATCGGTTTCACCCACAACAGTGGCAAGCCGATCGCTGCGCAGAAGTAATCCGCAAACGTGGTGGCCACCGCCGCCACGCTGCCGGGATAGTTGATCAGCGCCATGGTCCAGCCGAACAGGAACGCCGGCAGCTGACCAAACGCCTCACGCAGGTAGATGTAGACACCACCCGCCTGCGGGCGCCGCGCGCCCAGCTCGGCATAGCAGAGCACTCCCGCCAGCGTCAGCAGGCCGCCCACTGCCCACAGTGTCAGCAGCTGCGCGCCGGACGATGTGCGTTCGGCCACGGTGGAGGCGCTGCGAAAGATACCGGCACCGATGACGCCACCGATCACGATGGCGGCAGCGTCCCAGGTGCCCAGGCGGCGCAGATAGGCGGGAGAGGTCTCGGCAGTCATGGTGCGGAACGGCTTCCTTCACATCCGATACGAAGGACGGACGATAGCCGAGTGCGGCAGCCACTTCGACATGGCGCTGTAACACGTTGATCGCGGACGGGACTCCTGTCCAACGGGCAGCCACCAGGCTCGTCCTACCACGCCATGACCGAGGGCCATCCATCCGACCCGCCTGCTGCGCGTCCGTGGCAAACGCCCGGAGACTGTCGTCTCACGGGCCAATTTCCATCACCACAGTAATTCTTCGGACGCGCCCTTAAGCGGCACGGGTGCATAGTGCCTTTCTCCCCGCCACGTTCACGTCGGCCAGCGCTATGGACCGGCGATCCCCCTGGAGGCGTCATGAGCACCGTCCCCAATGATGTTCGGCCTGAAGACGACAAGGTACTGAGCAAATTCCTGGAATGTGACCGCGAACTGATCGCCGCGGCCCGCAAGGTCAAGGTGCTGAAGTCCATCGACTGGCCAGTCGACTTGGAGGAGACCTTTCTCCAGGGATACGAGCGCGGCAATCCGGTACTGCCGCAACCACCACTACGGCACCTGGATCTCAGCGACGAAATGAGCGCCCTGAGGGCGATCATGGCGAAGCTAGATCGCGGCCACCCGGTCGGTGACTGGTTGTTCAAGACCGCATGGAGTTACCTCATTGCGGCCCAGATGCTGATGGGCGTAGGCACGGAGGAATTCACCCGCTGCTCCACCATCCTGTATGGACGTCCGGACATGATTCATCCCGGCCAGACCGCCAGCTCCGTCGATGCCGCCCAGGACGTACTGGACATCACCGATGACCTGATCGGCCGTGAAGGCGTGCCGCCGGTGCCGGTGGATATTCCTGCCGAGGTATTTGCCGAGCGGCTGCGCGAACGGCTCGGCCAATTCTTCGATAAGGACAAGGTCGACGTGGTGCTGAACCCCGAGCTGCCGTCCAAGGCCACAGCCGGAAGCAAGAGCATCAATCTCCGTTCGACGGCGCTGTTTTCCGAACTCGACCTAGAACAACTGACCGAGCACGAGGCCTTCGTGCACACCGCCACCGCGCTCAACGGCAAACACCAGCCGTACCTGAAGTCGCTCGGCCTGGGTGCCCCACGCACCACGCGTGCACAGGAAGGGCTGGCCACCTTCTCCGAGATCATTACCGGCTCGATCGACCTGAATCGCCTGCGCCGTGTCGCACTGCGGGTCATCATGGTCAAGCGCGCGCTGGATGGCGCGGACTTTATCGAGGTGTTTCGCGGCTTTCTCGATGCAGGCCAAACGCCCGTCGAAAGTTACCGCAGTGCCTCGCGCATCTTCCGCGGCGGCGATGTGCATGGACGCATCTGCTTCACCAAGGACAGTGCCTACCTGCAAGGCGTCATGATCATCTACGTGTTTTTCCGCAAGGTGCTGCAGGCTGGCCGCGCCGAGATGCTGCCCCTGCTGTTCGCCGGACGCGTGACCACCACCGACGTGATCAACCTGTCGCCCTACCTGCAAAGCGGCCTGATCGCTCGCGCGGTCTATGTGCCGCCATGGGCGCGCAATCCACAGCGGATACTATCCTTGATGGCGTTCTTCACCGCCGCCAACCGCTTCCGCCTGGACACCCTCGACCTCGATAGCTTCGTCGCTTACGAGAACGAAGTGGTGGACGAAGCTCTGCAGGCCGACTGGCATTGACCAAGTGATCGACGACCAGGAGTGCACGCGGCGGCGGGTTTCGTGATTGACTGTACGGACCCGCCCATCGTTGTTCCAGCCGTGCCCAGCGCCCCTCGAAAAATCATCCATGTCGACATGGACGCGTTCTACGCGTCGGTGGAGCAGCGTGACGACCCTTCGCTGCGCGGCAAGGCCGTGGTCGTGGCGTGGCGCGGGGCGCGCTCGGTGGTCTGTGCGGCCAGCTATGAAGCGCGCCGTTTCGGCGTGCGTTCGGCGATGCCGGCGATCCGGGCTGAACGGCTATGCCCACAGGCGATCTTCGTGCCGCCGGATTTCACGCGCTACAAGGCCGTGTCCCGGCAAATCCGCGAGATCTTCGGGCGGCACACGGACTTGATCGAGCCGCTGTCGCTCGACGAGGCTTATCTGGACGTCACCACCATCCGGACCGGCCTGCCTTCTGCGACGGCAACGGCCGAAGCGATTCGCGCCGCGATTCGGGAGGAAACCCAGCTCACTGCCTCGGCTGGTATAGCGCCCAACAAGTTCCTGGCCAAGATCGCCTCGGACTGGCGCAAACCCGATGGACAATTCGTCATCCGGCCGCAGCAGATCGAGGCGTTCCTCGCTCCACTAGCCGTGGGCCGACTGCCAGGGGTAGGTAAGGTCATGGAGGCCAAGCTCGCCGCCCTGGGCATCGCCACGGTCGGGGACCTGCGTCTACGACCGGAACCGGAACTCGAACAACGCTTCGGTCGTTGGGGCCAGCGGCTGCGGGAGCTGTCGCTCGGTATCGACGACTATCCCGTACAGCCCGACCGGCCGACCTTGCAGGTATCCGCCGAAGACACCTTTGAGCACGACCTCACGCTGCAAGATCTTGCGCCCCATATCCATCGACTGGCGGAGAAGACCTGGGCCGCGCACGAGCGGGAAGCGCAAGGTGAGCACGGCCGGCTGGCGCGCACGGTCGTTTTGAAGCTGAAGACGTCGGACTTTCATACGCTGACCCGCAGTTTCACCCCCACGACCCGGCCCAGCTCAGCGGCCGAATTGGCCGATATCGCCTGCGCCTTGCGTGACCGCGTGGAGCGGCCTGCGGGCAGCCGCTACCGGCTGGTAGGCGTTGGGCTGACGGGCTTTGTGGACACCGACAGCTTCGCTGCCCAGAGCGATTTATTCGCCGACACCCCTATCAGCTAACGCCTCGCGCATCAAATCGCAAGAAGATTTGTTAAGAACCCCTTTACTCGCCCTCAATTTCCTGAAACAGTTGGGCCGGGGAAACAACGGCAACACGAAACACCTACGGACGTCTAGGCGCCCGTACGGGCTTGTTTTGCCAAACATTCGGGGAGTGACAATGCAGTCCAACTACAATCGTCTATCAATAGCGGTGCGCTTGGCCCTTACCGTCGGCATGGTTTCATCGGCAGCGCTGGCACAGGCCCAAGACGCGAACGGTAAGGATGCTTCGACGACCCAGGGCCCTGCGGCGCAGGGCCAGACCGGCCAGACGGGTACCGAGCCGGCCAAGCAGAGCAGTGCCAAGACGCTGACGGCGGTTTCGGTCACCGGCTCTCTGATCCGCCGCGTCGACGCGGAGACGGCCAGCCCGGTGGTGACGCTGGATCGCAGCGCCATTAACAACAACGGCAGTCCCACCTTGGGCAACGTGCTTCAGTCACTGCCCAGCATCTCGGGCAACGCCACCAACACCCAGAACAACAGCAACGGCGGTGGCGGCGCCAGCCCCACCCTGGAAGGCGGCGATGGTGCCGCTCGCGTGTCGCTGCGCGGCCTGGGTGTCTACCGTACCCTGGTGCTGGTCGACGGTCAGCGCCTGGCCAATGCCGACGTCAACATGATTCCGCAGAACATGATCGAGCGCATCGACGTGTTGGCCGAAGGCGCATCGACGGTATACGGCTCGGATGCCATCGGCGGCGTGGTCAACTTCATCCTGCGCAAGGACTACCAGGGCGCCGAGCTCAGCGTGAACGACGGCATTTCCGACCATGGCGATGGCCAGCGCCATGGTGCGCAGTTCACGGCAGGCGCCAACAGCGAGAACGGCAATATCGTTCTCGGCATCGACTACAACCATCAGAGCCCGGTGCTGGCCACCCGCCGCGACTTCACGGCGCACCAGCTGTATCTGTCCAGTGGCGTGGTGACGCCGGCCGGTTCGGGCACCATCCCGACGGGCCGCCTGCTGGTGCCGGCAGCCCAGTCACCCGGCTGCGCACCCAGGTCTGGCACCACCAACACCTACGTCACCCTGGCCGGCGGCTCGGGTAACAGCCTGAGCGACTATCGCTGCTATGGCGGTGCCGGCGACACGTTCAACTACAACGCCTACAACTACATCCAGACCGAGCAGACGCGTAACAACATCTTCCTGCTCACCAACTACAAGCTCGCGGACCACCTGACGTTCTTCCTCGATGCGTTCTACAACCACACCAGTTCGAGCGGTCAGGACGCCCCGGCGCCCACCAGCACCGCCGACGGCTGGACCGTGCCCTCGACCAATCCGAACAATCCGTTCGGCGTGACCTTCAGCGCGAACGCCATTCCCGGCGATCTGAACAGCGGCTATGCGTTCAGCACGCGCCTCACCGGCCTGGGCACGCGCCTGCACACGTTCGTTACGGATAACCAGCAGGTCAACACCGGCTTGCGCGGCGCCTTCGGCAACAGTACCTGGATCTGGGATGCCAGCGTCGACTACGGCTATTCCAAGCGCGTCCAGCGCAACTACAACGAAGTCAATGTGCCGGACTTCCAGGCGGCCATCAACGGCGGCGCGAACATCTTCAACCAGGCCGACCCGGCGGTTACCGCGATCCTGAGGAAGGGTGTCGACACGCCTGTCTACACCATGTCCAACACCATGAAGCAGGGCCAGTTCAACACGTCGGGTGAACTGTGGGATCTGCCGGCTGGTGCCATGCAGCTCTCTGCCGGCGCGCTGTATCGCGATACCAGCATGAGCTACAACGTCACCCCGGATGCCATCCTGGATGTAGCCACCGGCACCTGCACGGTGCTCGCCGAAGCCTGCGGTTCGCCGGGCGGCGGCAGCGTCAATGTGAGTGAGCTTTACGCCGAAACGCTGGTCCCGCTGCTGGCCGATAAGCCGTGGGCCTACGCATTGAACGTGGACATTGGTGTTCGCTCTTCCCACTACAACACCACCGGCACGACCACCAATTCAAAGATCGCCATCGAGTACCGCCCGGTCGCCGACCTGCTGATTCGCGGCACCGCTTCCCAGGTGTTCCGCTCGCCGAACCTGGACGAACTGTACGACGGCCGCACAGTCGCCGGCCCCACGGTCAGCGATCCCTGCGTCGGCCTTACCAGTGCCCAGCTGGCACAGCATACGGCGGCCTGCCAGTTCGTGCCGCCGCAGTGGGCCGGCAACCCGCTGGGCCAGGTCACGGCCTATTACTCGGGTGCGGTGCCGGCCGGCAGTACGTTGAAGCCGGAGCATGGCAACTCGATCAGCTACGGCTTCGTGTATTCGCCGAGCTGGGCGAATGGGCTATCGACCAGCGTCGACGTGTGGCGCATCAACCTGCATGACTTGTTGACGCCGATCGCGGCGCAGACCGTGCTCAACTCGTGCTTCACCGACAACGCCAATCCGTATTGCTCGTTCATCAACCGCTACAACAGCAGCAGCCAGCTGGCTGGTGCGGTGAACTACATCAATACGCCGGTCGTGAACCTCGGCAACCTCAGCACCAGTGGCGTCGACTTCACGTTGAACTATGTGATTCCGCATTTCGACATTGGCAGCGTGAATCCGGGTAACTTCAAGGCGGGGCTCAACACCACCTATACCTCCACCTACAACAACAACGCCACCCCCGGTCAGCCGGGCCCCGGCACGGTCAACTATGCCGGCACCTACACCCAGCAGTTCGGCAATATCGCTCGCTGGCGTGGCACGCTCACCTTGAACTGGGCGTTGGGCAACTGGAGTGCGCAGTGGCAGGGCCGCTACATCCATCGCCTGACCAACCTCAATGCGGACTACACCACCGGCGCCAATGCACCGATGGCTTCGGTGCTCTACCAGTCGATCACGGCCGGCTACGAGATTCCGCAGATCCATACCCGCTTCGACATCGGCGTGGACAACCTGAGCGACAAGACGCCACCGCTGATCTACCAGAACGGCATGAACTTCAACGTGGATACGTCAACCTATGACACCCTCGGCCGCTACTACTGGGCCCGCGCCACGGTGAAGTTCTAATCACCCGGTGACGATGGCCGCGGCTGCCATGCCGCGGCCATCCCGCTGGTAGCATGAAGGGATGACGGGACGTCCATTGCCATCCTCGACCGACGATCTAGCAGCAAGCATGCTCGCCACCTACAACGGCGGCGACATGGCCAAGGTGCTCGCCCTCGGCGAAGCTGCGGCAACCGCTGAACCCGCGCATGAAACCGTGCTGTTGCTGCTTGGCCTCGCCCAGCAAGCGTCCCAGCGTATCGATGCGTCCGTCGCGACGTTTCGCCGGCTCACCCAGCTCAAGCCGCAAACCTTCGAATACTGGAACAACCTCGCCATCGTGGCCCGCCAGGCGGGCGACATGGACACGGCCGAACGAGCCTCGCTGAACGCGACCGGCTTGGCACCGCAGAATGCGGACGTCCATTACAACCTCGGCCTGCTCTATGCACAGCAACAACGCTGGGTACCCGCGCGCCGGGCCCTGCTCGATGCCGTTCAAATAGAGCCGGGTTTTATCGAAGCACGGCTGCAGGCCGCGCACGCCTGTCACGTCTGCGGCGACAACGGCGGCGAAGAGGCGATGCTGACCGGCGCCGCCACTTGGCCGCCGCAGCCAGCCGAGCAGGCCATGCTGCTGGCGACCATGCTGGCCACCCAGGGCAATCAACCGGCCGCCTTTCAGGTGCTGGCGCGGGCGACCTTGCCTGATGGCCCGCCCGCGCAAATCCTGCGCTGGCGGATGGCGGCGCTGCGTGCTGCCCTGTACGAACGCAGCAACCAGGCCGAGCTCGCTCAGGCAGAGCTGTCACAATTGCCACTGGCAGCGCTCGACACCCTGGCGGCCGAACATCATCGCCTGCGTTGCGAAGCCTGGCATGCGCACGCTGCAGTGGCCGCGCGCCAAGGCGACCTGACCCAGGCCGCCGAACTCTTTCAGTGCGTACTCGCGCTGACCGACGAGGCGGACATGCGCGCGAACGCAGGCTTCGGCCTTGCTTCCGCACTGAACAAGCAGGGTCGCCACGCGCAAGCGTGGCAGGCCGCCGAGGCCGCCCACGCGACCCAGTTGGACATCGCCCGGGATATCGTTCCGGAGCTGCTGGCAGCAGGCAGCCAGCCACTCGCCATGGCGAACGACCGGGTCAGCCATCTGGAACACGATCGCTGGGCACCCTTGTCCGCTCCACGCAGCCGGGAAAGCCCGGTGTTCGTCGTTGGCTTTCCGCGCTCAGGCACGACCTTGCTGGAGCAGATGATCGATGCGCATCCGGATTTCCGTTCGATGGATGAGCGAGCGTTTGTCTACGAACTGATCGAACGCATGCAGCTCGCGGGTCAGCATTATCCCGCCGATCTTGCCGAGCTGACGCAACAAAACGTGGATCAGCTGCGCGCCATCTACGCCACCAACGTGGGCAACGTCGTACCCGACCTGGACCATCGTCGCCTGGTCGACAAGAATCCGCTCAACATGCTTTGCCTGCCGATGATCGCGCGCCTGTTTCCCGAAGCACGCATCATCATGTGCCTGCGCCATCCCTGCGATGTGCTGCTGAGTTGCTACATGCAGCCGTTCCGCTCCCCCGCCTTTATGGTGCTTTGTTCGTCGCTGGAACGCCTCGCCCATGGCTATGTGCAAGCCTTCGAACACTGGTATCGGCATGTCGAGGTATTTGCCCCGCGCGTGCTGGAGTGGCGCTACGAATCGGTGGTGAGCCGCTTCGACGAACACGTGGTCCGGCTTGGCCATTTCCTCGGGATCGACGATGCCGCACCGATGGCGCGCTTCGCGGACCATGCGCGCAGCAAGGGTTACATCAGCACACCGAGCTACGCGCAGGTGACCCAGGGCATTCACGCCAAGGCGGTGAATCGCTGGCATGCCTATCGCGAAATGTTCGAACCCGTCCTGCCGATCTTGCGTCCGATGATGGAACGGTTGGGCTACCACGACTAATAACCAGCCCATCGTGCGACGCTTGAACGCATCGCCAGCTGCCGCTGATGCGTCGCTGTTGGACGCAGCGGGGATTTCCATCACCTACTGACGCCCGCATCTCCTTCTCCCCTGTGGGTGACCCGAAGGTGATCCCTCTGGGAGAGAAAGGTTGGGATCAGGGGTGGATGCTCGCGATAGCGCGACAACTGAGCGTTATGGCCAGCGTGCCGCTTACGCAGCGGGCGTTTCGATCGCCTGCCGGCGCTCGAGTCACTTTTCTTTTGCTGGCCCAAAAGAAAAGTAACCCAAAGAAAACGGCCTCAAAAGCTGGTAGCACTCCGTGGGATAGAAGCGTTGGGAGGTTTGCGCGAGCAAATAGCTGGTTGCCCAAGGCTGGACACAGCGGCTACACCGCAACGCGCCGAAGCGGTGAGGACTTAAAGCAGGCTCGGCCGACGGTCGAAACGCTTGCGGTATCCCGATGCGCCAATGGCCACCAAGTCGCCCACGCCTTAAGCCCTCAGCGCATCGGCGCGTTGCGGTGTAGCCGCTGTGTATCGGCCATGGGCCGCAACCTATCTGTCTGGCCACGCCCGTCAGGCTGGTATCCCGCGCCATGCAATGAGCTCTTCAGGCCACTACTTTGGGTTACTTTTATTTTGGGCCAGCAAAAGAAAAGTGACCCGGACCGCGGCAGCGGTTCGGAACGCCCGCTGCGTAAGCGGCACCCTTGTCGTAACGCTCGGTTGTAGCGTGATCGCGAGCACCCGCCCCTCATCCCAGCCTTCTCCCCTCCGGGGAGAAGGAGCTTGCGCTACGGCGATGACCAAAAACTAGAAGGGCCTCAAGCAAAAACCTGCTCACCTTGCGAAGCGATCGCGCCTTTTTGCGTGCACAGCAATGAAGGAACTTCGTGAAGAAATCGCCAAGCATTCGGTGCAAGCCTTCTCCTGCCTGCATCGCGCGAAACACGCCTGGCCCGCGCCCCTTGCCTGCTTCTCTCAGCGGCACGTGCAACTATTTTCGATTCGCAAATGTGTGCTGGATGCGTTCGCAGATTGCGCTTGAGCACCCACATCAAAGCGTGACCGAGTACTCAGTAACGAGCCAATCATCGTTTCATCGTCCGCTCTTCAGGGGATGCATCGAAGCAAGCGCGAGAGATTCGCCGGCAACGCTAGCCGTTGCCGGCGCGTGGGTGAGTTGTTGTTGGAGATCACCGGCCCATGAATCGTCATGGATCGGAACCGATAGCTATTCGCGTACCAGGGAGAACTCAATGCGATCCAAATTGACGCTGGCGCTTGTCGCCGGCCTTATCGGCGCCGCCGCGCTACCCGCTGTCTGTGCCGCCCAGACCAAGGGCGTTTCCCTCCAGCCTCCGAGCGAGATCGTCGGACCGCTGGAAGCACAGGCGCGGGAGAGTTGGCGCCAGGATATCGCGCAGGTAGCAACGCCGGCGGAAGGTTGCTTCCAGGCCACCTATCCCAGCGTCATCTGGCACCAGGTGGCGTGCAGGGAGATCACTCCGCACGCCCACCCCCTGCCGCACTTCCATCTACCAGGGGCCGCGCAAACCGCGGGCAACGGCAATGACTACACCTTGCAAACCTCGTCGCTGATCACGCAGACGGTTGGCACGTTCCCGTCCGTGACCGGTGTGACCTCGGAGAAGGGTGTGGGCGTGGCCGCCTACGGTGGCGGCGGCATCCTGGGAGCGAACGAATACTCGCTGCAGATCAACTCCAGCTTCTCGTCCACCACGTCGGCATGCAAGGGCCACTCCGGCTGTACCGTCTGGCAGCAATTCGTCTATGCACCGGACTACGAGGTGCAAGGCTCGGCAGCCGTGTTCATGCAGTACTGGCTGATCGGTTACGGCGGCACGCGTTGCCCCAGCGGCTGGGGTAGCGATGGCGCCGGCGACTGCTATAAGAACAGCGCGGCCGCCACTGCCCCCGACGTAGCAGCGACCCAGCTCGCCAATGTGAAGCTGACCGGCACGGTCACCTCCGGCGGCAACGACACGGTCGTGTTCACCAATGGCACCACGGCCTATAGCTCCAGCGGCAAGGACAGCGTGCTGTATCTGGCAACGGTGTGGAAGGAGTCGGAGTTCAACGTGGTCGGCAATGCCGGCGGCTCGGAGGCCCAGTTCAACAGCGGCTCTTCGATCACCGTGAAGGTCGCGGTGAGCGATGGCTCGAGCAGCGCACCCTCGTGCGTGGCCGACTCGGGCACCACCGGCGAGAGCAACAATCTCAACCTGGGCAGCTGCACCGCCTCGAGTGGTTCGTCGCCTTCAATCCAGTTCACCGAATCGAACTGACGGCGCCTGGCGTCACCAACCAACGCAAATGCCGGGGGCTTACCCCGGCATTTGTCCGAAAGGCGCCTGCCGCAACGAGAACCTCCGTCGTGCGGAAGGCTCGGCCCAGCTCGCCTGCACCCGGCTACTCCGGTGATGGAATGACTACGTCACGACAAATAGCGCTGGCGCGGCCACAGGCCAATCCAACACGAATCGAGTACGCTCCGCGGCTACCACTTCGCTTCGGACAGGAATCGCCGTGCATTTCGAAGTACCGAAACTCCGCAAGCACTCCCTCAAGGAATTCGCTCAGCACTACTTGATGATCGTGCTCAGTATTCTCACCGCACTCGGTCTCGAGCAATGGATCGAACGCGCGCACCATCGGCATGCGGCCGAATACGCCAGCACCCAAATCGAAGCGGAACTGCGTTCGAACCTCAACGATATCCACACGTCGAAACAGGTCAACGCGCAGAACCTGGGCCCGCTCAACGAGCTCAATGACGCCATCATCGCGGATGTGCGCAAGGGTGTGCCGGACAAGCTCATCAACCAGCATATCCAGTCGTTGCAGGGCAAGTTCGTGTTGAGCGTCAACTGGCCCACCTTCGCCAGCCAGGCCTGGGATGTCGCCGTGGCCAACCAGTCGGCGGCGTGGATCGATACGGCAACGCTGCGGAGGTTTTCCGCCGCCTACGCCGCGCAGCGCGAAGCGGCCACCTGGGTCACCCACGACAGCATGCTGGCGCTCGATGCGCCACGCATGGTGATGCTGCGCACGCGCGTCCAGCTGGGCGTGGATATCGACCCGATCGAATTTCTTGGCGTGGTGCGCCAGATGATCAACACCACGACGCAAACGCAGTTGCACCTCGAGCAAACCGAAAAGCAGGTGGTCGCGGCCCTGCCCGCCGGTAGCGAGTAAGGCCGTCGTCACCGCTACGAAAAAGCCCGGGCTTGGCCCGGGCTTTTGCTTTCACGCGATGCGCTGGCGCATCACTTCTTCTTCGGCAAGTACAGATCCGTGATGGTGCCTTCGTAGACTTCGGCCGCCATGCCCACCGATTCGCTCAAGGTCGGATGCGGGTGGATGGTGAGGCCGATGTCGGCCGCTTCGCTGCCCATCTCGATCGCATGCGTGATCTCCGCGATCAGGTCGCCGGCATGCGGACCCACGATGCCGCCGCCAACCACGCGATGGGTTTCCTCGTCGAACAGCAGCTTGGTGAAGCCTTCGGTGCGGTCGATGCCGATGGCGCGGCCGCTGGCCACCCACGGGAACTTGCCCACGCCGATCTTGAGGCCTTTCTCTTTCGCCTCGCGCTCGGTCACGCCGACCCATGCCACTTCCGGGTCGGTGAACGCGACGGACGGGATCACGCGCGCATCGAAGTAGCTCTTCATGCCGGCGACGACTTCGGCGGCAACGCGGGCCTCATGCGTGGCCTTGTGCGCCAGCATCGGCTGGCCGACCAGGTCACCGATGGCGAAGATGTGCGGCACGTTGGTGCGCATCTGCTTGTCGACGTTGATGAAGCCGCGATCCGTCACGGCCACGCCGGCCTTGTCGGCCCCAATCTTGCCGCCATTGGGTGAACGACCTACCGATACGAGCACGCGGTCGAACAGCGAAGTCACCGGAATGCTTTCGCCTTCGTAGCTGACCTCGATGCCCTTCTTGGTGGCCTTGGCATCGACCACCTTGGTCTTCAGGTGCACGCCCTTGAGCTTGCCGCCAAGGCGCTTCGCCAGCGGCTTGATCAGGTCCGCATCAGCGCCAGGGATCAGCTGGTCCATGAACTCGACCACGGTCACTTCACTGCCGAGCGCGGCATACACGGTCGCCATTTCCAGACCGATGATGCCACCGCCGACGACCAGCATCGTGGCCGGCACGTCCTTCAGCTCTAGGGCACCGGTGGAATCGACGATGCGTTCGTCATCCCACGGGAACGCAGGCAGCTTCACCGACTGGGAGCCGGCAGCGATGATGGCGTTCTCGAAACGGATCAGCTTCTTGCCTTCGGCCGTCTCCACTTCCAGCTCGTGTGGCGACACAAACGTGCCGACACCTTGCACGGTGCGCACCTTGCGCTGCTTGGCCATGCTGCCGAGGCCGCCGGTGAGCTGGGCCACGACTTTATTCTTGAAGCTGCGCAGCTTGTCGAGGTCGAGCTTGGGCTTGCCGAAGCTGACACCGTGCGCGGCCATCGCCTCGGCCTCGTCGATCACGGCAGCGGCGTGCAGCAGCGCCTTGGACGGGATGCAGCCCACGTTGAGGCAAACGCCGCCAAGCGTGGCATAGCGCTCGACCAGCACGGTATCGACGCCCAGGTCAGCGGCGCGGAAAGCTGCCGTATAGCCGCCCGGGCCGGAGCCCAGCACGACCAGCTTGCATTCGACGTCGGCGGCTTTTCCAGACGATGATGCCGCTTGCGGCGCCTTCGCCTCCTCTCCCCTTTGGGGCACGCGGGGAGGCGCCATGGATGGCGCCGGCTCTGAGGAGCGAGGAGAGGATTGAGGTGAGGGGCGGGTGCTCGCAGCAGCGTTGCTAGTACCGGACTGAGGCGAAGTTGCCCCCTCACCCCGGCCCTCTCCCCCCTGGGGAGAGGGAGCAGAAGCGTCAGCCGCTTCCAGCACGGCAATCACCGCGCCTTCGGACAATTCATCACCTACCTTGACCCGCAATTCCTTCACCACGCCGGCGGCGCTGGAGGGAATCTCCATGGTCGCCTTGTCCGATTCGAGCGTGATCAGGCTCTGTTCCTTGGCGACCGTGTCGCCGACCTTCACCAGCACCTCGATCACCGGCACGTTGTCGTGACCGCCGATGTCGGGGACCTTGATTTCGATGGTGCTTGCCATGGGGAATCCTTTGTTCTTGTTCGCTACCTGGAGGCGGTATCGCGAGCACCCGCCCCTCACCCTGCCCTCTCCCCCGTTTACAAATTTGTTTACTGGGGAGAGGGAAAAGCGGCGTTAGAGCAGCAGGCGGCGGATGTCGCCGAGCTGGGTAGCAAGGAAGGCGGCGAAGCGCGCGGCGAGCGCGCCGTCGACCACGCGATGGTCGTAGCTGAGCGACAGCGGCAGCATCAGGCGAGGCGCGAATTCCTTGCCGTTCCATACCGGTTTGGTCTGCGCCTTGGAGACACCGAGGATGGCCACTTCCGGCGCGTTGACGATCGGCGTGAACGAGGTGCCACCAATACCGCCGAGCGAGGAGATCGAGAAGCAGCCGCCGGACATTTCAGCCGGGCCGAGCTTCTTTTCGCGCGCCTTCTTGGAGATTTCGCCAAGCTCCGCTGCGAGTTCGAGCAGGCTCTTCTTGTCGCAGTCGCGGATCACCGGTACCACCAGGCCATCGGGCGTGTCCACCGCGATGCCAATGTGGAAGTACTTCTTGAGGATCAGCTTCTCGCCGCTCTCGTCGAGCGAGGCGTTGAACTGCGGGAATTTCTTCAGCGCCGAGACCACCGCCTTGATCTGGAACACGAGCGGGGTGATCTTGAGGTCCTTGTTCTCTTCGCCGAGCTTTTTGCGGAACGCCTCCAGCTCGGTGATGTCGGCGTCTTCGTGCTGGGTGACGTGCGGAATCATCGCCCAGTTGCGCGCCAGGTTGGCGCCCGAAATCTTCTGGATGCGCGACAGCGGCTTCTCTTCGATCTCGCCGAACTTGGTGAAGTCGATCTTCGGCCACGGCAGCAGGTTGAGCCCGCCGCCAGCCGACACCGGCGCACTGGCAGGACGCGCACCCGAAGCCAGTGCGTGTTTCACATAAGCGCTGATGTCCTCACGCTGGATACGGCCACCGCGGCCGCTGCCCTTCACCTGATGGACGTCCACACCCAGCTCGCGCGCGAAAGCGCGGATGGCGGGACTGGCGTACGGGGCGTCGCCCGGCATGACGATGCCCGAGTCGAACGGTGGACGTACCGTCGGCGGCACGTCGCCTTCAGGAGCATTGCCCGGCAGTACGCTGCGGCCACCGATGGGGGCGGGCTTTTCTTCGACCTGCGGCGCAGCCACCTTGGCGGGAGCCGCCGCCTGGGGCGCCGGTGCAGCGGCAGGCGCGCCACCAGCGGCTTCGACCAGGGCGATCAGGCTGCCTTCGGACAATTCATCACCGATCTTGACCTTGAGTTCCTTGACCACGCCAGCGAACGGCGCCGGCACTTCCATGGTCGCCTTGTCCGATTCCAGCGTGATCAGGCTCTGGTCCTTGGCGATGGTGTCGCCCACCTTCACCAGGATCTCGATCACCGGCACGTCGGCGCTGCCGATATCGGGCACGCGCACTTCGCGCACACCGCCGCTGGCGGCGGGTGCGGCAACCGGTACAGCGGACGGGGCCGGTGCAGGAGCTGCCTTGGCGGGCGCTTCGGCCTTGGCCGGTGCGGCCTGCTTCGGGGCCGCTGCGGCGCCCTCGCCTTCAACTTCGATGATGGCGATCAGCGTGCCTTCGGAAGCTTCGTCGCCGACTTTGAGCTTCATTTCCTTCACGATGCCAGCGAACGGCGCCGGGACTTCCATGGTCGCCTTGTCCGATTCAAGTGTGACCAGACCCTGCTCCTTGGCGACCCGGTCACCGGGCTTCACCAGCACTTCGATCACCGGCACATTCTCGCTGCCGATATCGGGAACGCGTGCTTCTTTGAGGTCGGCCATGGTTTCTCCTACGGATGGCGATGGCGTGCCGTGCGGGGATGACGGCCGCGTAAGGCTTTAATCATAGCGAACGAGACCCCTTTTCGGTCGCTTTTGGATCGTTTGAATTCACCATTCGCATACGTATGCAAAGCCTGCGGCCACAATCCGGTACCCGTGCCCACGGTCTACCGACTCGTACGTCATTCGGGGGACGCAAAACGCGCCCTCGCGGAACCTCCCGCCCCACGTTTTCAGGCGGCCTGCCCGGGCAAAGTCCCGCGCACCACCGTCAGCACGCGCTGGGGCGACGGGATGCTGATGCCCTCGGCCTCGAAACGCTCCTTCAGAGCACGCAGCAAATCAGTCTGCGCAGCCCAGATGTCGCCGCTTCGCGTAAACGCGCGCAGCACCAGCACCACGGCGTTCTCACCCAGGCTTTCGGTCCAGATGCCCGGCGCGGGGTCCTGCAGGATGCGGGCGTCGGCGGCGAACAGCTGGCGCACGACGTCCATCGCCTTGCCGATATCGTCCTTGTAGCCGATGCCCACCTTCAGTTCGAAGCGCCGCGTGCCGCGTCGATTGAAGTTGATGATCGCGTCGGAGCCGATCTTGGCATTTGGCACCACCGCCTCGCGGTTGTCCGGCATCACCAGCAGCGTGTGCATGAGGCTGACGCTCTCCACGGTGCCATCGATCCCGCCCGCATGGATGAAGTCCCCCACCCGAAAGGGACGAAAAATGATCAACAACACGCCCCACGCGAGATTGCTCAGCGAGCCTTGCAGCGCGAGACCGATGGCAAGTCCGCCCGCACCAAGCGCAGCGAGTAGCGGTGCGGAGGGCACGCCGATTTCCTGCAAGGCCATCACGATCAACAGGGCAATCAGCACGCCGTTGATCAGGTTGCGCAGAAACCCGCTGAGCGTCTCGTCCACCTTCGCGCGCCGCATCGCGCGCCGGGCGAAGTTCGCCACACGTGCTGCCAGCCACAGGCCCACGAGCAGCAACAGTAACGCGGTGGCCAGATGAATGAGCGTGTCGATCGCGCCTGCGGAAAGCGGCAGGCGTGTCAGGAAATCGTGCATGGGCAAGGACTCGTGCGTGATGAACCCACGAAGCCTAGCAGTCCTGCGATCTGGCTTCCGCCGCGAGCCTGTCGGTAGGCTTAGAGCCTGTTCACGATCTCTCCGTGGCCCGCGCCGGGAGCTGTTTGCGCGCAGGCCAAGGAAGAACGAGGGCGTGTACGTCGGTACACAACCGAGTGATGACGAAGGCCTGCGGGCAAACAGACCCGGCCCGTAGGGTTGAGCCGCTGTGGGCTACGGAGAGATCGCGAACAGGCTCTTAATCAGTGTGTGCAAGATCGCCGGCCGTCACCCGTTTCTTGGGGTTGTCACGGTCTCGGCTCAGCAATTGCAGACGCGAGCCATCCTGCAGACGGAATTGGAATTGCTGTTGCAGGCTGTCGAGCGCATGGAGGCGCGGGCACAGCGCATCGGCGCGTTTCCCCAACTGGTCAGCGCGCGCATTCACTTCCTTGTCGATGGTGTGATCCAGCGAATCCGCGCGCGCCTCGAGCGCCGCCACCTTGTTCTGATCGCCACTGAGCGCCGCTTTGACGGCCGCGCCGGTGACCTTGCCAACAAGATCGGATACCGACTGCTGGATGCTGCCCTCGATCACCTCGTCCAAGTCGTGTGGCTTCCAGACGCCCTTGCCCAGGCCATCGTCGATGCGCGCTAATGCCTGCCGATGGTTGGCATCGAGCCGGCCCACCATGTCACGGCGTTCATCGTCATTCTCGGCGAACGTGAGCAGCACCGCGCGCATCGCGGCGAAGCCGATATTCACGCCCTCGCGCGCGATCTCCGCCACATCGGGAAGCAAGCTGCGCACCTGAGTCTCGTAATCGCGCAGGCGCGCTGCGTCATCCGCCGAAACCACCACGTCGCGTCCATCGACGCTCAGGTGACCGTCATGCATGACGATCTTGCCCGGATGACCGGCATCACGCCGGAAGTCGATGCCGTCCTGGGTGACGCGTACATCGAACGCGGTCGAGTAGCCGCACTGACCGTCGTGAATCTGGATATCGTGCGCCTGCGCTGCGCCGCACAAGGCCAAGCTCGCCGCCCATACCAAAGCCATGCATTTGATGCGCATGCGAATCGCCTCCCCGAAGCTGCCTGCGGTGCGCGCCGCTGCGCGACCTGTACACCACGATGCGCCTCCCACCACGATCGATCATGGGCCAGGTGTCATGCCCTGCCATCGGTCATGGCAGGGGACTCGCGCTCCTCAAGGGTGTTCACGGATGAGGGTTTCCGCCAATGACGCAGCGCACATAGCAAGGCTCGCCGTCACCCGCTAAGTTCGCGGGTAGTAATCACCATGTGGGGACGTGGGATGCGGGAGGGGTGTGATGTCATCGTGGTGGGCGCCGGCCTGGCTGGGCTGGTCGCCGCCACCGAGCTGACCGATGCAGGCAAGCGCGTACTGGTGCTGGAGCAGGAGCCGGAACAAAGCCTGGGGGGGCAGGCGTTCTGGTCGTTCGGCGGATTGTTCTTTGTCGATTCGCCGGAACAACGGCGCATGGGCGTGCGCGATTCGCATGCGCTGGCCCTGGCCGACTGGATGGGCACGGCCGCGTTCGATCGCCCGGAAGACCATTGGCCGCGCCGCTGGGCCGAGGCATACGTCGACTTCGCCGCCGGTGAAAAGCGTAGCTGGCTGCACGCCATGGGCATGCGCTGGTTTCCCGTCGTGGGTTGGGCCGAGCGCGGCGGCCATGGCGCCATCGGCCATGGCAATTCGGTGCCACGCTTTCATGTCACCTGGGGCACCGGCCCGGGCGTGATCGAACCGTTCGTGCGGCGTGCGCGCGAAGCACAGGCCAAGGGCCTGCTGCACTTCGGCTTTCGGCATCGCGTGGACGCATTGGTCGTTGAACAAGGCGCGGTGGTCGGCGTTCGTGGCAGCGTGCTCGCGCCTGACGACATGGAGCGCGGCAAGCCCAGCTCGCGCGAAGTCACGCAGGCCTTCGAACAGCGCGCGCAAGCCGTGATCGTGGCCTCGGGTGGTATCGGCGGCAATCACGAACTGGTGCGAAGCAACTGGCCCGAGCGCATGGGCGCACCGCCTGCGCACATGCTGTGCGGCGTGCCTGCGCACGTGGATGGCCGCATGCTTGGCATCAGCGAATCGGCAGGCGCCAACTTGATCAACCGCGATCGCATGTGGCACTACGTCGAAGGCATCGAGAACTGGAACCCGATCTGGCCGATGCATGCGATCCGCATCCTGCCCGGACCCTCCTCGCTGTGGTTCGATGCCGCCGGAAACCGCCTGCCCGGCCCGCTGTGGCCTGGCTTCGACACGCTAGGCACGCTCGAACACCTGCGCCGCACCGGTCATGACTACAGCTGGTTCGTGCTCGATCAACAGATTATCCGGCGCGAGTTCGCACTGTCCGGCTCGGAGCAAAATCCCGATCTCACCGGCAAGAGTTGGCGCCAGGTCGCCAAGCGTGCCATCGGCAAGGGCGCGCCTGCGCCGGTCGAGGCGTTCAAGCAGCACGGCCGCGACTTCATCGTGCGCAACACGCTGGAAGATCTTGTCGAAGGCATGAATGCGCTGACGGGCAACCAGCTGCTCGACGTCGCGAAGCTTCGCAACGAAATCGCGGCGCGGGATCGGCAGTTCGACAACCCGTACGCGAAAGACAGCCAGGTGATGGCCATCCATAACGCGCGCCGTTATCGCGGTGACAAGCTGGTTCGCGTGGCCAAGCCACATCGTCTGCTCGATCCCGCCCATGGCCCGCTGATCGCAGTGCGCTTGAACATCCTCACCCGCAAGACGCTGGGCGGGCTCGAAACCGATCTCGACGCGCGTGTGCTGGGCCACGGCGGCCGGCCCTTGGCCGGTCTTTACGCCGTGGGCGAAGCGGCCGGGTTCGGCGGTGGCGGCGTGCATGGCTACCGTGCGCTCGAAGGCAGTTTCCTGGGTGGTTGCTTGTTTTCAGGCCGCGTCGCCGGCCGTGCAGCTGCAGCGGCGGTGGCATGAGCGATCATATTCGCCCGCGCATCGCCATCTATGGCGCCGGCAGTGTCGGCGGCTATATCGGCGGACGTCTCAACGAACAGGCCCGCGTGACGTATATCGGTCGCCGGCGCGTCATCGACGCCATGCGCTTGAACGGGCTGACGTGGAGCGACCTGCAAGGTCATCGTTGCCGTATCGCGCCCAAGACGCTGGATCTCAATCTCGATCCCTTCGCCGCCGCAAAAGCGCACCTGGTCCTGGTGACGGTGAAGTCTTCCGCCACCGAATCCGTCGCGCGCGAACTCGCCGGAGTGATCGCCCCCGGCGTGCCCGTGATCAGTTTCCAGAACGGCCTGCATAACACTGAAGCGCTACGCGCTGCCTTGCCCAAACACGTCGT
Organism: uncultured Gammaproteobacteria bacterium; assembly: GCA_963765335.1. GTDB lineage: Bacteria > Pseudomonadota > Gammaproteobacteria > Xanthomonadales > Rhodanobacteraceae > Dyella. The sequence continues at coordinate 233,778 of CAVXWA010000015.1, read as the reverse complement.
GCTCGCAGGCATGGTGCCGTTCAATGTGCTGCAACGCGGTCCCGGCGCGTTCCATCAGGGCTCTGGTGGCGAGCTCATGGTGGAGGCACACCCGTCGCTGGCACCGTTCCTCCCCTTGTTCGAAGCCGCCGGCCTGCCCTTGCGTCCACGACAGGACATGCCTGCCGTGCAGGCCGCCAAATTGCTGCTCAATCTCAACAACGCGGTGAATGCGCTGTCCGACTTGCCGCTGAAACAGGAGCTGTCGCAACGCTGCTGGCGCCGCTGCCTGGCACTGGCGCAACGCGAAGCATTGAACGTATTCGCCACCGCCGGCATCCGGCCGGCTCGACTCACTCCCCTGCCGACCGACTGGCTACCGCGCCTGCTTGAATTACCGGATGCATGCTTCAAGCGTGTCGCCTCGCGCCTGCTCGCCATCGATCCACTGGCACGATCGTCCATGTGGGAGGACCTGGAAGCGGGGCGCCCTACCGAAGTCGACGCCATCAACGGCGAAGTCGTCCGGCTTGCCGCCAGCCACGCCATGAACGCACCCGTGAACGCACGCCTGGCCTCACTGATGCACGACGCGGAACATGCGCGCCGCCCATGGAATGGCTCACAACTGCTGGACGAACTGCGCTCGGCTCAGTGATCCGTTGACTCGTAGAGCTCTCGCCGCAGGTTGCGCAGCGAAAGCGTTTCCCAGCTCGCCGCGACCACCAGCACCAAGGTGGTCAGTGCGGCAAGCGACAACACGCTCAGCGTGCCTGCGGGTACCACCATCGCCAACAGCAGCGCCAACCCCACCAGATGCGACAACGGGAAGTACGTGTGGTTGACCGTCATCTTGAACAAGGCATTTCCCAGCAGATAAAGCGCCGGACCACCAAGCAGTACAGCGATTTGCGGTGTCGTCGCCAGCGCATGCGATTGACTCAGGCTCAGCTCGTCTCCCACGGCGCTTACCACGATGCCAGCCACAATCAGCAGGTGAAGATAGGTGTATCCCAATCGCGCGGTGCGCCCCGGGTCAGCCGATTGGCGAATCGAGCGGCTGCCCCGTTCCACCGCAAGATCGAAATAGATCCACCACATCGCCACGCAGCCGATGAACGCGATCACAAAGGCCAGCCAGGCATCCAGTGCCCGCCCACTCTCCGCGAAGCTACTGCCCGTGACGACCACCGACTCGCCCAGCGCGATGATCACGAACAGGCTGCATCGCTCGGCCATGTGGCCGCCTTCGACATCCCACTCCGCCGTGCTTGAGCGTCCCAGGCCAGGCACATAGAAGAACATGGCGGGGCCGAGGTATTCGATGGCAAGCGCGATCGTCCAGCACAGGAATCGCGCCTGACCCTCCTGCAAACTGCCGGCGATCCACAACACCGCAGTCGTTGCCAGCCAGAGGGTGATCCGATGAAAGTTGCGGCGCGCCGGCAGTGGCGAATGGCGCAGGGCCCATAGCATGAAGCACGAGCGACCCACTTGCATGCAGGCGTAGGCGCCGGCGAAGAGCAGCCCGTGCCCATCAAACGCTTGTGGCAAGGCCGTCGACAGCAGCAGGCCGGCGAACATCAAGGCCAGCAGCAGCAGCCTTACGGCCAATCGTTCCGGATCCAGCCAGTTGGTGATCCAGCCGGTGAAGATCCACACCCACCAGACCGCAAGAAACAGCAGCAGCACGTGCAGCGCACCGAGCAGGCTCAGGTCGTGCAATAGCGTGTGGGACAGTTGCGTCACCGCATAGACGAAAACCAGGTCAAAGAACAGCTCGATATTGGTGACTTTGCCGTGCATGCCCGCCTGGCGCGGGCGCAACAGACTGGACGCGGCAAGCCCGCCCTCGGGTGGAACGTGAGACATGGCGCGATCTCCCTCGACTCGCGCCTGTTATCGCATGACGGCAGGCAGAGTCGCCACGTCCTCCTGCTCAGCGACCCGAGTCTTCGAAGCCGATGACCTTGCCGTCCGCCAGGAGGATGGTGGTAACGCGATTGCCGCGCAGGTATTGCCACTGCTCGCCACCGGCCTCGCGGGAGGAAGACGTCTTGCGACGGCCGCTGTGCTTTCCGCGGCGCACGTTCCCGCTACGTGCCCCTGTCTTCTTGTGCGACTTGTACGAAGGCTTGCCGAGCAGCTCGACCACCCGCGACGCACTGTCACCGACCGTGAGTACCTGAGTGCCCACCCGCAACGTGCCGCTGCCGGCATGCGCGGCGAACGCCAGCAACAACAGCACAGAAAGCCCATATCGACGCATGGCCACCTCCCTGTCGACAAACCACCTGCGCATGGGCACGTCCTGCCCACGCCATCCAAGCGCGCCCATGCGCGGTGAACACGAACATAGACAGGAACCTGTCAGCCGCGCATGCCTCGATGGCCGCGAGATGGTGTAGGTGGTGTCCTTTCTTCGAGGCCTGCCAGGCACGGGCGAGATGCGAGCGTCCTGGCGCTGCGCACCGCTACGATGATGGATGGCGGCACTTAGAACCCGGTGCCGGGCCGCGCGAGATATTCCGTTTCCGCGGGCGTACTGGTGCGGCCAAGCGCGGCATTGCGATGCGGAAAGCGTCCGAAGCGATCGATCACGTCGCGATGTCGGCGCGCGTAATCCAGAAAGTCCTCGTAGCGAGCCCGCTCCGACGCCGGCGACTGCGCCAGCAGTTGCTCGAATAGATCGACGCTGCGGCGCTGCAAAGACCGATCTTCCGCATGTTCCAGCGGCAGATAGGCAAACAGACGCTGCAAGGGCGACAGCCGTAGATCATCGCCTCTTGCGATGCCGGCAAGCGCAATCGCCTGCGCCTGCGCATCGGCAGCCCAGGCACGGGCATCGCCACGGTGGATATTGCGGCTGAACTGGTCGAGCACGATCAACAGCGCGAGCCACCCCGTGGGCGTGGCTGTCCAATGATCGAGCTGGCCGCGCGCAGCCCCTTCGAGCGTGTCGCCGAAACGTAGCCGGACCCGCGCATCGAACGCCTTGTCGTTGTCGAACCAGACCGCTTCGGAAGCGACGTCGAACCAAAAATCCAGCACGTCCATGGGCGTGGTTGGCATGCCTGTTTCCTTGGCCAGGGGTGTCTTCAGCCGTGCGTCGTACCGGCAAGGCAGTGCATATCGTCGTGAATACCATACAGACGGGACAGCTGCACGCCCAGTATCCGGGCCGACTCATCCGTGGCATGTGCCATCTGCTGCTCGAAACGATGCAACAAAGCGCATTCGTTGCGCGCCAGGCAGTGGATCCAGGCGGTATCGCGATTGGCGGAAAAGCCCGCCGTCATCTCGGCCAGCGCACTACGCACTGCTCCAGCCAGCGTGCCGTGGCGCGCCGGGGCACGACCGCCGGCGTGCACTTGTGCCTGCAGGTCGCCGATAAGGGCATCGAGCGTATGCAAATTTTCCGTCAGCAGAGCCTGCAGGCCCGGCTCGCGCACCTGGGTCAACGCCCGCCTGTACAGCTCGCGGTCGTCGATGCCACGCCGGATCAGGGCGTTGTAGCGCGGTACTCTCACGTGCGACACGAGGTCGCCTCCTCACCCAGGTAACAGCGGCACCATCCTCGTCCTTTGCCGCTTAGCGGAAGGTTAATCAGCCGCCGCCATCTTGGTATCACTGCCACACGCCCTATTGACCGACCTGTATCAGGTTCAACGGCTGGCTACCCGCTCCACGAATGCCTTGTTGCAGTTCGGCCAAGCGCTGGATGGAAGGGCACAAGGCCTGGATCTCGGGCGTCAGCACCTGCATGCGCTGCTCCAGGCGCGGCCGCAACTGGGTGGTCAGATCCGCCGCACTATCGCGCAGGTTGGCCGCCGCTTGCAGGTCACCGCTCAAGGCCGCGTTGATGGCCTTCTGGCCAAGGTCGTTGGCGAGCAAGGGCATCAGATCGGACGCCAGCTGGTTGGCGTACTGGTCGGCCAGGTTACCTTGCCAGTCGTGCGTGCTGTTGCTGGCAGCGATGCGCTGCTTGAGCTCGACCGCCCGCATGGCCAGGCGCCGATCCATCTCGGCGCGGGTGTCGGGGCTTAGCGACAGCCGCGTGCCCTCGTCATGCATCGCCGCCGCCAGGATATCCACGCCATGCACCGCAACGGCTTTGGCACGTGGCATCAGCGCGCGTAACTCGCGTTCGAACACGGCGAGACGATCCTGGTCTTCGGGTCGAAGGCGCACCGCCGCGCTGTCGGTGCGCAAGGCGCCATCCTGCAACTCGACCCGTAGCGGGGCCGGCTGCGGGCGATCGAACAGCAGCCCGCCTGGCGTCACCGTCAGGTCATAGCTGCTGCTCGCATGGCAAGTGGTCGCCAGGTCCTGCGCATGCAGCCCCAGGCTGGCCAGGGAAAGCACAGAAATAAGCGACAGACGGCGCACGCGCATGGCAAATCCATGTGAACAAGGAGCCGCAGCGATAACCCGCGCTGCAGCAACCGCCGCTGAACTCCAGGCGGGCAATAGGATCTCGGCGCGGGCTGCGCGGAGAGCGTGAACAGACCCTAGAGCCGACGAGGGCGAAATTGCTCGCGAACCGCCGGCTGAGACAACCGCCATGCCAGCCATAGCAGGACCGGCACGGCGAGAGCCTTGAATCCCACCGCCATTTCAAAGCTGTGGCGCAAGCGGCTCAGGGTTTGCTGGGCGGCCTCGTCCGCGCCCGGCTGCAGCAATGATGCGGCGTTGTCGACGTTGTGCCATTGCGCAAACAAGGTGATCCCGCTCACCAGGGCCCAGATCGCCAGCAGCACTGCAGCGACCTGCAAGGCCACACGGGACCACGCCTGACGCAGGATCGCGCCAGCGCAGATCACGATGATCGCAAAGGCCCCAGCAAGATAGGCCAGGTCCCAGGCCAGTACGCCGCGCAGGTGGGATATCGCTTCAGTGCTGCCCGATGTTTGCAGTACGCCCCACACCTGCTGGGCGTGAAGTGCGTACTGCAGGCAGCCAAAAGCAGCCAACAACAGCATCAACCAGACCACGATCCTCCAAACCGCAAACCCGCCGGGGCGGGTGGCATCGCGCCGTGTCGTCAATGGCATTGGGATCACCCCTTCAACGTGTTGAGATCAGCCAGCACCTGCGCGGAATTCTTCTCCGGATCCACGTCCTGGTAGACCTTGGCGATCTTGCCCTGCGGGTCGATCAGGAAGGTCGTGCGGCGCGCGTATTTGAAACCCACCGTGGAAGTCAGCACGCCATAGGCCTGGGCCGTCTTGCTGTCGGCATCGGACAGCAGGGGGAACGGCACGTGGTATTTGGCGGCGAACTCGGCATGCGACTTCACGTCGTCCAGGCTCACCCCCACCACATCGGCGCCAGCCTGCCGCAGCTTGGCGATGTCGTCACGGAAGGTGCAGACCTCGGTCGTGCACCCAGGGGTGAAGTCCTTCGGATAGAAATACATCACGAGCCAACGACCATGGTGATCGGCGGGGGTCTGCCACTTGCCGTTCTGGTCCTGCAGGCGGAAATCGGGGGCGGGCTGTCCCACTTGAGGTAATGCCGCGGGCGCGTCCGCAAAAACCGGAGCGGCCAATCCAAGCAACAGGGTCAGTATCAGCAGCAGCGAAAGACGGCGCATGGCGTCACTCAAGGCGGGAAATTGGCAAGCAGTGTACGCGCTGCTAAAGCAAAGGGCGCCACCAGGCGCCCTTTGTCGACATGGCCTGGCGGGGATCAGATCTTGGTAATGGAGAACTGCCCCACCGAAACACCCAGATCGATGCCCTCGCCGCTGCCATGCAGCGCCAGCGAGGTCGTGCCCTTGGTCAGTACCTGGGCCTGGCCGCTCTTGACCACGCCCGCCTCCGCACCGGCCTGCGCATAGCTGCCGAATACGTCGTCGATACTGCGCACGTTGGTGATCTCACCCTTGCCGTCGTCAATGCGGAACTTGCCCGCGGTGAGCCCGCCACCGACCGTAGAGATCTTTACGTTGGCCCGCTGCCCGTTGCTGCAGACAACCGTGCCTTTGCCTTCCGCATGCTTGTAGATCGCCGACCAGCCGGCGAGGCTGAAGCTGAGGTGGCACTCGACGTTAGCTTCCGCTGCCTGCGCCGTAGCCACCGGCACGGCAGTCATCGCACCAGCACAGACGAGCATCAGGGCTGCTATTCCGAACGTACGCTTGATCATTTCAGTCTCCTGCGTGAGTGGAATTAGACGGCAGCGACCATTGTTAACAGTGACCCTGAACGCTTTGGAACATGGCCCGGCCTCCGTTCATGCTTGTCGCCGCGTATGTGAAGGCAGCGTGGAGAGAGCCCGGTTGATGAGCCACTAACAAGGCCACGCGCACACTGGCATCACCGTAGCGGGCGCGGTCGGAGGGCGGTACGCTGGCCAAAAGATGCAGGAAAACCAGCAGGCCGGGCCCACGTCGAACTTCGCTGCCACTCGTTCATCGACTCAAGCACGGCCTGCGCCATACCCAGAGGAACTTCATGCTCAAGTACTCGCTGGTTGGCTATGACGGCTCCGCCTCCTCCAAACAGGCGTTTCGTTTCGCCCTCGAATGGGCACGCGCCAGCGGTGGTCGGGTGCGCGTGGTATCGGTGGTGCAGGTGACCGAAGGCAGTGCCGATACCTGTGCGCTGATGATCACCGACTCCGGCACCAAGCGTTGCACCGCGCTGCTGGAAGAATTGAGGGAGATGGCGCCGGGAGCGGAAGCGCTCATCGATGCCGAGGTCGTACGCGGCAGCCCCGGTGACGCTTTGCTTGACCAGGTACGGCGCCACGGCATTGACCATATCGTGATTGGCCATACCGAACGGGGCGCACTCGCGCGCTGGCTGCTCGGCTCGGTGTCCGGCGATGTGCTTGAGCGCGCCCACGTACCGGTTACCGTCGTTCGCTGATGCGCTAGCTCGTGGGGCTGATCGGGTGCTTCAGGTCGGCGGGCGTTAATCCCCCGCGACGATCTCGTCGTATGCTCTTGTCACCTTATTGTCATGCCAGGCCAGCGCCGCGCCCTGCGCGCGCCAGCCCGGCCCGCACAGGAATGCCCGCGTGAGCTATGCCACATCATTGCCCTGGACTCTGGAAAGCCTGGACTTCAGTCGAATCGAGGTCCAGCGCGTGCGCCAGAACGAGGACCTGTTTTTCCTGTTGTGCAGCTCGTCCTTCGTCGAGAGTGGCTCGGATCTCTATACGCACAACCTGGTCGACCATTTCGCGGGCGATCAGGAACTGCAGACCTGGCTCAGCCAGCATTGGGAGCACGAGGAACTGCAGCATGGCCGTGCCCTGTCCGCCTACGTGAAGGCCGTGTGGCCGGAGTTCGACTGGGACCGTGGCTTCGCCGCGTTCTGGCAGGAGTACGGCGCGGTGTGCACGTCGGAGCAACTGGAATCGAGTCGCGGCCTGGAGCTGGCGGCACGCTGCGTGGTGGAAACCGGCACGGCCAGTCTTTACCGCGCGCTCAACGACATCACCGACGAGCCCGTGCTGAAGGAGCTCACCGGCCATATCAAGAGCGACGAAGTGCGCCACTACAAGCACTTCTACCACCACTTCCGGATTTACCGCGAACGCGAAGGCTTTGGCCGCTACAAGGTGTTCCGCACGATCCTGCGGCGCGTCAACGAGATCAAGAGCGAAGATAGCGACATCGCGCTACGCCACGTGTTCAACCAATGCTATCCGCAGCACAAAGAGAACGAAGCGGAGTTCCGCCGCGTCACCGGCCGCGCGCAGGGTTTGCTGCGCCGGAACATTCCCGCCGAGATGACGGTGAAGATGCTGCTCCGGCCACTGGATCTACCGCCGCGTTTGCAGAGTGTGGTGGAAAAGCCTTTGACGAAGATTGCCGAGAAGCTGTTCTTGCATTGAGGCGTTTGGCTTTGCAGGACACTTCCTGCAAAACCTGGGGAAGGGCGGCGGATAGCGGGGGCGCAAGTTCGCCGGGCCACGCAAGACGGCAGAACGAGCGCAAGGGCAGTCACATGTTCCATGTCGCAATCGGCGAGCTAGCATCAGCCGGTCAGTCTTGGCGCCCCGCTACCCGCTGTTGACGGCGACCGTAGCTACTTCGTCGGACGCTGGGCTTCGTCGACTTCGCGCGGCTTGCCCAGCTGCGGCGAATCCAGCTTGGCGATGTCTATCGGGCGGACCTGCTTGATGGTGCAAGGCGCGTCACGCGGGCCGGTAAGCACGCGGTCGAACTTTGCCGCCACCTCACTGGCGCCCGAGGTGAGGCCGATGTGGTTGGTGAATTGCAGGTTCCGGCAGCTGCCGTCCAGATCCAGCAACCATGCCTCATTGGGCCGGGTATACACCGCCAGCTGTGTGTCGCTGAGCGGCTCCCACGACCACAGGCTGACGTAGTGGAAGCTGTTCACCGGCGCACCAGCGGCGACAGCGTAGGCCTGTTGCCGCGCTTCGATCCGCGCAGTGTAGTCCTTGCCGACGCGCGCACAGGCCGCGAGCAACACGACCGAGGCGCTGACGATCAGGATTTTCTTGAGGGACATGGGACGATCTCCAAAGTGCTTGTGCTCCATAACGCATGATTCGAGTGCGCGTGGACGATTTACTTCTTGGCCGACTTGCTCACCGGCTGCCATTTGGCAGGATCAAAACCTCCGACTTCGTACACCAGGGTCACCTTCTTTTCGCCGTCTTGCATGGTGACGTCCATGGTGATCTTCTTGGCCTTCTGCAATTGCGCAATAAAGGTCTTGTCATCGCTGAACAAGAGCGCCGGCTCGCCGGTGCTGGGAGCGAACGCCTTGATGCTGCCCGGCTTGTCGTCAAACGTGGCCTTTATCGTGCAGTTTCCCTTGCACACGAAACCATGCGGGCCACTGCTGAACAGGAATGCATTCTGGCCCCACGCCGTGTGCCGACGCAGCACCAGCCGCACGCGGTTCTCGCCTGATGGCTGACTGCTGTAGATGGTGGCGGTGGACTGGGTGCCGCCTTCCATGGGCGATACCTGGTAAAGCCATAAGCCCTGCAGCCGGTTGCGCTCGCTCGTCTCGGTGTAGCGCTTCTCGATCTCCGGCAGGCTCTGCTGCACTTCCTTGGCGGCCGCGCTGTCGGGATAGCGGCTGACGATGGACTTGCCCATGGTCACGGCCATCTCATCGTTGCCGATGCGCACCAGCTGGCGATAAGTATCCAGCTTCTGCGCCGAATCATCGGCGGGCGCCTGGGTTGCCTGCGGCGCGGCGGCCTGGTCGCTTGATGGCGAACAGCCGGCGAGAACCAGCATGGTGCCCAGGGCGGTAGCGAGGCGGAGGCGCGGAAGATTCATGAGCGACGTCCAAGCGAAAAGAAGGTGTCTAGAGTGGAACGGATAACGGGCACGGTGCAACCGACACACGAATTCTGATCTTGAGAAGCCGTCATCTTGAGAAGCCGCTGGGATGGCGATTTCTGAGAATGACCGGCCATACAGCGCAATTAGGCACTTACCGCCGCGTCGCCAAAGCGCTCGCGCAACTGGGTACGAAAGCGGCGGCTGCATGGCAGGGCGGCGCCATCACGCATGGTCAGGCGGGCATCACCCGTCTCCAGCGGCTCGATCTCCGCCAGATAATCGAGATTCACCAGGTAACTGCGATGAACACGCATGAAGCGCTGCGGATCGAGCCGCTCCTCGATGCCGGCCATGGTGGCGCGCAGCGGATAGTCGCGGCCGCGCACATGCAGGTTCACGTAATTGCCGGCCGCCTGTAGCCATTCGATCTCGCGCGCGGCGATGAGAAACTCCTTGCCCAGCTTGCGCACCAGAAAACGTTCGGGCCGATCGATGGGTTCGACCGGCGGACCTTCGTCCGGCTCGCTGAGAAGACTGGCCTCGCCCTGCAGACGTCGTACGACAAAGCCGTAGAACGAGATCATGCCGACGATCAGGAAGTAAGTGCGGATGTCCTTGAGATATTCATAACCCATCTCTCGCGGCCAGTTGCCGAAGTCGTAACGACTACCGGCGGCGGCATAGGCGAGCACGCGTAATCCGACCATCGCGAGGACGTGGGCCAGGCTGAACGGGATGCTCAGCAGCAGGTGCGCCTTAAGGCTATGCCGCCAGCTATCGAAGCGGAACGGCCAGCGCCGCGTCGCAGCCACGACCAGGGGAATCAGGGCCAGCACCACGAGGCTGCTGCTGGCCTCCCAGATCCACGGCTCCAGGTTTGACACTTTGTGGCTGCGGTAGACATTGTCATACCAAGACACGATGCCGTTGAAGATGGTGTTGGGGACGATCAAGACCACCCAGAAGCCGACCTCGAAAGGCCGCCGCCAGCGCTGGAACTTCTGGTAATCGAAACCTGCCTGCTTGGTCATGGCCGGGATTCTACGTGGCCGCCGTCGATCCCGTCGCCTTTCGTCACCTTCAGTCGGCCGTTCGTCCCTACTTCCATGCCATCAATCACTTGGCGCATGACCGGAGGCCGGGTTCGGTAGAGCATCCAGGCTCTCGCCATCGGAACCCAGCCATGAACCGCCGCCACGATATCGACGCGTTGCGCGTCCTTGCCTTCGGGCTGTTGATCCTCTTCCACCTGGGCATGCTCTACGTGGCCCCTGTTGATGATTGGCAGTTCCACCTCAAGAGCAGCTATCTGGCCGGCTGGCTGGAGTACCCCATGCTGGCTTCCAGCTTCTGGCGAATGGACCTGCTGTTCCTGATTTCGGGCGTCGCCGTTCATTTCCTGAGGGGCCGCCTGAGCCTGCCTGCGCTGGCCTGGAAGCGGACGGTACGACTGCTGTTGCCCTTGCTGTTCGGCATCGCTGTCGTCGTGCCGATCCAGCCGTACGTACAGGGCGTGTCGAACGGTTTGGTCGCCCCCGGCTTCGGTACGTTCCTGCTGCGCTACTGGACCGGTGGTCCCTGGCCGGCCGGTGCTTTCGACGGCTGGCAGTACGGCTTCACCTGGAACCACCTGTGGTATCTGCCCTATGTATGGCTGTACACGATGGGGCTGTTAATCCTGCTGCCGGTGCTGGAATCAGAGCGCGGGCAACAACTGCTCGGCCTATGTCGTCGTCTGCGCGGCATGGCCTTGCTGGTGCTGGTGCTGCCGTCGCTGCCGCTGCTGGCTTGCTACTTGCTGCTGGCTGCGCGCTATCCGCAAAACCATGCCGTCTATAAGGACTGGTATGCGCATGCCGGCTACGCCACGGTATTTTTCTATGGCTACGTGCTGGGCACCGACGCCGGGTTATGGCGCGAACTGGCGCGGCTGCGCCGGCATGCATTGATGCTGGCGATCGGCTGCTTTGCGGTTCGGTATGTCATCGACCAGCTGGGCAACTGGGTCGACTTGAGCTGGCTGCCGCATTCGGTCTTTGTCACTGCCCGCCTGTGGGTGCATGCGTTGCGCTTCATGTATGCCTGGGCAGCCATCGCCGCCGTACTAGGTTGGGGCCACCAGTATTTGAACCGTCCCTTCCGCTGGCTGCCTTATGCGCGTGAAGCGGTGTTCCCCTGGTACATCCTGCATCAAAGTGTGTTGTTGGCCGTGGCTTATTGGCTCCTGCCACTCCGGCTCGGCCCGGTGCTGGAGCCGACCCTGGTCTTGGCGGGCACGGTAGGCGGCTGCGCGCTGCTGCATGAGTTCGTCATTCGACGCTCGCATTGGCTGCGTCCGCTGTTCGGCCTGGACGCGCGACCGCGCATGCGCAGCACGCGACAGCCAGCGGCATTGCCGAGCCAGGCGCAGAACGCCTAGTCGCGAATGCCGTCATAGCGGGTGCCCTCGTTGAGTCGCAGCGAGACGTGACCATTCGCCGGCAGTTCGGCCACCAGGGCCTCCAGGTGCCGGATCTGCGCGGGCTCGGTATCGACATGCTCGGCCCGCCTGCCCATGGCTCACCTCGATCGCTCAATAGGGACGGCTTCACGCTAGACCCGCTTGCGGCAAGCCCAGGTCAAGCTTCAAGAACACCGGTGTGAATACACGGCGCTTTGCCGCCCGTCTGCAGCCGCCGATAATGTAGGCAACCACGCAAGGACTCCCGCATGCCCCCCTCTACTGCCACGGCCTCGGCAGATTCGCTGCGCTCGCATCCCGCATTCGTGCAGTTCTGGTTTACCCGCATCGCTTCCGGCTTTGGTTTCCAGATGCTGTCGGTGGCGGTGGGCTGGCAAATCTATGCGATCACCGGCCGTGCGCTGGATCTGGGCCTGATCGGCCTGGTGCAGTTCTTTCCCTCGGTGATGCTCGCGTTGCCGGCTGGCCATGTGGCTGACCAGTTCGAGCGCCGTCGCATTGTTCGTCTGGGCTTGATCGTCGAGCTGCTGGCGATCGTGGCGCTCGCGGCGATCAGCCTGGCCCATCTCGCGCACGAGGTCGGCATCCTCGCGCTGGTGTTTGTGGTCAGCATCGCCAAGGCTTTCGAATTTCCCGCACTGCAGTCGATGGTGCCGGCCCTGGTGCCGACGTCCGTGCTGCCACGCGCGATGGCAGCCAGCGCGTCGGCCGGCCAGGCGGCCATGATCATGGGGCCCGCTGTCGGTGGCCTGCTTTATGTCGCTGGCCCAGGCACGGTATACGCAGTGTGCGGCCTGCTATATCTCATCGCGGCCATCTTGATGGGGCGCCTGCGTTACGAGCAGGCACCGCCACGGCGCGAACCGGCGACGCTGAAAACACTGTTCGCCGGCGTGCACTTCATTCGCCAGCGCCCCGATGTGCTTGGTGTGATTTCGCTGGATCTGTTTGCGGTTTTGCTGGGTGGCGCCACGGCTCTGCTGCCGATTTTTGCAAAGGACATCTTGCATACGGGTCCGTGGGGCCTGGGCTTGCTGCGCGCGGCACCCGCCGTCGGCGCGTTGTTGATGTCGCTGTGGCTTACGCGGCACAACATGGAGCGCCGCGTAGGGCCGATCATGTTCGCCTGCGTCGCCGGCTTCGGCGTAGGTACGTTGGTATTTGCCGTTTCCACCACGCTATGGCTCTCGCTGGCCGCGCTGTTCGCGCTCGGCGCATTCGACATGGTGAGCATGGTGATCCGCGGCGCACTCGTGCAGCTGGACACACCCGACGCCATGCGCGGCCGCGTGAGCGCGGTGAATGCGATCTTCATCAATACCTCCAACCAGCTCGGCGAGTTCGAATCCGGCCTGGTCGCGGCCTGGGTGGGCGCGGTGAATGCCACGCTTATTGGCGGCATCGGTACCCTGGTGGTGGTGGGATTGTGGATGGTGATGTTCCCAAGCTTGCGACGACGCAAACGGCTGCATGCCGAGCCCACCGGGCAGAGCGAACCGGCCGCTAGCCGGGCGCTCTGATCGAGTCGTTGCCCGATTAGGGTGACGGGCGCGAATCGGACATGGGCGAGCCTTAGCACCGGCTTCGCCGCACTTGCTTGATACGCGTCAAAGCGAACACGGCATCGACCGCTAGCATGCCAGTTCACTTAAGTGGCCTAGGGATGCTCTGATCCGTGGAATGAATGTCGATATCGTCATCGTCGGAGCAGGGCCAGCCGGCCTCTGCTTCGCCAAGTCTCTCGCGGGCACGGGGCTCAAGATCCTCGTTATCGAACGACAGTCGACCGAGGCGCTCCGCGACCCGGCGTTCGATGGACGCGAGATCGCGCTCACCCAGCGCTCGGTGCGTATCCTGCGCGAACTGGGCTTATGGGCACTACTTGATCCCGCGGATATCTCCCCACTGCGCAGTGCGCGCGTGCTCAATGGTCACTCCCTCCATGCCCTGAACGTGGCGCCGTCCGGCAGGGACAATACGGAACTGGGTTTCCTGGTGCCCAACGACCGCATCCGACGCGCGGCTTATGCCGCCATCGAGCATGAGCCGGGCATGGCGCTGATCGGCGATACGGCGGTGAGTTCCATCACGCTGAGCGATAACCTGCCCCGTTTGCAGCTCGCCGATGGCCGCGTGGTGAGCGCCCGTTTGATCGTCGCTGCCGACAGCCGCTTCTCGCAGTTGCGCCGGGACGCCGGCATCCCTGCCGACATGCACGATTTCGGCAAGACGATGCTGGTATGCCGTATGGCGCTGGAGAAACCGCATCAGCACCAAGCGCTGGAATGGTTTGATCATGGCCAGACACTCGCCCTGCTGCCCTTGCAGGGCAACCAGGCCTCGGTCGTGCTCACCCTGCCCGGGCAAGCCATGAAAACCGTGATGGCCATGGACGAGCACCCATTCAACGACGAGATCCGCCGCCGCTTCGACGGTCGCTTCGGGTCCATGCAGCTGACCAGCACACGGCACACCTACCCCCTGGTTGCCGTCTATGCGCGTCGCTTCATCGCGCCGTGTTTCGCCCTGATGGGAGACGCTGCAGTCGGTATGCATCCAGTCACCGCACATGGCTTCAACCTGGGACTGCTGAGCGTGGAAACGCTGTCCGCGCAGATCCGGCAGGCGCTCGCCATAGGTCAGGACATGGCATCGTCACGGGTGCTTCGCCGTTATCAAAGCGCTCATCGCCTCGCCACCCGTCCGCTCTACCTGGCCACGCTGGCGATCGTGAAGCTCTTCACCGATGACCGACCGCCGATAAGGCTTGCACGTTCGGCGCTGCTGCGGGCCAGCCAGGCGCTACCCCCGTTCCGGCTCAGCCTGGCGCACATGCTTGCCGCCGGTGGACGCGGAGGATGCTCGGTGCCTTGACTGCGCGCGGCAAACCTCACCCCGCATGAACGAATGGAACGCCTGTTTACGCATCAATCACGCCTTCGCTGGCAACTTGCAAATTCCCACTGCAAGGAGGACGCCATGGCCCGGTCCCACGATATTGAAAACAGCGTCAACGGCGTCCGAGAGCGGGTGAGCGAACGCGTGCGTCACTACGCGGATGAAGCCTCCGATCGGGCTGATGACCTGCTCGAGCGTGGCCGCGAGGCCCGCCGACAATTCGGGCGTCACCGCAACACCTACACACGCCGGATCGGCCACGCCGCCGAAGATTTCGCCGACGAGGCGAACTACCAATATCGTCGGTTGCGCCGACAGGTGTCCCGCCATCCAGTCGCCACCACGGCGATCGTGGCCGGCACGGTGGGTGCGTTCCTGCTCTTGCGCCATCTGTTTCGCGATCACCACGACTGAGCCATCTCGTCCGCACCACGCGCACAAAGAAAAACCCGCCTTCCGGCGGGTTTTTCATGGGCGATCACGACTGCGATCAGACCGTCTGCGGATTCGGCTTGTCCGGATCGAGCTTCTAGGTCTTGATGGCGCGGCTGACGTCCTTGGCGTTCATCTTGCCTTCCTTCGCCAGCGCGGCGAGCGCGGCGTGCGCGATCCAGTAACGGTCGACTTCGAAGAACCCACGCAGGTTCGCACGCGTGTCGCGAACGACCGAAACCGTCGGTGCCCAGCACGGTGTAGTGCATGCCGTCCGGCATGAAGGCGCGGATCTGGTCCGCGTATTCGCGCACGTAGTCGGTGGCGGCGATGGCCGGACCCTGACGGCCCTGCAGCAGGCCGCGTGACGTACGGCACGCGCTGCTCGGCTTCCGGATGCAGGCGGTTCCAGCGCTCGGCGTCGAAACCATCGCGACGCAGTTCGGAGAAGCTGGGGCAGGACCAGATATCGGCGGTGACGCCGAAGTCCTTCTCGAGCAGCTCGGCGGCGGCGATCACTTCGCGCAGGATCGTGCCGGAGCCGAGCAGCTGCACGCGCGGCTCGCCCTTCTTCGGCTTGCCGGCCGTCCTTGAACAGGTACATGCCCTTGATGATGCCTTCCTCGGCGCCCTTCGGCATATCCGGATGCGCTGTAGTTCTCGTTCATCACGGTGAGGTAGTAGTAGCACGTCCTCCTGCTCCTGCAGCATGCGGCGCACGCCGTCCTGCAGGACCACCGCGACTTCGTACGAGAACGTCGGATCGTACGACTTGCAGTTCGGGATCGCGCCGGACAGCAGGTGCGAATGGCCGTCCTCATGCTGCAGGCCTTCACCGTTCGATGGTGGTGCGGCCGGCGGTGCCGCCGACAGGAAGCCGCGCGCGCGCATGTCGCCCGCGGCCCAGGCCAGGTCGCCGATGCGCTGGAAACCGAACATCGAGTAGTAGATGTAGAACGGCAGCATCGGCAGCGTTGCTGATGCTGATAGCTGGTCGCCGCGGCCATCCACGCGGCCATCGCGCCGGGCTCGGTGATGCCTTCCTGCAGCACCTGGCCTTTCTGGTCTTCGCGGTAGTACATCAGCTGGTCGGCGTCCTGCGGACGGTACTTCTGGCCGAACGGCGCGTAGATGCCGATCTGGCGGAACATGCCTTCCATGCCGAACGTGCGCGCTTCGTCGGCGACGATCGGCACGACGCGCTGCACCGATCTGCTTGTCGCGCAGCAGCAGGTTCATGCCGCGCACGAACGCCATCGTCGTGCGAGATTTCGCGATCGCCGGTGCTCTTGGTGATCTGCTCGAACGCCGACAGATCCGGCGCCTTGATCGATTCGCTCTTGTGGCGCGACGCTGCGGCAGGAATCCGCCGAGCGCGCTGCGGCGCTCGAGCATGTACTGCACTTCCGGCGAATCCTTGCCCGGGTGGTAGTACGGCACGTCCTCGACCTTGTCGTCCGGCACCGGGATATGGAAGCGGTCGCGGAAGTGCGCGCACGGCTTCGTTCGTCGAGCTTCTTCTGCTGGTGCGTCGGGATTCTGCGACTCGCCGGCCGCGCCCATGCCGTAGCCCTTCACCGTCTTGGCGAGGATCACGGTCGGCATGCCCTTGCGTGTTCACGGCCGCGTGGTAGGCCGCATAGACCTTGTGCGGATCGTGGCCGCCGCGATTGAGGCGCCAGATGTCGTCGTCCGACAGGTTGGCGACCATCTCGCGCGTTTCGGGATACTTGCCGAAGAAGTGCTCGCGCGTGTACGCGCCACCGAAGGCCTTGCAGGCCTGGTATTCGCCGTCGACGGTTTCCATCATCAGCTTGCGCAGCATGCCCTTGGTGTCGCGCGCGAGCAGCGGATCCCAGTAGCTGCCCCAGACCACCTTGATGCACGTTCCAGCCGGCGCCGCGGAACACGCCTTCGAGTTCCTGGATGATCTTGCCGTTGCCGCGCACCGGACCGTCCAGGCGCTGCAGGTTGCAGTTGACGACGAAGATCAGGTTGTCGAGTCCTTCGCGGCCGGCCAGCGAGATCGCGCCGAGCGACTCGGGCTCGTCGGATTCGCCGTCGCCGATGAAGCACCAGACCTTGCGGTCGGTCTTGCGGAATCAGGCCGCGGTGTTCGAGGTACTTCCAGAACTGCGCCTGGTAGATCGCCTGGATCGGGCCCAGACCCATCGACACCGTCGGCACCTGCCAGTAATCCGGCATCAGCCACGGATGCGGATACGAGGACAGGCCACGGCCATGGCCGGCGACTTCCATGCGGAACAGATCGAGCTGCTCCTCGCCGATGCGGCCTTCGAGGAACGAACGCGCGTAGATGCCCGGGCTGCGAATGGCCCTGATGGAACACCAGATCGCCCGGATGGTTCTCGCTCGGCGCGCGCCAGAAATGGTTGAAGCCGACGTCGTAAAGTGTCGCCGATCGAGGCGAAGCTCGCGATATGGCCGCCCAGATCGCCCGGCTTGCGGTTCGCGCGCACGACCATCGCCATCGCGTTCCAGCGGATCAGGCAGCGGATGCGCCATTCCATCGCTCGGATCGCCGGGCATCTTGCGCTTCGAGATCGCGGCGGAATCGTGTTGACGTATTCCGTGGTCGGCTTGAACGGCAGATAGCCGCCGGCGCGACGCGTCGAGTCGACCATGCGCTCCAGCAGGTAATGCGCGCGCTCGGTGCCGTCAGCGTTGATGACTGCATCTGAGCGCATTCGGTCCATTCTCTGCGTTTCGGTGGGGTCGAGGTCCTGGTCGAGGATGTCGTCGAGCTGATCCATGGGGAGCTTCTCTCCGCGGCGCCGGGGGTTGGCGCGGCTGTAGGTGGATCGCCTCTCTATGCGAGAGACGGGGAACCCTTCGAGTGTAGCTCCGGCGCGGTTTTTCGCCAATTGGATCGAGACAATACGGGGGCGAATGGGGTGGGCATGTGTGCCCGATGCGCGGGCCTGGCAATTTCAGGTGCGCCGTCATGCCAGCGGAAGCTGGGATCCAGTGACGTTCAAGATGTTGAATACGTTGGGGGTGACGCCTCGCTTCGATGCCCCGCAAGCTTGCCACTTTGGCAGTGGACGTTGCGATCGCCTGCTCAAGCGCCGAGCCACCCGCTCTTACTCCTTCTCCCCTGCGGGGAGAAAGCTGGGATGAGGGGCGGGTGCTCGCCTGTAGCGCGACAACCGAGCGCCATGGCCAGCTTGCCGCTTACGCCCGGTTGTCGCGTGATCGGCGAGCATCAACCCCTCATCCCCCCCCCAAGGGGAGAAGGAGCCACCGCGGACGCTACCGCCTGCCTTCAGCCAAAATGAAACGGGCCGCGAGGGCCCGTTTCCAACACGCTAGAGCAGTGGCACAACCAATCAGCTGCGCTTCTCACCCTGCGCCGCACGAATCTGCGCATCCACCGCGGCAATCGCCGTCATGTTGACCACCCGGCGTGGCGTCGCAGCGGGAGTAAGGATATGCGCCGGCTTATTGATGCCCATCAGGATCGGGCCGATCGCCACGCCATCAGTCATCACGCGCACCATGTTGTAGGTGATGTTGGCAGCGTCGAGGTTCGGCATCACGAACAGGTTGGCGCGGCCCATCAACGTGGTATTGGGGAAAATCCGGTGACGCAAGGCTTCGTCCCATGCGGTATCGGCCTGCATTTCGCCGTCCATGTTGAGCTTGGGCATGCGCGCCATGAGGATCTCGCGCACCTTGCGCATCTTCGCCGCGCTCGGATTATCGTGGCTGCCGTAGTTCGAGTGCGAAAGAATCGCCACCTTCGGCTCGATGCCAAACAGCTTCAGGCGGTAGGTCGCCTGCATGGTCGCTTCGGCGATCTGCTCAGCCGTGGGATCGCATTGCACGTGCGTGTCGAGGAAGAACCACGCGCCCTGGTCGTTGATCACGCCAGTCATGGCCGAGGTGCACTGCACGCCCGGATCCAGGCCGAACACGCTGCGCATGTAGCCCAGCTTCTTGTGGAAACGACCGACCAGGCCACTGATCATCGCATCCGCTTCGCCACGTTCGACCATCAGCGAAGCAATCAAGGTGGGGCGCGAACGCAACAGGTTCTTGGCTGCCGCAGGCGTCACGCCGCGACGCTCGGTCAGCGCGTGGTACTGCTGCCAGTAATCGTTGAAACGCGGATCGTCGTTGATATTGGTGAGTTCGAAATCGACACCTTCGCGCATGCGCAGGCCGAGGCGCTCGATGCGCGCCTCGATCACGTCCGGGCGGCCGATCAGGATCGGGAACGCCAGGCGCTCGTCGATCACCGTCTGCACGGCACGCAATACCGTTTCTTCCTCACCTTCGGCGTAGACCACGCGCTTGATGTCGGCGCGAGCGCGCTCGTACACCGGCTTCATCAGCAGGCCGGTGCGATAGATGAACTGGCCGAGCTTCTCGAGATACGCCTCCATGTCCACGATGGGACGTGTGGCAACACCCGATTCCATCGCCGCCACGGCGACGGCCGGGGCCAGCATTACCAGCAGGCGCGGATCGAACGGGCGCGGAATCAGGTACTCCGGACCGAAGGTCGGAATATCACCGCCGTACGCGCTGGCGAGGTCGCCAGCCTCCATGCGCGCCAGCTGCGCAATCGCGCGCACGCAGGCCAGCTTCATCGCCTCGTTGATGCCGGTCGCGCCGACATCGAGTGCGCCACGGAAGATGTACGGAAAACACAGCGCGTTGTTGACCTGGTTCGGATAGTCCGAGCGGCCGGTGGCGATGATGCAGTCCGGGCGCACGCGCTTGGCGTCTTCCGGAGAGATTTCGGGGTTCGGGTTGGCCAGCGCCAGGATGACTGGGCGCTCAGCCATGCTCGCAACCATCTCGGGCTTGAGAATGCCGCCAGCGGAAAGACCGAGGAAAATATCAGCGCCGTTGACGATCTCGGCCAGCGTGCGCTTGTCGGTGTTGCGTGCGTAGCGCTGCTTGTCCGGGTCCAAGTGGTCGCGTCCGGTATAAAGCACGCCCTCGCGGTCGTAGGCCAGGATGTGCTCGGGCTTCACGCCCAGCGCCACCAGCATGTCCAGGCAGGCGATACCGGCCGCGCCGACACCGGTGGTCGCCAGCTTCACGTCCTCGATCTTCTTGCCGACCACTTCCAGTGCGTTGAGCACGGCGGCACCCACGATGATGGCGGTACCGTGCTGGTCGTCATGGAATACCGGGATCTTCATGCGCTCGCGCAGCTTGCGCTCGACGATGAAGCACTCCGGTGCCTTGATATCCTCCAGATTGATGCCGCCGAACGTCGGCTCCAGCGAGGCGATGATGTCGACCAGCTTGTCCGGGTCGCGCTCGTTGATCTCGATGTCGAACACATCGATGCCGGCGAACTTCTGGAACAGCACGCCCTTGCCTTCCATCACCGGCTTGCCGGCGAGCGGGCCGATATCGCCCAGACCCAACACAGCCGTACCGTTGGTGATCACCGCGACGAGGTTGCCGCGCGCGGTCATTTCGCTGGCCGCATTGGGATCCTCGACGATCGCTTCGCAGGCATAGGCCACGCCTGGCGAATAAGCCAGAGCGAGGTCGCGCTGGGTCACCATGGGTTTGGTCGCGGAGACCTTGATCTTGCCCGGGCGCGGAAGGCGGTGGTACTCGAGCGCAGCTAGACGAAGTTCTTCAGTGAGTGCCATGGGATGCGAGGACTGAGGTGATGGGGAATGGGGGCCGGCAAGCGGCATCGCTGAATGGTAACACCGGCGGGCAGGCTAGCCCGACGATGCGCGCACGCATGGCGAGGCCATCGTTCACCCGGGAAGGGCCGCTTTTCATTGCAACATGCCCACCCCTAAAGACTCAGTGAAAGCGTCTCCGCCTGCACCCTGCCCATGTGAATGCGGTTGACGAACAACGAGAACGCCAGCTTGCCCGCAAGGCCGTGCACATGCTGCATCCACGGTGGCAACCAGCGCGGAGGCAGGATCGCGCCGGTTTCGAAATGCGGTTCCAGGCTGATCACGTCATGCAGCGCGAGTTTGCCGGCGAACAAATGACGCAGCATGTCCATGCGCCGTTGCTTGAGTGCCCAACGGAAAAACGTGTGCACCGCGAGCAGCCCGGACAGGTAGACATTGTCCTTGGCGAACGCCGCGCCGCCAGTAAGCGGCACGCCGCGAAACACGCGCTGCGCGGAATGGAAGCTGTCGGCCGGACTCTGCCCGCAACTGCTGAAGAACCGATAGACCTCGACGAAATCGGCACCGCTCAAGGCCATGTCGATGGCGAGAATGCGCAGGCTGATGCGCTTGAGCCGCGAGATGTCGATGGCGCCGGACATCAGCTCCGCGAACACGGCAAGCCCTTCCTGTGTCGCGGTGACGCGTGGCGAGGTGCGACCCAGCGAAGCGAGCACCGGCTGCGCGCGGCCATTGAGCGCCGTCAGCGAATGCACAAAGGCCTCGTGCGCCAGCAGCTGATGACGGTCGTACTCGTTGAAGCAAGTGCCTCCGCGCAGGCGGATGCGGGTCGCGCCTGCCGCGGCCTTGGCGGTGAGCTCGGGGTCCACTTCCACGGCGATCACGCCCGCGCCGAAAAAGTCATCGAGCGTGTGGGCCAGGTCGTCGCGCAGCGTGTCGGCGGGGATACTCACGCTGATATCGTCCGCCAGCAGGTCCGAGCCCAGCTCGTCGGATAATTCCACGAAATAACGGGCGGCGTCCAAGTTGCTGCGATCGCTGCCGGGAATGGCGTCGCCCGGTCGGCCATACAGCACGATCGAAGGCGCCGTGACGCCGTTGGTGCCCACGGCCTCGAGCATTTCCGCCGCGATGCGCCAGGATTCCGCGGTGCGGGACAGGTATTCGCCCAGCGGGTCGTCGTAGCCGGCCTCGCGCTCGATCGCGACCAACTCCGCGCGTTCCGCCGAAAGGTCCGGTGGCTGATAACTCACCTCGGGCAGGCTGAACTGGCCTTTGCTGTAGGCCGCGATCATGCGGTCTTCCAGCGACGCCGGCCACGACACGGTGGGCAGGATACGAATGCCCTTGACCGCCGCCAGCAGGCGCTGGTCCAGCTCGGCGTAGCGGCGCAGTTCGGGGGCCACGTTGGCAGGGTTCACACTCATGCGGATCTCTGGCGAAGGGCATCGATCCGATCGATCAGATCGGCAGCAACAGGGTCGGTCTTGAAGGCACTAAGGAAGCCGCGCGGACTGTTCGGCATGAAGCTGATCTCCTTGCCGAGGCGCGACGATGCGGCGCGCAGCATCAGCGTAACGCGGCGCGGATTGGTCATGCTGGTGGCATTGACGTTGATGACCTCGCGCAAGGGAAGGCGAGAGGACTCGCCACGGTTCTTGATGATCAGATGGTCACCGTCCAGCCAGACTTCATCGACCAGATCGAAAACCAGCTTGCGCATCAGCACAAAACCGAAGATGGCCATGACTGCGGGGCCGATCAGGAAAGGCGTCAGATCCGCTCGTAGTGGGGCGCGGCTCAGCCCCAACGAGGTCAGCAGGATGACGGTCAGAAATCCGAACCAGAACACGGGAAATACCCGCTTATAGAAAAACGTGGAAGGCGACGAAAGCCGCTGCATGCCTGCACCCCGAACCAAGACAGCCCGATAGTAGTGCTTTCCGGGCCAACCGCCGCAACCACCCGGCTAAGAGCCTGTTTACGATCTCCGCGTGGCCCGCGCCGGGATCGTAGACAGGCTCTCAGGCGCTACTCGCGCTCACGGGAATCGCGATGGCTGCCATGCAGCCGTCCCACCGGGCGACCGCCGCGCTGGCGCCGCAGCCGGGCCTCGAGGGTGGCCGCCTGCTCCTCGCGTTCGTCGCGCAGTTTCAGGTAGTTGCGCCACCGCTCGGCCGATAAATCACCGCTATCCAGCGCCGCTTGCACGGCGCAACCAGGCTCGCTGCCGTGCCCGCAATCGGCGAATCGGCACTTCTCGGCCAATTCGTCGATGTCGGCGAACAGATCGAGGTTTTCCTCGCCGGTGAGCTTGAGCTCACGCATACCAGGCGTGTCGATCAGGCAGCCGCCACTGGGCAGCTGCAGCAGGGCGCGATACGTCGTGGTGTGGCGGCCACGGCTGTCGTGGCTGCGCACGGCCTTGGTCGCCATTCTTTCGCTGCCCAGCAGGGTATTGGTGAGTGTGGACTTGCCGGCGCCGGACGAACCCACCAGAACCGCGCTATCGCCTGGCTGCAGATACCGTGCCAGTAGCGCCACATTGGCGGGGTCCTTGCTGTTGATGGCGTGGATCGGCGTGCCTTCGGGCAGGCGCGCGCGCAGCGCGGCCAGCAGCTCGTCGGCGTCATCGCGGGTATCGAGCTTGCTCAATAGCACCACCGGCTGGGCGCCGGAACCCTCGGTCAGCGAGAGATAGCGCTCGATGCGGGCCGGGTTGAAATCCCCGTCCAGGCCGGTGAGCACCAGCACATAGTCGATATTCGTGGCGATGATCTGGCGCTCATAGCGCTCGCCCGCCGCGGCGCGCGACAACACCGTACGGCGAGGGTGCACGGTGACGATATGCGGGGGCTTGCCGGCCTCGACCTCCACGAAATCGCCCACGGCCGGACGCTCCGCCGGGTCCATGCTGCGCTTGAGGAAATGGCCCGCCGGCTGGGCGCCGAAGAGGGTCTCGCCGTCATGCAGCTCATACCCGGCACGGTGCTGCGCCACCACGCGGGCCAGCCGTCGGCCGTCCGCTGGCAAGGTGTCCCCGCGCCAACCGATGCGGCGCAGTCGCTCAATGATGTCGGCTTCCGTCATGGGGCGTGATTATGCCCTGACCGCGAGAAGCCCGACACCGCGCCGTTTTTCGTCCCATTTTCGCCCCCCCTCGCATCCTTACGCTGTTAGCATGCAGGCACCACTCCGGCGCCCGGCGCTGGCAACAACGAAGAATGAAGGACGCTTGCGTTGGCCTCGATCAAACCCAGTGCGCACCTGGCGGACGTGCGCTATGAAATCCGTGGCGCACTCACCCGGCGATCGCGTGAGCTGGAAGCGGCCGGACTGCCCATTATCAAGCTGAATATCGGCAACCCGGGCCGCTACGGATTCGATACCCCCGCGCATTTGCGCGAAGCCATTGCGCGTCACCTGCAGGACAGCGAGGCCTACGGCCACGAGCAGGGCCTGGAGGAGGCACGCGAGGCCATCGCTGCACAGCAACGCCATCGCGGCGCCCATGGCGTGGAAGTGGAACGCATCTTTATCGGCAACGGTGTCAGTGAGCTGATCGACCTGAGCCTGCGCGCGCTGTTGCAGCCGGGCGACGAAGTGCTGCTGCCGAGCCCGGACTACCCGCTGTGGAGCGCCGCCACCATCCTCAACGATGGCAAGCCGCGGTATTACCGCTGCCTGGCGGAGAACGGCCACCTCCCCGATCCGGACGAGATCGAAGCGCTGGTGACCCCACGCACGCGGGCGCTGGTGCTGATCAACCCGAACAATCCCACCGGCGCCGTGTATCCGCGCGAGCTGCTGGAACGCATCGTCGCCGTGGCCGAACGGCATCGGCTGTTGTTGCTCAGCGACGAGATCTACGACGAGATCCTTTACGACGACGTTCCGTTCCAGCCGCTGGCCGCGGTCGCTGGCGACCTGCCCTGCGTCAGCTTTGGCGGCCTGAGCAAGGTGCATCGCGCCTGTGGTTATCGCGTGGGCTGGATGAGTCTGTCCGGCGATCCATCGCGCACCACCGACTACCGCGATGCCTTGCAGCTGCTTGCCGCGCTGCGCCTGTGCGCGAATGTCACCGCACAATGGGCGGTACGGCCGGCGCTGCAGAGTGCACCGACCATCCATGCGCTCACGGCTGCCGGTGGCCGCCTGCACGAGGCTCGCCGCGAAGTACTCGATGGCGTGGCCGCCAGCCAGTTCCTCGACATCGTGTCGCCTGCTGGCGCGCTTTACGCCTTCCCGCGTGTGCGAAGCGACCGCCTCGCCGATTTCGACGACAACGCCTTCGCCCTGCGCCTGCTGGAGGAAGAGTCGGTGCTGGTCGTGCCAGGCAGCAGCTTCAACGTGCCACACAGCCGACACCTGCGCCTGACCTTGCTGCCGCCGCCGGAGCAGATTCGCGAGGTATTCGTGCGTATCGAGCGTGTGCTGGCGGGTATCGCCGCTGCGCAAAAGCCACGCGCCGCGATTGCCTGAGGCCGACGCCGACGTGCTGCGCTACCTGGCCCTTGGCGATTCGTATTCGATCGGTGAAGGCGTGCCCGAGCATGGCCGCTGGCCCGTGCAGCTCGCCGCACGCCTGCGCGATGAAGGCATCGCGCTCGATGACCCGACCATCATCGCCACCACCGGCTGGACCACCGACGAGCTGGCGGCGGCGATGGACAGCACGACGTTCGCGCCACCCTACGACCTGGTCAGCCTGCTGATCGGCGTGAACAACCAGTACCGCGGACGCAGCGCAGACGACTATCGCGGCGAGTTCAAGCGAATGCTGGAGCGGGCGATCGCTCTAGCCGGCGAACGCGCCAGGCACGTGCTGGTGGTATCGATACCCGACTGGGGCGTCACCGCGTTTGCGCGCCAAAGTGACCGCGATGTGACACGCATCGGCAACGAACTGGACGTCTATAACGCCATCGCCCGCGAAGAAGCGCAGCGACGGGGCGCCTATTGGGTCGATATCACCGACATCTCGCGGCGTCATCCCGATCTGCTCGCCGATGATGGGCTGCACCCGTCGGAAGCGCAGTACGCACTGTGGACGCAGACGGTATTGCCGGTGTCACGCTACATCCTGACGTCGTAACAGCGATCAGGTCGACGGAAACCCTTCTGCAACCATTTCGCCATCGCCCGGTGACCTGCCGCGCGCATTCTGGCATCCCGGTAACCACCGGGAGAGATTGCCATGGCGAACTTCCACTGCCGCAGCGCCTTCATCTCGGACGTGCATCTGGGCACGCCTGACTGCAAGGCCAGCTACCTGCTCGATTTCCTGCGCAAGTTGCGCTGCGAGAAGCTTTACCTGGTTGGCGACATCATCGACATGGAAGCACTGTCACGACGCCACTGGTGGCATCCGGACCACGGCGCGGTGATCGCCGAGGTATTGGATCTGGCGCGGCGGGGCGTCGAAGTCATCTATATCCCGGGCAATCACGATGCCCCGATGCGCGGCCTCGCCGGTCAGCGCTTTGGTGGCGTGCAGATTGAGCTGGATGCGGTCCACGAAGGTGCGGACGGACGCCGCTATCGCGTCAGCCACGGTGACGAATTTGATCCGGAGCAAATCGGGCGCACATGGATGGTGCACCTGGGGGAGGTGATGCATCGCTTCATCTGCTGGACCAATCGCCGTGTGCATGCCATGCGCCGCCGGCTGGAGCTGCCCTATCTGCCGCTGTCGATCATAGTGAAGTCGCATATCGGCAAGGCGCTGACCTATATCCGCGCCTACGAAGAGCGCGTGGCCAACGATGCGCGCGAACGCGGCTTCGACGGCCACATCTGCGGCCATATCCATTTCGGCCACGTACGCGACATGGGCGGCGTGCTGTACCTCAATGATGGCGACTGGGTGGAACACTGCACGGTGCTGGTCGAGGATCCCACGGGCGCGATGGAACTGATCCACTGGAGCGAGCAGTTCGCCCCACTGGGACGCGCCAGCCGCGAGCTTGTCTTGCCCTCGCCCGCCGCCGCGCTGGCGCTGGCACCGCTGACCCGCAGCCGGTTGGATCTGGGCGAGTTGCGGCCGGCCGCTTGAAGGCGGGGGTCGGGTCGCGGGGGCGCCCAAATCGCCCTCGAGCCCGGCTTTGCGCCCCGCTACCCACGCCCAATCCCTGCTCTCCCCCAGCCTTGCAACCGCCCAAACAGCCGGCATATCGACGGGGTACAATTAGCCCTCTTTGCCGGAGTCCTCCATGTCCCTCGACAGCGCCACCCGCGAACGTATCCAATCCCTGCTGCAGGACCACCGCGTGGTGCTGTTCATGAAAGGCACCCGCCATCAGCCGATGTGCGGTTTTTCCGCCGCCGCCACCAACACGCTCAATGAGCTGCTGCCGGACTACCACACGGTCAACGTGCTGGATGACCCGGAAATCCGTGAGGGCATCAAGGCTTACGGTGATTGGCCGACCATTCCGCAACTTTATGTGGGCGGTGAGCTGGTCGGCGGCGCCGACATCATTCGCCAGATGTATGCCAGCGGCGAGTTGCACCAGCTGTTCGGCGCCGCTGCGCCGGATCGCACGCCACCTGAGATCACCATCACCGACAAGGCCGCCGAAGCCATCCGCCAAGGCACGGCAAGCGCACAAGGCCTGGCCCTGCACCTGGAGATCGGCCCGGATCACAGCGCCGGCTTCCAGCTGGCACCGGCCAGCGACCACGACATCGTGGTCAGTTCCAACGGCATCGAAGTGCACTTCGACCCGGGCAGCGCCCAGCGCGCCAAGGGCATCGTGATCGACTGGGTGTCCACCGTGCAGGGCGAAGGCCTGAGCCTGAAATTCCCGGGCGCGCAGGAGATCGGTTCGCTCACCGTGCAGGATCTAAAGGCCCGCTTGGCCGCAGGTGACATCACCCTGGTCGACGTGCGCCCGGCCCATGGCCGTGCGCAAGCCGCCCCGCTGGCACAGGCCCGTGTGCTGGAGGAAGAGGGTTACGAGACGCTGGCCGCCCTGCCCAAGGACACGCCGATCGCCTTTATCTGCCACCACGGTGTATCCAGCCGCAGCGTGGCCGAGCGCTTCGCCGCCCACGGCTTCACCAAGGTTTACAACGTCGAGGGCGGCATGGACGCATGGGCCAATGAGATCGACTCGTCGGTGCCGCGCTACTGATCGCTTCGGCACCCGATGTGGCTGAGCTGGAAAGCGCCCGCCTAGCGGGCGTTTTTCTTGGCAGCCGTCCCCGGCGCTGAACCGGAGCGTGGCGCAAGATATTGCGCCTAGCGCAGAAGCCTGTGTCCCGTCATGTGCTACTGGTAGCATGCGCGGACTTCCACGCTTGTATGCCGTATGCGAATTCTGCTCGTCGAAGATGACTCCCTGGTATCCGATGCCATTACCCGCGGCCTGGTCGCGAGTGGCTATGTGGTTGATGCGGTAGCTGACGCCGAATCGGTTTCCGGACGGCTGGCCGATACCCACTACGACCTCGCCATTGTCGACCTGGGCTTGCCAGGCGAGGACGGGCTGTCCTTGGTGCGACGCCTGCGTCGTAGTGGAAATCCGCTGCCGCTGCTGATCGTGACGGCGCGCGATGGCCTGGACGACCGTATCAGTGCGCTGGATCTGGGCGCCGATGACTATCTGGTCAAGCCCTTCGCCCTGCCTGAGCTGGCTGCGCGTTGCCGCGCCTTGATCCGCCGCGCCACGGCCGCTACTGCCAATGAAATTGCGATTGGCGGCCTGCGTATCGATCTGGCGGGCCGCCGCGCGCTCAACACCACGGGCGACGTGCTGGAGCTCACGCGACGCGAATGGTCCATCCTCGAATGCCTGGCCCATCACAGCGGCAAGGTCGTGAGCAAGGAACGCCTGACCCAGGCGATTACCGGCTGGAGTGAGGACATCTCCGGTAATGCCATCGAAGTCCACGTGTCGCGCCTGCGCAGCAAGCTGGGCAGCGCGGCCACCGTGCGTGGCATTCGCGGGCTAGGCTACCGCCTCGAAGATGCCTGAACGCAAGCGTCCGATCAGCATTCATCGGCGCCTGCTGAGGTACATGCTGGCGCCGCTGTTGCTGTTGCTGGTGGTGGGCGTCGCGGTCGATCACAGCATGATCGTCAGCCCCATCCATAGCGCGTTCGATCGTGCGCTGTCGCGCGCAGCGCTGGCCATCGTTGCACGCATCCATCGCGCGCCGGATGGTCTGCTCGCGATGTCCTCGCCAGAGCGTCCGCCGATACCGCCCAGGCCATTTGCCAACGCCGAGCCCCTACCACCGCCGCACAAACCCATGCCCGAAGATGGGACTGCGCCACCGCTGCGCGGGATGGGTGGCGACAAGTTTTTTTATCGGGTGAGCCTTCCCGACGGACGCACACTGGCGGGCACGCCGGACCTGCCGCTGGCTCCGCCCGACGACAAGGCGGCGGATGGCTTTAGCTACGCCGACATCAACTATCAGGGAGAGGTGATGCGGCTGGCCAGCTACCGCACCCTGGAAGACGGCGGTCCCGTCATCGTGACCGTGGCGGAGACGCCGGCGCGTCGCGACCGCGCGGTCCATCGCATGGACGTCTCATTCGGCCTCAATGACACCGTGCAGATGGCGGCGGTGTTGATCATTGCCCTGATCGGCATACGCATTTCGCTGCGCCCCCTGCAACGCTTGAGTCGTCAGATCGCCAGCCGTCCGGCGCAGGCGCTGACGCCGCTTTCCACCGAACAGGTTCCCAGCGAGGTGCGGCCGGTGGTTGAGTCGCTCAACACCTTGCTGGGAACGGTGCGCAATTCCGTGCTGTCGCAGCAGCACTTCATGGCCAACGCGGCACACCAGTTACGGACCCCCTTGACCGGTCTCAAGGCCCAACTGGAAGTACTCAGCCGCGAAACCGCAGGTAGTCCGCTGGAAGAGCGCATTGCCCTGCTGCACGGTGGCGTGGACCGTCTTGCCCATACCGCCAACCAGCTGCTGACGCTGGCGCGCGCCGAACCTTCGGCGCATCGGGCCAGCCACTACACCTCGATCGAATTGCCCCACCTGATCGGCGAGGTGATCGAGAGCTCGCTGGACCGCGCCCTGGCGCACGGCATCGACCTGGGAGCCGATAGCCAGCACGCCCAAGTCACCGGCGTGTACTGGTTGCTGCACGAGCTGCTGATCAACCTGATCGACAACGCCATTCGCCATACGCCCGCCGGCGGCCATGTGACGATCCGCTGTGGCGTCAATGACGGACACGCTTTCCTTGAAGTGGATGACAGCGGAACAGGTATTCCACTTGGCGAACGTACCCGCGTACGTGAGCGCTTCTACCGAGGCACGGGCAGCACGGCCGACGGCTGTGGCCTGGGCCTTTCGATCGTCGATGAGGTGGCACGGGTTCATGGCGCCCAACTGAGCATCCTGGATGGCAGTACCGGCCAGGGCACGCGCATGCGCATCGACTTTCCCGCGAGCAACTAAAACGCGCTCGGTGGCGTGAGGCACTTTGAATTTCACTCCGGCACCCCCAAAGTGAGGGCAGCCTCTACAGGAGTTCCCCGTGTCCATACCCAGTGCCGTCAAGAGCACACCGATCGGCAACCGCCAGCAGCTGACTGAATACCTGGCTGCGGGGGAGAAACCACGCGATGCCTGGCGCATTGGCACCGAGCACGAAAAATTCGGCTTCCTGACCGACAGCCTGCGTCCCCCCACCTTCGACGGCGATCGCGGCATCCGCCTGCTGCTGGAAACCCTGGCCACGCGCTACGGCTGGGATGTCGCGCGCGAAGGAGACAACCCGGTCGCGCTGTCGCGCGACAAGGCCTCCATCACGCTGGAGCCCGCTGGCCAGCTGGAGCTTTCCGGCGCGCCGCTGGAAACCATCCACCAGACCTGTTGTGAGGTGAACTCGCACCTGGCCGAAGTGCGCTCCATTGCAGACGATCTGGGTATCGGCTTCCTCGGCATGGGTTTCCAGCCGAAGTGGCGCCGCGACGACATGCCGTGGATGCCCAAGGGCCGCTACAAGATCATGCGCGAGTACATGCCCAAGGTCGGCAATCTCGGCCTGGACATGATGACGCGCACGTGCACCGTGCAGGTCAACCTGGATTTCTCCAGCGAAGCCGACATGGTGCGCAAGTTCCGCACCAGCCTCGCGCTGCAACCCATCGCCACCGCGCTGTTCGCGGACTCGCCGTTCACGGATGGCCGTCCAAACGGCTACCTGTCGTATCGCTCGCACGTGTGGGAAGACACCGACCCAAATCGCACCGGCATGCTTGACTTCGTGTTCGAGGACAGCTTCGGCTACGAGCGCTACGTGGACTACATGCTCGACGTGCCGATGTACTTCAGCTATCAGAACGGCCACTACGTCGACCTTTCCGGCCAGGACTTCAAACGCTTCATGGCGGGCGAACTGCCGGCCTTGCCGGGCGTGCGCGCCACCATGAAGGACTGGGCCGACCATCTCACCACGGCTTTTCCGGAAGTGCGCCTCAAGCAGTACCTGGAAATGCGTGGGGCTGACGGTGGCCCGTGGAATCGACTGTGCGCACTGCCCGCCTTGTGGGTCGGCCTGCTTTATGACGACGACGCTTTGAGTGCCGCGTGGGACCTGGTCAAGGATTTCAGCCGCGAGGAGCGCCACGCGCTGCGCGACGGCGTACCGAAGCAGGCGCTCAAGCTACCGTTCCGCAAGCACAGCGTGCGCGAACTGGCGGCGGAAACCCTCAAGATCGCCTCGCACGGCCTCAAGCGCCGCGCACGCCTCAACAAGAATGGCGCCGACGAAAGCATCTTCCTCGAGCCGATGATCGAGATCGTCGAGTCGAACCAGACCCCGGCCGAGCGCAAGCTGGAGTTGTTCAACGGTGCCTGGAACGGTAGTGTCGACCCGGCGTTCCGCGAGTTCGCGTATTGAGTTGCCAGATTCACCGGCAAGGCGAAGGGCGGGCCCTGCCATGACGCAGGCCCGATGCGTTTCCGGGCCCCTGCTTCCATACGAATAGGGACGACCATAAAAAAGGCCGGCAGTGCCGGCCTTTTCTACGTCGACTCGCTGACGCATTACTTCTTCGTCGGCGCTTCCTTCAAACCACGGTTGATCAGCATCGGCTCGACGCTCGGGTCCTTGCCGCGCCAGTCGC
The DNA here is from genome assembly GCA_963765335.1 of uncultured Gammaproteobacteria bacterium. Lineage (GTDB taxonomy): Bacteria > Pseudomonadota > Gammaproteobacteria > Xanthomonadales > Rhodanobacteraceae > Dyella. Next base: position 201,981 of record CAVXWA010000015.1, on the reverse strand, counting down.
GGTACAACTGACCCAGTTCAACGGTATTGCCCTGGGACAGGATCATGGCGCGGAAGCGATCGCCGTTCTCGCGGGTCAGGCCACCGTGTTCCTTGAACCACTGGAAGGCGTCGTCAGACAGCATTTCGGTCCACAGGTAGGCGTAGTAACCGGCAGCGTAACCACCACCCCAGATGTGCTGGAAATAGCTGGAGCGATAACGCGGCGGCACGTAGCTGAGGTTGATCTTGGCCTTGGTCAGCGCGTTCGTTTCAAAGGTGTTCGGATCCTGCTTCGGCTCATCTGCGCCGAGGCTGTGCCAGCTCATGTCGAGCAGGGCCGCGCCGACCAGTTCGGTCATGTCGTAGCCCTTGTTGAAGGTGGAAGCCTTTTTGATCTTGTCCACCAGCGCCTGCGGCATCGGCTCGCCGGTCTTATAGTTCTTGGCAAAGTTGGCGAAGATCTTCGGGTCGGTCGCCCAGTGCTCGTTGAACTGCGAGGGGAATTCCACGAAGTCGCGCGCCGTCGAAGTGCCCGACAGCGTTGGGTACTGCGAGTTGGCGAAGATGCCGTGCAGGCCATGGCCGAACTCGTGGAACATGGTGATGACGTCGTCGAACGACAGCAGGGCCGGCTCGCCCGGTGCCGGCTTGGTGAAGTTGGCCACGTTGAAGATCACCGGCTTGGTGCCCATCAGCTTGGACTGCTCCACCAGGTTGCTCATCCAGGCGCCGCCGTTCTTGTTGTCGCGCTTGAAGTAGTCGCAATAGAACAGCGCCATCGAGGTGCCGTCCTTGTCGAACACTTCGAACACGCGCACATCAGGCTGCCATACCGGGATGTCCTTGCGCTCCTTGAAGGTCAAGCCGTACAGCTGATTGGCGGCGAAGAACACGCCGTTCTGCAGCACGTTGTCCAGCTCGAAGTAAGGCTTGATCTGCGACTTCGTCGAGATCGTACTTGGCCTTGCGCACCTGTTCGGCGTAGTGGTTCCAGTCCCATGCCTCGACCTTGAAGCCGCCCTTCTGCTGGTCGATCACGGCCTGGATGTCCTTGGCCTCGGCTGCGGCGCGCGCGGTTGCCGCCGGCACCAGGTTGCCCATGAACTTCAGCGCCGCCTCGGGCGTCTTGGCCATCTGGTCCTCGAGCTTCCAGGCGGCATAGTTCGGGAAGCCAAGCAGCTTGGCCTGCTCGGCGCGGATCTGCGCGATGCGCGACAGCAGATCGCGGGTGTCGTTGGCGTCGCCCTTCTCGGCACGGTTCCACGACGCCTTGAACAGCGCTTCGCGCGTGTCGCGATTGTTGAGGTTCTGCAGTGCCGGCTGCTGCGTGGTGTTCTGCAGCGGGATCACCCACTTGCCGTCGAGCTTGCGACCCTGGGCCGCCTGGGCGGCATTGGCGAGATCGCTGTCGGATAGGCCGTCGAGCTTGGCCTTGTCGTCGACCACCAGGGCGCCGTCCTTGGTGGCGGCGAGCAGCTTGTTGATGAACTGGGCGCTGAGGGTGGACTCTTCCTTGTTGAGGTCCTTCAGCTTGGTCTTGTCGGCCTCGGACAACTTGGCGCCGCCGTGCACGAAGTTCTTGTAGACCACGTCGACCAGGCGCTTGGATTCCGGATCGAGCTTCAGCGTGTCGCGATCGTTGTAGATCGTCTCGATGCGCTCGAACAGCTTGTCGTTCATCACGATAGCGTCCTGGTGCGCGGCGAACTTGGGCGCTTCTTCTTCCTGCACCTTCTGCAGCGTGTCGTTGGTATTGGCGCTGCTGACGGCGTCGAACGCATGCATCGCACGCATCAACAGGGCACCGGATTTCTCCATCGCCACAAAGGTGTTCTCGAAGGTCGGCGGCTCCGGGTTGTCGGCGATCTTGGCGATCTCGACCAGGTGCTGCTTCATGCCTTCCTCGAAGCGCCGGCTGGTAGTCGCCGTCCTTGATCTTGTCGAACGGCGGCGCCTGGAACGGCAGCGTGCTCGGGGCGTAGAACGGATTGGTGGCGCTGAACTCGGTGCCCGGAGCGGCAGCGCTGGCGGCCTTGGCCGGAGCCGTGCTGGCCGCAGCGGGCTGTTCGGCCGACTTGGCCGGCTCGTTCGACTGCTGCGAGCAGGCGCCGAGCGCAATGGAAGTGGCAATCACAAGTGTACGAAGGCGGAGCATCGGGTATCCCCAAGTAGTGCGCCCTTGGCTTCGGACGCGGTGAACGACAAACTTTGACTCTAACCACACCCTGCCCCGACTTCCAAGGGCAGGAAGTCAGGTCAGGCTGCCCGCATGTCGCGTAACTGCCAATTCGGCCCGATCAGCAAGTTCAGGCGATGCCGCACGATGCTCATCGGAAGATCGGTGACCAGATCCACGTCGATGCGCAGATCGCTCACACGAGCATTTACTTGCGCCGCAGGATCGGTGGCGGCGAGCGCCGGATCGACCTCGTCCGGGTCATCCTGCAGGGCGCGCCAGCGCTCGAAAAGTCCGGTGGTGCGCACCGCCTCGCGCAGCGCAGCGGCAAAATCGTCGGGCCCGGCGCCGTCGTAGCTGAGCGACGGTAGGGGACCGCGCGCATGGGCCAGATCGTCAATCGAAAGGTAGTAGTGACTGCGTATCGCCATGTCGGCTGCCTCCTGCGTGATCACCTGTGCATGCAAGCATGTGCCGCGTGAAGTTCATTCCAAGATCAACGTGAGATCGAGCCCCGATGCTGCCGCCTGCGGCGTCGCACCGTGCGGCAAGACGCCGAGGCACGGCGCAGGCAGCAGTTGGCGCAGCGTGGCGATGTTCTCGTCTACGGCGGCCATGTCCGGGTCGATGCGATTACCGATCCAGCCCACCAGCCGGCAACCGTCCGTGGCGATCGCGCGGGCGCTGAGCAGGGCGTGATTGAGGCAACCCAGCCGCAGCCCGACCACCAGAATCACCGGTAGTTGCCATTGCCGCGCGATGTCCGATGCCATCAAGCCCCGCGATAGCGGCACCAGCCAGCCGCCAACACCCTCGACCAGCACGGCGTCGTGAACCGCACGCAGCCGCTCGAACGCGTCGCGCAACGGCGCGAGGCCAATTTCCACACCCTCATGCGCTGCCGCCAGATGCGGTGACAAGGGCTCGCGCAAGGCCAGCGGATTGACCCATTCGTAAGGCATGGGCGCGCTGCTGGCCGCTTGCAGCGCCAGCGCATCGTCGTTGCGCAGGCCTTCGGCCGTCTCGAAGCAGCCGCTGGCGACGGGCTTCATGCCGCAGGCGGTGAGGTCTCTCGCACGCAAGGCATGCAGCAACGCGCACGTCGCATGAGTCTTGCCCACGCCGGTATCGGTACCGGCGATAAAGAACGTCGACATGCTCACACCACCCTGTTGGTGTCGAGAAAACGGTATCGGTCCGGCCGGCACCCAGGCACATGACGCCGGCCAAACCACGCCGGCGCATAATACGGGCTTTATCGCCGAGGCCGATGCCCATGTACGAAGTGAAGACGCAGGCTTATGCCAGCAAGCGAGAGCACTACGAGGATCTGTGCAGCCAGGCGCGCGGCCTGCTTGAGGGTGAGCCGGACACGATCGCCAATGCCGCGAACTTTGCCGCACTGGTCTATCACAGCTTGTCCGAGCTGAACTGGAGCGGGTTCTACCTCTATGACGGCACCGAGCTGGTAGTCGGCCCGTTCCAGGGCAAGCCGGCATGCATCCGCATTGCGCTCGGGCGCGGCGTATGTGGCACGGCGGCGCAGACGCGCACGACCCAGGTAGTGCGTGACGTCAATGAATTCGACGGCCATATCGCCTGCGATGCCGCCTCGCAGTCCGAAATCGTCGTGCCGCTGGTGCGCGCGGATGGCAGCCTGTTCGGCGTGTGGGACGTGGACAGCCCGGTCGTCGCACGCTTCGATGATGAAGATCGCGCCGGCATGGAGGCGCTGTGCCGGGTGTTTATGGAGAGCGTGGACCGCTAAAAAGTGGCGATGCGTGCAGTGTGTGGAAACGTCATCCCAGCGGATCTCAACAGCCGGATGGCTGTTGAGATCCGCTGGGATGACGAGCAAAAACAGACGCTGCGGCTCACGGATGCCGCCGAAACTACTCCCGCGGCGTATTGAGCAGGGTCATCACTGTCGCGCGCGCCTCATCCACCCCGGTCGGCGCCGAAGAAGAAAACACCTGCGCCGTCGCCTGGGTACCGGATGCCGCCAGTTCCTTGCGCAAGCTAGCCAGCGCCTGCGTCGCCGGGCCGCGCGACAGCTTGTCCGCCTTGGTCAGCAGCACGTGGCAGGGCAGATGGGTGGCGAAGCAGAACTCCAGCATCATCCGGTCGAACTCTTTGAGCGGATGGCGAATGTCAGCGATCAGCACGATGCCACGCAGGCTCTGCCGCTGGTGCAGATAGGCGTCAATCTCCTGTTTCCAGTGATCGCGTAGCTCGGGCGGCACTTTTGCGTAGCCATAGCCGGGCAGGTCGATCAGTCGCACCTGCAGCGGCGACTGTCCTTCGCCCTGCACCAGCGGCGGTAGCGAGAACGCCACCATCTGCTGGGTGCGGCCTGGGGTCTTGGAGGTGCGGGCCAGCCCGCGGTGCCCCGTCAACGCGTTCAAGGCGCTGGACTTGCCGGCGTTGGAGCGGCCAGCAAACGCCACCTCGCCACCGTGGTCGGCGGGGAGCTGGGAGATTCGATGAGCGGCCAGTACGAACTGGGCACCCTGCAATGGATTTGATATAGACAATGGTTTGACCGGCTAAGATGGCGCGGAGATAATTCCGAGGTTTCTGCCAGTTGCGGGCGTGCGGTTTGCGCGTACCGTGCAGCCCTAGCAGTTTTTCTGGAGACAAGTGTATGAGTTTTCGGCCCGCCGGTTATCGGCCCGCTATTGTTGGATATGCCGTAGCCCTCGCCTTCACGCTGTCTTCCAGCGTGGTTTTCGCCCAGGAAGCCAAAGTCCCGGCCGCCGCTGCCACGGCCGCCCAGCCCGCCGCAGCCGCCGCGCCAGCGGCTGAAGCCACGGCCACCCTCAAGCCGGGTGACGCCACCGCCGGCGCCGCCAAGGCCGCCGTGTGTGGTGCCTGCCATGGCATGGATGGCAACTCCAGCGACCCGCAGTACCCGAAACTCGCCGGCCAGCACGAGTCGTACATCGTTCGCCAGCTCACCAACTTCAAGGGCGGTGCGCGCCAGAACCCGATCATGCTGGGTATGGCCACGCCGCTGTCCGCCCAGGACATGCGGGACGTGGGCGCCTTTTTCGCCAGCAAGTCCTCGCTGCCTGGCGTTGCCGACCAGGCCTTGGTCGAGCAGGGCCAGAAACTGTACCGCGAGGGTGATGTCGCCCGCGGCATTCCGGCCTGCATGGCCTGTCACAGCATCGATGGCCGCGGTAACCCGGGTGCCATGTATCCGCAGCTGACCAGCCAGCACGCGCAGTACATCGAAGCGACGCTGAAGGCCTGGCACGATGGCACCACCTGGGGCGATGACGCCCACGCCCAGGTCATGCCTGCCATTGCCAAGAAGCTGGACGCCAAGGACATGGCCGCCCTGGCTAGTTATGTCGAAGGCCTCCACGCCGCCGAAAGCGCCGGCGCGTCGGGTGCCGCTGCCGCCAAGTGATTGCTGACACGCCGGCCTCTGGCCGGCGTGCTCGTTCCGAGCCACTGATTTGTTTGTACTGAGGACCATCATGCTGAAGCGTCTGTCGTTCCTGTGTATCGCCCTGCTCGCGCTTGCCGCCTGCAGCAACAACAACGACAACGCCGGCACGGCACCGCAGCCCGCACCGGCCGCCACGGCGCCCGCCGCACAGCCGCCGGCCGCCGCGACCACCGCCGCGCCAGCTGGCACGGGTACGGCCGCACCGGCCGCCGCCAGCACCACCGCCCAGGCGCCAGCGCCGGCACCGACGGCTCCTGCGGCCGCGCCGTTCGTCGACGACGGCAAGTGGGTGGAAGGCAAGAACTACACCCGCATCGAACCGGCCCAGCCCAAGCTCACCACCACCGACAAGATCGAAGTGGTCGAGGTGTTCTCGTACGGCTGCCCGGCCTGCAACCAGTTCCATCCGACCATGAACAAGCTGGCGGCGGAACTGCCTTCCGACGCCGTGATGGCTTATCTGCCGGCCTCGTTCATGCCGCAGGAAAATTGGCCGATGCTGCAGCGCGCCTTCCTCACCGCGCAGGCGCTGGGCGTGGCCGACAAGGCCAATGACGCCATGTACGACGCCGTGTGGAAGACCAGCGAGCTGAGCGCGATGGCGCCGAGCGGCCGTGGCCTCAAGCCGGCGTCGGCCCTGCCCACCCTCGACGACGCCGCCAAGGTCTACGCCAAGTTCGGCGCCGATCCGAAGGAGTTCATTGCGGTGGCCAACTCGTTCACCATCAATACCAAGGTCAAGCGCTCCGACGAACTGGTGAAGGCGTATGGCGTCGAAGGCACGCCCACCATCGTCGTCGACGGCAAGTACCGCCTCGACCGCGGCACCGCCGGCGGCGATGAACAGGTGATTGAACTGGTGAAGTGGCTGGTGTCCAAGGAAGTGGCTGGCAAGTAAGCCACGTCCCGGGAAGACACCCTCACAACCCCTTGCGAAAAGAGAGCTCCATGTTCAAGCGATTTGCCCGTCTGCGCGCCGTCAGTCTGTTCGCCGGCCTGTTGCTCGCCAGTGCCTGCACGGCCACGAGCTCCGACCCGGCCCCGTACACCGACGGCAGCGAGTACGTCACCCTGGCTGCCCCCGCCCACCGCTACAGCAATGACGGCAAGGTGGAAGTGGTCGAGGTGTTCTCCTACGGCTGCATCCATTGCGCTCATTTCGCCCCGCTGGCCGACCAGATGCGCAAGCAGCTGCCGCCGGGCGTGGTGTTCAAGCTAATGCCCGCCGTCTTCAACGACGAGTGGCTGCCGTATGCCCGCGCGTTCTACGCCGCCAAGAAGCTGGGCGTGCTGGACCAGACGCACCTGGCACTGTTCCAGGCCAAGTTCGGCGAGCACTACCCGCTCTCTTCGCTCGACGAGCTGGCAGATTTCTACGCCAGCCATGGCGTGAAGCGCGACGACTTCATGCGTATCGCCAGCTCCGACGAGGTCACGGCACAGATCCGCAAGGATGCCCAGTTGGTCCAGCAGTGGCAGGTGGACGGCACGCCGACCATCGTGGTCGACGGCAAGTACCGCACCGCCAACATCCATAGCCTGGATGAACTGTCGGCGCTGACTCAGTGGCTCGCCAAGCGCGAGCTTGCCGGCGGCAAGTAAGGCCAGAGGGGGCGGGCTGTAGCAGCTTGCCCCCTGTTCACAACAAAACGGGCATGATTGCGCGCCTGACAACGCCACGATGGACGTTGTCACCCTCTGCGACCACCCTGTCCCGATGAATCGCGCCCCATCCACTCCCCCAGCAGTCCCGGAGCGCCGCCTGCGGCTGCTGAGTTGCAACATCCTGGCCGGCGCCAGCGTGCAGCGCTACAGCGAATACGTCACGCGCAGCATCACCGCCGTGCTGCCCGGTCGCAGCAAGCTGGACAATCTCGACCGCCTGGCCGAGGTCTTGCCCCAATTCGACGTGATCGGCCTGCAGGAGGCCGACGCCGGCAGCCTGCGCTCGGGCTTTCTCAACCAGACGCGCTACCTGGCCGAAGCGGCCGGCATGCCGTTCTGGAGCCACCAGCCGAACCGGCCGATGGCGCGCCTGGCGCATTCGGCCAATGGCCTGATCAGCCGGCTCGAACCGACCAGCGTGCTGGACTATCCGCTGCCCAGCCGCATCCCCGGCCGCGGCGCCCTGTTGGCACGTTTTGGTGATGGCCCGGATGCGCTGGCGGTGATGATCGCCCACCTCTCGTTGAGCGCACCGGCCCGCGCCAAGCAGCTCGCCTTTATCGCCGAGGTGCTGCAGGACTATCCGCACGCCGTGCTGATGGGCGATCTCAATACCGACGTGCGCAGTGCCGAGATGAAGCATCTGTTTGCCAGGTGCGGCCTGGTACGCCCGCCGCATGCCCCGGCCACCTTCCCCAGTTGGAAGCCAAGCCGGGCGCTCGACCATATCCTTACGTCCGAGGCGATCCAGCTCGACAAGGTCTGGGTGCTACCGCAAGCGTTCTCCGACCACCTCCCGCTGGCGGCCGAAATCCGCTTGCCCGGTAACATCGCCCCACGTACCCATAGACTCCGCCGATGAAGCGAACGCTAAGCCTCGTATTGCCCTGGTTGCTGGTGCTGGCCATCGGTGGCATCGCCGCCGCGCTTCGCTATGGGCTGGTTGAATCGGCCGATGTCGCGCGCCTCTGCGAGAGCAGCAAGGCGCTGACCTGCGACCTGCGGCACTGGACCGTCATGGGCTTCATTACCGGCAATGTCTTCGGCTGGCCGATCGGCATCTACGGCTGGGTCGCCGTGGCCGCCGCCGCGCTTGCGCTCGTGTGGAACAGGCCCATCGCGGCGTGGCTTGCGGCCGCGACGGGCTTGTTCGCGTTGGTGCTGTACTGCTTTGTGCCCGGCGCGCTGGCCCTGTTGATCGGCTGCCTACGCCTGGCGCGCCTGCAATCGGCCGCCGCGGCGCCACTCGATCCATACCGCCGCGCCGAACGCGAGGTTCAAGCCCAACCATAGCCAGGTAGCGGGATTGAGCCCAGCCTCCTGCGCCACCACGCCCGCCGCCAGCAGCGGCAACGCACAGGACAAGAAGCGCTCTTCCACCGTCGGCACGATGGCGTTGCGTCCGGCCTCCAGCAGCGCGGCCAGCAGATAACCAAGCGCCGGTGGCCAGAACAGGCCCAGCGGGAAGTCGCGATAGCGGCCATCGAACACCAGCAGCAGGCCGTAGAACGTGAGGCCGAACATCCAGGCGAAGCGCAGCCTGCGATGCGGCGCCTCCGCGGGCGTCTCACCCGCCAGCCGCGTAGCGACCCAGCGCGCCAGCCCCATCGCGGTAGCGAACGCGAGCACGCACATCAGCAGCGAAATCGCCCAGTCCAGCGTGTTGCGGGCGGCAAACCACACCTGCCGGAACTGCCATGCCATGGCGGTGCCGCTGGCAAAACCGGCGACAGCCAACCCAAGCCAACCCTTGACCCCATGCCAGTGGCGGCGAAACAGCCCGGCCAGCAGGAACAACACCAAGCCTGCTCCACCGGCCGCAAAACCGAGATACCAGCGTGGCTCTTCGACCACCGGTCCCTGCATGGAAAATTTGGGCCGCGCCTGAGCGTCAAAGATGCCCCAATAGCCGCCGACCGTGCCTTCCTGTTCGCGCTTCCACGGCTGGTCGAATGCCTCAATGACGTTGTACGGCATGTCCACCGTGCCGGCGTAGCGGAGGAATTCGCGCATGTAGCGGGCCTCGTTGACCAGACTGGCGGCAGCGCCCCGGCGCTGCTTGCCCTGGCTGGGCCAGCCGGTCTCGCCGATCATCACGGAGCGGCCCGGGAAGCGATCCTTCACCCGCGCATAGACCTCGGCGACATGCGCCAGCGCGTCCTTGGGCTCGACCGGCTCGTCCTCCCAGTACGGCAGGATATGGATGGTGATGTAGTCCACCGCATCCGCCATCTGCGGATAGCGCAGCCAGAACTCCCATACATCGGCATAGGTCACCGGCACGTGGGTGTCACGGATGCCTTCGCGCACCCGAGTCACGTAGGCCGCCAGCGCCTTTGATGTCAGCTCGCCGCGCAGCAGCACCTCGTTACCGACGATCACGCCGCGCAACACGCCGGCGTGCGCCTTGGCGGTGGCGAGGCCCAGCTGCACTTCGCGTTCGTTCGAAGCCAGGTCGCGGCCCAGCCAGATGCCCATCAGCACCTTCATGCCATAGCGCTCGGCGATCTCCGGCACGGCGTTGAGGCCAAAGCCCTGCGAATAGGTGCGCACGCAATCGAAGCGCTGCGACAACGCGCGCAGGTCGGCATCGATCTGTTCGGGACTGACAAAGGCGTGGAGATCGAGCGGCGTCTCGCCCTGTTTGCGGAACGGCGCATACGACACGCAGGCGATGCGCGAGGTCGGCGCCTCGGGCAAGGGCACCGGCCGGCCGATCATCCACCACCAGAGGGCGCCGGACAACGCGGCGACCGCGAGGATCAGCCACGCAAGAAGTGCTACGCGGGACGACGGCGAGGGCGATGACGACATGCGCTTCCTGTAGATGGGCCTAAGAGCGTGTTTGGGATCTCCGCGTGGCCCGCGCCGGGATCCCAAACAGGCTCTCACGCGGCGCCTCGTGGGCGCAGCATTCTAACAGGCGAGTCCGGCCGCCATGCTCGTGGCGGGTCCGGGCCGCAAAGGTTTGCGAGGTTCCGCGGCTTTCTGTCGCTGCCGTGTTTCACGCCACGCTCAGCGGCCATTGGCCATCCTGCCCGGCCAACGCAGCGCGCCGTGCACGCGAAAAACGCGAAGTACACTGCGCCAGGCTCGGCAAAAGATCAGTAAAAGGAGTTTTCATGTCCCTCAGCGCAGCTGTGCGGTGCTTCACCCGACGCCTGCCCATGGTGATGGCTGGCCTGCTGATGGCCAGCACCGCCATCGCAGCCGAACCCACCGATGCACAGCGCGCCGCCTTCAAGCAGGCCTATATCGCCGCGCAGCAAGGTGGCGACGGCTGGCGCAGCCTGGCGAGCGGACTGCAGGACTACCCGCTCTACCCCTACCTCGAAGCCGCCGCGCTCACGCACGACATCAAGCAGCTGGATCGCGCACGGGTCGAGGACTTTCTCAAACGCAATCCAGGTCTGATTCCGGCCAGCGACCTGCGCCGCGACTTTCTGCTCGAACTCGCGCGACGCCAGGATTGGGACAACTATCTCGCGCTCTATCAGCCAGGCATCAACGACACGCTCACCTGCTATGCGCTGCAGGCGCAGCTGGCAAGAGGCACACGCCTCGATTTCGATCGCGATATTTCCGCGCTATGGGCCAAGCCGAAACTGCCCGGTGCGTGCGATCCGGTGCTCAACGCCGCGCACGACCAGGGCCTGCTCACGACGGAACGCGTGTGGGCACGCATCGATCGCGCCGCCGACGCGAACCAAGGCGGCACCATCAATGCGAGCGCCGGGTGGTTGCCGGCCGAGGACGCCGAAGCCGCCCAGCGCATCGCCATGGCCCTGCGCGATCCAGCGGGCGCCGCGACCGCTGCCGCGCAATGGCCGGATACGCCGCGCCATCGCCAGGCGGCCATGCTCGCGCTGGAGCGCCTCGCGCGAAAGCAGTCCATCGCGGCGGACGCCGGCTGGCAAAAACTGCAGAGCCATTTCACCTTCACCCCAGACCAGCGCTATCGCGTGCTGTACGCCATCGCCCTGTTCCATGCCACCGACTTCGATGCGAGTGCGATCGCTCGCTTATCGGCGCTGCCCGCATCCGTACAGACCGATATCAGTCGCGAGTGGCGCGTGCGCGCAGCGCTCGCACTGCAGGACTGGAACGCCGTACTCACCGCCATCGATGCGATGCCACCCACGCAACTGCAGGATGGCGAATGGCGCTGGTTCCGCGCACGCGCACTGAGTGAACTCGGTCGTGGTGCGGAGGCCCAACGCATACTCGCCTCGCTGGCGCAGGAGCCGACGTTCTTCGGCTTCCTCGCGGCCGATCGCCTGGATGCTCCCTATGCGATCTGCCAGGCGCAACTCAATGGCGATCCGCAGCGCGAACAGGCACTGCTCGCCAACCGTGGGCTGTTGCGCGCGTTCGAGCTATTCGCCGTCGACTTGCCGCGCCTGGCCCGGCGCGAGTGGGACCAGGCCTTGAACGGCGCCGATATGGAGACCGTGAAACTGGCGACCGATCTGGCCTACCGTCGCGGCTGGTACGACCGCGCCGTATTCGGCTTCAACAATGGCGACCTGCTGCGCTACTACGAGCAGCGCTTCCCGCTCGTCAGCCAGGATGGGCTGGTGCGTCAGGCCGAGGAAGCCGGCATCGATCCGTCGTGGGCCTACGCCATCCTGCGCGCGGAAAGCGCCTGGATGCCGGATGCGCACTCCGGTGCCGATGCACGCGGCCTGATGCAACTGCTGCCGAGCACGGCCGCCTTGGTCGCCAAGCGCCATGGCCTTGACTGGGCCGGCGACGACTCGCTGTACGACCCCGCCACCAACATCGCGCTCGGTACGCGCTATCTCGCGCAAATGGCACAACGTTTCAATGGCGCGCCATGGCTGGCAAGCGCCGCGTATAACGCCGGTCCCGGCAAGGTCGATCAATGGCTCGAAGCCCGCGGCACGCTGGCGCCCGACCTGTTCGTCGCCACCATTCCCTACAAGGAAACCCGCGAGTACGTCGCCCGCGTCATGGCGTTCAGCGTGATCTACGACTGGCGCCAGCATGGCAAGGCCGTCGGACTGAGCGAGCGGCTGACACCGATTGGCCAGACGTATCGCCTTCCGGACGGCCAAACTCAGCGTAAGCTGGTGACCTGCCCGGCGATCGTGACACCCGCCCCAGTCAACGCCGGGACGGCGACCGCGCCCGCCACCGGTGCGAGCAGCGCAGCGCCGGCCCGGACATCGAGCAACACCCATTGAGGCGGAGGTTGGAAGTGACCACGAAAGAACAGCGACTGGTGGTACTCGGTGGCACCGGCTTCGTCGGCAGCCATCTGCTACCTCGCCTGGTCGCCGACGGACATCGCATCCTGCTGCTCTCGCGCAACCGGGAATTGCGGCGCGAAATGGGCGTATTGCCCGGCGTGCAGGTTCGCAGTACCGACATTTACGACGGCAATGCCTTGCGGCGGCAGTTGGAAGGCGCCGATGCCGTGATCAATCTGGTCGGTATCCTCAATACGAGCGGCCGCAATGACTTTCGCCGCGCGCACGTCGACCTGACCCAGCGCGTGATTGCCGCCTGCCAGTCTGCCGGCGTATCGCGCCTGCACCATATGAGCGCGCTCAAGGCGGGCCAGGGCCTGTCGCAATACCTCAAGACCAAGGGTGAAGCCGAAACCCAGGTACGCAACTCATCGCTCGATTGGACGATCTACCAACCCAGCGTGATGTTTGGCGTCGGCGATGGACTGGTCACCCGCTTCGCCAAACTGCTACGCCAGATGCCCGCGCTGCCGTTGGCGCGCGCATCGTCGCGCATGGCGCCAACCTGGGTGGGCGACGTGGCCGAGGCTTTCGCCCGGTGCGTGGCCGACGACAAACTCAGTCTCGATCGCAGCTTCGAGTTGTACGGACCGGAAGTGCTCACGCTGGGCGATATCGTGCGCAAGATCCGCGATGCGGCCGGCCTGCGCACGCCGATCATCGCCCTACCCGATAGCCTCGGACGATTGCAGGCGCAGTTCGCCGAGCTGCTACCTGGCAAGCCGTTCTCGCTCGACAACTTCCGTTCGCTACGCACGGATTCCGTGGGCAAGGTGGATGGTTACGCTGCGCTAGGCATCGTGCCGCAACCGTTTTCGCCATGGTTGCCAGTGTTGCTGCAGGCGCCGGCGAGGCAGCGCAGGTTGAAGGTGGCGAGGGCGCATCCGCGCTGAGCTTTCTTGTCGCTCTGGCGAGCGGCCTCCAAGCATCGACGCCGTGGATTGGCGTTCGGCTCATCGTTCGAGCGCAATTTGGACAGGCACAAAGCGCGCAGCACACTCGCAACTCCCCTCACCGTCATCCCCGCGAACGCGGGGATCCAGTGACTTTCGCTCGTTGGGTTGTGCTCCCGCAACCGGGCTCGCCTGCGGCGGGCTTCCGCCCTCCTGCCGGAAGCCGGGTTACTTTCTCTTGCTTGCCCAAGAGAAAAGTAACCCAAAGGAAGACCCCGCTTGGCGCTTGCCGAGCGAAGCTCGGCAAGTCCGTGAGGGTCGGCCGGGCTTTTCGACAGGGCATCCTGCCCTGACGAAAAGGCATCGGCATCCCTGCCGATGCCCCCTTTGCGGCCTACGTCCGCCCCTCACCGCCGCACAGGGGCCCCACACGTCAAAAGCGTCAGGCTCGAGCACGCTCGTCGCGGCTCATCGCCGGCGCTGCTGCGCCCTAACAAAGCCAAGCATCGGCGCGTGCCAGGCGTAGCTTGGCTTTGTCTCGCTTTGGCTATTAGGGGTTGCTCTGCCGCTCTCAGGGTCCCCTATGGCGCGGCGGATGGGTGGAGGAAAAGCCTGCAGGGTGGCTTGCAGAAATTCGAGCCAGTTTGTCGTCAGGGCAGGACGCCCTGTCGACAAACCTCAGTAACCCACCCGCACACCTGGCAGGGCGCAGCCCAGAAGGCGCGCCATCGGAGTGGCTTCCTTCCAAGGCATGGCAATCGGCACCTCGCTAGCGCCCTGGCGCGATGCAGGTGAGCACCCATGTCCTGGCATCCCTGTTACCTTGTCTCCGGCCATACAGCCACACTGAGAGAAGTGACCCGGCCTCCGGCAGCGAGGGCGGAGCCCGTCGCAGGCGAGTCCGGTCGAAACGCCACCCCATCGAGGCCGCGCCTTACGGGCATTCCGCGCGCTTCGCGCGTGCGTGCAGCCTGGGCTCGGAATGACCGGTTCGCTGGCGTGACGGGCACGGTATCCACGCAGCCACGAACGCGCGCCATGTCAGAATCCCATCCATGCACATCTACCTGGTGGGCGGCGCCGTCCGCGACAAACTCCTCGGCAAACCCCTCGTCGATCGCGACCACGTCGTCGTCGGCGCGCGTCCAGAGGACTTGCTGGCCAAAGGCTATCGCCCCGTCGGCAAGGACTTCCCCGTCTTCCTGCATCCGCAAACCGGTGAGGAATACGCGCTGGCGCGTACCGAGCGCAAGACCGGACGCGGCTATCACGGCTTTGCCTTTCACGCCGATCCCACGGTGACCCTGGAAGAAGACCTCGCGCGGCGCGACCTCACCATCAATGCGATGGCCGAGGCCGAAGACGGCACCCTGGTCGATCCATTCCACGGCGCGCGCGACCTCGAGCAGCGACTGCTGCGGCATGTCTCGCCAGCCTTCGTGGAAGATCCGGTGCGGCTGCTGCGCGTGGCGCGCTTCGCCGCGCGTTTCGCACCGCTGGGTTTCACCGTGGCGCCCGAAACGATGGCCTTGATGCAGCAGATGGTGCGAGACGGTGAAATCGATCACCTCGTGCCCGAACGCGTATGGCAGGAAACGCGCAAGGCGCTCGCCGAAGCGCAGCCTTCGGCCTTTCTGCGCGTGCTGCGCGAGTCGGGTGCGCTCGCCGTGCTGTTCCCCGAGATCGATGCGCTGTATGGCGTGCCGCAGCGCGCCGAGTTCCATCCGGAAATCGATACCGGCGTGCATGTGGAGATGGTGCTGGACATGGCGGCGCGCATCGCGCCGGGCAACGACGTGGTCGGCTTCTGTGCGCTCACCCACGACCTGGGCAAGGCGCTGACGCCTGTGGATGCGCTGCCGCGCCATATCGGCCACGAGCATGCTGGTGTAGCGCCGCTCCAGCGCCTGGTCGCGCGTCTCAGGGTGCCGACGGAACATGCCACCCTGGCCGAACAGGTCTGTCGCGAGCACCTCAACGCGCATCGAGCGTTCGAACTGAAGCCCGCCACCGTGCTGCGCCTGCTGTCGTCGCTGGATGCGCTGCGCCGCCCTGAGCGGCTGGCCCTGTTCCTTGCCGCCTGCGAGGCGGACAAGCGCGGCCGGCTGGCGCATGCGGATGACGCTTATCCGCAGGCCAGGCTACCTGCGGCGGGCGCGCGACACGGCCGCGGCCGTGAGTTCGGAGCCCTTTATCGCCCTGGGCTTGCAGGGTCCCGCCATCGGCGAGGCCCTGACGGCGGCCCGGATCGCGGCGATCGCGAGCCTGAGCCAGACGGAAAGCTGAACGGACGGTCAGGAAAGAAAGACTCCGGGAAGGCGGCTTTCTCTAAACTTACGAGCTTCAGTTCGCCTGCTATGCTCGTCGGTCCCCTCGCATACATAACGGCGAGTCGCCTGCACCGCCCCCGGTAGCTCGGCGTTTCAATTCCTTGCCCGGAGCTATCCGTGTCGAATGCACCCCAGCAGCCCTCTGCGCTGCGACAGCGTTTTCGCCCCTTGGGCTGGCTGGCCATCAGCTATGCGCTGATTGGCATGCTTACCCGCATCGCTCTGCTGTTCATGGCGGGCGGCGGCGTGCCGCACAACCCGCTCTATTGGATGTATGCGTTCGGCGTCGGTCTGGTGTACGACCTGATCACCTTCGTCTACATCGCCTGGCCTCTGGTGCTGTTCCTGTGGCTGATGCCGCAGCGGGCCTATGTGTCGCGAGCCGGCCAGTGGGCGCTCTATCTGCTCGCTGCGGTGCTGCTGTGCTGGCTGATGTTCGTGGGGGCTTCCGAGCTGGTGTTCTGGGGCGAGTTCGGCACGCGCTTCAATTTCATCGCGGTGGACTATCTCGTCTACACCACCGAAGTGATCGGCAATATCCGCGAGTCGTACCCGATCGGCACCTGGCTCGGCCTGCTGGCCCTCGCCACCGTCGTCATCGTGTGGCTCAGCAAGCGCGGACTGCGCGCGAGCGACCGTGGTACTGGCTTCCTGCAGCGCGGCAAGGTGGTGCTGGTGTGGCTGGTGCTCACCGTGATCACCGCCGTGGCCGTCAAGGGCACCTACAAGGACCGATCCGACAACGCCTACGTCAACGAGCTCGCCGGCAACGGTGTCTATGAATTCGTCGCGGCGTTTCGCAGCAGCCATCTCGACTACTCGCGCTTCTACCTCACGCAGCCGCAGGAGCAAGCGTTCCCTCGTGTTCGCGACCTGATGAAGACGCCTGAGGCGACTTATATCAGCGACGATCCGCAGGACCTGACCCGTGAGATCCGTCATGCCGGGCCCGAAAAACACCTCAATGTGGTGCTGATCAGCGTGGAGAGCCTGTCCGCCGACTTCCTCAAGGAGTTCGGCAACCAGAAAGACATCACGCCGAACCTTGATGCGCTGACCAGCCAGAGCATGTTCTTCGACAATCTCTACGCCAACGGCACCCGCACCGTGCGTGGCCTGGAGGCGCTGTCACTCTCGGTGCCGCCGACGCCGGGTGATTCGATCGTGAAGGCGCACAACAACGAGAACCTGTTCTCGGTCGCCAACGTATTCAACGACCGTGGCTACCAGTCGGACTTTGTCTACGGTGGCTACGGCTACTTCGACAACATGAATTACTTCTTCAGCCACAACGGCTATCACACGGTGGATCGCAACGACATCGCCAAGGGCGAGACGATCCACCACGAAAACGTGTGGGGCGTGGCCGATGAGGATCTGTACACGCTCGCACTGAAGCAGATGGACAGCGCCAACGCAGCCGGCAAGCCGTTCTTCCTGCACATCATGACCACCTCGAACCACCGGCCGTTCACCGTGCCGGCCAACCGCGTGCCGCAGAAGGACGGTACGCGCGAGGCTGCCGTCGCCTACACGGATTGGTCCATCGCCGACTTCATCAAGCGCGCGCGCAGCAAGCCCTACTTCGACGACACGGTGTTCGTGATCACGGCGGACCACTGCGCCTCCAGCGCCGGGCGCACCAGCGTGCCGATCAACCGCTACCACATCCCGCTGTGGATCTACGCACCCAAATACATCTCGCCGCAGCGGGTGACGCGCCAGATGTCGCAGATCGACATCATGCCGACCGTGCTGGGCCTGTTGAATTTCAGCTATCGCAGCCGTTTCTTCGGTGCGGATATCTTCCAGCTCGAGCCAGGTCGTGAACGAGCATTCCCCGCCACCTATGAAAAACTCGGCTATCTGCGCGGTGAGGCTCTAAGCATCCTGAAGCCGCAGCGTCTGTTTGAGCAGGTGCGCCCGAACTTCGACAACGGCGACGCCGTGCCCAGTACGCCGATCGACCAGGGTCAGGTCGATGACGCCACCGCGTATTACCAGACCGCCGCGTACCTGTTCAAACGTGGCCTGATGCACAAGCGGCCGGAAGACAGCACGCCAGTACAGCCGGCCGTTGCCGGCCCCACGGCGCCCTTGGGCATGCAGTAAATCGCGCGGAGAAGCGGAGGCCACGGCCTCCGCTTTTTTTTTGCCGCTGAAACGTCGGCGTTACAGGCGATCGCCCTGATCCGCCTCCAGCAGTTCGGCAGGCAGCGGCACGACATCCATGTTGCGGACGAAGATCATGGCCTGGAACCGTTCGCCCATCTCGTCGGGCAAGGTCAGCTTTTTTACTTCTTGAGCGAGGCGATAGCGCGCTTGCTCATCCGCGGCACCTTCATAGGCAGCCTCAAAGGCCTCTTGCAGGCCGCTGCCAATAAGAAACTGCGCCTGCGGCATATAGCCGGCCACGCCAAAGCCGGCGCCGTTGCCAGCCTCCGCCAGCGCGGTGAAATCCACCGACGCGGTGAGATCGTTCAAGCCCGGCAAGTAAAGCGGATCGTTGTGCGCGCGATGACGGTAGTAGGCCCGCAACGTGCCATCGGTTCGCTCCGGCAGATAAAACTCCCGCCGCACGTAACCGTAGTCGACGAACAGCATCATGCCGGCGCTCAGCGAGCCGGCAATGGCCTGAATCCAGTACGGCAATTGAGGCAGGACTTCCGAACGGTAGCCATCGGCGAAGCGGGTCTCCGTATCGCGCTCGACGTGTCGCACTGCCCCCGACACCAAGGCATCGGCGGGGCGATCCACGCGCATCAGGCGACCCTCGCCATCCAGCACGACATATTCCTCGTAGACCTCGCCCGCGCGCATCGCGAAGCGCGTGGTGGGCAACGCATCGATCACCTCGTTGGCGAACAGCAGGCCGCGCCAGTCTTCTTCCGGCGGGCGATCCAACCATTGCACACGGGCGAACACGTCCGCTGGCAGCGCCTGCGCAAGTTGCTCACGCTGACGCTCGCGCAAGTCCGCACTGGGTTCGAGGATCAGATAGCGGCGTGGCAACGTGCCCTTGGCGGCCATGGACTTGAGCGCGGCTTCGGCGAAGGCGCCACTGCCGCCGCCGAGCTCCAGGAAGTCCGCGTCATCACCAAGCAGCTCAAGCACCGGCAGCGCTACGTTGACGACGCAACGCGCGAACAGCTCCCCCAGTTCAGGCGCGGTGATGAAATCGCCCGCTTCGCCAAACTTGGTCTTGCCCGCGCTGTAATAACCCAGGCCCGGCGCGTACAGGCAGCGCTCCATGTATTGCGCGAATGGCATCGGGCCGTGCGCCGCAATCTCCTCACGCAAGCGCGTAAGCAGTTGGTCGGAATGGGCGCGCTCATCGGCGCTGGGTTCGGGAAGTCGGGACGACATGCGCATTGCCTGCAGGGGAACGCGCGAAGGATAACGCATGCCCCGCCGCGATCCCGTGAGGACCCGACGGGCAGGTGACCGGCACCCTACGTTCCATGGCGGCCAGGCTGTGTGCCGGACCTCAGAAATCAGAAGTCCTTCTGCAGGCTCAGGTACACGCCGCGGCGCGGACCGAACTGCGGCGCGCCCACGCCCACGCCGTGCCGTCGCGCAGCTCGTAGGTGCGGTCGAGCGCGTTGATCACGGCCAGCTGCGTCTTCACCTTGCCGAAGGTGCCGAAGGTGAAGTCGTGCGCCACGTTGAGATTGAACTGGAAGTAGAACGGCAGCGATGCGCCGTTCGGGAACCGTTGCGCCGGTCGCTGCGCAGGCCACTGCCCAGAAGGTAGTTGGCGCCAACGCGGGTGCGTCTCGGTAAACGAGTAGGTGATGCCGCCCGACGAGGTGAGCTTCTGGTCGTGGTCGAGATGGATCCAGTGTCGTCGCATGTAGGCCAGCTCTTCCGGGCGAAGTTGTACTGGCCGGTGATCACGCGCTTGCCCAAGGCCTGGCCCACGGAGGCGTTGAAGTACGCCGAGATCGGGCCGCTGTGCGTAGTTGGCGGTGAGCTCCAGACCGCGGACGCGGCCGTACGTCGTAGTTGAACGTCGGAGTAGATCAGCGCGGTGCCGAACTGGCCTTCGTCCTGCAGGCGGCGCACCTGGCGGTAGTAGGCGTCCACGCCCAGCGGTCCAGCGTCGAGCCGATCTGCTGCGAGACGCCGACATCGAAGTAGTTCGAACGCTCCGCCAGCGGCGTGTTGTTGCCGGTCCGGGCAGCGCGTTGGTGGTGCCGTCGAACCTGCGCGATCTTGCTGTCGTCGATCATCTCGGTGGGCGGCGGCGTGAAGTAGCGCGAATAGCCGGCATGCACGGTCGTGCTGTCGGTCGCCTGACAGACCAGGCCGACACGCGGACTGAGCTGGCTTTCGGTGCGTGAACAGCTGGTAGTGGTCGCCGCGCACGCCGTAGTTGACCGTCCACTTGTCGCCGATGCTCCACTCGTCCTGCAGATAGGCCGACCAGGTCCGCGCGAGCAGGCGCGTGGCGTCGAGGATGCGATCGGCGTGGTGCTGGTCTGGTTGCCGTCGGCATCGGCCGGAAACACCAGCGCGTTGTTGCCGCTGTGCCGCGCGTTCGAACTCGCCGTACACACCGTAGCGCAGCGTGTGGCTGTCGCCCAGCGGCGTGGAGAAATCCGCCTGCAGCGTGTTGGCCGGTTGCGTGCGATCGATCGTCGGCGGCCACGCCGTTGAACATCAGGTCGCCGATCTGGTCGGGCGTGTAGTCGACGGCTGCTGTAGCGCTGGCCGACCGACACCTGGTAGTCGGTGCGCGCCGATCTTGCCCTGCAGCGACAGCACGCCGAACCGGGTGGTTTCGCGCTGGCGCTCGTCGAGCTGGGCCGAGTCGAAATCGACCGTGTCCAGATAGCCGAACTGTGGCGTCTGGTCCGGGTTGTTGGGAATCTCGAAGCGATTGTTGGTCGCGCCGAACATGAAGCTCAGGCGCGTGTCGTCGTCGATCAGGTAGGAGATATCGCCGAAGCCCTTCGCCTGGTTGGTGTGGTCGTGGATCGGGTTGCGGCTGGAGGTCGGGTTCTCGATGCCGACATCGGTTTCCAGGTAGTTGGCCGGTGACGAACCAGCTCCAGCGACCGCTGCTGCCCCACAGCGACGCATTCGGATTCAAGCGTGCCGTACGAGCCGCCGGTGACGCCGACGCTGCCGCCGTTGCCCAGCGCGGGCCGCTCTTGGTCTCGATGTCGACCACGGCGGCGGTGCGCTAGCCGTACTGCGCCGGCAGCGCGCCGTCGAGCAGCTTGATGCTCTGGATGGCGCGCGCGTCCGAGCGATCTGGCCGAAGCCGGAGATCGCCTCGGGGATGATGACGCCGTTGATGCGGTACTGCAGATTGGCGTGGTCGCCGCGCACATGCAGCTCGCCGTACGAGTCCTGCACGACACCCGGCGCCTGCAGCAGCACCTGGTTCAGCGGCGTGGCATCGCCCAGCGGCAACTGCTGGATCGCCTTCTGGTCGAACACGTACTGGCTGCTGCCGGTGTCGGGCGACAAGGCGTTGCGCGACTGGTCGAGCGCAGCGGACACGTCCACCGTACCGAGCTGCTTTACCTTGGCTGGCGTCGTTTGCGTACCGCCCGGATCGGCGCCACCAGAATCGCCATTGGCTATGGTGTTGGTGGCATCCGTATTCGGGCTGGTTTGGGCATACACCGCCGGTACCGCACCCAGCGCAACAGCAAGACTCAAGGCAAGCAGCGATCGTTTCATCAGGGTTCCGGGGAGGGGCGGCGATGTGGTTATTTCGATATGTTATAACATTGCCATCGCACCCCGGTAGGCGCCTCCGCCAGAAGTCATGCCTGGCCACGCAATATCCTGCGTCAAACCCCGCCCGCTGTCGGGATCAGGGCGCCTTGACGCCCGTTCCCAGGGTGAACACGCCCTACACTGAGGCACCTTGCGGCGTATGCCGTGACCCGCGAAAAGTCGCCGTCATGTCCGAGCCCTCCCTGCTTCCGGCTGTCATCCAAGCCAACGATCACAGTCGGGTGACCCAGGCCATTCTGGATTTCGTCAGCCAGATCCCCGACAGCAAGGTCAGCGATAGCAAGAACCCGGAAAGCGAAGCACGTCGCCTGGCCAGCCGCGCTGCCCAGCGAGCTGCGCTGACGGCCGGCTCGCTGGCGCTGCCCCCGGGTCCGTTGGGTTGGCTTACCGTACTGCCCGAGCTCATCGCCATCTGGAAAATTCAGGCGCAAATGGTCAGCGACATCGCGGCGGCGTATGGCCAGCACTCCGAACTCGGGCGGGAACAAATGCTCTGGTGCCTGTTTCGCCACACCGCCGCACAAGCGTTTCGCGACATGGTGGTGCGCGTGGGCGATCGCCTGCTGTTCCGGCGGATGAGCTACACCGTTGCCGCGCGCGTGGCCAAACGCGTGGGCGTGAAAGTCTCCCAACGCGCGGTCGGCAACGGCATATCGCGCTGGCTGCCGGTGGTGGGCGCCGTTGGCGTGGGTGCCTACGCCTACTACGACACGGGGCAAGTCGCGCGAACCACCATTGCCCTGTTCAGTGGGCAGATCGAAACCAATGACACCCCGGCCACCGATACCGAGCCGGTCACCCCCAAGATCGGTCTTGCCCGGCGCGTGATGCACAAGATGACGCGCCATACGCCCACGGGATGACGTCCTTCGCGCTTTGCGGCAAGCTCGCAACCTTCCATCGCGTTATGCAGGAGCCCACGCATGAGTCCACGCCATGAGCGTCCCGTCGCCCTCATCACCGGTGCCGGCAAGCGCGTAGGCGCGGTGATTGCCCGCACCTTGCATACCGCAGGCTACGACCTGGCCCTGCACTATCGCCGCTCTGCGGCCGAGGCCGAATTGCTCGCCTCGTCGCTCGAGCGTCAACGCAGCGACAGCACTTATCTCGTACAGGCCGAGCTGGCCGACCTCGATGCATTGCCCGACATGATCGAACGCGTGCTGACCCGCTATGGTCGACTCGATGCCCTGATCAACAACGCCTCCGCGTTCTACCCTACCCCCGTCGGCAGCGCGACCCCCGCGCAATGGAATGAGTTGTTCGCCTCCAACGCGCAGGCACCTTTCTTTCTTGCCCAGGCAGCATTGCCCGCACTGCGCGAAGCGCGAGGCGCCATCGTCAATCTGGTGGATATCTACGCCGAACGCCCGCTCGCCAAGCATCCGCTCTATGGCATGGCCAAGGCCGCCTTGGCCGCCATGACGCGTTCACTCGCGCTCGACCTTGGCCCCGATATACGCGTCAACGGCGTTGCGCCTGGCGCGGTCATGTGGCCCAGCGACGGCAAGCCTTACGATGATCAACAAGCCATGCTCGCCCGCACGCCTTTGCAGCGCGCCGGCTCGCCGGAAGATGTCGCCGGCGCGGTGTTGTGGCTGCTGCGTGATGCTTCGTTCGTGACGGGTCAAATCATCCGTGTCGATGGTGGTCGCACGCTTTCCGTGTGAACGCTACGTCGCTGAGCGCTACGCGACATCTGTCTGCGCGATCGATCAAGTCCATCCTTGGAGGTAAGCCGGCCCTCTTCCTGCACGATCCGCTTCCGACGGCTGCAGCCATCCATCACGGATAGCTGCCCCATCCCAGCGGGCCGCTTTCGATCATCGTTGCTTGTCCCCACCGGGGAAACCGCTGAACTCCGGCATCACCGGCGTCGTCCGCTTCTACACGGATCCACCTCGCATGCCCTAGACTCCAGGCGGAAAATCCCACGAAGGTATCCGCATGGCCATCGATCTCAAGACCTTATCCCCGAAAGAACTTCAGGCGCTCATCGCGAACGCGAATGCTCAAATGCAGGAAGCCCATGCGACGCAAGTCCAGGCGGTCAGGCAGAAAATCGATGCATTGCTGGCCAACAGCGGCCTTGCGCTGGACGACGTCTACCCGTCACGCGCCAAGAAAGCTGCTGGCAAGAAAGGCGGCAAGGGCTCGGTGGCCCCCAAGTACCGCGACCCTTCCGATCCCACGCAGACCTGGTCTGGCCGCGGCCGTCAACCGATCTGGTTTTCAAAGGCGCTCAAGCGCCGTGGCGTGACGGTGGAAAGCCTCCTCATCGGTGGCGCCACGCAGTCATCCACGCCCGTCAAGAAAGCCAAGGCTGCGAAGAAAGCACCTAGAAAGGTGGCCAAGCGCGCAAGCAAAAAGACCACGGCGAGAAAGACTGCCCGCTAGTCGTAAAGAAGTTTTCCGCACGGCACGGCGCGGCTGCACACCCGACCACTGGTTCTGGCGTGCAGCCGACCGTACGATGGCATGGGCTGGCCTATCATTCATCCGTTGACGTACACCGGGTTGCCCAGCAG
Source organism: uncultured Gammaproteobacteria bacterium (assembly GCA_963765335.1). Classification (GTDB taxonomy): domain Bacteria; phylum Pseudomonadota; class Gammaproteobacteria; order Xanthomonadales; family Rhodanobacteraceae; genus Dyella. The sequence goes on along the minus strand of CAVXWA010000015.1, from coordinate 177,924 downwards.
GAGCAACTCACCGCCAGCTCCGCGCACATTGAATCGAATCCAGTGTCTTTGGCCATCGCTGCGCCAGTCGAGCGACACCGTCTTCCTGGCATCGTGGATGGCGAGGTCGACCCCGGGATCCACTACCTTGCCATCGACAAGCATCTCAAGATGGGCACCGGCCAAGGCCTCGACATTGACCGTCACGTGCACCGTGCTACGTCTCGGCGCTGCCAACGCATCTCCCATCTCTGCCTTGCGATCGTCGACGCGGGCGATCACGTCGAGCAGGCGATCACGGCTTCCCTGCACATCGATGAACACGTGACCAGCGCGAATAGCCGCGAGAATGGCCTCCATCGAAAGCTCACTGGCATGCACGACGGTCGTGCGTGTTCCAATCAAGCCGCCTCCCGTCAACGCCATCGAACGCTTGGCATCATGGTTGTCGCTACCGCCAATCGCAGTGACGCGATAGCCCTGGTTGAGCAGGTCTTGCCAGAACGGGATGCCGGAATCCGGCCGCATGGCGTCGACACCATTGACCGCCTCGATGGCCTGCACCATGTGCAGGTCGACTGGTCCCTTGGGTGTCCAGCCGCACCCCATGCAGGTCGCGTCGTTCGGGCGAATCGGATGATTGATCGATAGCAATCCGTGCAGGCTGGCGACCTGACGCAGCAAGGCATTCCAGTCCGGAACCGAGGCGCTCCCGACCCGGAAATCAACCGGTTCGGTGGTGCCAAACAGATTCGCGTGACCCTGGAACGTGGTCACCTCGCGCGCGGGTATCATCAACAGGCGGTCGAAATAACCCTGCAACTCACGGATATCGTTCATCTGCGATATCGTGTTGTGGTCGCTCAAAGCGATGAAGTCCAGGCCGCGATCAACTGCTCGCTGCGCCGTGAAGAACAGCGGACACGGTACGCGTTGCGCACCGCTCTGGCTGATGCAGCTTCCATCGCTGTGCGCGCCATGCATATGCAGATCACCCCGATACCATCCAGGCTCATGCCGGAGCGGAGGATTCAGTACGGCAGGCATCCATGCGGGATCGCCGGGATGGCCGAACCAGATCCTGGCTGTGTAGTCGGCACTCGACGTCGGACGGATATTGGGAATCCCAAGCAGCAACGCCCAACGCCCTGCACGAACAGGACCAGGATGAAATGACGGCGTCGCATCGGTAGCACCGACCGTGAAGAGCTGTTTGCTGCCACCACTCCACCCTCGGAAGCCATCCGATCCAGCAAAGTCGCCCGGCCCCAGCAGGCCGAGGTCCACGGTCGTGTGATCCGACCGCCCGGTGTAGTCGAACTGCACGGTGACGCGATTCACTCCAGCGGGCACAACGAACGGCACTTCCCGATAGGTGTGGTTATCCTTGCCCAGGAGATGGCCGTGAAGCACGAGATCCGGTTCGGGCTCGACCGCACGCGCCGGAAGCCACAGCGCCAAGCCCAGGGCGAATCCCAGAAAGCGACAGCAACGACGTAGTTGTTGATTCATGATGCGACCCTCAACGCGGATTCCGCCACCGCCCCGTGCACCCTCCGCGAACGCGGTGCACGGGGCGGAGCGCGATGTCATCAGAACCGATACATCACGGATGCGCGGAACGAACGGCCCAATAGCGGACGAGCAATGAACACGCCCTTGCCCGCATCGCTGCTGGCCAGCTCACCCGCGCGCGGATTGCCCTCGGTCAGGCCCAGAGAGTTGTTGAGATTGTCGGCATACAGGAAGAACGACAACTCCGGCGTCGCCTGATAGCGGGCGCTGAAACCGATCGTGTGGTATTGCGGCAGGATGACCGAGTTGGCGGTATCGACATAGCGCTTGCCTTCGTACTCGTAGGTCATCTGCAAGCGCAGCGCGTTGTCCAGCAAATTGAAGCCCGGCACGACGCGGAAGCTGTTCTTCGGCACGCGAATCAGCTGATTGTCATCGTAGTTGAGCAATACCGGCGCACCGGCCACCACCGTCGTATAGCTCAGGCCTTTGTACCTGGGATCCTGCAGCGTCGCGGTGTACTGCACGTCGAATAGCTGCGACGGGTAAAACGTGCCCTCAAGCTCCAAGCCGTAGGTCTCGGTATTGGCATAACCTGTTTCCGGCGTCGACACACCGGTATTGGCATTGAAAACGTAGTTGCTGAACGAGACATTGTTGTACTTCGTGTAGAACAACGTGGCATAGGCATCGAGGTAGCGATCGCTGTACTTGTAGCCGATCTCGGGCAGCACCATGGTCTGCGTGATCGGCGTCGCGGTGGGCGTGGTGATATACGAACTCAGGTTCGGCAAGCGAAAGGTCGACGTGTAACGAGCGAATACACCCTGGCGGTCGCTGAATTGGTAATTGGCGCCGAGCGTCCAGCCGAGTTTGTTGAAACTGTGGTCGTAGTCCACGAATTGGCCGCTGCCGGTGATGATCTGCGAGCTTGCCGGCGTGCCCAGGTTGACCGTGGTCGGCAACTCGGTCCAACCCGCGGTGTTGACCTTCTCCCAGCGCGCGCCGCCGTCGATGCGCAACTTGTCGTTGAGCTGCCACTCATCCGAGGCATAGAACGCGTTCGTCGTGGACGTGCCCTTGGCGTGTGCCCACTCGTAGCCGTAGTTGTAGATGCCGTTGTTGGTCAGCGTGCCCAAGGGATTGCCTGCCGCGTCCAAGGCGACGAGATTCAGCAGGCGCGCATTGTTGGTGGCGTCCAGCAGTGCCGTGGAGGAGTAGCGATCGAAGCTCTGGTTGAAGCGCGCGTAGTAATAACCGAACGAGACGTCGTGGACCTGATCACCAAACTCGAACTTGCGCATCAAGCGCGTGTCGCTGGTGAACTCGTTCATGGGCATGGTGATGCCGCGCAGGCCACCAATAACGACCAGACCGTTGCCGTTCTGGTTGGCGTTGTTGAATACCTGGTTCGGCGCATTCACGTATTGCAGCTGCATGCCGCTGGCCGTCGGATAGTACTGGGCCAGCCTTGCCTTCGCCGAGGCCAGGAAGGCCGACGCCGTCTCTACCGCATTCGGGTACACGCCGTTGCGCTGGGTGTCGGTATCGCTGTAGCGAAGGTCCTCCGCGAGCTTCCAGTCGTCACCCAGGTTGTAGTCGAATTTCACCGTGAATTGCGTGCGCTTGACGTCCGTGCCCAGGCTGTTGTCGAAGTTGTACGAGCTGCCGTCGCCCTGCAGCATGGTGACGTGCTGGGTCTCCGGGCCGGCCAGGGTGCCGTAGTTGCCGTTGAAGCCGGGCACGGCAACCAGATTGCCGCTGGAATTGCGATACATGGGTATGCCGAGGTCGAGCGCCACCTTGTCGTCCATATGCTTCACGTCGAAACTGATGTCGCCGTTTTCGAACGTGCGCGAGAGTGTCGCGCGCAGCTGGCCGCCCTGGTCATTGGTAAACCCCGGGCTACGGATGCCGTTATCGATCCGGTAGAAGCCGCCCGCACTCAGTTTCCAGCCGTCGCCGATCGGCGTCCCGTACCAGAAGTCCAGGCGATTCAAGCTGTAGTTGCCGACGGTGTACTTGACCAGGCCCTCCGCCAGATCGCCGACCTGGCGCGGAATGAAGTTGATCGCGCCGGCCGGTGCGTTGGAATAGAAGATGGAGGACGGACCACCACGGACGACCTCAATACGCTCGATGGTTTCATCAAGACGAAACGCCTGGTCGGCATTGAGGTAACCCAGCGCAGGGTCATGCTGCACCGGGATGCCGTCCTCAAGCAGATTCACCGAGCCGTACCCGTCCACCGGGATGCCGCGCGCGCGAATGTTGCCGCTCGCCTCGCCGCCGGACGATTCCACCCAGAACCCAGGCACGGACTTCATGGCCTCCGTCACGCTGGTGGGGGCCTGCATGCGCAAGCGGTCTTCGTCGATCGTCGTGATCGAATAGCTTGTTTGCGCCTTCGTGCGCACATCCACACCGGATCGCCCGGTGACGACCACCTGCGCGAGATCCTTGGCGTTTTTCCCGTCATTGGAAACAGGCGAATTGCTTCCGCTGGGATCGGATGCCTTGTTATCGGCCATCGTCGCCGCAGCGGCGGCCGGCTTGCCCGCATTGGCTGACACGTTTCCCGGGACGATCGTGACCGTGTTCGGCGTAATGAAGCGATAGGTAAGCCCCGTACCTGCCAGCAATTGGCGCAACTGCTGCTCGGCGGGCAGGCCTGCCTCGGCACCTGGGCTGCGTATGCTGTCGGCTATCTCCGCGCCATAGACAATCTGCATGCCTGCTTCGCGGGAAAAGTGATCCAGTGCCTGGGAAAGCGGCATGGCCGCAATGGCCGAAGTGTGCGGTACTGCCGCAGGTGCATCGGCGAAAGCCGCCCACGGGATACTGCCCGCGAGGACAAGAGCGATGTGAAGAGCAAGACGATTGCGCATGTCGGTAGTGGCCTTGATGGGTTAGACGTCGTGGCAAGCACCGACGCTTGATGCGCTGCGTGCTTGCCGATACCCATCTAAGAGTCACCTTGGTCACAACCGGGTACCGCTTATTCGATGAATTTTTTCTTACAACTTTCCGGCATGAGCTGCGCCGCGACTCGACGAGGCGACAACGCGCACGCGCTCGCCATCCTGCTCGATGCGAACATCCGGCAGCGTCGCCAGGTAGGCGACGAAGGCATGGGGGTTGTTGGCGTGGAAGACGCCGCTGATGCGCATACTGGCGATGCGCTCATCCTCTATCTCCAACGGCGTCGTGGTGTAAGCGTTGAATCGCCGCGCGACGTCGCCGACTGTTTCGCGATGAAAGCGAATGTCCTCCGGCAACCAGGACGTAGCCTGCGCAATCTGTACCGCCTTGACCGCCCCCACACGGGAAGCGCTCAACTGAACCTGTTGGCCGGAAACCAGATCAGCGACAGCGTCATCGCCGGCCGATAGATCACCCACACCGATCGCATCCTGGCCTGTCCTAGCGCGCGATGCGCTCAAGACCCGGACGCGGCCACTGATAACCGTCAACGTGTCGCCACCCGCATCTCGCTTGACATCGAAAACCGTCCCGATGTCCTGCAGTACATGCCCGCCCACACTCACGAACATCGGTCGAGCAGGATCCTTGCCGACGTCGAACAACGCTTGGCCGCGAACCACTTCGATACGCCGGTAGTGCGCATCGAAATGCACATCGATGCTGCTGTCCCGGCCAATCTGGACCAGCGTTCCGTCAGACAGCTTGACCGCCCGCACCGCTTCGGCACCAGCGGCATAACTCTGACCCTCTACCTGGCGCACCGTGTTCCAACGCGCGATGCCCAGCAAGGCCAGGAGTGCCACGGCAACCGCAGCGATCACACCGGCTGGCGCGCCCCTGAAGCGACGGATCCTGGATGGCGGAAGCACTCGGTCGTGGCGCCGATCGGTGGCGATCCTCGGGAACATCACCACGGGATTTTCCTGGCTCGCGCGTTCTACCAGCGCATCGGCGGTATCCGCCTGTAGCGAGGTGGCAGCCTTGAGGTCCCCGTGCATCTGCGCGATGGCCAGGTACTCAGCCACGTGTGCGGGCGATGCGCGCAGCCAGGCGAGAAATGCGGCGCGCTGGCGCTCACTCGGGCTCGTCCTGTTGTTCGAGATACCAGGTAGCTGCCTGCTCGGTCATTCGGCGCGCATGGCTCGCGTCTTCGAAATGCCTGGGCTTATTCATAGTCGGCCATCCTTTGCCGGCATGCCGCCAGTCCCTTCACGATGTATTTCTTCACCATGTGGGTGGATATCGACAGTCGCTCGGCAATCTCTCGATAAGACAGTTCATCTCGATAGTGCAGGACCAGGACCGCCCTGCACTTGGGCGGAAGCCGTTCGATGAGGTCGCCCAGTCGCTGACGACGCAACTCCCGATCGAGCTCTGCTTCGGCACTGGAAGGCGCGCTCAGCCGCTCCATCACGTCGTCCAGGCCATCGCTGCCCATCGGCAGTTGCTGCCGAAGCACGGCGTGCTCCTTGATCAAATTGGCGGCGACGGTGAAAAGATAGGCTTCAGGGTTGCGAATGCCCGCCGCGTCGGCAGGCTCGATACGAAGCAGCCGCAGATACACTTCCTGCACCAGATCCTGAGCATCCCATCGATGCTTCACCCGGCGCAGAAAATAGCTGCTCAATGCCGCTCCCTTCTCCGCAAACAACGCAGACCACGCGCCCTGCTTTTCAGGCATCACGCCTCCTCCGGCCATCATCGCCGAAGCAGGCTTACGGCAATTCGATGGATTCGGAGCGTAGTGCGCGCTTGTGACTGCTTCGTGAAACATCGACGAAGCCGCGGTGTGAAGATTCCTGCTCGCACGCGGCGCCGTTGCGGCGGAAACGCCAAGACCATCGACGCCGAATCATCCACAGCAGTCCGTACAAGCATGCCCCACACCGAGTCCGCCGCATGCTCGATGGCTCGAGCGAAAGAATTTCTGGACCCAGGAACATCGCATTTGCGACGCGGGAAAGCGTTGGGGCTACAGCGAGGTTGAATCAGACCACCGAAATGGCAGTGCAACATCGGCAGGTGCTTGCCGGGCGGGTCCGCCGGATTCGTGCCTGCCATGCGTTTCAGCACGGTCAGTTGAGCCAGGCAGGCGCTTCACCCGGCAAGTGTGGCCAGGTGAAGCGCTGACCAAGAGGGGTGAGATCTCCTCTTGCGCCCCTCATCGGGGTGCGCAAGAGGATGCATACGAAGGCTTAGTTCTTCGGACGGAACGCCTGCTCGAGCAGCGCCTGGTCGAAGCCGTGACCGACCTGGCCCTCCTCGGCGTAGCGATACAACGCGGCCGCATAGATTCCCTGCAGCGATGCCTGGATCAGGCCGAGCAGGGTCAGGCCGATCACGATGATCGCGATGGCCAGCACCACGGCGACCGCCGACTGCAGCGCGAAAGCGCCCATCAGCAGCACTCCGGACACTAGCATCGCCACGAACATCAGCAGGCCGAACACCACACCGAGGCCGGCATTACCGATGATGTTTTCGCCCCAGGTCTGCTGGAGCAGCTCGACGCTGCGCTTGATGGCATCGGTGGGTCCCACTTCCTGACTGGCCAATACCGGCACTACCAGGAACGTGGCCACCGTCCATGCCAGGCCAAGGAAGCCGACGACCAGGCGGCCGATCAAACCCAGGCGCTCTTGCAGCGCGCGCAGCACCAAGCCTACCGTGGCTGCGATCAGCGCATAACCGAAGATGCTTGCCACGCGCTGACGTGCCAATTCAAAGCCCGCCGAAAAACTGGCCGGCTCACCGCGCAAATGCATCAAGGCGGCACCCGCAAGCGCAGTGTTGAAGAAAATGATCACGAAGTACTGCACGAGGTAGAACAGGAACAACGCCACGTACGCGCCGGCCGACAGAGTGCGCTCGTGGGATTCCATGGCATGCCCGGAAGCCGCTACGGTCAGGCCGATGGGAATCAGAAAGCTGGCCGCTACCAGCAGGCAGCAGACGCCGGAAACCAGCGGAAACATCAACAGCGACTTATCCGAACGCAACACTGCCGCGCTGGCCTTCATCAGGCTCCAGCTACGCGAAAAGCGACCTGCCATGAGCTACCTCCTTGTTGAGAACTTGAGTGTTCTAGCACCCGCTTCTTGCGGGCGACAGTGCCTGCGTAGCGCCTACAGCGGCTCGCCCACCAGCGGCTCACTGTCCACCGGGAACGCGGCCCACAACGCCGCCATGGTGAGACCGCTGAGCGGATGCACCAGCGTGGGCGCGATATCCGCGATCGGCTTGAGCACGAACGCGTGCCGAAGTTCTTTACGCGGGATGTCCAGGTGCCCTTTGCCTTGTCGCACCAGATCGTCGTACAGCACGATATCCACGTCGAGCGTGCGGTCGGAGAAGCGCGGCACATTGCGTCGCCGACCGTGGCGATCCTCGAGCGCGTGCAGCCAGTCGTTTAACGCCTCCGGCGAAAGATCGGTATCCATGCCCACGGCAAGGTTGACGAAATCGGCGCCATCGAAGCCAACGGATTTGCTGCGGTAGGCTGGCGAAACCGCCAGCTCGCCGAAGCGAACGCGCAACTCGTCGAGTGCATCGTTGAGGTAACGCTTTGGCTCGAGGTTGGAGCCCAGGCTCAGATAGACACGCGCCATCTTATGGCCGCGTACCACGCTCGATGCGCACGCCCACCGCTTTCGCGCCGCGCACCGCGCCGGGCTTGGATAGCTTGAGCCGCACCCACGACACGCCGAACTCGTCGCGGATGATCGCGGCGCAATGTTCGGCCAGCGTCTCCACCAGGCCAAAGCTCGAGGCACTCACGTAGTCGATCAGACGCTTGGAAACGTCCTTGTAGTTGAGCGTGAGTGTGATGTCGTCACTCGCGGCGGGCACGCTGTTGTCGAACGCCATCTCGATATCGAACGACAGCGTCTGGCGCACGCGCCGTTCCCAGTCGTAGATGCCGATAACGGCGTCGATGCGCAGGTCTTCGATGAAAACAATGTCCATGGGACCGCTAGGGTACTGGTCTCCCTGTAGGAGCGCACCCTGTGCGCGAAAAGCCTACGTCGCGGAGACGCCGTGATCGCGCACAAGGTGCGCTCCTACACAGTCAGATTGCCGGCGGCAGGCTTTCCAGATCCCAGCGCGGAAACACCTGCACGGAGGCGTCCTGATGCTGTCCGGCAGCAAGCCTGATCGCACCCGCCAGCGCAATCATCGCGCCGTTGTCGGTGCAGAAATCCAGGCGCGGGAAATACACCTGGAAACCTTCCTTTTCACCCACCGTTGCCAGTTCCGCCCGCAGGCGCTTGTTCGCGCCCACGCCACCGGCGATCACCAGCCGTTTCGCACCGCTGGCCTGCAGCGCGCGCCGGCACTTGATGATCATGGTGTCGACAATGGCTTCCTCGAAGCCACGAGCGATGTCGGCACGGGTCTGATCGGTGTGGTCCGAGTTCTGCCAGGCCAGCAGGACCTGGGTCTTCAGGCCGGAGAAGCTGAAGTCGAGGCCGGGGCGATCGGTCATCGGTCGCGCGAAGCGGAACATGCCAGGACGCCCCTGCTCCGCCAGCTTGGCCAAGGCCGGGCCACCCGGATAAGGCAGGCCCATCATCTTGGCGGTCTTGTCGAAGGCTTCGCCAGCGGCATCGTCCAGCGTGTCGCCCAGGATGCGGTACTCGCCGATAGCCTTCACCTCGACCAGCATGGAATGGCCACCGGAGACCAGCAAGGCCACGAAAGGCGGCTCGGGCGGGTTGTCTTCCAGCAGCGGGGCCAGCAGGTGGCCCTCCATGTGATGGACGCCGATGGCCGGCACGCCCAACGCCCAGGCCATGGCCCGGGCGGCCGAGGCACCCACCAGCAGGGCACCCACCAGACCAGGGCCGGCGGTGTACGCTACCCCACCCAGGTCGGCCGGGGTCAGGCCCGCTTCTGCCAGCGCCTCGCGCACCAAGGGCAGCAGTTTGCGCACGTGATCGCGGCTGGCCAGCTCAGGCACTACGCCACCGTAGTCGGCGTGCAGCTTGATCTGGCTGTAGAGGGTATGTGAAAGCAGGCCGCGTCCAGGCGCATCCGGCTCCCAGCGCAGCAGGGCTACGCCGGTTTCGTCACAGGATGTTTCGATGCCCAGGACAGGCCTGATGACCGGCTTGGTTGACTGGGGCTTTGAAAATGTTGTCGTTTCCACGTTATACTTCGCGGCTCACCGTATTCAAACGGCTCGTTAGTGCGAGCCAGTCTAACACTTGGAGTTTCCATGCCCAGCGTAAAAGTCCGCGAGAACGAGCCTTTCGAGCTTGCCCTGCGCCGCTTCAAGCGCACCTGCGAAAAGGCCGGCGTTCTGGCCGAGACCCGCAAGCGCGAGTTCTACGAGAAGCCGACCCAGGAGCGTAAGCGCAAGCGCGCTGCCGCCGTGAAGCGTCATCTGCGCCGTCTTTCGCGCGACGTCTCCCGCAAGACCCGGATGTACTGAGTCCGTCGTCCGCTTCGTGCGGACGGCTGGTTGCAGGTACTTCGCGGTACCGTGACCCGGGTTGCCTGGCAGCAGGCGCGTCCATTCGCTGCCGCTGCCTTCTAGCTTTGCACCGGCCGGCGTTGCCTTGGGCAGCGCCGGCTTTGTGTGTTTCCGAGGAAAAACCATGACCCTCAAGCAGCAGCTCACCGAAGACATGAAGACCGCCATGCGTGGCGGCGACAAGCATCGCCTGGGCGTGATCCGCCTGATGCTGGCGGCGATCAAACAGCGTGAAGTGGACGAACGCATCGAGCTGGACGACGTGCAGATCCTGTCCGTGCTCGAAAAGATGCTCAAGCAGCGCAAGGACTCGGTGACCCAGTTCGTGGCCGCCAACCGCGAGGATCTGGCCGAGGTCGAGCGCGCCGAGATGGTGGTCATCGAAGCCTACCTGCCAGCCAAGCTCAGCGACGACGACGTCGACGCGCTGATCACGGCTGCGATCGCCGAGACCGGCGCCAGCTCCGCCCGCGATATGGGCAAGGTCGTGGCTGCCGTGAAGGAAAAGGCCGCCGGCCGCGCCGACATGGGCGTGGTATCGGGCCGCATCAAGGCGCGCCTGGCGGGCTGATCACGCCGCTTTCACGCGCAGCCACAGCCACAGCGCGATGAACAAGACGATCACCGCGGCCATCAACAGCCCGGTGATCCGTCGGCGCTTGCGCAAGCGCAACCAGCTGGGCCGGTCAAGGTCATAGCGCCCTTCGCCCGGGCAGCGCAGCACCGCACGCCCCACCAGCTGGTGCCAGGCCATGTCCGGCTTGAGGCACAGTTCCGCTGGCGTGCGGGCCGATGCCGATCCGGTGGCCCCGGCGCGCTCGAAGCTGCGCACGATCGCGCCCTGGCTGCGCAACACCAGCGCGGTAAGAAACATGACCTACTCCTGCGGCACTGGGCTGGCAGCTTGCCCGGCCTCGCCCGCGGCAAACAAGTCCTCGCCGCATCCCCTTCACGTCCCGGCCTCTAAAACAGGGCATGTCCCCAGCGCCAGCGCTGGCCGCCTGCAACGACAAGGGAGAGACGCATGCTCAAATGGGCCATCCTCTTCTTCATCATCTCGCTGCTCGCCGGCTGGATGGGCTTCGGTAGGGTATCCGGCGCCGCCGCCACCATCGCCAGGGTGCTGTTCGCAGTCTTCGTGATCCTGTTCCTGTTTGCGCTGCTGGTGATGATCGGCTTGATCAAGGCCATCTGAGGGTCTGTCCACAACGACTCAGTCGATCACGCGCTCCATGCGCCGATGGTCGGGCACGCGGACCTGAGCATTGGCCAGGCGTGAACGGCGCTCGCTCACCACTTTGAAACCCGCACGCCGATAAAGCGCCTCGGCCCGCGGATTGCTCGCAGCCACATCCAGAACGACGCGCCGCCTGCCCGCCTCTCGCGCCGTACCCACCAGTTGGTCGATCAGGGCGCGGCCAACGCCACGTCCACGCAGCTCCGGCACCACGGCAAGATGGGCGAGGTAGTGCATGTCGCCCTCGGGCGGACGGATCAGCGACTCCACCCTCAGCCCGCGCGCAATCACGGCCGTGCCCTGTCGCATGCCGTAGTGAGCCAGGATCTGCCGTGCAGCCGCGAGCGTGAACGGCCACTTGGTGTTCGCCCCGTAACCCGCACCCACCGCCACGACCCGGTCATGGGCAACACCCACCCAGTGGTTGCGCCAGCCAAATTCGCCCGCCCCATCGACAAAGCACCGCTGCAGGAAGGACTCGGCTCCGCCGTCGCCATCAGCGGCAAACACATAGTCGAATGCGGCCGGCCCCGAGCTATAGATCAAGGGCGCCGCCACCGTCGCATCCTCGGGTCGCGCAGGACGAAACTGCACCCGCAAGCCCGGCCCTGCCATTCCAAGGATATGTCCCATGACCGCCCCCAAAGCCCTCAGGCTCGCTCGCGCGCAGCATAGGGCAACGCAAGAGGGCGCGCAGGGGCCGCCGCGACACGTATGCGGGCATTCGCGGCCACCGCACGAATAGGCGTCACACCCTCTACACTAAAGGGCTAATGCGCGGACGTATTCCTGACAGTTTCATCGACGAGCTGCTTGCTCGCGTCGACATCGTCGACGTGATCGAGCGGCGCGTGCCGTTGAAAAAGGCGGGCCGCGAATGGACTGCCTGCTGTCCGTTCCACAACGAGCGTTCGCCGTCGTTCTACGTCAGCCCGGCCAAGCAGTTTTTTCATTGCTTTGGTTGCGGTGCCCACGGCAGCGCGCTGAAATTCCTGATGGACTATGAGCGGCTGGAGTTCCCGGATGCCGTCGAGGAACTGGCGCAATCCGTCGGCCTCACCGTGCCGCGCGAAGGCGGCAACGACCAAGCCCCGCGCGAAGACAAGACCGACCTCTACGCCCTGCTGGATTCCGCCGCACGCTGGTACGAAAGCGAGCTGCCGAAGAACGCCGAGGCGCAGGCTTATTGCCGCAAGCGCGGGCTGGATGAAGACACCATCAAGCGCTTCCGCATCGGCTGGGCGCCAGCGGGGTTCGACGGCGTGATCAAGGCGCTGGGCAGCAACGATCGCCGCATGCAGCTGCTCAACGAAGCCGGCATGGTGGCGAGCAACGAGCGTGGGCACCGCTACGACCGCTTCCGCGAACGGGTGATGTTTCCCATCCTGGATCGCCGTGGCCGCGTGATCGCGTTCGGCGGGCGTATTCTCAGCGCGAGTCCCGCGCGCGAAGATCAAGAAGCGGGCATCCCTGCCCGCACTTCTCAACAAAGCGCGGCTCCGAAATACCTTAACTCCCCCGAGACGCCGCTGTTCCACAAAGGCCGCGAGCTGTTCGCGCTGTGGCAGGTGAAGCAGGCCAACGCGAGCCTGGCGCGCATCGTGGTGGTCGAAGGCTATATGGACGTCATCGCCATGCATCAGGCCGGCCTGCCGATTGCGGTGGCCACCCTGGGCACGGCGACGACGCCCGAACACACCGAGGTGCTGTTCCGCGCCGCGCCGGACGTGGTGTTCTGCTTCGACGGCGATCGCGCCGGCCGTGCCGCCGCATGGAAGGCTCTGGAAGCGGCATTGCCGCGTATTCGCGATGGGCGGCAGGCGTATTTCCTGTTCCTGCCCGATGGCGAAGACCCCGACACCCTGATCCGCAAGGAAGGCAAGGACGGCTTCGAAAAACGCATGAAGGCGGCGACGCCGCTGTCCGAATATTTCTTCAACGAACTGGCGCACGACGTGGACACCGCCAGCCTCGATGGCCGTGCGCGACTGGCCGAACGCGCGCGCCCGCTGATCGCCAAGCTGCCCGACGGCGCCTTCCGCGACCTGATGGGCCAGGAGCTGGAAAAGCGCACGGGCGCGCGGGCCTTGCTTGAACCCGACCCGGCCGCGCGACGTTCCGTGCAGCGACCGACAGTCGTGCAGCGCTCGCTGGTACGCAGCGCCATCGCGCTGTTGCTGGCGCATCCCGGCCTGGCCGATCAGGTGGAACGCCCCTATGGCTTCCTGCGCCTGGAAAAGCCGGGCGTCGAACTGCTGGCCGAGTTGATCGACCTGGCGCGCTCACGTCCGGGCATCAACCCGGCCATGCTGGTGGAGCACTTTGCCGAGCGGCCCGAATATCCGTCATTGCAGAAGCTGATGGCAGTCATGGTGGTGGGCGAGCCTGAAGCACAGCGCGCCGAATTCTTCGGTGCCTTGCAGCGCATGGAACAGCAGATCGTCACGCAGCGGCGTGAATGGCTCACCGCCAAGAGCCGCGAAAGTACGCTGGACAGCGCCGAAAAAGCCGAGCTGCGCGAATTGCTGGCGGCGCGAGTCTCACGGGCCGCGCCCGCGGACTGAACGGTTCCACTCGCGTCGTCACGGACTCGGCACAGCCATAGGCGAAGCTTCCAGGGTGCGTTGCCGCAAGCGCAGGGACGCGATGGTGTGGGATCATCGGCCACTCCCTCACGACATGGGCGACCACCCGGGCATGGATGTAGATGGAACTGCTTGAACGACTGGTAACCGTGTTCGCCGAGAACGGCTACATCGCGGTGTTCATCGCGTTGCTGCTGTGCGGTGCGGGCGTGCCTTTGCCTGAAGACATCACCCTGGTTGCCGGCGGCGTGATCGCCGGCCTTGGCTATGCCAACGTGCATAGGATGTTTGCCGTGGCCATGGTCGGCGTACTGGCCGGCGACTCTGCCATGTTCCTGCTTGGCCATCACTTCGGCGCCCGCATCCTGCAGTGGCGACTGGTCGCCCGCGTGCTGACGCCGGAACGCTACGCCAAGGTGCAGCAGAAATTCGAGCGCTACGGCAACCGGCTGATGTTCTTTGCGCGTTTCCTGCCCGGCATGCGCACCGCGGTCTATATCACTGCCGGCTCCACGCATCGCGTGTCGTTCCTGCGCTTTTTCCTGCTCGATGGCCTGGCCGCGTTGATCAGCGTGCCGATCTGGGTCTATCTCGGCTATTTCGGTGCCGACAATCACGAATGGCTGGCCATGTGGATTCGCCGCGGCCAGAACGGGCTATGGGTGCTCACCGGTATCGTCATCGTGGCCGCCGTGGTGCTCTGGTGGCGGCACAAGCGCCGGGCCTCCTGCGCATCGTCCGATACCCCCTGACGCTGTCGACGCGGCACACCTAAGCCCCCCGATATCGAACAGCAGGACTGACGTCACGGCCTAGGGATGCCTCAGCGCTGGCTCACGGGTGTATGAGCCGCAATCACATCGGACGCATCCTGACGGTTCCACCAGCCACCGCCGAGCGCCTGGAACAACGCCACGGTATCGGCATAACGGTTCGCCTGCGCCTGGATCAACGCGATCTCCGCCTGCCGCCAGGTCAGTTCCGCATTGAGCATTGTCGCTTCGCTGATATCGCCGAGGCCGAGCTGATGCCGTGCGATCTCAAAGCTGCGCGCCGCCGCGCGCTCGGCACGCTCCGCCGCCACGAGGGCTTCGGCATCGGCATTCACCGCGTGCAGTACATCCGCTACGTCCTGTACGGCGGAGATCACCGTGCTCCGATACTGTGCAGCGCTCTGCCGATAGGTCGCCTCGGCAGCGCGCTGCTTATGCTTCAGCGTTCCACCGTCGAAGATCGGCGCCGCGATGTTCGCACCGATATTCCAGAAGCCTGTGCCGGTGCCCAGCAAGTTGCTGGCACTATCCGCGGCGCTGCCGATATTCGCCGTGATCTGCACATTGGGTAGCCGGTTCGCGATGGCGACACCGACTTGCGCACTGGCTGCGTGCAACTGTTCATCAGCCATGCGCACATCGGGGCGCTGCTCGACCAGCCGGGCAGGCAAGCTCAGCGGCAGTTGGTTCGGCAGCTGCAAACCATCCAGCGTAAAGCGGGCATCCATGCTGTCGCTGGGCATGCGTCCGCTGAGTGCGGCCAGCAGGTCCCGCTGTTGGGCCAGTTGCTTTTCGAGCGGCGGCAAGTTCGCCCGGCTTTGCTCAAGCGCCGCCTGCTGTGCTGCCATTGCCGCTTCGGACGCATCGCCAAGCGCAAGCTGCCGTTGCAGCGTCGTCATCATCCGCTGCTGGTCATCGATGATGCGTCGGGTAGCGTCGATCTGCGCACGCAACGAGGCTTCCTGGATCGCCGCATTCACCAGGTTGCTGGTCAGCGTGAGGTAGGTCGCCTCCAACTGGAAACGTTGCGCGTTCGCCTCCGCCACCAAGGATTCCACCTGGCGGCGGTTACCGCCCCACAGGTCCGGCGAATACGACACGCTGACCTGTGCCGTGGTGAGGTTGTACAGCGTGCTGTTGGAGGCGACGTTGCTGGACAACACCGAGCCGGTCTTCTGCCGGGTCGGGTCGACACTGGCACTGACACTGGGGAAGAACGCGCCGCGCTGTGCGCGGACGTTCTCCCACGCCGCCTGCAAGGCCGCATGGGCCGCCTCGACATCGGCATTGTGCTTGAGCGCGTCGTCGATCAACGCATTCAGCGGCGCGGAATGGAACAACGTCCACCATTGACCTGGAATATCCATGTCCTGCAGCAACTGCTGCGCACCGCCGCCCACACCGGACGTTGATGCCGTGGCCTGCGGCATCGCCGTAGGCGCGTAGTCATGTGCGACAGGAGCCTCAGGACGCTTGTAATCCGGCCCCACGGCGCATGCGCTGAGCGTGAGGGCGATACCCAGGGCAAGCAGGGTGCGCTTGCCACTGCGCGTCGTTGCTGTGCAGATCGTATGCATGCTCAAACCCCCGTCGCCGGTGCCGCGCGACGCTTGTGCTTCTCGATGAAGCGCTCCATCCCGAAATAGAAGCCGGGCAGGATGTACAACGTGAGCAAGGTGGCGATCGGCAGGCCACCGACGACCACGGTGGCCAGACCTCGCTGCACGTCCGTGCCCACACCGGTAGCGAGCGCTGCGGGAAGCATGCCCACGCTGGCCACGGTGGCGGTCATCAGCACCGGCCGGAAGCGCTCGGTCGCACCCGTCAATACGGCTTCCGCCAGTGGCAGGCCTTCGTTGCGAACGCGGTTGATGTTCGACACCATGATGATGCCGTTCTGTACAGCTACACCAAACAAGGCGATGAACCCGACGGCCGTGGCGATGTTCAAGGTCTCGCCGCGCAGATGCAGCGATAAGAGTCCCCCCACGGTCGCCAGCGGCACCACGGCCAACACCAGCAAGGCCTGATGCAGCTTGCCGAATTCGGCGAACAGCAGCACGGCCATGATGGCCAGCACCAGTCCCATCACCACGATCAGGCGCGCCTGCGCGCGCCGCTGATTCTCGAACGTGCCAGCCCATTCGAGTTGATAGTTCTGCTTATCGAAGTGAACCTTCGCATCGATTTGCCTTTGCGCATCAGCGAGGTACTCCGATAACGCGCGGTCGCGGTTGTCGATGCGTATCGTCAGCTGACGATGGCTCTGCTCATGCGAGATCGTGCTCTCGCCCATGGCCAAGCCGATATGTGCCACCTGCTTCAGGGGGATCTGCGCGCCGCCGGCGGAGGTCAATGGCAACTGCCCAATCGCTTCGATATTGTTGGCGATAGCATTCGGCACGCGAGTCGTGACGTTGTAGATGCGATCAGCCACAAAGACCTGCGCCATCGGTGCGCCACCGATGGCCGTTTGAATAAGGCTGCTGATGTCGGCGATGTTGATGCCATAACGTTCCGCCGCCTCGCGATCCGCCGTGATGGCCAGCTGAGGGATCGGTGGCTCCTGGAAGATCGACGCCTCGGCCGTGCCTCGCACGTTCTTCAGCACATCCACGATCTCGCCACCGATGCGGCGCAGCTCCCTGAAGTCATCGCCATAGATGCGCAACACCAGCGGGCTATGCGCACCACCGATCATATCGTTCTCGCCATCCACGATCGGCTGGCTGATACCCACGCTGATGCCCGGCATCTGCTGCATGCGCGCATTGAACCTGCGCAGGAATTCCGCCTTGCTCTCACCGCTCGCCCAGCTGCTGTACGGCTTGAGGCCAACGCCGGATTCGACGTGCGATGGCGTCCAGGGGTCCGTGCCGGAATCGTTGCGGCCGAGCTGGGTCACCACATAGGAAACTTCGGGAAACTCGCGCACGGCACGGCGCAGGTCAGCCGCCATTGCGCTGGCCTTGTCCAGCGAAATTCCGGACGGCATCTGCACCTGCAGCCACAACGCGCCTTCATCCAGCTCGGGTAGAAACTCGCGCCCGATCGTGGCCCCCAGTGCCAGCACGCCGAGGAAGGTCACGCCAGCAGCCGTATAGGCCACCGGCAGTCGGTGCATCAGCCGCCCAAGACTGGCGCTATAAGCTGCCTGCAGTTTTTCCAGCGGCTTGTTTTGAAACATTTTGCGTGGCTTGCGCAGCGCGATATAGGCGAGGCCAGGCGTCAACGTCACCGTGCACAGCAAGGCGGCCAGCAAGGCATAGCCCACAGTGAAAGCCATCGGCCGGAACAGCTTGCCTTCCGCATGCTCGAAGGCAAACAACGGCAGATAGGCTGTGATGATGATCAGGGTCGCGAAGAAAATCGAACGACCCACATGCTTCGTCACCGTCATCACGTCGTCTTCGGTAAGCACTTCGTTGGGCTTTTCCTCGCGACGCCGCAGGATCGCCTCGGTCACCACGATAGTGCCGTCGACAATCACGCCGAAATCGATCGCGCCGAGCGAGAACAGATTCGCCGGCATATGCGTGAACTGCATCAGGATGAACACGGTCACCAGCGACATCGGTATCGCTACCGCGGCCACCAGGGCCGAACGCGGGCTGCCCAGGAACAGGATCAGCACAATGCAGACAAGGCCCACGCCTTCCATCACCGTGCGGAAGACCTTCTCCTTGGTCGCGTTGACCAGATCGTCGCGATCGATATACGGGACGATGCGCACGTCCTGCGCCGCGAGCTGCTTGTTCAGCGCGTCGACCCTGGCGTGAATACCTTCCAGCACGCGCGAAGGGTTCTCGTACTTCAGCAGGTCGACGATGCCCTGGATCGTGTCGGGATTGTTGTCCTTGCCGAGAATGCCCTGCCGCACCTGGTGACCATAGCGCAGCTTGCCCAGATCGCGTACGAGTACAGGTACGCCATTGCTCTGGGTGACCACGATGTCGCCAAGCTCCTGCAGCGTATGCACCATGCCGATGCCGCGCACGATGTACGACTGCTCGCCGCGCGTGATGCGACTGCCGCCCGCATTGGATGTGTTGGCCGAGATCGCGCCGCTGACCTGATTCACGCTGACGCCGAAGCGCAGCAGCTGTGCGGGATCCAGCTCCAGCTGGAACTCCTTGGTGAAGCCGCCGAAGATGTCGACATTGGCTACACCGGGAACCTTCTCCAGTGCAGGAACGATCACCCAGGTCTGCAACTCGGACAGCTGCATCAGGTTCTTGCTATTGGACTCCAGCGTATAGCGGTAGATCTCGCCGGCCGGACCGGAAACCGGATCGAGCCCAGGGGTGATGCCGGGAGGCAGGCTGACCTGATTGAGCCGCTCCGTGATGCGCTGGCGCGACCAATAATCCTCCGCCCCATCCTTGAATACCATGGTGATCAGCGACAGGCCGAAGGTGCTGCTGGAGCGCATGCTCACCAGCCCGGGGGTGCCGGCAAGTCCACGCTCCAGCGGCGTGGTGATCTGCTGCTCGATTTCTTCGGCGGCCAGGCCCGGGACCTGGGTGGTGACCTGGGCGGTGACATCGCTCAGCTCCGGATACGCCTCGATCGCCAGCTGGGTCCAGGAGTAGTAGCCGAAGCACGCGACGAGGATCGTCACGCCGAAGAACAACATGCGCTTCTGGAAACAGAACTGGAAGATCGCATTAATCATTGAGCAGAACTCCGCCCCTCACGATCACGCGATCGCCAGCCTTCAGGCCCTTGGTCACACGCGCGCCTTCGGTCTCGGAGTAGCTGAGTTCGACCGTGCGACGCTCGAAGGCCCACGGCGAGACCTCGACGAACACGGAAATATTGTCGTTGTTCATCAGCAACGCCGACTCCGGCACGATGACCTGCGGCGGCTGCGGGATGTGGAAACTCGCCTTGGCGAACATGTTCGGCTTCAGCCGTCCATCCGGATTGGCAACGGCGACACGCACCATGCTGCGGCGGGTATCCGGTTGTAGCACGGGACTGACAAAACTCACCTTGCCATGAACCACGTCGTCCGGGTAGGCGGACAGCGTGGCATCGACCTCCTGCCCCTTGGCAACCTGGCCAACCGCGCTCTCCGGCACATTGGCCGTGATCCACACCGTGTCGAGATTGGCGATGGACATCATGGCCGCCGTGGCGTCGTTGACATACATGCCCGGCGACACCGACAACGCGGTGATGTAACCGCTGACTGGCGCCATGATCTGCATCGACTTCGCCACATGAGAACCCGCGCCACCCACAGCCGCCAGACGCGTCTGCGCGCGATTGAATTCCGCCAGCGCCTGGTTGTAGCCACTTTGCGCTGCCTGCAGATCCTTCATGGCGTTACCGCCAGCCTGCTGCACACCACGCGCGCGCTCCAGGCTCTTCTTGGCCAGGTCGAGTGCATCGCTGGCCTTGTCGACGTCGGCATAGGCCTGCGCCAGATCGCCCGAATCGATGACGGCCAACAGCTGACCACGGCTGACGTGGTCACCCAGTCCGACCTTCAACTCGACCACCTTGCCGGTCAGCGACGGCAGCACATTGGCCTGATGCGCTGGATCGATCTCGACTTGTGCCGGGAAGGTCATGGCGTGCGGCATCTCGCGCATCTCGACGGCCTGGACGATCAGCTCGGAGCGCAGCGGGGATTTTTTCGGAATCCGCAGCACGCCGTGATCCGCGATGACGTGGGGCGTTTGCGTAGATTCGTTCGAAGAGTGCGAGCAGGCAGCCACGCTCAGCGACACGGCAAGCGCGGCCGACAGGCACGACAGATGTTTGGTGGTGAGATATGGCATGACTTTCCCCTTGCGGGATGGAAACTCGATCGAAAGCACCGCGATCACGAAGACCACAGAGCAGAGTTGTGCGACAGGGGAAAGACAAGGGCCGAGAAACGGCCCGAGATGCCCAGGTTTGCGGTCAGAGCCGTTGACGGCTACCGCATCCGGGGGCGCCTTCAGGACGAAGTGCTCGCGTAAGCGGTATCAGGTCGGCGTATTCAGAATTGACGGGTCGCTTGAAGGACTAGGGTCCAAGGTCGGGTGTCTCCTCTACCGAAACGTATCGATGAGTCATGCTGCGCCGGGGGCCACCGGCTCGCGCACCAGGCGATCCTGCAACAAGCCGGCACGCTGCAGCGGCAGATAGGCCAGCGCCGCCAGATGCGAATGCACACGCTTGAGGTCGCGCAGGATGCGCAGGTACACGTCACCACCACCGCCGTCACGGCGTTCGCGCAGTGCGCGAACGTGCCGATCCGACGCTTCATTCTCCAGGCGCCACAGCACTTCCTTGCGACCGATCAATTGCTGCGCCGCGCGTAGGTCGCCGCGCAGGAACACCGTCAGACCAAGGCGAAGACTCTCCATGACCTGGGCGTGCATGGCGGCAAGGTCCTGAATATCGTCGGCGGAAAAGTCCTGCCCGCTCTGCGCCTTCTTGGCAGCGAATTCCATCAGGTTGTTGGCGGTGATGTCGCCGATGTGCTCGATGTTGATGACGAAGGCGTGGATCTCCTGGCTGCGTTCGCCGTCCTCTTCGTTCAACGCTTCGCCACCGAGATCGGCCAGGTATTCGCGGATGGCGAGGCCAAGGCGGTCCAGCGACGTATCCATGCGGCTGATCGCAGCCGCGCGCACTCGGTCGTCCTTGCCAAATACCTCGACCAGGCCCTTCAGCATGCCTTCGACCATGTCGGCCATGCGCATGGATTCGCGCACGGCGTTGGCCAGGGCCACGTTGGCGGAATCGAGTGCACCTACATCGAGATACTGCGGCAGGCCCGGATCGTTGGGCTGTGGCGGCTCGGGCAGTAGCCGCACCAGCAAGCGAGCAAGGCTCTGCAAAGGCACGATGAAAATCAGCGCCAGCGCCAGGTTGAAGGCCGTATGGAAATTCACCACGATGCGCGCCGGCGACGCGCCAAGCGGCGCCAGCCAATGCGCCAGCAGCGGCAGGAGCGGCAGGCATACGACGCAGCCGAAAGCACGCACCATCAGATTGCCCATGGGCAAGCGACGAGCCACCGGCGTGTGCGCCTCCAGCAACGCGGGGATGGTGCCACCCAGGTTCGCACCCAGCACCAAGGCCAGGGCGCCGGGTGCGTCGATAACGCCGGCGCTGGCCAACGACACGATCAACAACACCACCGCCACGCTCGAATGACAGGCCCAGGTGAGCAAGGCTGCCACGAGCATGGCAAGCACCGGTTCGCTCGCGAGACTCTGCAGGATCGCGTGCAGTACCTGGGCGTTTTCCACGGGCGCCATCGCGACCACGAGCAGATGCAGCGCGAGCAGCATGAGGCCCAGGCCGATCGCCACGCGCCCGATATTCTCGTAACTCACATCGTCGCTGCGGCGATGGATGGTGAAACCGACCAGGATCAGCACCGGCGCCACAATCGAGATATCGAATGACATCACCTGCACGATCAGGGTCGTACCGACATTGGCACCCAACATCACGGCCAGCCCCGGCGCGAGGCCAAGGAATCCGCTGGCGGCGAACGACGTGGCCATCAGCCCCGTCGCGGTACTGCTCTGCAGGATCGCGGTGATGCAGACGCCAAAACCGAACGCCGCCGGGCGATGGCCCAGATAGCGTCCCATCCAGCGGCGCAGCGCACTGCCGTAGCCGCGCAGCACGCCGCTGGTGACCATGTGCGTGCCCCACAGCAGCAGGGCCACGTAACCGGCAATGTCGAGTAGAGCGAAGGTGCCCTTCATGGCGTGGCCTCCTTGAAGCGAATCGAACGCGCGTGGCGTTCGCCCCTCCCAGGCCGGGAGGAGAGGTGATCAGCAACGGGCACCAGCGCCGGTGCCCTCGTCGTGTGCTGCATGGCAACGCAGCAAGCCATGAAACGCTTACCCTACGCTTTCGCTCCTCGCGAAAGCGGCAACGTCACAACCAGCGCCCGTAGCGGCGGATATAGATCAGCTTCATCAACTGCGTCAGCACGCAATAGGTCAGCACGGTGAGCCCGACCCAGCCGAAGTACACCGCCGGGAGCGGGACCATGCCGAACTTCGCGCCCAGCCCGGTGAACGGCAGCGCCATGCCGACCAGGATGGCGGCGACGGTCAGTGCCAGTACCGGTGCCGACGCGATGCTTTGCAGGAATGGGATCTTGCGGGTGCGGATCATGTGCACGATCAGCGTCTGCGTCAGCAGGCTCTCGACGAACCAGCCGGTCTGGAAGAACGACTGGTGTTCGGGCGAGTTGGCGCCGAAGACATGCCACAACAACCAGAACGTAGTGATGTCGAAGATCGAGCTGACCGGACCAATCCATACCATGAAGCGGCCGATATCGCTGGCATCCCATTTGCGCGGCTTGCGCAGGTATTCCTCGTCCATGCGGTCGAACGGGATCGACAGCTGCGAGATGTGATAAAGCAGATCGAGCACCAGCAGTTGCAGTGGCAACATCGGCAAGAACGGCAGGAACGCACTCGCCACCAGTACCGAGAACATGTTGCCGAAGTTGGAGCTGGCGGTCATCTTGATGTACTTGATGATATTGCCGAAGGTGATACGGCCTTCGATCACGCCTTCTTCCAGCACCATCAGGTTCTTTTCGAGCAAGATGATGTCGGCCGACTCCTTGGCGATGTCGGTGGCGGTATCCACCGAAATGCCCACGTCCGCCTCGCGCAACGCCGGCGCGTCATTGATGCCGTCACCCAGGAAGCCCACCGTGTGCCCCTGACGCTGCAGCGACTTCACCACCCGCGCCTTTTGCAGCGGCGACATCTTGGCGAACACGGTAGTGCGCTTTACCAGTTCGTCCAGCTCGGCATCGTCGAGCGGTTCGATGTGTTTGCCCTGGGCGGAATGCTCCACGTTCAGGCCCACTTCGCGGCAGATCTTGCGCGTCACCGCCTCGTTGTCGCCGGTGATGACTTTCACCTCGACGCCATGATGATGCAGCGCCGCGATGGCCGTGCCAGCGGTGTCCTTCGGCGGATCGAGGAAGGCCAGGCAGCCCACGGCGATCAGGTCGCTTTCGTCGGCAACACTGTAGGCGCGCTGGGCCGGCGGCTGGTGTTTGATCGCCACCACCAGCACGCGCAAGCCGTCCTCGTTGAGATGGCGAGTCATCGCCTTGATTTCGGCGCGCATCTCGTCGGTCATCGGCAGGATCTCGTCGCCCGCCTTGGCATGCCCGCAGATCGACAACATTTCCTCCACCGCGCCCTTGCACACCAGCAGCTCGTGGCCGTCGCCGTTGCTCACCACCACTGACATGCGGCGGCGTTGAAAATCGAACGGGATCTCGTCGACGATGCTGTAGTGCGCGGCGGTCGGCTCGAGGTCACGGTGCTCCAGCACCGCCTTGTCCATCAGGTTCTTCAAACCAGTCTGGAAGCGGCTGTTGAGGTAACCGTATTCGAGCGCCTCTTCGGACTCCTCGCCGTACAGATCGAGATGTCGTTCCAGCACGATCTTGTCCAGCGTCAGCGTGCCGGTCTTGTCAGTGCACAGCACGTCCATCGCGCCGAAGTTCTGAATCGCATTGAGACGCTTCACCACCACCTTGCGACGCGACATCGCGATGGCGCCCTTGGCCAGGTTCGCGGTGACGATCAACGGCAGCATTTCCGGCGTCAGACCGACCGCCACCGACAATGCGAACAGGAATGCCTGCAGCCAGTCGTGCTTGTCCAGACCGTTGATGATGAAAACGATCGGCACCATCACCGCCATAAAGCGGATCAGCAACCAGCTGACGCTCTTGACGCCACGATCGAAACTGGTCTGCACGCGCTGACCGACGACGGTGCGCGCCAGCGAGCCCAGGTAGCTACGCGAACCGGTCGCCACGACGACGGCCGCAGCCGTACCGCTGACCACATTGGTGCCCATGTAGCAAACCGTAGCCAGATCCAGCGGATTGTCCGCAGCGCCCTGCTCCGCCTCATCGGAAACGGCCCCATGCGATGGCGCCGACTTCTCTACCGGCAGCGATTCGCCCGTGAGAATGGCCTGGCTGATGAACAGATCTTTGGCACTGAGTAGTCGCAGGTCGGCGGGCACCATGTCGCCAGCAGCGAGATGCACGATGTCGCCCGCGACGAGTTCCGCCACCGGCACCTCGATACGCTCGCTATGGCCGTCCGAGGCACGACGCGTGACCGTGGCGGTGTTGCGCACCATCGCCTTGAGTTTCTCGGCGGCCTTGGACGAACGGTATTCCTGGGTGAAGCTGAGGAACACACTGATGCCGACCATCACCGAAATGATGGTTGGGCCGGTCAGGTTGGTGGGGTCCGTGGCCAGCTGCACGCCGGCCAGCACCAAGAGCACGACGATGAACGGGTTCTTGAACGCGTGCAGCAGCTGAAGCGCCCAATGCGGCGGCTTCTCATGCGATACCTCGTTCACGCCGTCGCGATCCAGCCGCTCGGCGATCTGTTCCTCGTTGAGGCCACTCAGGCTGGTGTCGAGCGCGGCAAGCAGCGCCTCGTTATGGCGAAATGCTTCCAACGCAACGGTAATGCGCACCGGGGCCGGCGCGCCTTTGCTGGCCGCCTTCTTTGTGACGGGCTGGGTGGAGTGCTTGGACATGACTCGCTTCCGTGAAATCGGTGACATCTGATGCGGACCAGCGAGCCGGCGGGATCATCCCACGCGTGACGCCAATGCCTGCGTTACGACCTTCGTCGCCATCGAAACCACGGGGCTGGTGGAGGCCAGCCCTTGCGCAGGACTTCGATGCGAGCCGACGACGGCTTCATCAGTGACTGGATACCAGCTGTAGATGACGATGCGCTTGCGGCGGGACATGTTCGTGCCAACGGGCGACGGGGCGACCGCGGGAAGCATCGGCTTTCCAATGCATATCGATGACGGCCGGAGCCGCTGCGTCATGCAGCGGCGCGGGGACGGTGATCGTCCAGGAACGGCGGGTTTCCGCACGGCGGCCGGCCAGCAACTGGCGTCCCGCGGTGCGCAGACGAAAGAAATCGCGAAGGAGCTTCATGGGCCCATCTCCTCGTAACGGCGCCAACGGCGCCATCAGAGGTGGGCCGGACTTCCCTAGTCTAGGAAAGCACCAGCCGACCGCAGGCGGTCGCCGCAGGCAATCAACTTGTTATGCAATGCCGGCACCCGATGCTCGCGGATGTCGACGTTGCGACTAGGGTAAACGTCCATATGCCTTTGTTTGGTAGGACAGGGAGCCCCGGGGGCGCGTGGCGCCGTGGGGCGCGCGTATTGTCTTGCTGCGGTGCGGAAGTGTCAACCCGATGACAGTGGATGAATCGACGAAAGTTGCTGCGGCTTTTGGATGCAGCGGGCGTTTCGGCTCCTCGCTTCTGCTCCTTCTCCCCTTAGGGCGACCCGAGGGTAGTCCCTGTGGGAGAGAAGGTTGGGATGGGGTGCGGGAGCTCGCGATGGCGCCTCGGTTGCGGCCGTTGCTGCCGCCAGCGTGCCGCCTACGCGGCGGGCGTTTTCGATCGGCTGCCGGACGAGGCAGTCGAAACGCCCGCTGCGTAAGCGGCACCCTAGTCGTAACGCTCGGTTGTAGCGTGATCGCAAGCACCCACCCCTCATCCCAACCTTCTCCCCGCAGGGGAGAAGGAGCAATTAGCGCGCCGGCCGGCAGTCATCGCGAGAAAGCTAAGCCGCCTTCTGAAACACCATCCCCTGCTGCACCAACGGCTCCATCACCCAATGGTCCACCAGCAGGAAAGCGAACAGCGCCATCAGATACACGATGGAATAGTTGAACACCTTCATCGCGAAAAACTCATCCGGCGGATTCAGCAAACGCACAGCGTAATAAAGAAAACCCGCGCCCAGCACCACGCGCGCCACCCAGATAGACCATGCCGCTCATAACCAGTCAGCGCCGGCAGCAAGGTCACCAGCACCAGCAGGATCGTGTAGAACAACACGTGCCAGCGCGTGAACACCACGCCATGCGTGACCGGCAGCATCGGCACCTGGGCGCGCGAGTAATCGTCGCGACGGAAGATCGCCAGCGCCCAGAAATGCGGCGGCGTCCACACGAAGATGATCAGGCATAGCTGCAAAGCGAACGGGTGCAACGCACCGGTTACCGCGGTCCAGCCGAGCACCGGAGGAATCGCACCGGCGAGGCCGCCAATCACGATGTTCTGTGGCGTGGCACGCTTCAGATAGGCGGTGTAGACGACGGCATAACCGATCAAGCCACCGAACGTCAGCAAGGCGGTGAGCGAATTGACCAGGAACACCAGGATCAACATCGACACCACGCCGAGCGTCAGCGCAAAGGCCAGCACCTGGCGCGGCGTGAGCGTGCCGGTGGCCAGCGGGCGATGCGCGGTACGCGCCATCAGCTTGTCGATGCGCTGGTCGATCAAATGATTGAACGCAGCCGCCGAACCGGACGCCATCCAGATGCCCAGCGTGCCGAACACCAGCGCGCGCCACGGCGGAATGCCGGGCACGGCCAGGAACATGCCGATGACCGCACAGAACACCAGCAGCGCGACGACGCGCGGCTTGGTCAGTTCCAGATACTCGTGGAAACGGCTGCTCATCGTCAGTGGTGTCCGAAGGAGAAAGTCAGGGCGTCGTCATGACGACGCTGCGTGCGCGCCAGCGTGGCCAACAACGTGAACAGCAACAGCGCCGCAACGCCATTGTGCAGCGTGGCCACCGGCAACGGCAGACCAAAATGCACGTTGCTGATGCCGAGCAAGACCTGGGTGACCAGCACCACGCGCAATCGCCAGTCCCTGCCCGCGCAGACCACGGCGCGACACGCGATGCGACAACCAGCCGAGGTAGCAGAACACCACCAGGGCGCCGATACGATGCGCGATCTGGATCGCACTGCGCGCCGCCATATCGAGCACGCCACCTTCGTAGTTCACGCCGATACCGCGCCACAACACGAAGCCTTCACGGAAATCCGTCGGCGGCGCCCACTGGCCGAGACACGTCGGGAAATCCGTGCCGCAGGCCAGCGCGGCGTAATTCGAGGACGTCCAGCCGCCCAGCGCGATCTGCGCCAACAGCAGCACGATGCCCAACACCACCGCCTTGCGCAGGCCGGCATAGCGCTCGTCGTTGACGCCTACACCGGCGAAACGCAGCGCCGCATAAGCGAGCAGCGCGAACGTAGTGATACCGCCCATCAGGTGGCCCATCACGACAATCGGCTTGAGCAGCAAGGTCACCGTCCACATGCCGAGCATGGCCTGGAAGATGACCACGGCGAGCGCAAGCACGCTGATGCGCCAGGCACCGGGCCGATGCAATCCGATCGCTGCGAGCAGCGGCAAGCCGATGGCGAAACACGACAATACCAATGACCAGTGATGCTCGCCGCGCATATACAGCGTCACGCCTGCTGCGGCGAAGATGGCACCCACGATCACCGCGTAGCGCGTCCACGGGCGACGCCAGCTGGCGATCAAGGCCAGCGCGAATACCAGGGTGCCCAGCGTGCCGGCGAGGAAGCGATGCACCTGCTCGCGCCAGGCCTTGTTCGTTTCGAATGGGCGATCCGGGAAGGCTGCATTGGCCTGCACGATCTCGTGCGCGTGCTCCGGCCAGCTCGCCTTGCCGTAGCAGGTCGGCCAGTCCGGACACGACAGGCCGGCATTGGACAGGCGCACGAAGGCACCAAACATCACCACGCCGAACGCGAATACGGCAGCCAGCAGTGCCAGGCCCCGCAAGATTCTCAGGGAGCGGGAAGCCATCAGCGGATGACCTTCTGCAGATCCTTGCGCAATCCGGAGGGATCGAAGCCGGCGGGATAGAGCGACAACGCCGTGCCATCGGACTCCACCAGCAAGGCAGCCACGCTATCGGGCGCGGTGGGACGGAACGGAGCGAACTGGTCCTTGCTGTCCTGGCCCAGCTGCCAATAGCTGCTCATGCCGCTGCTGGCCGCATCGGCCGGAGGTTTACCCACATAGAGCAAGCGCAATCGCGCTGCGTTCTGGTTGAGCGTGATGCGCGCGGCGGCCATCTTGGTCAGCACGTCCAGGCACTGCGTGGCGCAGTCGGGCCCGGCCAAGGCGATCAGGGTCAACTGCGGTTCGTCCGCGCGCCATGCCCACGACTGGCCGTTGGCCAGCGTCACCTGCAACTGCTCGGTGGCGAAGTTGCGCTGTGGCTCGATCGGCTGGCCGTTGGCCTTGCCGCTGGGTTGCCAGCCCATCACGGTGAGCACGCCAGCAGCCACCATGGGCGCAGCGAACACCAACATGATCAGCAGCAGTTTCAGTCGACTCGCGCGCAGCGCGGTGGGATCAGGCGTATTCATGACTTGTCCGACGGTTTCGTGGGGCGGCGGCGGTGCAGCACCAGTAGGATCACCACCGCCGCCACGGCAAAGGTGAACCATTGGAAGGCGTAGGCGCGATGCCTGGCTGGCGGC
Organism: uncultured Gammaproteobacteria bacterium; assembly: GCA_963765335.1. Taxonomy (GTDB): domain Bacteria; phylum Pseudomonadota; class Gammaproteobacteria; order Xanthomonadales; family Rhodanobacteraceae; genus Dyella. The sequence continues at coordinate 148,997 of CAVXWA010000015.1, read as the reverse complement.
ATCGCGGAGAAATCCAGCAGGTGATCGCGCACGAAGATCGCGGCCGGGTCCGCATCCAGCGCCAGCACCTGCGGGTATAGCTGCGTGCCCAGATCGGTCGATACCTGGGACAGATTGAGGTAGACGGTGGTCTTGGGCCAGTGCGACTGGTGCGCCAGCGCATCGCCGCCCATCTCGAAGCCGACGCCCGGCGGCGGCAGGTACAGGCCCTGCAGGGTTTGCTCGCCCAATGGCAGCGGCGGCAACTGGGGCGCCTGATCGGTACCGTTGCCGGGCAGAAAGCCCAGGTCGACCAGCAGCACGCGCTCGCCATCACGCGGACGGAAAGGCGCATAGACTTCCACGCCGCCGCGCTGGTCGTGCTTCGGATTGTCGAGCAGGTAGGCGCGATCGGCGAGGTACTCGCCCTGCACATGGACCCGCGCAAAGGCGTCGGCGGGCGGCATCAGGGCCACGGCGGCAAAATCGCGCGGCTGTGCCGAATCCGCCGCGGCATACCGTCGCAGAAGTTCGTCCTTTTCGTCCGCACGATGCAGCTGCCACACGCCTAAGCGTATGAACAACAAGGCGCCGGCCGCCGTGAGCAGCAGCGCGAACCAGGATGGGCGGCGCAACCACTTCACGCGGAGGCACCGCATACGGCCGCTATACTGCGGATGTCTAAAGCGTTCGGACCTATCACGTGGAAACCATCTACAAATATGCGCTGGTGATCCTGCTGTTGGTGGTGCTGTTCAATCTCGGTCAGGCCCTGTTTTTCATGATGACCGACAAGGACGGCAGCAAGCGCACGGTGTGGGCGTTGACCCGCCGCATCGGGTTGTCGGTGCTGCTCATCCTGATGGTCGTGTTCGGCATCTGGATGGGCTGGATACACCCGCACGGCGTGGGTCAGTAATTGTAACGCCCTGGTGCCGCCAGCGCTTTGCATGCGACACCATGTTGGAACGAAGGCCCGCCCTTGGCGGGCCTTCGCTTTTCTGTATAGGAGCGCACCCAGTGCGCGAACAGCCAACGTAGCGGTGACGCCGTGATCGCGCACTGGGTGCGCTCCTATAGAAGGGTCCGGGTGGGCGAACAAAAAAGCCCGCCTTTCGGCGGGCTTTGCTGTGACGCCGTGGCGCCTCAGAGAATGTAGACGAACATGAACAGGCCCAGCCACACCACGTCGACGAAGTGCCAGTACCAGGCCACCGCCTCGAAGGCGAAATGGTGGTCCTTGCTGAAATGGCCCTTGGCCACGCGCAACCAGATGATCGCCAGCATGATCGTGCCCAGGGTCACGTGCATGCCGTGGAAGCCGGTGAGCATGAAGAAGGTCGAACCGTAGACACCGCTATGCAGGGTCAGGTTGAGCTCCCGGTAGGCTTCCATGTACTCGTGCGCCTGGAAGTACAGGAAGGTGGCGCCCAGCAGCACGGTGAGACCGAGGAACAGCAGGATCCTGCCGCGATGGCCAACTTTCAGCGCATGGTGCGCAATCGTCACCGTGACGCTGGAGCTAAGCAGGATCAGCGTGTTCAGCAGCGGCAGGCCCCACGGAGCCACGGTCTGGAAGTCACCGCCGACATGACCCGGGCCGGTGTTGCTGCCCCACGCCGCCGTGTACTCGTTCCACAGGAACTGATGGGTGAGCACACCGTGGCCTTCACCGCCCAGCCACGGCACCGCGAACATGCGGGCATAGAACAGCGCGCCGAAGAAAGCGCCGAAGAACATCACTTCGGAGAAGATGAACCACATCATGCCCATGCGGAACGAGCGGTCCACCTGGCTGTTGTAGTTGCCGGCCAGCGATTCGCGGATCACCGAGCGGAACCAGCCGAAGAACATCAGCAGGATGCCGACGAAACCGATCGTCAGCATGGTCTTGCCGAAGCCTGCCTCACCCGGAGGTGCGTTCAGCCAGTGCGCGGCACCGAACACGGTGACGAACATGACGACCGCGGCCACGATCGGCCAATAACTCTTGGCCGGTACGAAATAAGCGTCTTGCTGATGACCCATGGTGAGACCCCGTGGATTTCTCTTGTTTACTTCCGCCCCCGCCCAAGCGTGCGGGGAACTTCAACCCGGAACGCCTCACCGGCGCCACGGAGGAATAACGATTGCAGTCACGCGTTACGAGTAATGCAGCCCTTGCAGGATCGAGAGCAGGAACAGCGCCAGCGCGATGGCACCAACCACCAGGGCGGTGCGTCGCACGCCTTTCTGGCGAGCTTCCTTGATCAGATCGTTCGACAGCTGATTCATCTAGTGCGTTTCCACCCGCTCCGGCCAAGACCGGAGCGGTAGTCATGGATCAATCTTCAACGTGGCCGTGAGCCAGATCGTAATCATGGATCACTGGCGGCACATCGAAGGTGTGATGCGGCGCCGGCGACGGCACGGTCCACTCCAGGCCCTTGGCGCCTTCCCATACACGGTCGGTGGCCTTCTTCTTGGAGAACCACAGCGCGTGGATGATCACGCCGAGGAAGATCAGCTGCGAGGCGCCGAACAGGAAGCCACCGATGGAGCTGATCATGTTGAAGTTGGCGAACGCGACGTTGTAATCCGGAATACGGCGTGGCATGCCGGCCAGACCGAGGAAGTGCTGCGGGAAGAACAACACGTTCACCCAGATCACGCTGTTCCAGAAATGGATCTTGCCCCACGTCTCCGAGTACATGTGGCCGGTCCACTTCGGCAGCCAGTAGTACGTCGCGGCGATGATCGCGAAGATCGCGCCGGTCACCAGCACGTAGTGGAAGTGCGCCACCACAAAGTACGTGTCGTGGTACTGGAAGTCGGCCGGCAGCCAGCGCCAGCATCAGGCCGGAGAAGCCACCGATGGTGAACAGGATCACGAAGGCGATCGCGAACAGCATCGGCGTTTCGAAGGTCATCGAGCCGCCCCACATGGTGCTGACCCAGTTGAACACCTTCACGCCCGTCGGCACCGCGATCAGCATCGTGGCGTACATGAAGAAGATCTCGCCGCCCAGCGGCAGACCCACCGCGAACATATGGTGCGCCCACACGATGAACGACAGGAAGGCGATCGATGCGATCGCGAACACCATCGCCTTGTAACCGAAGATCGGCTTGCGCGCGAAGGTCGGGATGATCTCTGAAACCAGGCCAAAGGCCGGCAGGATCATGATGTAGACCTCGGGGTGACCGAAGAACCAGAAGATGTGCTGGAACAGCATCGGGTCACCGCCGCCGGCGGCATTGAAGAAGCTGGTGCCGAAGTACTTGTCGGTGAGCAGCATGGTCACCGCGCCGGCCAGCACCGGCATCACCGCGATCAGCAGGAACGCCGTGATCAGCCAGCTCCACACGAACACCGGCATCTTGAGCAGGTCCATGCCCGGCGCGCGCATGTTGAGGATGGTGGCGATGATGTTGATCGCGCCCATGATCGAACTGATACCCATCAAGTGCACCGCGAACACCACGTAGGCCGTCGAGCCGCCCTGCAGCGACAGCGGCGGGTACATGGTCCAGCCACCGGCGGGGCCACCGCCCGGCAGGAACAGCGTGGACAGCAGCAGCGCGAAGGCGAACGGCAGGATCCAGAACGACAGGTTGTTCATGCGCGGCAACGCCATGTCCGGCGCACCGACCATCAACGGAATCATCCAGTTGCCGAGGCCCACGAAGGCCGGCATGACGGCGCCGAAGATCATGACCAGCGCATGCATCGTGGTCATTTCATTGAAGAAGTACGGCTGCACCAGCTGCAGGCCGGGCTTGAACAGTTCGGCGCGGATCACCATGGCGAAGCTGCCGCCGATGAAGAACATCAGCAGCGAGAAAACCAGGTACAGCGTGCCGATGTCCTTGTGATTCGTGGACATGCACCAGCGGACGAAGAAGTTCTTCGGCGCGCCGTGATGATCGTCGTGGTGGTCGTGAGTGGCTGCGTGAGCCATGGCCTTGCACCTCTACCTAAATGCGGAAACGGTTAAGCGGGCTGACGAATCAGCCCTGGTGGCCCTGAGCAACAGGTGCGTCGGGTGCAATCTGCGCCGTGCTCGGCGTGGCCGCGGTCGAGGCAGCTGCCGGAGCAGCCGGCGCCGGCTGCTTGGCCTGCGCTTCCTTGTCGGCCAGCCACTTCTCGAACTCTTCCTTCGGCAAGGCCTTCACCACGATCGGCATGAAGCCGTGGTCCTGGCCGCACAGCTCGGCGCACTGGCCACGGTACACGCCCGGCTCGGTGATGTTGGTCCAGGCCGCATTGACGATGCCCGGGATGGCGTCCATCTTCCAGCCCAGCGCCGGCACCCACCAGGAGTGGATCACGTCACCGGCGGTGATCACGAAGCGGATCTTGACGCCGACCGGCACCACCAGCGGCTCATCCACATTGATGAGGTAGGTGTTGTACGCCGTCCACCTTCACCGCGTTCGGGTCGAGGCCCGAGTTCAGCTGGCGGGTCTCGTCGCTCTCGCGGTCCAGCTTGGACATGAAGCCGACCTTGTCGATCGCCTTGCCCTGGTAGTCGACGTAGTCGTAGCGCCACTTCCACTGGTAGCCAGTGACCTTCACGGTCATCTGCGAGCCGGTGGTGTCGGAGAACGTGCGCAGGCCGCCGGTGGCCAGATAGGCCAGCACGATCAGGATGATCACCGGGATCGTGGTCCAGATGATTTCGAGCGTGGTGTTGTGCGACCACTTCTCGGCCACCGCACCGCGCGATTTGCGGAAGCGGAACATGGCGATGAACATCGCGCCGAACACCAGGATGCCGATGACGACGCAGACACCGAGCGCGACGTTATTGAGGAAGTACGGAACGGGAGACCACGTGGACACGCCACGCGTCATGTTCAACTGGCCCGGCTGAGGATTGGCCATCGCCACGCCGCCGAACATTGCAAGGGCGATGAGTGCGCATGCCGCGACTACTCGCTTGGTACTGCCAGGCCTGATGCCGCCAGATGTCATGTCTTGCACCTTTGTTGAACCTACCTGCGCCGCTGTTGGTTGAACTCCGCCAGCAACACCTTGAGTTTCCTTGACAGTTCGGCGCGCTCCTCATCAGCGAGGAAGGCCCCGATCTCCAGTTCCTGCCCATGCGACGTCAGCAGTAGACGAACTCTCCCCTTGCCGCTGTGCAGCTGCACGCGCACCCAGTAAGTCTGGAAACGCGCACTGCGCCGACCTGGCAGGGATTGCACCTCCAGCGACGATTCGTCGAGGGTGATGCGCTCGCTGCGGTCGCCGGCTCGCCAGGCCACGCCTAAAGCGAAAGCCACAGCAAAGGACTCGACCAGGGCGAACAGCGGAGCAAACACATTCCCCTGCCACGCGCCCAACCCGGCCGTCGTCAACGCCAGCGCCACCAATACCCCGATCACACGACGCAAGTCACGGCGACTCAGGGCGCGATTGGGCTTAAGCCACATCGTCGCGCACGGCAAGCCGGCCGCTGCTGGTCGAAGCACGATCATGGGGATCCGGCGTGCCTGGAACGCAGGAATGATAGGCCGCGATGGCCTCGATGGGCAAGAATGACGCACCCGCTTGATTTGAAGCAGGCATGAACGGCGCTAGTGTGTTGTTGAGTCACGCTTTCCTGCTGCGCGATCGAGGCTGAGTATGGAGCAGCGGGGTGCAACGCTCTCACTGAACACCCGTAACCGGTGGCCAAACGCACGTCCCTACGCCGCAACGGCCATCCAAGTCCATGACGAATCGCTTGCATGCGCGCTTTTGCCGCAGCGTGTTCGATCCGCCTTGGATAATTGACTCGCTTCCGGCTGCCCCCATTTGATACGCAGCGCCTGTGTCAGCGGCACATGACTATCAATAGGTGTCGTGCGCTGCAACACGCCGTACGGATGCGTGCGCCGCCACCCCCGCGTACAATCCCGCGATTCCCCACCTCGCATTCTTTGGCTACACATCTGTGACCCAGCCCATACTCAGCCCCGAACTTCCGACTGGCGTCGAGCCGGCCCGCGCCCGCATTACCGCGGCCTGGCTGCGTGACGAGACCGAAGCGGTCAACGACCTGCTGGCGCAGGCCACCTTGCCGCCGGTGGAACGCGAAAAGGTGATCGATCTGGCCGCCGACCTGGTGTCCCGCGTGCGTCTGCGCGCCAAGGACCAGAGCGCCGTCGAATCCTTCATGCGCCAGTACGACCTGTCGTCGGAAGAAGGCGTGCTGCTGATGTGCGTCGCGGAGGCTCTGCTGCGCATCCCCGACAAGGCCACCGCGGACAAGCTGATCCGCGACAAGCTGGGCGATGCGAACTGGAAGAAGCATCTGGGTCAGAGCGAGTCGCTGTTCGTCAATGTGTCGACCTGGGGTCTGATGCTCACCGGCAAGCTGGTGACGTTGTCGGAGGAAACTCGCCACGACTTCACCGGCGCGCTGCGTCGCCTGGTCGGTCGCGCGGGCGAGCCGGCGATCCGCCTCGCGGTGCGCCAGGCGATGCGCATCATGGGCCACCAGTTCGTCATGGGTCGCACCATCGGCGAAGCGCTGGATCGTTGCGCGCAGAAGGAATATGCGGTGTACCGCTATTCCTACGACATGCTCGGCGAGTCGGCGCTCACCAGCGAAACCGCCGAGCGCTATCAGCAGGATTACCGTAACGCGATCGCCGCGATCGGTTCGCGCGGACCGTTCGCCAACCATACCGACGCGCCGTCGATCTCGGTGAAACTATCGGCGCTGCATCCGCGCTACGAAGTGGCCAAGCGCGAGATCGCTCATCGCGACCTCACCGCCAAGCTGCTGGAGCTGTCGCAGCTGGCGATGAAGCACGGCATCGCGCTGTCGGTCGATGCCGAAGAGGCCGAGCGCCTGGAACTGTCGCTGGACATCATCGGCGACGTGTTCGCGCATCCTTCGCTGCAGGGCTGGAATGGCCTCGGCATCGTGGTGCAGGCGTATGCGAAGCGCACGCCGTTCGTGATCGACTGGCTGATCGAAACCGCGCGTGCCAGCGGTCGCCGCTGGTACGTGCGCCTGGTCAAGGGCGCGTACTGGGACGCCGAGGTCAAGCGCGCCCAGGAAAACGGTCTGGCCGGCTATCCGGTGTATACGCGCAAGCCGAACACCGACGTGTCCTACCTGGCCTGTGCACGCAAGCTGTTCGATGCCGGCGTGGAACTGATCTACCCGCAGTTCGCCACGCACAACGCACACACCATCGCCGCTGTGCATCACGTGGCGCAGGGTCGTCCGTACGAATACCAGCGCCTGCACGGCATGGGCACCGACCTCTATGCCGAGGTGATCGGCAAGCCCGACGTCAATAAGAGCGGGCTGAATGTGCCGTGCCGGGTGTATGCGCCGGTCGGTACGCACGAAGATCTGCTGCCCTATCTGGTACGTCGCCTGCTTGAGAACGGCGCCAACACCAGCTTCGTCAACCGCGTGGTCGACGAGAGCCTGCCAGTGCGCGAACTGGTCGCCGATCCCTGTGAGACCGTGCGCTCCTTCGCCTCCATCCCCCACCCGCGCATTCCGCTGCCGGTGAATCTCTACGGTGAACTTCGGAAGAATTCCATGGGCGTCAACTTCTCCAACGACAACGAACTGAAGGCCCTCGCCGAGGCGATCCAGAGCAAGACCGGTCCGTGGACCGCCGAGCCGCTGGTGCCGGGCGCCAAGAGCGCAGGCGCCACCGTGCAGGTGACCAATCCGGCCGATCGTCGCCAGGTTGTCGGCAGCTATGTCAGCGCCGACAGCGCCAGCGTCGAAAAGGCGCTGGCCAATGCCGTCGCCGCGCAGCACAACTGGGATCGCCTGCCGGCCGCCAGCCGCGCCGCCATCCTCGAGCACGCTGCCGAGCAGCTCGAAGCGCGTCGCGGCGAGTTCATCGCCCTGTGCGTGCGCGAAGCCGGCAAGAGCCTGCCCGACGCCATCGCCGAAATTCGTGAGGCGGCTGACTTCCTGCGTTATTACGCCACCATGGCGCGCCGCCTGTTCGGTCATCCGGAACAGCTGCCCGGCCCCACCGGCGAGAGCAACCAGCTGTTCTTGAACGGCCGCGGCGTGTTCGTGTGCATCAGCCCGTGGAACTTCCCGCTCGCGATCTTCCTGGGTCAGGTCAGCGCCGCCCTGGCTGCAGGCAATGCCGTCATTGCCAAGCCGGCCGAACAGACCAGCCTGATCGGCTACGCCGCCGTGAAGCTGCTGCAGGATGCCGGCGTGCCTGCCGATGTATTGCAGTTCCTGCCGGGCGATGGCGCCACCGTCGGTGCCGCGCTCACGCGCGATCCGCGCGTGGCTGGCGTGGCCTTCACCGGCTCCACCGAAACCGCCTGGGCGATCAACCGCGCCCTCGCCGCGCGCAATGCGCCGATCGCCGCGCTGGTCGCCGAAACCGGTGGCCAGAACGCGATGATCGCCGACTCCTCGGCCCTGCCCGAGCAGATCGTCAAGGACGTGGTCGCTTCGGCGTTCCAGTCCGCCGGCCAGCGTTGCTCGGCCGCGCGCGTGCTGTACGTGCAGGAAGACATCGCCGACAAGGTCTGCGCCATGCTGGCCGGCGCCATGGGCGAGCTGAAGGTGGGCGATCCGGGCCAGTTGTCGACCGACGTGGGTCCGGTGATCGACGAGGACGCCAAGAAGATCCTGGTCGACCATGCCGCCCGCATGGACAAGGAAGCGAAGAAGATCGGCGAAGTCGCGCTCGATCCGGCAGCCACCGCCAACGGCACCTTCTTCGCTCCGCGCGCCTATGAGATTCCCTCGCTGGCCACGCTTACACGCGAAGTGTTCGGTCCGGTGCTGCACGTGATCCGCTGGAAGGGCGACGAGCTCAGCAAGGTGGTCGATGAGATCAACGCCACCGGCTACGGCCTCACCCTCGGCATCCACAGCCGCATCGACGACACGGTCGAGTACATCCAGAGCCGCGCCCGCGTGGGCAACTGCTACGTCAATCGCAACCAGATCGGTGCGGTGGTCGGCGTGCAGCCGTTCGGCGGCGAAGGCCTGTCCGGCACCGGCCCGAAGGCGGGTGGCCCGCACTACCTGTTGCGTTTCGCCGGCGAGCGCACGCTCACCATCAACACCACGGCGGCCGGCGGCAATGCATCGCTGCTGACCATCGGCGAGTAAGCCACGACCACACGGGCCGGTGCACATGCACCGGCCCGCACTCGTCGTCATCGACGACAGATCGCTGGAGATTCTTTTGCGACGTGCATCGCCACTCCTCGCATGGATGTTGCTGGCGGCGCTGTTCACCACGTCGCTGTCTGCTGCGCAAACGAGCGACGAGCAACGCCTGATCGCAACGCTGCAACTGGGTGCATCGCCCACGGTGCGCTATCTCGATCAGGCTGGCGTGCCCATCGACTACGCCGCGTTCGCCCACCTGCTTGGCGATGGCAAGACCTTGAGCAGTACCAAGGACAGTCAGGCTGGCGCTGCCGTGCTACGCATCCAAACACCGGGGCAGCCCGCTCGATTCGCGTTCAAGCGCGGCGATGCGTTTCCCCCGTTCGAGCTGCCGGCACTGCAGGGTGGCACGCAACGACTAGGCTCATACCAGGGCCGCTATACGCTGATCGGTTTCTTCTTCGCCGACTGCGCGCCATGCATCGCCGAAGTGCCGACGCTTAACGCGTTTGCGCGCGAGCACGGTGACATGAATTTCGTCGCCATCACCTATGAAGACTCGGATACCTCGCGCCAGTTTGCGACCGATCGAAGCTTTGCATGGCCCATCCTGCATGACGGGCAGGCATTGATCGATACGCTGGGCGTCAACACCTATCCCACCCTCATGCTGCTGGATCCCACGGGCCACGTCGCCGGCGTCGCCATCGGCATGAGCATGCGCGATGACGAGGCGAAGCGGCTGGCGGATCTGAATCGATGGATCGGACTATGGCGGGCCGATACACGCGCGCCCTTGTAGGAGCGCACCCAGTGCGCGATCGCTGGCGTTACGGGGACGGCGCTTCGTAGGTTTCGCGCACTGGGTGCGCTCCTACAACAGGGCGGCATCGTGGGGTGTCGCTCAATACGGCGTTGGCTCGATCAACGCTTTCTCGGCAGTGCACTGCGGCCCGGCATTCGAAGGCGTTGCCTTGCGATAATCGGCCAGTTCTGCGCGCGCCGATGACAGCTGTGCCTGAAACGCTTGCGACGATCGCAAGGTCGCCACCACCGCGGCACCGTTCATGGCACCGGCCTCGATCGCACTAAGGTTGTGGGCGCCGCACACCACGCGGCTGTCGGCGTAGGCACGTGAACGCAGCAGCAGGTCGGAGGCGCGGTCCGGCGCCAGTTCGGCGAGCACCAGGCCCACCGCCCAGCCTCGCGTGGCATGACCTGAGGGGTAGTCGAAACTCTTGGCGAGCTGCTCGGTGGGCTGGCAGACCGCGCCCTGGTCGATCAGGAATGGACGCTGCCGCTGGTTGGCCTGCTTGGCCGGTCCGGTCGACTTATCGGCTGCCTTGCTGGTCAGATCGACCAAGGCGGCCAGGCGCGGCAGGCGATTGGCGTCCAGGGGCACACCCATGGCACAGCTGAAGTCATCCATCAGCACCGGCGTGGCGTAGTCCACGTCATGTTGCGCCAGCACCCAGCGTGGCGTGCCGTCCAGCTTGCGGGTGGCCAGAAACACCTGTCGATCAGCCTCGTAGCGCGGCGAGCCCGGCTTGGGCGCGGCAGGCAGCAGCATGGCGGTCTGCAATGGGGGCGCCTCCATCCCAGGCGGCTTGGCCGATGGCGTTTGCACCGGCGCACAACCGGAAGCCAGGACCAGGGCCGCCAGCAACCCGGCACGCCATGCGCGGACGACGAAGGGTTTCATCGCGATTCTCCCGTCAGCATTCAGCGGTTGGTGCATTGCATAAAGCGGTAGGGCCGCTCCGCATGATATAGATCAGGTCGGCGCCGGGCTTATCCGGTGTCAGGGGTGGAGCAAATAGATGACGTCCGTTGCCGCCATGGCCGGCCATGCAACCGAAGACCCCGCGGGTACGCCAGCGGGCGCCGACCCGCGCTATACCGCGGCCGAAACCCCGCCGAACGTCATCGTCCATCTCACTCAGCTCGCGCTGGCGCGCGGCCTTCCTTGCGATGCCTGGTTCACCGGTTCAGGGCTGCGTCGCGACCAGCTGAACGACCCGACCCTGCGCGTGTCCTATCGACAGGCCCAAATGGTGATACGCCGCGCCTTGCAGGCAACAGGCGTGGCGGGACTCGGGCTCGAGGTGGGTCAGGGCGAGACGCTGGGCAGCTTCGGCCTGCTCGGCCTGGCCATGATGACGTCGCCCACGTTCGGCGAGGCCATGAAGGTGGGCATCACGCATCATCGGGTCAGCGGCAGCCTGCTCGATGTCAGTTTCGAGGTCGTCAGCCCGCGCGAGGTGGCACTGGCTGCCTGGCCGCGCTTCAATGATCCGCCACTGCTGCCCTTCCTGTGCGAGGAACTGTTCTCCAGCTCGCTGGCCATCGCGCGTCAGCTATTGGGCAGCGAGTTCCGTCCATCGCGGCTTGAGGTGACCTACGCGAGGCCCGCGCATGCCGGGGCCTATGCCGACTACTTCCAGTGCGAACTGGTGTTCGGTGCGCGCCTCAACCGCGTCGTGCTGGACGCGCAATGGCTGGGGCATCCGCTGCCCTCGCACAACCCGCTTACCGCCCAGCAGGCACTCGCGTTGTGCATGCAACAGCACCATGTCGGCGGCATGCAGCAGGAGGTCGTCGTCTCGGTCGAGCGCCTGCTGCGCAGCCACCTGCGCCAGCAGCCGCGGCTTCCGGATGTCGCGCGCATGCTCAATATGAGCGAACGCTCGCTGCGCCGGCGATTGGCCGAAGGCGGACGCATCTTCCGCGAGATCCATGACCGCGTCCGCGCCGAGCGGGCGCTGGAACTGTTACACGGCGGCGCGTTGAGCGTGGCGGAAATCGGTCTTGAGATCGGCTTCAGCGATCCACGCGAATTCCGCCGTGCATTCAAACGCTGGACCGGCATGCCGCCGCGTAGCGCCCGTCAGCACGCGGCCTGAGCGCCAGGCAGGACCGCCCGTACCGGACCGGAGGCATGCCCTCCAGGCATCGGCTCCCAACCCGCACCCTAGCTCGTCGGGGCGATCGTCATCAGGCGCCAAAGCTAGTGCTTGCCCTAACACGGCCGGCCGGCCCGGGCCTTGATCTAAAAACTTGAACTAATAATACGAATCACTATCATTTAGCCATCCGCCGTCAGAGCGGGTGGCGCCGGCACGGGCCACAACCCACTCCTTTCTGCCCAGGTTGCCCCGCATGTCTGCCACTTTTTCCAGAAGTGCACTTCTGGTCGCGATGTCGCTTGCCCTGGCCAGCCCGGCCTTGGCCGCCGACCAAACCGACACCACCACCGCCCAGCAAAAGACCACCACCAGCCAAGACGGCAAAGACAGCATCGCCCTCGAGGCGGTGAACGTCGTCTACTCGACCACCAAGACCGAGACGCCGACGGTCGACATTCCCCAGTCGGTTAGCACGATCACCCCCGAGCGCATGCAGTTGTACGGTGTGCAGGGGCTGGACGAAGCGGTGCGTTACCTGGCCGGCGCGGTGGGCGGAAGCTATGGCGCCGATCCGCGCAGTGACTGGATTCTCGTGCGCGGCTACGACCCGGCCAAGTTCCTCGACGGCCTCGCCTTGCCCAGCGGTGTCTGGACCGCCGACTCGCGCATCGAGACTTACGGCCTGGAGCGCGTGGAAGTGAACAAGGGCCCGTCGTCGGTGATGTATGGGCAGTTGCCGCCGGGCGGCATGATCGACATGACCAGCAAGCGCCCCAGCCTGGATGCGCCGCGCGAGGTCGAGGCGACCGTGGGCAGCTTCGGCCAGCGCCAGCTGGCTGGCGATACCGGCGGGCAGCTCGACAGCGACGGCCACTGGCTGTGGCGTGTGGTGGCTCTGGCCCGCAAGGGCGATTCCAACATCGAGCACTCGCAGGACGACCGCTACTACTTTGCCCCCAGCCTCACCTGGCAACCGGACGACAACACCTCGTTGACCTTGCTGGCGCGCTACCAGCGCAGCCTGTCCAGCGGGGTGGGCGGCTTCCTGCCATCGCAGGGCACGCTCTACCCCAATCCGAACGGCCAGATTCCGCGCGACGTCAATCCGGGCGAGCCTGACTACGACTACTACCACAAGACCGACGCGTCCCTGGGCTACCAATTCACCCATCGCTTCGACGAGGTGTGGTCGGTGCGCCAGGACATGCGCGCGCAGAACGAAACGGTGGATCACCGTTCGATCGGCAGCCTGGGCCTGCAGGACGACCTGCGCACGCTCAATCGCTACAACTACCCCCTGGTTGACGAGGCGCATGTCTTTGCCGTGGATAACCAGGCCGAGGCGAAGTTCGCCCAGGGCGAAGTGCAGCACACGGTGCTGATGGGCGTGGACTATTTGCACAGCGCCAACGACTACAAATCCGGCTTCGGCGCCGCACCGCCCATCGATATCTTCGATCCGGTCTATGGCGCGCCGATTACCCCGACGCCGTACACCTTCCATACCCACAGCGTGCTCGAGCAGCTGGGCGCCTATGTGCAGGACCAGATCAGCTGGGGCCGCTGGGGCATCGTCGCCAGCGGGCGCAATGACTGGGTGACCAACGAGGTCGACGACCAGATCGCCAATACGCAGGAAAAGCAGAACGACAACGCCTTCTCCGGCCGCCTCGGCATCAACTACACCACCGATATCGGCCTGGTGCCGTATATCGCCTATTCCCATTCGTTCAAGACGACGGTAGGCCAGACCTTCGTCGGCAGCGCATTCAAGCCAACCACTGGCGACCAGTACGAAGGTGGCGTGAAGTACCAGACACCCGACGGTCGCTCGCTGATCACGGCGGCGGTTTACCAGCTAACCCAGAAAAATGCGCTCACGGTCGATCCCAATCACCTGTTCTTCTCCTTGCAGCAAGGCCAGACGCGTACCCGCGGCGCGGAACTGGAAGCGAATGTCGCGCTGACCGATCACTTCAGCATGACGGCCGCCTACGCCTACACCGACGCCAAGATCACGCGGGCCAACGATGCCACGCTGGGCAAGCAGGTCCCCCTGGTGCCCAAGCAACAGGCCTCGGTGTCGGCCGACTACAGCGTGCACGAAGGTGCGCTCGCCGGACTCGGCTTCGGCGGCGGAGTGCGCTATATCGGCGCGCACTACGGCGATGCGAACAGCGAATTTCGCACTGGCGGCTATGTGCTCTATGACGCCAATGCGCACTACGACCTCCAGAACTGGCGCTTCCAGGTAACCGCCGCCAACCTGTTTGACCGGGAATACATCAGCGCCTGCAACAGCGCCATCTGGTGCTACTACGGCTACCCGCGCGAGATCACCGTATCGGCACGCTACCGCTGGTAATCCGCTTGCCCAGGCGCGACTCGACTCCTCCGGACTGACTCCCCCAGTCACCCGGGGGAGCCATGCTGGCCGAATTGCCCCCCTTCGTCGCTGCTACGCCCCTCCCCGCCGCCAGCGGATTCCGAGACAGTGGCTTGTCAAGCAGACAGCCGCACCCGGGGGAGCAAGGCAACCATGCGCAAGACTCATCTGACCGTCCTCATTCCGCTCTTGCTGGCCGCCTGCAGCAGCGAGCAGGCACCCACGCAAAGTGGTGCCGACGTTTCGTTCGAAGCGAAGCTCCAGCAGCAGTTGCTCGACGCCAAGCCCGGCAGCGTCATCGAGATTCCCGCCGGTCACTACCATCTTCAGCGCGGCCTGAGCCTGCGCACCGACGGCGTGACCATCAAGGGCGCCGGCAAGGATCAGACCGTCCTGTCGTTCAAGGGCCAGGTGGTCGGCCCCGAAGGCCTGCTGGTCAATGCCAATGACTTCACCATCGAGAACCTGGCGCTCGAAGACACCAAGGGCGACGCCCTGAAGATCAACCAGGGCGAGAACATCACCATCCGCGGCGTGCGCGTGGAATGGACCGGCGGCCCCAAGACCACCAACGGCGCTTATGGCCTGTACCCGGTGAAGACGCAGAACGTGCTGATCGAAGACTCCGTCGTGATCGGTGCCTCCGACGCGGGCATCTACGTCGGCCAGTCCAACAATATCGTGGTGCGCCGCTATCGCGCCGAGTACAACGTGGCCGGCATCGAGATCGAGAACTCGATCAACGCCGACGTCTACGACAACACCGCCACGCACAACACCGGCGGCATCCTGGTGTTCAACATGCCCAACCTGTCGCAGGCAGGTCATAGCACGCGCGTGTTCAAGAACAAGGTGTTCGACAACAACACCGACAACTTTGCCGCCAAGGGCGCGGCGGTGGCCAGCGTGCCGCGCGGCGCCGGCGTGGTGGTCAACTCCAACGACAAGGTGGAGATCTTCGACAACGATATCGCCGACAACAAGACCGCCAACGTCATCATCTCCAGCTACTTCTCCACCAACTACTACAACACCAAGGGCGTGGCAGCGGACTACGACCCGTATCCGAAGGGCATCTTCATCTACGACAACCGCTTCAAGGGCGGCGGCGATTCGCCCGACGGCCTCAAGCTGAAGACCCTGAAGACCGCCATGTTCGGCATCAACGGCAAATTCCCGGACATCCTGTGGGACGGCTATGTGGACGAGAAAACGCTGGTCAATGGCCTGCCACCCGACGACCAGCGCTTCTGCATCCAGAATGGCGACGTGGGCGTGATCAATGCCGATGGCCCGCACGACTACAAGAACCCTAACACCGACACCAAGCCGTACCAGTGCACGCTGCCCAAGCTGCCGCCGGTTGTGCTCGATCCGGAACCGAAGGCCTGAGGCAGTATCGATGTCGATGACGTTTTCCCTGCGCGCCGGCTTGCTGCTGGTGCTGATGCTGGTGAGTGCCTGCCACCGGGGCCTGGACCCGGTGGCATTCCAGCCCGATGGCCGTCCGCCGAAGCTGAGCGACTGGCATGTGGTGGAAGTGCGTGGCGGCAAGCTGGTGCTGAACCAGGGCGTGGTGCCGTACGACCTCAATACGCCGCTGTTCACCGACTACGCGCACAAGCTGCGCACGATCTGGATGCCCAAGGGTGTCGCGGCCAAGTACGACCCGACCGACACCTTCGACTTTCCCGTCGGCACCATCATCAGCAAGACCTTCTATTACCCGAAGACGGCGAGCGGAAAGTTCAGCGACGTCGCGCGCACCTATGACAGCTCGCGCGACTTCGCCGGCGCAGGGCTCGATCTCTCAAACGTGCACCTGGTCGAGACGCGCATCCTGGTGCGTCGCGAATCGGGCTGGGCGGCCATTCCCTATGTGTGGAAGGACGATCAGAGCGATGCCGCACTGGCGCGCACGGGCGCAGTGATTCCCTTGACCCTCGTCGCCGACGGCGGTGAGCGCGAAGACTTCAACTACGTCGTGCCCGACGAAAGCCAGTGCTCCAGCTGCCACGCGCAGGACTGGGTGACGCGCAAGATCCATCCGATCGGGCCCAAGGCACGTCACCTCAACCGCGACTATCACTATGCCGACGGCGAGGAAAACCAGCTCGCTCACCTGATGAAGGTGGGTTATCTCGCCGGTGCGCCAGCGCCGGCGGAAGCGCCGCGCAACGCAAACTGGATGGACACGCATGCGTCGCTCGACGCGCGTGCGCGTGCCTATCTCGATATCAACTGCGGGCATTGCCACAATCCGAAGGGCGCGGCCAATACCACGGCACTGACGCTCGATGTGAGCGCGCCCGAAGACCGTCACCTGGGTATCTGCAAGCCGCCCGTCGCGGCTGGCCGCGGTACCGGTGACCACTTGTTCGACATCGTGCCAGGCATTCCGAACGATTCCATCCTGCCGTATCGCATGGACTCGGCCGATCCTGGCGTGATGATGCCCGAGTTGGGGAGAAGCACCGTGCATCGTGAGGGCGTTGCACTGATCAAGGCATGGATCGCGGCGCAGTCGGGGGGCTGCGTCGCGATCCATTGAATGCTCTGCAAGCCGCGACTGGGATCGCGGCTCTACATATATACAAAAGGGGAGAAACCGGTGATGACTATCCGTCCACGTCCGCTGTCTGTTTGCCTGCGCCGCCTGCTGTTTGGTGGCACGGTGCTGCTGCTCGGCAGCCACTCTGCCGTCGCGTTCGCTGACGATCAGGCACAGCCGTCAGCGCAGGACAGTTCAAGCACGGGCGCGAACGGCACCACCGCCAATCCCGACAAGGCCAAGCTGCTCGGCAACGTCACCGTGACCGCGCAAAGCCGTAGCCAGGAAGTGCAGTCGGTGCCGATTCCGCTGCAGATCGTCACCGCCAAGGAGATCGTTACGCTGGCGGCAACCGACCTCAGCAAGATTGACATCTTCGTGCCGGGCCTGGTGATCGACGCCAGCCAGCCGACCCAGCCCACCTACGAACTGCGCGGCATCAGTACCAGCAACTTCGGTATCGGTACGGAATCGGCAGTGGGCGTCTACGTCAACGGCGTCTATGCGGCGCGCTCGGGTGGCTCGCTGCTGGCATTCAACGACATCGCGCGCATCGAGGTGCTGAAGGGTCCGCAGGGCACGCTGTTTGGTCGCAATGCGGCGGCCGGCGCCATCTCGATCGTCACCAACGAGCCCACCGACAAGTTTGAAGGCGAGGCCCGCGTGCGCTTCGGCAATGAGGGCCAGCGCTACGCCGATGCCTTGCTCAATATGCCGATCAACAAGGATATGGCCCTGCGCCTTAGCGTGGTGGACATCCAGAGCGACGGCTGGATCAAGGATGCCGCCACCGGCAAGGAGTACGGCGGGGACAACCAATGGGGTACGCGCGCGGTGTATCGGTGGAACGTCACCGACAATACCCGCGTACTGCTTTCATGGGATCACGAAAAGCTCAACCAGGCACCTGAGCCCGCCATCGGCCTGATTCCACTATCCAACGACACCAACCAGCGCGCACCGTTTCCGGCTGACCCGTCGACCTATCTCAATCCGCTGCATGCACCGTTGTACAACGATGCGATCGGCGGGAAGGAAACGCGCCGCTTCGACGGTGCGACGCTGTCGATCGATCATTCCTTCAGTTGGGGCAGCCTGGTCTCCACCACGGCGTGGCGTGGCTTTGACACCTTCAACCGCGGCGACTACGACGGCACCAACCATATCGTCACCTACCTCGACACCACCAACGTCGAACACAACAACAGCTGGTACCAGGAGTTCAAGCTCTCGGGCAATAACGACCTGATCGACTGGGTGAGCGGCGTCAGCTACTACCAGGAACAGGCGCGCCAGCAGAGCCAGACCAATATCAACACCAACAGCCTCGACACGCTGGCACAGAACGTCCTCGGCGTCGGCACGCCGCTGACCGATATCAGCAACGCGCTGGCCTCGTTCGGCCTGCCGTTCACCCTGCTCGGCTATCCATGGCACGAGGCGATCAGCAATGACGGCAACTTCAAGGCCTATGCCGCATTCGGCGACGTGATCTGGCACGTCACCGACAAATTCAACATCACCACCGGCCTGCGCTATACGCGCGATGAAAAGGACTTCAGCTGGTACAACATGCCGCGCAGCGCGCCCGCGTTCGACGGCGTCATCACCGGACTCAACGGGCTTGGCATCACCCAGATGCTGCCGCCCCAAGCACAGATGGCGCTGGCCGCGTTCGGTAGCAATGTGATCTTCCCCACGTTCGTGGGCGTACCGGTGTCGGCCAGCAACACCTGGAACAATTTCAGCCCTCGCGTGGTGGCGGACTACAAGTTCACGCCCGACGTGATGGGCTATGTTTCGGTGACCCGGGGCTACAAGGCCGGCGGCTATAACAGCGTGCAGATCGGCTCGCGCTTCGCACCGGAAACGGTGACGAACTTCGAGGCCGGCATCAAGAGCCTGTTCCCCGACCAGAATCTGCTGCTGAACGCCTCGATGTACTACTACCGCTACAACAATATGCAGTCGCTGGCGCTGGACCCGAACAGCGCCGCTTCGGGCGTGCCCATCTACGTCGTCAACAGCAGCGACCAGGAAGCGAAGGGCCTGGAGCTGGAAGCCCAGTGGCAGCCGATCGACAGCTTCCGCATCAGCTTCAACGGCGCCTATATTGATTCCACCTATCGCTCGGCGGTGGCACCCGACGGCACCGATCTCACCGGACAACCGACCGGCGCGCCGAAGTTCTCCGGGGCCGCCTCGCTGAGCTACACCTGGCATCATGTGGCGAATGGCGACCTGGAATTCGACGTGTCGCAGGGCTACCGTGGCAAGACGCGCTGCAATGCCGATTCGCAGGAACAGGGCACGTGCAACGTAAGCCCCAACTTCCAGATCGGCACCAGCGAGCAGCGCACCGACGCGCGCCTGGACTGGCATGCGCCCGGCGACCGCTGGGGTGTGGCACTGTATGGCACCAATGTCTTCAACAAACGGTATGTGACGGGCGTGAACAACATCAGCACCAGTGTGTACGGCACGCCGTTCGCCTCCGTCACGCCGCCACGCCTGTGGGGCGTCGAATTGCGAGCAAAGTTCTGACCTGACATGACCGATACCAGCCAGTCTCTCAACGCCACCCTGCTCCGCCTGCGCGAGGCGCAGGCGCGTGACCCGATGCCGGCCTGGAGTGTGCGTGCCTCCCGTCTGCGCGCACTGGAGAAGATGCTCAACGAGCAGCGCGAGGTCTTCGCCCAGGCCATCAGCGCTGATTTCGGCCACCGGCCGGTCGAGGAGACCGAACTGCTGGAGATTTACCCGAGCCTGTCCAACCTGCGTCACTCGCTACGCCGGGGGCGCCGCTGGATGCGACCACGGCGCGGCCTCGCCAATATGGTGTTCCTGCCGGCAAGCATCTCGCAGCTGCCGCAACCACGAGGCGTGGTCGGCATCGTCGTGCCCTGGAACTACCCGATCTTTCTCGCGGTCGGCCCGCTGATCGATGCGCTCACCGCGGGCAACCGGGTGATGCTGAAGATGAGCGAGTACACGCCGCGTTTCTCGGCGCTGTTCGCCGAGCAGGTGGCGCACTACTTCAGAGCCGACGACGTAGTGGTGATAACTGGCGACGCTGAAGTGGCTCAAGCGTTCACGGCGTTGCCGTTCGACCATCTGCTGTTCACTGGATCGACCGCGGTCGGTCACCATGTGATGCGCGCCGCCGCCGCCAATCTCACCCCGGTGACCTTGGAATTGGGCGGCAAGTCGCCGGCCATCATCGGCCCCACGGCGCGACTGGCGCACGCCGCCGAGCGCATCGTGGCCGGCAAGCTGGTGAACGCCGGGCAGACCTGCATCGCGCCCGACTACGTGCTGGTCCCGCGTGCACGCGTGGCGGATTTCATCGGCGCCGCTCGCGCGGCGACGGCGCGGCTGTATCCCGCACTGGATACGCAAGGGCAGTACGCCACCGTCATCACCCACCGCCAATATGAGCGACTGGCGAAGCTACGCGACGACGCCGTGGCCGCCGGTGCACGCCTGGAGCCACTGAGCGACGCGCAGGAGGATGCCTCGCGTCGCCTGATGCCGCCGGTGATACTGACAGGCGTGAACGACAGCATGGCCGTGATGCAGGACGAGATCTTCGGCCCGTTGCTACCACTGTTGCCCTACGACACTCTCGACGAAGCGATGGCGTATGTAACAGCGCATCCGCAGCCGCTGGCCTTGTATCTGTTTGAGCAGAATCGGGCCAGCATCGAGCAGGTGTTGTCGCGTACCCATGCGGGTGGCGTCACCGTCAACGACACGATTTACCACATTGCCCAGCATGGCATGCCCTTCGGTGGCGTGGGCCCTTCGGGCATGGGCGGCTATCACGGCGAAGCCGGTTTCCGCACGTTCTCGCATATGAAGCCGGTATTCCACCAGTCGCGCATCAATGGTGCCGGCATGCTCAGTCCGCCTTACGGCGCGCGCTTCCGCCGCATGCTCGCCCTGCTTCTTCGCCACGGCTGACGGCGCGCCTTCGTTTTTCCCTGTAGGAGCGCACCCAGTGCGCGACCATCCGGCAGGACTGCCGGTTTGCACGGCGCCAGCTGCCCGTAGGGCGAGGGCCAAGGATGGCCCGAGTGAAAAGCCTACGTAGCGGCGACGCCGATATCGCGCACTGGGTGCGCTCCTACATAATGCGCGTCGGGTCGGCGCGGTTCCCCATAAAAAAACCTCCCCGCCAAGGCGGGGAGGTTTTCTGTGGAGCCGTTCCTGATGCGCGGCGTGCCGCGAATTAGAACTTGTACTGCGCCGAGAAGCTCAGCAGGTTGCCGTAGTCGTCCGAGCTACCGGTCAGCACATCACCCGTGGAGCTGGTGTTGTTGATCGACGCCTTGTTCACGAAGATGTGGGCGTACGAGGCGTTGATCACGAAGTGATCGCTGGCCTTGTAGCCGACACCGAACGACAGCAGCTGACGGGTACCATCGGGCACGCGCGGGTCGCGGGTGCCGCTCTGGGTCGGCGTGGTGTCGACAGCGAAGCCGGCGCGCAGGGTGACCTTGTCGTTGAGGTAGTAGTCGCCACCGACGGCCACGTACCAGCTGTTCTTCCAGTTGAACTCTTCCACGCTGGACGGCTGCGCCGGGTTGGCATAGTTGACGGTCAGGTTCTTGAACACGTCCCACTTGGTCCAGGACACGTCGGTACCGATGCCGAACTTCTCTTCCTGATGCCAGTAGCTGGCGGTGGCGGTGGCCGGCGTGGTGAACGGTGCGGTGCCGATGGTGCGGGTGAACGGCACGCCACCGGCACCGGCCAGCAACGGGGCCACGGTCGGGCTGGACAACAGCGCCTGCACGTTCGGCGGCACGGTGAAGTTGGCCGTACCCTCGAGCGTGTGCGAGATCTTCGAGCGATAGTCAAAAGCCAACTTGTCGTTCGAGGTGATCTTCCAGTACGCGCCGATCTGGTAGCCATAGGCCCAGTCGTCACCCTTGATGCGGGCGATACCGTCCGAACCCGGCGGCACGATGGTGTTGACCTGCTGGCCCAGCGCCTGGCCCTGGGCCGGCGTCAGCGCGCCAGCCATCACCGCCTGGTTGACCAGGCCCAGACCGACCGCGTTGTAGTTGATGGCACTGGTCAGCTCGGCCGACGTCCGCTGCGCGATGCCGCTCAGGCCCAGCGCAAAGTTGTCGGTCACGTCGTAGGACACCGACAAGGTGGCGTCCAACGAGGTGAACTGCGACTTGATGGCGTTGTAGCGGCCGATCCAGTCCTGGTTGTACTCGGTCTGGAAGCCGAACGGCACGGTGAACGCGCCGCCGATGTGCCACTTGTCGTCGAGCTGGGTGGCAAAGAAGATCGCCGGGACCGGCATGGTGGTGCCAGCGTCGCCACCGTTGCCGCCGCTGATCGGACGACCCAGCGCGTCATGGGCGGAACCGCTGAACGTGGTGCCGAAATTGATGGCGGTAATGTCCGCCTGGAAATACGTGCCCTTCAGATCGGACATCGCAGCCGGGTTGTTGGCCACGACCGACACGTCACCGCCCGCCGTAGCGGAACCGGCGTAGGCGCGGCCCATGGCGGCGGCACTGTCTTCATGCAACTGGAAAGCGCTGGCTTCGGCGCGCTGCGGCGCAGCGAGCGTCCCCAGGATGGCCAGGCTCAGCGCAGCAAGCGTGAGCGGACGGCCCGCACGTGAAAATTGACGGAAAGACATCTGCATCAGCATTGCTCCTGCTTATTGTTGATCCGGTTCGGGTAGTAGCGGGAGGCTGGACGGATACGCTAATTTCATACGCGCGTTTAACACCCCCGGCCGGCACTGTGCCGGCTCGCCGCAGGGCTTGCAAGTGCAATTGCAGCAAACTTTCCAGGGGGATGAACACCCATGTCGCCTGTTCGTGGGCGTTGGCCGAAGATCGCAGCGTTCAGGCCGTGACGGGGACGTCAACGCCATGGACTGCTACCCTTGCAGTCCGTACCGACGCCGGTGCTCCCTCCTTAACGATTCACGCCGATGGGTGCCCCTCATGCACTGTTTTGTCTATGCCAGCCAACGCAAGCCCGACTCGTACCTGTGGTTGGGTCGCCGCGACGATTTCAGCCCTCTTCCGGAATCGCTCGTCCAGATGCTCGGCGAGCTGCGCCTGGTGCTCGAGGTGGAGCTCAACGACCAGCGCAAGCTGCCCCATGAAGATGCCCAGCAAGTGATCGAGCATTTGCACGGCCAGGGCTGGCATTTGCAACTGCCACCACAGCAGACGCTCGCCGCTGCCAATCATCTTGCCTACAAAAGCGCACCGCAGGATCGCAGCCGCGATCGTTGAACGTCGCTCTGATCGACGCTGTTAACACGGGATTACCGTCTGCCCTCGTCACGATTCCTATACTCCGCGCCCATGGCCTACTCAAAAATGCGTCGCCCGCCCCCGCTGCTGCAAGCACTTGCCTGGTTCGTGCCTGGACTGATCGCCACGGCGATCGCTGCGCTCGGCGCGCACCCGCTTGTGCTCATCCCGTTGCTGATCGCCAACGCATTGACCATGGCGGCGGTGTGCCACGCCATCGGCTTCGATCCGGAGCCCCATTTTGGCCGCACCGTGCTGCGTCGAGGCGCGGCCTATCTGGTGATGTTCACGGGCTACGTGGTGCTGGTGTTTCTGCTTGTCGCCTGGCCCATGCTCAGATTGAACCAGGCGCCAAGCCTTGGCGCGGCCTTGCTGCTCGCCGGCGCGCTGATGGTGGCGCTGACCGCTCTGTGGCGCGTCTGGCCCGCGTTCGGGCTGGTCTATGTGTGGGACGACGCCTATCCGCCGCAAAGCGACGGCTCGTGGATCTTCACGGCGACCGCGCGCAGCCTGACCTTTGGGCGCCACCTGTCGCGCGAGGAACGCTTCTTCACGCACTTCCTGCCGGCGGCATTCTCGCTGCTGGTGCTGGCGTTCGTCGCGATTGCGCTTACCGGGCTCTACGGCGTGCTGCCGTCGGAACTGCGCACGGCCGCGCTGGCCATCTATGGCGTGGTGCTGATGCCGCTGTGCTGCCTGGTGATCGCGAACCGCACCCTGCGCGCCCTGTTGTGCGAAACGCGGCGCCCGCTGCGGCAGCCGTCTGCCGGCGTGGTCGAGCCGCGACCGCCCACCCCACCGCCGAAGCCCGCGCCGCAACTCAGCGAGGAAGAGCGCACCGCCGGTACGCCGGAACAGGCTCGGGCCCTGCTGGCTGCCGTGCGCGACAGTGACATCGAGCGCGCCCTGGCCCTGGTCGAGGCCGGCGCTGACCCGAACACCATGGCGGTTAGCGGCGAGCGCGATCAGCGCCCCGTGCTGACGCTGGCGGCACTGCTGCCCGATACCCGGCTACTGCGCGCCCTGATCGCCAAGGGTGCCGACGTGAACCGTGCCAATGGCGGCCTGACGCCGCTGCTCGCGGTGACCCGGGACAGCTGGCACGGCCGCGCCGATGCGGTGATGACCCTGCTGTCCAACGGTGCCAGCCCACTCGCTGCGGACACCGAGGGTAATACCCCCCTGCATGGCGCCGTGTTGAGCGGCGAGCCGATCGTGGCGGCCATGCTGCTCGACGCTGGCGCAACCATCAATGCGCTCAACAAGGCAGGCCTGAGCCCGCTCGCCATCGCCTGCCGCGCGGCGAACTGGCCGGTAGCGAAGTTCCTGCTCGAACGTGGCGCCAAACCGAACCCGCCCGATGGCGAGCCGGCGATCGTCGCCGCTGCCGGCGTGGCCGACGACGATGTGGAAGGCGTCAAGCTGCTGCTGAAGCATCGCTCTTCCGTCAATGCCGTGTGTGCGCGTCATCGCAGCGCGCTGATGGCCGCAGCGGCTGAAGGTCACGAGCAGATAGCGCGTGCGCTGCGCACCGCGGGTGCGGACGTAGGCCTCACCGATCGCCATGGCAGTACCGCCCTGATGGAAGCCTCTCGCGCTGGCGCCGTGGGCATCGTGAAACTGTTGGCCGAAGCACAGCCCGACGCGCGGGTGCGCGACAGCCACGGCCGCGATGCGCTGACCCTGGCCTGCCAATCGCCACATGCGCATGCCGACATGGTGCGTGCCCTGCTCGCCCTGGGCGCCGAGCCCAAGACCGTCGGTAGCGACGGGCGCAGCGCGCTGGACCACGCTGCGGCTGCCGGTCGCTGGGATCTGGTCGCCCTGCTCGACCCGGAGACCCCGCTTCCCGCCAGCCTCAGCATGGACGCGTTGCCGGAAGGCGCCGATACCCCGGCGCACCTGCTCGATGCGTTGCGCTTCGGTCACTGGGCCATCGTGTCCACCTTCGCGGCACGCGTGCGCGAATGGCCGCAAGCGCAACTGGCCCAGCTCTATCTGGATCTCGCCGCACCGGGCCAGGGCGCGGCGCGGCGCTGGTTGCTCGATCACGCCCTCGATCCCGAGGCGCGCCTGCAACCGCAGCTGGTCGACGATGCCGACACCATCGAGGACCGCGAGCCACAGCTGCCGCCGCTCGGCCGCCGCTTGTTCGATGCCCTGCTGCAACAGCTGCCCGCTGCCACCGAGGCGGTGGAGGATCTGCTGCAGGCCGGCGCGACGCCAGCCGGCGCGGGCCTGATGACCCAGGCCCTGCTGCGATTGGAAGACAGCGTGCAAGGCGCGGCGTTGCCGTTGGCCATGCTCGAGCGGGGCGCCGATCCGTTTACCCCGGACGCGCGCGAGCGCACCCCGGTGCACTTGGCTGCCACGTTTGGGCAGCCCGCGCTGCTGCAGGCACTATTGGCGCGCGGCTGCGATCCCAATACCCGCGACCATCATGGCCGCACGCCGCTGTTCGCCGCGCTGGAACATGGCGAATACGCGCTGCCGCTGGTGCGTGCGCTGGTCGCGCATGGTGCCGATCCCGAGTCGGTCGATGCCAATGGCGAAACGCCGCTCGGCCTCTCGCTGGAACATGCTGCGGTGGAGCGCTGGTTGAACTGGGGCGACTGGGCACGCCCCGGCCGGCCGCTGCGCGCCGACGATCTGCCTCAGGCCGCTGCGGCCGGCGCCCTGGTCGCCGTTGAGCGCCTACTGGAACTAGGCTTCGCTGTGGACACGCGCGACCAGCAGGGCGCCACGGCTCTGCTGCACGCCTGCGGTGCGGGTCACCGCGACGTCGCTGCCCTGCTGCTGGAAGCCGGTGCGGACGCATCGCTGGCCGCCAACAACGGCATGACGCCGCTGACCGCAGCGGTTGGCGCACGCCGCGAGGCGTTGATCGCGCTGCTGCTGCAGCATGGCGTCAGCGTGGATCAACGCCTGCCCGGCGATGCCACGGCGCTGATGATGGCCGCCGCCTTGGGCTATCCCGAGATTGCCGAGCAACTGCTGGATGCCGGAGCCGAGGTGAACGCGGTGGATGCGCGTGGCCATGGCGCCCTGCACGCCGCGGCGCAGTTCGGCTTTGAGTACAACGACAGCCTGCGTGCCCGGCGCCTGCTCGACGCGCTGCTCAAGCGCAGTGCCAACGTGAGCCTGGCCGACAAGGAAGGCAAGACGCCGCTGCTATTGCTCCTGGGTGCGCACCTGCGCCCGGGCAGCGACTGCGACGCGACCCACATCGGCGCCCTGGTGCCGGTGTTGCTGGATGCCGGCGCCTTGCTGGAACACGCTGACCAGCGTGGTGTCACCGCACTGCACGCCTGCGCCATGCACGCCATGCTGGCACCGGCGCGTGTGCTGCTGGCGCGCGGTGCCGACCGCCAGGCCGCCGATGCGTTCGGCCGCACCGCGGCCGACGTGGCGCGCGCCATCGGCTACATCGATATCGCTCACGAACTGGCAGCGCGTGCCGGCTCGTCAATCCCGAGCGTGCGGCAAATGTTGCGGCAGCCCGCCCAGCCATCTGACTGAAGTGCGTCCTCGGCCAGTTGCCTGGCCAACGGCTCCGGTCGTGGCGGCAATTGCCGCCACGACTGCATCACCTGATCCAGTCCGATTCGGTCGACACGCTCAATCTGGGGCAAGCCACCGAGTACGCTGACAGCGCTGCCAAGCCCACTGCGCGGCGTCCACAGCGATGGCCACCGATTGCCGAACAGAACCACCAGCGGACATCCCACCGCAGCGGCCAGATGCGCCGGCCCCGTGTCGACCGACACCATGCTGTGCGCGGTATGCATCAGCGCGCGCAGATAGCCCAGCGGCACGCCCTCTGCCGGCACGATCACCTGCGGATGCCTAGCTGCGCCACCTATCGATGCAAGGTAGCCGGCTTCGGCTGCCGATCCACAGAGCAGCACGCTGGCCTGCGGCATCTCCTGCAGCATGGCGCGGGCCAGGCCAGCCCAACATTCGACCGGCCATGACTTGTCGTCATCGTCGGCCTGGCGCACACCATTCCAGCGCATGGTCCGCTTGTTCGCGGGCTGCAGCAGCAACAACGGACGGCCTTGCAGACCGCGCTCCGCCAGCCAGACCCGTGCACCGTTCTGTTCCGCCTTGGTAGGTACAAGCTTGGGGGCGTGCGGCAGGCCGGGCCCTGCGCCCGGCACATCGTCGAACGCGGACGGCGTTTCGTCGGCAAAACGCATCAGCCAGTCCACCCAGTGCTCATCCGGGCGCAACGGGATGTCTTCAATGAAGACGCAGTGGTCGGCCGGAATGCCGGCCAACGAAAGCATGGGGCGTACCTTGGTGCGTGTGCGTACGTCGGGCTCGCAGATATAGAACGGCGCCCCGCGCATGGCGCGCATCGCCAAAACGGTTCGCAAACGCTGCGGATTGAGCCACAGGGAACCGTGCTGCTTATCGAAGTGCCTGACTTCGGCCACGTCCTCGTGGCCCTCGTAGAGCACGCGCGAATAGTCGCCCAGCGACACCAGGATGCATTTCCCGCCGTAGCGACAACGAAGCTTGTGCAGCAAGGGCTGCAGCAAGATGGTGTCGCCAAGACGGCCGAAGCGGATGACGACAGGATGGGCTGGAGCGCGCGAATTCATGCACGAAAAATCCGGCGTCGGGCCACGCCCGATCCCGGAAGCGATCCGCCCCTCGACGGCACGACTTCCCGGCGGAGCCATCTTTCCTTATCCGCTTCGAAATGAGTTGCGAACACGGCGAAAGTTGTCACGTCTGCTTTACGTGTAGGGCGCATACCCGGCGATTCCCTGGACACCAGCCAGTGCGCATCGAAGACATTTGCGACAATCACCATTGCCACGTCGGTCTAGCGCGTCACATCTTTGTCATCCGGTGTGACGCCGGTCGGGCGTTTGCGCTCGCGCGCCGGCACCGGCTCGGCATCGGCCTGGAACAGCTGATCGAGATCCTTCAGCGCTTCGCGCGTCGTCTGCACGATGCGTGCGTCGTCGTCATAGACCAGGTACTGCCGCGCGAGCAGCTCGGCATCGTTCCGACGGAAGCGCTCGACACGGTCCGCCGCCAGCTCGGGCGGAATGCCCAGCGCCTCCAGTGTCAGCCGCGTCATCTTGAGGCTGGAATACAGCGTTTCGCGGATCGGGCCATCCACGCCCAGATCCATCAGGCGCCACACATGCTGGCGATTGCGCGCGCGGGCAACGATCTTCAGCTTCGGATACAAGCGGCGCACCACGCGCGCCACACGCAGACTCGCCTCAGGGTCGTCAGTGGCCAGCACGAATACCTCGGCCTGGTCGGTCTGCGCCGCGCGCAACATTTCCGGCCGCGCCGGATCGCCGTAGAAGACGTTTTGGGAACTACCGAAGCGCTGCACCAGATCGATCTGCTCGACCGAGGCGTCGAGCGCCACAAAAGAGATGCCTTGCGCGCGCAATACGCGTGCCACGATCTGGCCCATGCGACCGAAGCCGGCAATGATCACGCGGGGCGAATCGGCCGTGATGGTGTCGAACTCACGCGTCTTCTTCGGCTTGGTGCCGAACGCCCGGCTACACAGCACGACCAGCAATGGGGTCAGCGCCATCGATAGCGTAATGACCAAGACCTGCAGGTTCTGCTGTTCGGCGGTAATCAAGCTCTGCTCGCGCGCCAGCTTCAACACCACAAAGGCAAACTCGCCACCGCATGCCAGCAGCACAGCCAGACGCAAAGCATCGCGGCGATCGAGCCCACCCACGACGCGACCCAGCGGCCACAGCAACACGCCCTTCATCAACATCAGGTAGCCGACCAGCATGGCCACGCGCAATGGTTGGTGCAGCAACAAGGTGACGTCCATCGACATGCCGACGCTGATGAAAAACAAGCCGAGCAATAGACCCTTGAACGGCTCGAGATGGGACTCCAGCTCATGCCGGTACTCAGAATCGGCAAGCAGCACACCGGCCAGGAACGCACCAAGCGTCGCCGACACGCCCACCAGCTCCATCAGCCAGGCTGTGCCCATCACCACCAGCAAGGCCGTGGCGGTGGACGCCTCCAGCGAATCCGTCTTGGCAACGAAACGGAACACTGGCCGCAACAGATACCGTCCACCCACCATCACGGCGACGATGGTGCCCACCATACGCGTCACCGCCATGAGATCGAAGCCGTGCTTGGTCGAAGCGCTGGCGAGCAACGGCACGGCGGCAATCAAGGGGATCGCCGCGAGGTCCTGAAACAACAGGATGGCGAACGCCTGGCGGCCATAGGGAGAGCCGGCCTCCTTGCGTTCGGCGAGTATCTGCAAACCGAAAGCCGTGGACGAGAGCGCCAGGCTGCCACCCACGATGGTCGCCGCCTTCACTGTAAGGCCGAACAAATAATAAGCTGCGGCGCCCATGACAATGCTCGTCGCCAGCACCTGCAACACGCCGGCGCCGAACACGGAACGGCGCATCACCCAAAGACGTTGCGGCGACAACTCCAGGCCGATCACAAACAGCATCAGCACGATGCCGAATTCGGAAATGGTGGAGACACCGGCGGTGTCGTTGATAAGGCCCAGTTCCTGCGGACCAATCACGATGCCGGCCAACAAATAGCCGAGCACCGAGCCCAATTTGAAACGCTTGGTCAACGGCACCGCGATGACCGTCGCCACCAGAAATACCAGCGCCGTCTCCAGGAAATGGTGGCTATCCATTCGCGCGCTCCATTCGGGCAACGGCCATTATTCCTCGCCCTTGCATGCGATAAACCGAACCCAACAGATGGCGCACCTCGGCATGACGGCGCTGCACATCACATGACCCGCGGCAAACCCTGCCACTGCTGCGCAATGATGTTCGCCAGTCGGTCGACTGCCGGTGATGGTTCGGCATCGGCACGATGCAGGCAGAGTCCCAGCGTGCCGAGGGCCGGCAGGCTCGTTTCATGCGGTGCAAGCGCACGGACGTTCGGCGGCAAGCCGAACGGCGTGCGCAGCGACACTCCCAGGCCGGCCGCTACCGCCGCCCAAATGCCGGACAGGCTGGCACTGGTGAACGAGATGCGCCAGGGCATGCCGGCGCGATCGAGCGCCTCGATCGCCGCAGTACGCATCAGACATGGTGCTTCCAGCATCACCAGCGGCAGTGGGTCATGACCATCGCGCACCGTTAAGCCCTCGGCATCCGGGCCACCGATCCACAGCAGCGGTGCATCGCCCAGCCGTTCGGCATGCGGCGAGAGCGCGCCCGTGTCCCAGGCCAGTGCAAGATCAAGCCGTCCAGAGGCCACACGATCGAGCAACTCCGCATTGCGTGCGATGCGCGCTTCAATACGCACCTTGGGATGCGCTCGCGCGAAACGTCCCAGCACCTCGGGCAACAAGGTTTCGCCAAAATCCTCTTGCAGGCCCAGCCGCACCCAGCCTTCCAGCTCGACACCCTGAAGCGCCGTGGCGGCTTCGTCATTGAGCTCAAGCAGGCGCCGCGCATACGACAGCATGGTCTCGCCGGTCTCGGTCAGCACCATGCCCCGCCCCGATTTGCGCAATACCGGCGTACCGGCCTGTTCTTCCAGCTTCTTGAGCTGCGCGCTCACCGCGGAGGTGGAGCGTCCAAGGCGCTCTGCAGCCTTCGCAAAGCTGCCCAGCTCGACGCCGGCGACGAAGCTGCGCAAGACATCCAGATCGAACGTGACACGTCGCATAGATCATCCCATTGCGCGCGAAACCGGGGGCAGACGCTCCCGGTTTTCAGCAAGAGATTGCTGCCCGGCGCGGGCTGTCGTCAAGCGAAACCAGCGATCGCTCGGACATCGGATCGAGATGCCCTATGCCCATGCTCTAGCGACGGGCGACACCTGTTACGGGGACGTCACAGCCTGACTGCCGGAGAGGTAGTACTGGAAATACGCCACGCTTACCGTCGGATGAAGCACCCAAAACACGAGCACGGCATAGAACGCCAGCAAGGCGACGATAAGTAGCGGGTAGATTCGGCTCAGACGACCCATGACTTCACCGCCATCCACGCTATGTACATATACGCCAGCCCAAGCACGAAGATGGGCATGAGGACGATCATGGTCGCCCGTCGACTGATCACGTTCGCCAGCACGAGCAGGATGGGCGCCTGCCACCAGATGTAGCGTGGCATCGACTGCAATCCCGTCCACAGCGGAATCAGGGTGCAGAACAGGGAGAACAGACCGAGCGTCATGCGCCGCGTGAAGATCAGGAACAGTGAGGCGGCCAACGCCAGCACCGACATCGACGCCCAGATCAGACGGATCTTTCCTTGCTCAAAGCCGCCGATGATCACCGACAACGGATTGCTGAGCGGGCGTCCCCAGGCCTTCTGCACGTGGATAAACGCCAGCGCATCACCGGTGACGGCATGCAGGTGCAGCATGAACAGCGCGAGGCCCAGGGGAATGAGCAAACCGCCCAGCACCATTTCCAACTTCTGTTCCCGGCTTGCCGGCAAGAACTGTTGAGCTACAACGATGGCGTAGGGAAGCGCCACGAATATCCCCGGCACGCGGGTGGCCGACAGCAAGGCGCCGACCAGGCCGCAAGCCAGGTATCGACGGTCCTGCAGGAAAACAAAGAACACGCACGTCAGCAGCAGGAACAGCGGCTCGGTATATCCCGTGTCGCCGTAGAGGGCATAGGGACTCAGCGCAACAATCATTCCCGCGCAAAGCGGCGGCACGCGTTCGCTGTATCTCGCTGAGAACTCGATGAAAGCGTAGATGGAAAAAAGGAAGAGAATTTTCCCGAGCAACACCGATGCCAGCGGAATCGACAGGGAGGTTGCCGTGTTTATCAGCACGACCAGGAGGGGAAACAGCGGAAAGAACGCCCAATTGGCCTGGTGATTCGCCGCCGTCGCTGTCTGTGCATAGCCATGCATGGAAATGCCCGCATACCACTTGCAGTCCCAGTAGCAGACGTCCAGCACGTGGCGGTGAAAAGCGAACGCAACCATCAGCTCAATCAACTGATGAGCTGCGAAAAGTCCCACGGACAGCCAAAGGGCATAAAGGCGCTCGTGACGCCGTGAGCCCTCCCCTTCGAACATCATTACGGTACATCCCGGTGGAATCCCCACACCCATCATAGCGGTCGACAAGGCCTTAGACGATGCGGCGAAATGGCGATCGCTGAGGTCAGTTTTTGCCGTAGGGCAACATTTCGACCTCGGGCTCAGCCGGCAGGCAATCATCCCATTTTTCGGCAATAACAATCAAAAATTTCCCGATATCCTGAATGAAAAGATTGGCCTAGAGTGGAATCCTCCGAATTCACCGGGCAAGCGCTTCATGAACCGCGGCACTGGCCATGGCAGGCACCCACAGGATCGTGACTCCAGCCAGCAGAAAATGGCCGGGCTGAACACGCTTGCCGCGGCTCTTGCCGGCTGGACACGTGCGGTCAGCACAGGCCATACGGTACGCAGCCCCGATGGAGCCACCTCGACATGATCGCGATGCAATACACCTTCGTGCTGCCCGCCGACTATGACATGGCGACCGTGCGCCAACGCATTGCCAGCAAAGGACACCTGCTGGACGATTTCGAAGGCCTGCACCTCAAGGCGTATCTCTACGCCGAGCGCGGCGCGACATCGCGGGACAACCTCTACGCGCCGTTCTATCTATGGGAAGACAGCGCGGCGATGCAGCGCTTTCTCGGCAGTGCCGGTTTTGCAGGCCTGGCCCAGGCCTTTGGCTGGCCAACCATCCAATGCTGGCCCGTATGGGACGCTTATCTCACGCCGGAAGCACGCCTCGCCCGCTTCGCTTCGCGGGATGTTGTCCGCATTGCGCCGTACACCGCTCTCGATGTGCTGCGCGAGCACGAGCACGGAACGCTGCAGGACGATCTCGATCACGGCGCCCTGGGCGCGGCGAACGCCTTCGAGCCCACCACCTGGACGCGGGTTCGCTTTCGGTTGTGGGACGAGCCGGACCCCGCTCTCGCCGCCGAACATCGCCAGCTCTATCACGTCGGTCACGTCTCTCAACCGCAAGCCCACAGCTAGGGGTGCTCTGATCGATTTAGTGAGAGTTGCATGATGTCCAGGAAGTTCGCAGGGTGCGGGGCGTGGCGCAGCGCACATCTGCGGGCAGACAGAACCGGTGACACCCTCACTAAATCGATCAGAGCATCCCTGAGGATTCTCCGCCATGCCCCTCGTCCGCATCAGCCTTCGCCGCGGCAAGTCGCCGCAACACATCCCCTTCGCAACGGCATTTATCGCGCCATGATCGAAGCGTTCGACGTGCCGCAGAACGACCGTTTCATCCTCGTGCAACAGCACGATGCCGATGAGTTCGACTACGATCCGCGCTATCTGGATATCCCACGCACCGACGATCTGGTGATCATCCAGATCACCTGCAACAACACGCGCACGGTCGAGCAGAAGAAGGCGTTCTATGCGCGCGTCGCCGAACTGCTGAGCGCCGAACCCGGCCTGCGACCCCAGGACGTGTTCATCAGCCTGCTGGAAACGGCCAAGGAGAACTGGTCGTTTGGTAATGGGATTGCGTCGTACGCGTAGGCGTCCTGTCCTTATCGGTAGAACATCGGCTCGGTTTGCAGTGTCATCGCCAGGTTGCCGCTTACGACCGAAGGAGGTCCCTGTGGGACGCAGCGTGCGCTTGCGGTGTTTTCGCGAGCACCCGCCCTTCATCCCAACCGTCCCCCCTCTGGGCGTGATTGGCGTTGAATCTCAGCTGGAGCGCGCATGTTGTAGGAGCGCACCCTGTGCGCGACCGGCCCTGGCCCCTGTTCCCATAGCTGCCGCCAGCGTGCGGCCGCGGAGGCGGGACGCTGGCGATAGTGATAGGAACTGAGGCGCACCTGATCGCGCACAGGGTGCGCTCCTACAGGGCCGCTACCTCATTTGAAACGAATGGGACGCGCCAGCATGTCGTATGGCTGAGATTCGACGCTAATTAGGCCCATGGGGGAGAAGGAGTGTGAGCAAGTGGCTCGGCGCTCGCGCGGACCGTCGAAACGCCCCGTTATTCCCCGCGCAACCACCGCGCCGCATCAATGGCGAAATAGGTGAGGATGGCATCGGCGCCCGCACGCTTGAACGCGGTGAGCGATTCGAGCACCACGGCCTTCTCGTCCAGCCAACCGTTCTGTGCGGCGGCCTTCAACATCGCGTACTCGCCGCTCACCTGATAAACGAAGGTAGGCATGCCAAAGGCGTCCTTCACCCGACGCAGCACGTCCAGGTACGGCATCCCGGGCTTTACCATCACGGCATCGGCGCCTTCGCTGATGTCGAGTTCGATTTCGCGTAACGCTTCGTCGCTGTTGCCCACATCCATCTGGTAGGTGTGCTTGTTGCCCTTGCCCAGGTTCGCCGCCGAACCCACCGCGTCGCGGAACGGACCATAGAACGCGGATGCGTACTTGGCCGAATAGGCCAGGATGCGCGTGTGGATGCAACCGGCATCTTCCAACGCATCGCGAATCGCACCGATGCGGCCATCCATCATGTCCGACGGCGCCACGAAATCCATGCCCGCCTCGGCCTGCGCCAGTGACATCTTGATCAGTGCCGCGATGGTCGGCTCGTTCATCACGTAGCCGTCGTCGTCGATCAAGCCGTCCTGTCCATGCGTGGTGTACGGGTCGAGCGCAACGTCGCCGATGAGTCCCAGCCCTGGATACTTCGCCTTCAAAGTACGCGTGGCGCGCTGCATGAGGCCCTGCGGATTCCAGGCTTCGCGCGCATCCTCGGTTTTCACCGCGCTGCCGGGCGAGGGAAACAGGGCGAGTGCAGGAATGCCCAGGCGCACGCATTCGCCCGCCAGCTTCAGCAGTTCATCGATGGACAGGCGTTCGACGCCCGGCATCGACGGCACCGGCTCGCGCTGGCCCTCACCTTCGATAACGAAGGCCACCATGATCAGGTCGCTGGGCAACAAGGTGTTCTCGCGCATCAGTGCGCGGGAGAAAGCATCGCGGCGCATGCGGCGCATGCGGACAGCAGGGAAGCTCATGGGCGGATTCTCGCGTAAGACAGGGGGTCATTTTAGCGCCTCGCGCACCCGCTGCCGGTGGGGGCGCATTGACGCGGGCGGCGCGACCGTCGAACCACACCATCCATGGAGGGTTCCGTACATGGCCCCCAGTGACGGCGGAAATTGTGAGCTGCCATGCCTCCTCTGCGGATTGTACGGGCAACTCACTGGAAAGCAGGTTTTGATCCTCGGCGCGGCGCCCCGCCCCCCGTGCCGCGGCCTCAGCTCTCGTCAGCGACCGTATTGCGCAAGACGCCGATGCGTTCGATATCGACTTCACAGACATCACCGGCCTTCATGTACAGCGGCGGCTTGCGCGCATAGCCCACGCCCGATGGCGTACCCATGACGATCACATCGCCCGCATCGAGGGTCATCGCCTCGCTGAGCAGGGCGATGGTCTGCTCCACGCCGAAGATCATGTCGCTGGTCGATGCCCGCTGCATGACGATGCCGTTGAGGCGCGTCTCCAGCATCAGGCCGGTCGCGCCCAGCGGCAATTCGTCCGCCGTCACTACCCAGGGCCCGAAGGCGCCCGTGCCGTCGAAATTCTTGCCCACCGTCCACTGCGGTGTAAGCAGTTGGTAATCCCGTATCGACCCGTCATTGAAGACGGCATAGCCAAAGACATGGTTCAGCGCCGCCGTCTGCGCAATATGCCGCCCACCGCGACCAAGGATCACCGCCAGCTCGCCCTCGTAGTCGAACTTGTCCGAAACACGCGGACAGATCAGGTGTTGGCCATGTCCAATCAGGCTGGACGCAAAGCGCGCGAACAGCGTGGGATAGGCCGGTGGCTCGAAGTCGAACTCGTGGGCATGGTCGCGATAGTTCAGGCCGAGGCAAACGATCTTGCCGGTCTCCCCGCACGGTGGAAGAAACGTGACGGCAGCGAGATCGATACTTTCACCGGTACGAAGATCGTCCGCTGCGCGGGCCAAGTCGCCAGCGCTCATGCGGGCCAGTGACGAGATAGGACCGGGATAGCCGGCCTCGTTGACGAAGCGCGCCCGATACCCGCTATCGGTATCGATGGCCACGCCTTCGCGGTCGCCTTTGATGAAACGCAGCAATCGCATCACGGCTCTCCTTTAGACATCTGCCACCACGTTGGGATGAGTGCGCGACCTGGCGGCACCAGGCCGAACGGCACTGCACCAGCTTAAACCTTTCGTGCAGGATGCCGCATCGCAGTTCCGGGCGGCCATTTCGGCGCATGGCGATTCCGACAGGATGGGGAGCATCACCGATGTTCGTGCATCTGCCTAGACGTCCACACCGTTACTGGTTACTAACCCTTAGGCGCTCGCGCACGACCCGCGTCGCTCTGCTCGGTGTCGGCATGATGTTTGCCGCCCATGTGTCTGCGGCCGGCGATCCCTTCGACGCGATTCGCCGCTCCATCCCCGCCCAGTTGCAACAGCAGCACGTACCCTCGCTTGCCGTCGCGGTAGCGCAGGATGGCCACATCGTATGGGAAGAGGGCTTCGGTCTCGCGGACAAGGAGCACCGGCGAGCTGCCACCGCGCAAACGATGTACTCGCTCGCGTCCATCTCCAAGCCGCTGACCGCCACCGCGCTGATGACGCTGGTGAATGCAGGCAAGCTCGATCTCGACCGTCCCATCAATGACTATCTGGGCAATACGCCCCTGGTCGCGCGGATTGGCGATGTGCGCGACGCCACAGTGAGACGCGTGGCCAATCACTCCTCCGGCTTGCCGGAGCACTACCAGTTCTTCTACGCGAACGAACCATGGCGACGGCCCGCCGCTGGCGTCATCATCCAGCGCTACGGCCAGCTCATGACGCCGCCGGGCGAGACGTTTCGCTATTCCAATCTTGGTTACGGCATCCTTGACCACGTCATCGCCAGGCTCGCGGGCAAGCCCTTTGCCGACGTCATGCACGATGCCGTGTTTGCTCCGCTCAGCATGCAGCGCAGCGCAGTCGATACCACCGCGAAGCTCACTGCCCTCGAAGCCGTCCGTTATGGCCACGACGGGCAACCCATTCCGCCCTACCAGACCGATCATGACGGCGCCTCGGCGATCTACGCGAGCGCGCACGATATGGCGCGCTTCGGTTGTTCCAGCTGAAAATGCATCTGCCCGATCAGATAGCCATCCTGCCTGATGCCTTGATCGATGCCATGCATCAGCCAACGATGGATGAAGGCAACGGCAAGAGTTATGGCGTCGGTTGGGAAATCGGCCAGCAATCCGGCTATGAAGTGATTTCGCATGACGGCGACATGCCCGGCGTGCGCACCGAGCTACGCCTGATCCCGGCCAAACATCTCGTGGTGGTCGTGCTCACCAACGCCGAGGAACGGCTGGCTCCCGTCGTTGCCGATCAGATCATGCAGGCGATGCTGCCAGGATGGACACCACCTCCGAGATCCTCCTCATCGACCACTCCGACGTTTGAACCACCGGCCGAATGGATCGGCGTATGGAAGGGCGCCGTCGACACCTATCAGGGCGCCATTCCGATCACCCTGCAAGTGCTGTCCTCCGGTGATATCAAGGTCACGCTTGCCAATCAGCTGACTTCGCTGCTCAACGAAGCCCGTGTCACCAAGAGCGGCTTTCTGCGTGGCGTCACCACGGGCAGCCTGAATATCGATGATGCAGCGCGACGCCCTTATGTCCTCGGCTTCAACCTCAAGCTTCGCGATGGCCATCGGCTCGATGGCGCCGTCACGGCGCGTGCCGATGACGACGGCGTATCGCCAACGCATGGCCTGTTCCCCTCCGTCGATGGACTACCGCGCCCGCAGCGCATCCAGAACCGTGGTTTCGTGCTGGCCCAATGGGCTGAGCTAAGCAAGCAACCAACGACAACCCCAACCAAGGACAGGCCATGAAACCCGCACGGATGATCTGCGGCGCCCTTTGCGTCACGCTGGCCTTGAGTGCCTGCGTCAGCACGGGCAAGAAGGAAACGACCGATACCGGACGCACCAAGGCGCTGCACACGCTGCTCGACAGCCAGGTGCCGAAGCTGCTGGCCGACAACGGTGTCCCGAGCGTATCCATCGCGCATATCGAGAATGGCAAGGTCGTGTTCGTGGCAGCCTACGGGTCGCAGAGCCCCGGCGTGCCGGCCACGGAGGCCACGCTCTACAACGTGGCGTCGCTGACCAAGCCGGTGACCGCGCAAGTCATCCTGCGTCTTGTCTCCGAAGGCAAAGTCTCGCTGGATGAGCCCATGTACAAATACTGGCTCGATCCGGATATCGCCAAGGACGAACGCGCCAAGTTGCTGACCCCCCGCTACTCGCTAAGCCACCAAACCGGCTTTCCCAACTGGCGCCGGATGACCGGTGGTGTACTGACGTTCAAGCGGCCGCCAGGCCAGGCCTTTGGTTACTCCGGCGAGGGCTTCGAGTACATGAAGCGCTTTGCCGAGAACAAGCTGCAGACGCCGTTCGAAACGCTGGCGGAAACCCAGGTGCTGCAACCACTCGGCATGACCGATACCGCCTATACCAGCCGCCCCTGGTTCAAGGGAAGGATCGCCGTGCCGACCAATGCGCAGGGCAAGGTGCTCGAACCCGAGATTGCCGACAAGGCCTTTGCGTCCGACATGCTCTACACCACCGCGCGCGACTACGCGACGTTCATGCAGGCCGTGCTCAACAACACTGGCCTCACGCCTGCGGCGGCGCAGGAGCGCATCCGCATCCAGGTCCGGGAGAAGATCCCGAAGTGCATGCCGATCAAGGCAGGCTGCCCCGATGATGAAGGCATGGGGCTGGGCTGGGAGGTGATCCGCTTTGGCGATGACACCTATCTGATGCACGACGGTTCCGACGATGGCGTCGCCACCGTGGTCTATCTCAGCCTGAAGGATCGCAACGGCACCGTGATCCTCACCAACAGCGACAACGGCAGGAAGCTGGTCTTGCCCATTTTCGAGCTGATCGGCAGCAACCCCACCCTGATCGCCTGCCTGCGCAACGAAACCTGTTGATCCGTGGAAGACCCGGGCGCCCTGCCCTGCACCCGACATGGAGTGACCATGGATGCACGCCTTTCACCTCACCGGCAACTCGGCATACAAGGTCGACAACTCGCCTACCGCACCGCTGGCGACGATGGCGGCGAGCCGGTCGTGCTTATCCACGCCTTCGCCAGCCAGTCCACCAGCTGGACTGAAGTGGCAGGCGCGCTGGCACGGCGGGGCTTCCGGGTCATCGTGCCCGACCTTCGTGGCCATGGGCGCAGTGCCTGGGCCGACACCTACGCGCTTGAGGATTTCGAGCAGGATCTGATCGGCCTGCTCGATGCACTCAAGCTGCGGCGGGTGAGTCTGGTCGGCCACTCGCTGGGCGGGCACCTCGCCTTACGACTGGCCATGCGCCTGCCCGATGGCATCGATCGAGTCGTCATCGAGGCCGCCCCGGTGCCACCGAGGGATGCTGCCGACGCGGCGGAACTCCAAGCCCAGCAGGCGAAGCCCTCGTGGTGGAGCTCCGCTCAGAGGCTTGGTGCTGGAAGGATCGCCGGACTCTGGCTGCTCAGGGAATTCGACTTTCGCTCGGCACGCACCGTGCTGCCGGCGTTGCGGTCACCGATGCCGCACTGGTGGCAAGGGGTCGGCAGGATCGAGGCCCCCTGCCTGTTGCTGGCCAGCCACAACGATGGCGCGTTCACGCAGCGAATCGGACTGCTCGCCAACCAACTCCCGCACGCCAGCACCCATTACCTCGGCAGCGGCCACCGCTTGCATACCGAGCACGCGGAAGCGTTTCTGGATGTCGTCGTGCCGTTCCTGACCGATAGAGCGCCACTGCCTAGGCATACTTGAAGGATACCCGGCCTTACCGATGCGCCCAGCACCCAAGGTGTGCTCCTGGGCGTCAGCCTAGTAAACGTTTCCGTAGTTGCCGTCAGCAACCTGTAGGCGGCACCGGACTGGCCCAAGAGACTGTTCAAAGTCTCGGTGGCGTCCATCATCGAGCTCCACTTATGCTGCGTGCTGCCGACAAGGGAACCGGCGAACCGCTGCCCGTCACGCACTCAGGAGCACCACGCATTGAGCACGCCCACTTCGACCGGCAGCCTGGCATGTGTCGGCATCGGCATTACCCTCGGTTCGCACATCAGCCCGCTGGCACGCAGCCATATCGAGAGCGCGGACGTCGTATTCGCCGGCGTCTCCGACGGCATCGTCGAACTCTGGCTCACGAAGATGCACGCGGACGTGCGCAGTCTGCAGCCGTATTACCGGGACGGTAAGCCGCGTCAGCAAACCTATCGGGAAATGGTCGACGCCATCATGACCGAGGTACGCGCAGGAAAACGCGTATGCGCGGTGTTTTACGGGCATCCAGGCGTATTCGCATGGGCGCCGCATAAGGCGATCGAAGTGGCTCGACAGGAGGGCTACTCGGCTCATATGGAACCCGGCATCTCGTCCGAAGACTGCCTCTATGCCGATCTGGGCATCGACCCGGGCACGTACGGCTGCCAGCATTACGAGACCAGCCAGTACATGCTTTATCGACGTTGCATCGATCCAAGTGCCTGGCTGGTGCTGTGGCAGGTGGGCCTTGCTGGCGACCAGACCACCAGGCGCTTTGCCACCGGCGCCGCTTACCGCCAGGTGCTGATTGAGTTGCTGGCTCGCGATTATCCGCTGGATCACGAGGTCATCATTTACCGTGCAGCGACACTGCCCATCCAGTCGCCGCGGATCGAACGCTTGCCTCTGCAAGCCTTGCCTGATGCCGATCTCACCATGGCGGATACGCTAGCCATCCCGCCTTCGCGGGCCATGCAGCCTGACCTGGAGATACGCGCGCGGCTAACCGCCCTGGATCTCGCCGTTGAGGATGCCTGACGACCGGGTGCAGGAGCGCGCCGCCGGCGGCCATGCCAACGAGGCGGCCCACGAGGATGCCCAGGCATCCACATTTTCGGCAAAGAAGGGAGATATGATCGGGCTCCACGTCGATTCCTGGGGAGAGGCACAGGCGTGAGTTTCGGGGAAAAACTTCGCGACACACAACGACTAGGGGGTCATCATTATGTCGAGCGTTATCGACTTTCTCGAAAGAATGGGCAAGGACGCGCAGCTGCGTTACGCCTCGCAGGACGAACTGACACTGGCACTGACTGAAACGCAGATCGAGTCCGAGCTGGGCGCAGCCATTATCGCCAAGAGCACGTCTGAGCTCTACGCGCTGCTGCACCAGGGGCCGATGTTCTGCATTC
Source organism: uncultured Gammaproteobacteria bacterium (assembly GCA_963765335.1). Lineage (GTDB taxonomy): Bacteria > Pseudomonadota > Gammaproteobacteria > Xanthomonadales > Rhodanobacteraceae > Dyella. Next base: position 107,555 of record CAVXWA010000015.1, on the reverse strand, counting down.
AAACCACGCCTGGCAAGGAAGACGAAGAAGAGGAAGGCGAAGGCGAAGGCGAAGATGAGGACGACGAAGCTGTCCCTCAGAAGAGTTCCTCGCGGAAAGCGTCGCCACCCGAACACCTGATCGACACGCCGGCCTGACCCATGTCCCGGGCCGGCAGCTTGGCAAGCCGGGTTTCTTTGTCAGGAGCCATCCTGCTCCTGAGCTTGTTTGTGGGCACGGCCTTCGCGGCCGTGCCTCCAGCCGAGGATGCCCCGCAGCTGCTTGCGCACGCCGACAGCATAAAGACGTCCAATCACGCGGAGTTCGTAAAACGGCTCGACCAACTCGATCGCAATGCGGCAAGCCTCACCTCCGTTCAACAGTGGCATCTGCGTTATCTGGACGCATGGGAAGTAGCCTACGAGGGAAGGTATGTCGAAGCCGGGCCATTGCTAAGCGATGTCATCAAGCAGTCTCCGGATGACACGCTACGCTACCGTGCGTCAGCCACCCTCATCAATATTCTTGGCATTGCGCGTCGCTACCAAGATGCATTCATTCAACTGGATAAGTTGCTTGATCAATTGCCGCACATTTCAGACAACGAAGCCCGCTACCAGGCGCTCGCTGAAGCTGCGCAGTTCCTGAGTACCGCAGGTCAGTACGACCTCTCCGCAAATTATGCGGACAAGGTTCTTGGTGACCCGGCGCTCCAAGGGCACGCGTGTCAGGCGATGTATATAAAGCTTCATGCGCAGTTCCGCAGCGGACAAACGCAGTCGATAATTTCGCGGTTTCAAGAGGGGATCGATGTATGCGTTAAAGTCGGCGAAAACCTGATCGCCAATGCGGTACGCAGCGACATTGCAACCCTCGACCTTCAGCAGGACCGTACCGCCGACGCCATAGCGTTGCTCCAACGAAACTACGCCGACGTACGCGGGTACGGCTATCCGGCCCAGATAGCGACGTTCGATGCTCTGCTCGCACAGGCCTATCTGCGGTTGGGCGATGCCACGCAGGCGCGAAAGTTTGCTCTTGCCACCCTCAATGATGCAGTTAAAAGTAAATATGCCGAATCGCTGAGTCAGGCCTACGAAGTGCTCTATCGAGTCGAAGCGCAACAAGGCAATGCCCACGCCGCGCTCGATTACCATGAAAAATTCATGGCCGCAGACAAAGGCTATCTTGACGACATCAGCGCGCGCGCACTCGCATACCAGACGGTCAAACAGCAACTCCTCGCCAACAAGCTGCAAGTCGAAACGCTGAACAAGCAGAACAGCATCCTGCAGCTCCAGCGCGAACTTGATCGCAAGGCCGTGGAGAACGGTCGCCTTTACATCGCCTTGTTGCTGATGTTTCTCGCCTCCATTGCGCTGTGGCTGTATCGCCTCAAACGCTCACAGCTGCGTTTCATGCGACTGGCCCAGCAAGACAGCCTGACCGGCATCTACAGTCGGCAGCACTTTGTCGACGCCGCGGAGCTGGCGCTGCGGCAGGCAGCGAAATCCACCCGAAGCGCCTGCCTGATCCTGATGGATCTGGATCATTTCAAGCTGGTCAACGATACCTACGGGCATGGCGTCGGCGACATGGTGCTCAAGCGCACCGTGGCCGCATGCCAGGCGCATCTGCGTCCGCGCGATGTATTCGGGCGTCTGGGCGGCGAAGAGTTTGCGATCTTTCTTCCCGAATGCGGACCGGCGCAGGCACGAGAGAAAGCCGAGATGATTCGCCAGGCTATTGCCGCAACGCCCGTGAATGGAGAGACCCGCGACGTGGCAATCTCCGCGAGTTTCGGCGTGGCCTCCACCGACCGCAGCGGTTACGAGCTGCGCCAGCTCATGATCGATGCCGACAACGCGCTCTACCGCGCCAAGCGCGATGGGCGCAATCGTGTGGTCTATGGCGAGATCAGCGATGTTTCTGCCGAGCCCAAGGCCGACACCGGCGGGCATGTGGTGAACAACGACCTCGGCCATATGCCGCCGCAGACCGGCATCGTCAGTTGACAGCCAAGCCACGCTTCGATTTGGGCGGGCGACTCAATAGTTGGGGATTGGCCAACGCGGCCCGGGATGACACCAGGCCCACCCATCCATTGGCGAACTTTGCCGAGTCCTCGACGTCGGTCGGCACGCTTCCTCGACCGGAGTAGAACAGGAAATAGCCATCCGGGTACTGCTTCGCCCACACGATCGGATCGGGCGCCCCGGCAAGTGGCTCGGGCAGCCGGGCCAGGAAGGTGATCAGCCCTGGCTCGTCATCCGAGCGTGCGATGGGAACACCGCGCTCGCGCAAGCTGGCCACGCGTTGCGCGATGACGCTCAGGTCCATCGCGCCGAGCACCTGCACGCGTGCGATCGGCAATAGCGCCATGGTGAGCAACAGCATGGCGACGGTGGCCCGCCGCTCCGCACGCACGCGGCGGCTGATCAGCAGGTACAGCGCCGCCAGCGCGATGAGCGAAGCCGACAACAGATGCAGCCAGATGGCGGTGTCACCATTAATGTCCACAAGAGGCATCGGCGGCCTGCCGAATCTGGACCACAGCCATAGGACGGTGAACACGACCACCATGGCCCACATGCGCCGAGAGGAAAGCAGCTCGCGATCTCGGCGCAGCCAGGTGCCCAGCAGAAGGGCAACGCCGGGTAGCAGGGGCAACAGGTAGTGCAACTGCTTGCCGCTCACCAGACAAAAGGCCATCAAGGCCGGAACCGAAGCGCTCAGGCCGAAGCGCGCCGCGGCGGAACCGGCCCCCTCACGTGCAACCACGCTTACGCGGCGCCAGCGCAAGAGCATGGGCCACGGCAATAGCAGCACCGGCAGCCACGGGAGATACCACCAGAACGGACGTTTGTGGGCAAAACTCTCCACCACGCGCCCCGCCGTCTGCCGCAGCAACAGGTTATGCGCGTCCGTAGCACTGAGGTTATGCACGGCGGCCCAAGCCCAGAGCAGCGCAGGCAAGCCGCCGGCCACCGCGACCAGCACCATGGCGATCACCTTGCGCCAGGACGGGGGCTTCTCGGCGACCGACCACCAGCGTGTCGCCAGGATCGGTAGCGCCAGGTGCAGCAAGGCCACCGGCCCCTTGGCCAGCACGCCCAGGACACTGCCGACGAAGAGCAGGAGCAGTGCGCTGCTGCTGCCGGTCTGCACATAGGTGACGATGGCCAGGAAGCCAAGCAGCACGCAGAAACTCAAGGTGACGTCGAACATCACCACGCCACTGAACAGGGCAAAGAAGATGAATCCCATCAGCAGCCATGCGGCCTGCCCCGAGGCATCCGGCGCGAGACGATGCTCCAGCCGACGGCACAGCTCGACGCAGCCCATGCCGAACAACAGCACGATGGCGCGCGCCGACCACAGGGAGGTGCCCAGAACGCTCCAGCTGGCATTGACCAACCAGAACAGCAGTGGCGGCTTGTCGAAGTATGGAAAGCCGTTGAGATGCAGGGTTATCCAGCTTCCCGTCTGGCGCATCTCCCACGCGATACTCAGATAGCGCGTCTCGTCGATAGGCACGGCGGGCAACACCGTCAACAGCGGCAGCAGCAACAACATCAGCAGCGCGGGCGACACCCGCAGCGTGCCGAGACGACCAAGCCTGGATTTCATGGATGGATCTTGCACTGCCTTGCTTACAGACTGACTAGTCTTTCACAGGGAGCTTGCGCCGATCAAACGCAAGCCCATGCTTACGCGTCCCTGACGGGCCATGAAGGTCATGGCCCGGCGGTGCGATGCTTGCGGCCCAAGGTGAGACCGATAAGCGTCGGCATCACCAGCAGCACCAAGGGGTACTGCAGGGTGAGGCCCGCGATGATGGCGATGGCCAGCGGCTGCTGGATGCCTGCGCCCTGCCCCAGGGCGAGCGCCAGCGGGAACAAGGTCAGGATCGCCGCCAGGGTGGTCATGGTGATCGGCCGCAGACGGTCCCGGCTGGCGGCGCGCAGCGCCGCGAACGGCGACATCTCGCGTGCCAGGGTGACGTACTCGGACACGTAGAAGATCGCCATTTCGGTGCCCATGCCGATGATCATGGTCATGCCCATCATCGCCGTGATGTTCAGATCCACCCCGCAAAGCCACAGCGCGATGAACACCGCGGTGGCCGAGAACAGCGAGCAACCCATCACGATGAGGGCCAGTCCCGGACGGCCATAGAGGAACAGCAACAGCACGAACTCGGCCACCAAGGCCATCAGGAATACTTTGCTCAGGCCGACAAAGGCGATCTGTTGTTGCTGGTACAAGCCGCCGAGTTCGTAGCGCATATCGGCGTCGAGCATGCCCGGCTGGGCCAGCAGCTTCTTCACGTCGGCGACGCTCGCACCGATGCCACGGCCTTCGATGCGTGCAGTGACGGCCACCATCTGTTGCAGGTTCTCGCGGGAAATTTGCGGCTGACCGGTGACGGCCGTGACCGACGCGACGCGTCCCAGCGGAAACACATGTCCATCGGGCGCCTTGATGGGCAGCGCGATCAACTGCGGAATGCGCCACTGCGTCGCATTGGGCATGCGCACGCGCACACCTACGCTCTTGGTCGCCGACGGCAACTGTGTCGCCACGACACCGGTGAGCGCGTTGTTCACCGCCTGGGTTATTGCTTGCACGGTCATGCCTTCAAGCGTCGCCTTGTCGGCATCGACATCCACGTTCAGCGCATCGCCGGCCAGCTGCACGCCGTCCTTGATGTCGACCACGCCGGGGATATCGGCAAGCGCCTTGGCCACCTTTTCGGCCTGCGGCACCAATTGCTCGGGATGAGCGGCATACAGCTTGATCTCGATCGGCTGCGGCACCGCGGTGAGGTCGCCGATCAGATCCTCCATCAGCTGCGCCAGCTCGACGTCCACACCGGGAATTTCCTGCTCGACATGAGCGCGCACATCGCTCATCACGTCCTCGGTGGACCGCTCATGCCCGGGCTTGAGCCGCACAAAGAAATCGCCGTGATAGGACTGCCCCAGATCGCCGCCCAGACCCGTGCCGAGGCGGCGCGAGAACGTATCGACCTCGGGCATGCGCCGCAGGATCGCCTCCACCTGGCTGATCTGGCGTGCCGTTTCGGGCAGCGAGGTACCGGGTTTCGTGTAGTAGTCCATCACGAAGCCGCTCTCATCGACGGCCGGCATGAAGCCCGTCGACACGCGGGTAAACGCGATGCCGCCCACGATCAGCAAGGGAATAACGACCGCGAGCAGCCATGCGGGACGGCGCGCCAGACCGTCGTAAAGCGTGGCATGGGTGCGTGCCAGCCACTTCTCGTGACTGAAACCTGGATCCCGCCACTGCGTGAAGTCGACCAGCCGACGCAACAGCGGCGGCACCACCCAAGCGGCCACCAGCCACGACACGGTGAGCGCGCTCGCCATGGTCACCGACAAGGCCTTGGAGAATGCGCCCGTGACCCCGCTGAGCAAACCCAGCGGAATGAACACGATCAACGTGGCAAGGCTTGAACCCGTGAGTGGCGACAGGAACTCGCGTGCCGCCGGCAGCACCGCGTCCGGACCGCCGCCCACTTCGGCACCGGCACGACGCGCGACATGCTCCACCATCACGATGACGTCGTCGATCACCAGGCCCACGGCCGCGGCAATGCCGCCCAGCGTCATGATGTTGAAGCTCAAGCCCATGACCTGCAGCAGCAGGACCGTGACTGCGAGCGTCACCGGCACCACCAGCATGGCGATCAGGGTCACGCGCAGGTTGCGCAGGAACAACAGCAACACGGCGGCGGCGAGCAGCAGGCCGATCAGCACCGCGTCGCGGACGCTGTTGGCCGATTCCACCACCAGCTCGCTCTGGTCGTACCAGGACCTGAGCTTGACGCCAGCGGGCAGGCGGAACGTCGCCAGCTTCTCGCGCACCTGCTGCGCAATCTGCACGGCATTGCCGTCCGGTTGCTCGAAGACGTTGAACAGCACGGCGGGGCGACCGTCCTCGCTGACCTTGATCCACTGGGGAACGTAGCCATCGCGCACGGTGGCCACGTCACCAAGACGCACCCAGCCATGCGGATCGTTCTTCAGCATGACCTGGCGGATCGCCTCGATCCGCTTCAGCGAGTGATCGGCCACGACCAGATAGAGCTTGTTGCGATCCTGCAGGCGTCCGACCGCCTGCAGCTGGTTGGCGCCGGCCAGCGCACTGGACAGATCATCGAGGCTCAGACCGTATTGCGCGAGCTTGCGCGGGTCGGCCTCGACCTGCAGCTCGGCGGTTTCGCCACCTTGCACGTCGACGCGGGCCAAGCCCTCTACCGAGGCGAGCAACGGCACGATTTGATACTGGGCCAGATCACGCAGTGCGACCGGCGATAGGGTGTCCGATTGCAGCGCATAGGAAATGATCGGGAAGACCGTGGGGTCCATGCGACGCACGTTATAGGTCGCACCCGGTGGCAAGCTCGGCAGTACGCGCGCGATGGCCGAATCGACCAGCAGGGTCGACGCCACCATGTCGCGTCCCCAGCCAAAGTCGATGGAGATCTGCGCCGAACCGCGCGTGGTTTCCGAACGCAAGCCGGCCACGCCGGGCACCGTGCGAATCGCCTCCTCGACGGGTCGCGTCAGCAACAGTGAGGTCTGGTCGGCCGGACGGTCACCCGCATCAAGATCCACCACCACGCGCGGAAACGAAACCTGCGGAAACAAGCCGACCGGCAAGGTGAAGGCGCTTGCCAGGCCAGCGAGCGCCAGCGCAAAAGCCACGATCACGATGGCCCGGGCATGCCGGGCGAGAAACATGGAGCTATTCATGGATGAGCGTCCGGCGCCGCGACGCGAACGGCCATGCCGTCATCGAGCTGGGCGGCACCCACGGTCACCAACGGGTGATGCGCGTCGAGTTTGCCGCTTGCCACGCTGGTGCTGTCCGATTCGCCGAGCACCTGCACCGGCACCCGTACCGCCTTGCCGTCGGCGACCTGGAACACATAACGATCGTCTTCGTCACCGAGCACGGCGTCGCGCGGCAGCAGCCAGCCATGCGCTTGGCCGACCACGATATCCGCACGGAAACCCTCGCCAGCGACAGGCGTGCCATCCGGCACGACTTCCACGTCGAGCTGATGCGTGTGCGGATTCAAGGCGCGGGCAACGCGGCGTACCGTGCCATGCATCGGCTCGGCGGCATCCAGCGGCGTCAACTCGACCTTGGCCCCCGCATGCACGCGTTCCATGGCTTGGCGCTCGATGCCCACGGTAATCACCAGGCCGTCGCCACGATGCACCGACAACAGCGGGGCCCCGGGCTGCAGCACATCGCCTTGCGCGGCATCGACCGTCACCACGGTGCCGTCAAACGGTGCGGTCAGTTCGAGCTTCGCGGCACTGCCCTGCTGCTGGACCAAGGCATCGAGGTTGGCCTGCGCATCCTTCAACGCCTTGTCGGCCTGTTCCAGCTGATCGCGCGTGGCCAGCTGCTGTGCCAGCAATTCGGACGTGTGGGCGCGCTGTGTTTCTGCCAGCTTGCGCGCGCTCAATGCCTGTAGATAGGTCGCCACCGCCGAGGGCGCCAGCTCGAATGAAAGCAGTCGCTGTCCACGCTTCACCGGCGTACCGGGAGTCACGGCCCACTGCGTGACGCGCCCCGCCGCCTGCACATTCATCACCAGCGCCGCATCAGCGGCAGGACCGGCCGTGCCATAAGCCACGACCAGATCGGGCAGGCTGCCCTGGCGGACCGGCGTGGTGGAGACGGCCGCGCTCACGGCGGATGCTTCGGGTGTCTCGCCGCCGGAGCAGGCCGTAAGCGCCAGGGCGGCGATGGCCGGAACAAACCATGGCAGTCGGGAAATCATGGGGCGATTACATCCTGGTCAAGTGAACTTGGCATGCCGCGTCCCACCAGCAGCTCTAGCGCCGCCTGCTGTTCCAGCATGGCTTGCTCCAGCGCGATCATGAATATCTGGCGGTTGATGGCGGCCACGTCGAGATCGACATAGCTACGAAGGTCAAGCAGCCCCGCCTGCCACGCCTTTTTGGCCTGGGCCGCGGCATTGACGGCATCGGCGGTGACCGGAGCAAGGGCCAGCCATTGCGCGTGCAGCTGCGCGTATTGCGCCAGCAAGGCATTCACCTCATCGCGCGACGTGGCCAGGCGCGTGACGTATTCCTGATGCAGTTGCTCGCGAGTGGCGCGTGCGACGCCGATATTGCCCTGGTTGCGATCGAAGATCGGCAAGGCGAACGACACCGCCGGACCGCCGTTGCGCACGCGGCTATTGTCCTGCGACGCGTCGTAACCAATGGATAGCGGCGGAAACTGCGCGAGCACCGCAGCGCGCAAGCTGGCGTCCTGCACCTGATAACCAAGCTGCAAGGCCACCATGTCCGGTCGGCGACGGCTGATGGTTGCCGCTTCACTCTGGATCGATGTCGCATCCAGGTCCGCACGCGCCATCGGCGCGAGCGGCACCACGACGTCGGGCTTCAGGCCCAGCAGTGCTGTCAGTTGCTGCAGCAGGTCGAGGCGACGACGCTGCAGGTCATCCATCGAAGCACGTGCATCGGCCGCGGCGGAGAGATCGGGCTCGACGCTCAGGCGCTCGAGATTGCCTTTGCCGACTTGCTGGGTAATCCGCGCTTCGCGCTGCTTCAGCGCATCCAGTGCCTGCTGCTGCAACTGGATCTGGCGATCCCCTTCGACCAGGCCGATCACCAGCAGCCGCGCCTTGCCAAGCGTCTGCCATTGCTCCCACAGCAGGCCCGCGTCGACTTCGTCGGCCGCCGCCTTGGCTGCCTCGCGACGTGGCCTGAGCGTGATCAGCGAGGCGATATCCTGGCTGATCGAAGCGGTCCATGCGGTGGCATCGCCCACGCCCGAGAGCAGATAACCGATGCTGCCACCCACCACGGGATTGGGCAGCACACTGTCCTGCCGACGCTGTGCCTGGGCCGCCTGATGACGGGCATGCGCGGTTCGCAGGTCGGGGTTGTTCAGCAGGACCAGGCGCTCCACGGCTGCCGAATCCAGCGGCAGGGTGGTGCCCGCATAACCCTGCAACTGCGACAGCGACGAGGCCGACTCCGCCTGCGTGGGCAGCGGCAGCGGCTTATAGGTGGCGCAGCCGGCAAGTCCGGCTCCGATCAGGGCGGCCAGGAGCATGCCCGCCGACAGGCGATGCGCAGTGACGCGTCGATAGCGAAGAAAGCTGGGAAACAACACCGATAGACCCGGGATTCGGTGGGGGAGCGCACACCCTAACGGACTTGCCTTAGCGTTGACTTTGTAGTGCCTGCGCCGCCCCCCTCCGCATGCAGGAAGAGCGGCCCCGGCGTACCGCACACCTACTCCCTCCCCTGCTTTTGCAGGGGAGGGCTGGGGAGGGGTGCTCTCGCCTTACACCGAGTCCGGCACCACCGCTTCTGCGCCATCCCGCAACGGAACGCGCACGCGCACACGCAATCCCTGCCCAAACGGCGAATCAAGCAATTCGATGGAGGCATCATGCAACTGGGCGGCACGCTGCACGATGGACAGACCCAGCCCGTAGCCCTCGCCGCGACTGCTGGCTTCGCGGTGGAAGCGTGCGAATACGGCATCGCGACGCTCACGCGGGATGCCTTCGCCATTGTCGATGACATCGATCACCGCTAGATCCCCTTCGCGCCCCACCGATAGCTGCACGCGACCTCCGGCTGGAACGTGGCGTAGCGCGTTCTCCAGCAGGTTCCGCAGCAACGCAGCCAACGCCACCTCATAGCCGGACACCGGCAGGCGCTCGGCGGACAGCGCCACGTCCAGCTCGACATCCGTATCGCCAATCACCGTCGAAAGTTCTTCGATGACCGTGGTGGCAACGTCAACCAGGTCGATCTCGGCGCGGTGCCCCACGCGCGAACTGGTCTCCAGCCGCGCCAGCGACAACAGCTGTTCCACCCGCCTGGCCAGCGCGGCCAGACTTTGGCGGGCGCCGGCAAGCGCGACATCCGCCTCTCCCGTGGAACGGCTCGCCTCGGCGTTCTCAAGATTGATCATGGTCGACGCCAACGGCGTCCGCAGCTCATGCGCCACATCCGCACTGAAGCGACGCTCGCGCTCGAGAGCATCTTCAAGGCGTGCAAATTGTTCGTTGAGTGCCGCCACGACCGGCTCCAGCTCACGCGGAGCTTGCGCGATTTCGAGCGTGTCGTGGCTGCCCGGTTGGCGCGCGGTCAGCCGCTCGGCCAATACGTCCAGCGGCCGCAGTCCCCGTCGCACCGCCCAGCCGACCAGCAGCGCGAGTACCGGCAGCGCGACCAGAGGCGGCAAGGCATGCTCAAGCCACAGCGCCACCGTGATGTCGCTGCGACTGTCGTAACGCTCGGCCGCGCGGATCACGATGCCATCGGCGCCCGGCGGCAGCGTGAACATGCGCCAGCGGTAGCGCCCAATCCGCAGGTCGCGGAAGCCCACGCTGTCGGCCGCTGGCGGGGGCAAGGCGCTCAGGTTGGCGGTGACCAGCAATGGCTGCGCGTTACGGTCGAACACCTGGAAGCCGACTTCCGATTCGTTGGTTTCGCCATGCAGCACACGTTCCTGCACGGATTTGGTGGCGATCGGCACCACCACCACGCGACCCGCCTCGCCACCTTGCAGCGCCGACAGCCCCCCGTTCTCGATCAACACCTGCAAGGTGCGCGCCGATTGCGCAAGGCGCCCATCGGACAATTCACCCACCTCGTGAACCGTGCGCCGGAAACTGTAGACACCTAACGGCAACAGCACCACGGCGATCACGCCAAGAATCAACCAGCGCAGCCGCTCCCGCAGACTGGCCGGCGTCACTTCGGATCCCGCGGAATCATGTAGCCAAAGCCACGCACGTTGCGGATCGTCTCGAAACTCAACTTGCGCCGCAACGAATGCACCAGCACTTCCAAGGCGTTGTTGCCGACCACGTGATCCAGACCGTACAGCGAGTTCTCCAGGCTCTCTCGCCGAACCAACCGCCCGGCGTTCTCCATCAGTGCCTGCAGCAGCGAAAACTCACGCCGCGTCAGGTCCACCGTTTCGCCGCGGAAGGTGACCTCGGACGTACCGAGATCCAGGCTCAGCGCACCAACGTCAATGCGATTGACCGCAAGGCCGCGCATGCGCCGACTCAACGAACGAATGCGTGCCGCCAACTCTTCCACATGGAAGGGCTTGATCATGTAATCGTCGGCACCGGCATCGAGACCGTCGACACGAGCGGAAAGCCCGTCACGCGCCGTCATCACCAGCACCGGCGTCTCAATGCGCGCACGACGCGCCTCGGTGAGCACCTCGATGCCATCCCTGCCCGGCAATCCCAGGTCGAGCAGGATCAGGTCCGCCGTCCGATCGCGTATCGCGCTGGATGCCGAGCGGCCATCCCGCAGCCAGGACACCGTGTAACCCAGGCGCTCTAGCGCGCGCTGGATGGCGTCGCCCAGATGCGCGTCGTCTTCGACAAGAAGGATGTGCACGAACCGAGAACTCCCGTCACCTGGCCGAATGAGCCACCGCCCGCGGCGGCTCTGCGATTATCCAGCAACCGCCTTATGAAAGACTTAATCGGCACCGGGCCGGCGTTGCTAGTGCACTCCGCTTCTGCCCGCGGGCGCGGATACCGGTCATTTCCCCGCAGAACAACCCGCCACGACAGGCGCCGCATGCTCACCCTGCATGGCGTCGTAGAGATCGCCGTGATTGCCTTTGTTCCACCATAGGTACCGACCCGCCTGGTAGCGGACACCCGACGCAGCAAGGGTGTCGACAAAGAGCAGCGGCTTGCCATCGACGGGAACCAGCGCAAAGCTCTGGCCGTTCGCCGCGTTCAAGTAAGTCACCTGCAACGACTTGCCTCCGGCGCACCGATACGTCTGCGTGATGGTTCTCGCCAGGTGAATCTGCGGCACGTTGAGGGTATCCGCGCAGGCGCTCGATGCGGCGAGACAGGCGACGACGAGATACAGCGGCTTGATGAGCTTCAACATCACCTATCACCTCGACGTGAGAGGACCGTCAACGACAAGCTTCCGACACCGTCATCCCAGCGAAAGCTGGGATCCAGTGCCTTGAGAGCCGAGCAGAGTCGCTGGGTTCCAGCTTGACCAGCCCTTCGGCTGTTGAGAGCCGCTGGAATGACGGGCGTGCACCAGGGGCAGCACTCGCACACCCTACTTCGCCGCATCGTAAACGTACTCATGCTGCTCATCGCGCAATACGAGCTTGCGGCCGTCGGGCTTGCCCGCAACGACGAACTCAAAACCGTCGACGCCCGGCGAGATGGTCACGAACGAGACGGAGCCATCGTCGTTCTTGCGCGAGGCAACGTCGCTATGCCAGACGCCGAAGTCGAACACGGTATGCTTGCTGTCGTGCTGCACCTGGATGCTTCCAAGCAGCGCGTTCTGGTAGTGGTTCGCTAGTTTGGCGACGTCCGCGGCATCGGCAGGCACCGTCAGGCGCTTCCGCTCCGCGTCAATCTGGGCCTTGAGCCGCTTCACGCCGGCGTCGATGTCACCCTGTGCCAGCGGCTTGCCATCGAACAACACCTCCAGCAGACGGCGTTGGAACGGGCCACGAATGAACATGCCCGTATCGGCATTCGTGAGTATCACGGCGCCCACACCCTGCTCCGGCAACCACAACATGTCGGAGTGAAATCCCGTCAGGTCGCCACCGTGGTGGACTACCGGTACGCCCCAGGTGTGATCGACCATCAGGCCCATGCCATAGCTGGCCGTCGTACCAATGGCGACATTGGCCTTGCGCCGCTCCAGCAATGCAGCCTCCGACACATAGCGCTGTCCATCCGGAAGCAGGCCGTTATCCAGCTCCATCTGGACATAGCGCAGCATGTCGCTAACGGCGCTCCAGGCGGCGCCCGCCGGTCGCGCCGCCCGAATCGAATTATTGATGCCCATATTGGCCACGGCGGTATGGCCGTCGACATCCAGGCCATGCGGCGTCGCGTGATCGGCAAGCAGCGCGCGCTCGTAATCGAACGTGGTCAGGCGCATGCCCAGCGGATCGAACACCTGTTTCTGCATGGCGAGATCGTAGGATGCGCCGAGTTCCATATGCGGGTAGAGCGTGTGCGCGCCGATATAGCCGGCGGCGGCCGCCATCAGATTGGAGTACTGGAACAGTTCGCCGAACTTGCTCGTCGGCTGCATGCCCGCCAGCGCCTTCAGCACGGTATCCGGCGTGGCATCGCGGCTATTGAGCAACCATTCCATGTCCTGCCGCGGCATGCCCGTGCACGCGCAGATCAGGTGACGCATCAGCACCTGGCGCGTGGTATCGGCGTCCCCAAGCTTGAACGATGGCATCACCTGGGTCACCGGCGTATCCCAGTCGAACCGATGCTGGTCGACCTCACGCGCAAGCATCAGCGTGGTGAGTGCCTTCGTGTTCGAGGCAATCATGAACAGCGTATCGGCATCGACGAGCTCGGGCTTGCCGATCTCGCGGACGCCAAGGCCACCCGCGAAGACGACCTTGCCGTGGTCGATCAGGCCGATGGCCACGCCCGGCACGTCATAGGCCTTGCGCGCTTCTTCCACGAACGCCTTGAGCGCTTCGACGCGCTCGACATCCAAGGGATGCGCCTTTTTGTGGGCGAACGTCTCGCGCTTGTAACCCTTCGGCAGCAGGCGGTCCGAAATGGCACGCAGCTGCGACGCGCGCTTCTCGCCAACCGCGTTGGCGACGTCATAGATAAGCACGGTGTAGCCACCGTCGTGCCGGTACGCAATCGCGGTCACGCCGCGCTTGTCGTTGGCCGAGGTTTCGTAGCTATAGACCTTGATCTGGTCCCAGTTGTCGCGCGGTGCACTGTCGGTGGCGACGTGCAGCGGCCAGGTCTTGGCCGGGCCGTAAATTTTCCACGCCGCGGCCACTGCCGCATCCACATCCGCCGCCCTCACATCCACCAGCACCACCTGCGAACCGGACTCCGGCGGATTCAGCGTGACCTTGTTGCCTTGGGTGTGGATGGTCCAGTCCGCCGGAACGACAAACTGCGTCCCCGCTGAGGTGGTGCGCTGGGCGTCGGCCTTCACCGTGATGTTGGGAGCAGGTGTCGGAGCATCCTTCGCCGAAACGGGCGCCAACAACAGAAGGAGAAGCACGAAGACAACGCAACGCATCAACATGGAGGTACCTCGTGGCTGGAGGAAACGCTCTGCTGTCAGTCATACGTCGGGCCAGCGATCCATGCCCGGCACGGCTGAGTACATCGGTGACTCCGCCGGAGTCTACACGCGTGGATTGCGGTTGCCAGTGCAGGTCTCCTTCCAGATCTCTCGCAACGTCACGTTAGAGGACTTGGCCTGCTCGCCGAGAACGTCGAGCGCGGCGAATTAGTCTGTCCGTGCGCAGACACCCGTGAGCGGCACGGTCACGGCGTCGGGCATTGCCTGTCCCATGGCACGGTAGCTCGACCATGCACAGTCCTCCGGATCGTCCACTATCGCGGCCAGTACCGAATTCAGCTCAATGTAGCGAAAGCATTGGCGCTGAATTTGCGCGAACGGTGTCCTGACCATAGGCCTCGACTGGGAAATCGACCGGGCAAACCGCAGCGACAGGCCATGCGACGAACGTCTTGCCGGTGATCACTCAGCGCATGCGGGAGAGGACGCTCAATGCGACCTTCGGAAGCACATCGATAAATGCCGCGGCGCTTATCCTGCAGGACAATCTTGCGAATGGATGGGCGGGCACGCCCCATAATGTGTCGCAGTTCCCGAATCGCACCTCATGCAGCACTGACGATCGCCGATTGGTTGACTTTACGGAAAACCCGTGTTTAGACTCAATCGCGACTAAAGGTAGCGCTACCATTTTGAATCTCGCGTTTACCTCGGCGTCGTGCCGAGACAAACATGAGCGCCAACATCAGCTACTGAGCTGAGTGTTGGACCGTTCATCAAGCCATCGGCCGGGGAGGTAACACGGGGGCCGCCCAACGCGGGTGGCGATGCGTCTACTTTGACATCATTGACGGCTGCGTCGGTTCGCTACAGCGCGTGCTGTGGCGTCGCTGTCGTGCGCCCTCAAGGAACGGGGATAATTCGTATGCACGCAATTACGTTCGTTTCGTCGCGCGTTCAAAAAGCAATGCTCTGCGCCCTCATGGCGAGTTGCGCTTCGATGGCAGTTAACGCCCAGTCGGTAAGCAACAACGGTACGGGCACCAACAACGGCTACTACTACTCGCTGTATAGCAGTGGTGGCTCGGCGACCATGACGTTTCCTTCAGCATCCACCTATCCTGGCAATTACGCGATCACCTGGTCGGGCGTCAGTGACGTGGTCGGCGGCAAAGGCTGGAGTACCGGCGGCAATATGAGCGTGGGCTACAACGTCGGCTCCGCCAGCGGCTATAACACCATATCCGTCTACGGCTGGACCACCAACCCGCTCGTCGAGTATTACATCACCGAGTTCGGTTCGCTGTATACGGGGAATGCAACGTATAAAGGCAGCGTGACCAGCGATGGGCACACCTACAGCACGTATGAGCACCAGCAAGTCAACCAGCCCTCGATCATCGGCACCGCGACGTTCGAGCAGTACCTGGATGCCTGGGGCGGCGCATCGATCGGCAGCAACGGCACCGTCACCACGGGCAACCACTTCAGCCACTGGAAGAGCCTCGGCATGAGCATGGGCAGCTTCAATTACATGATCCTGGCGACCGAGGCGTATAACGGCGCCAGTGGGCAAGTGAACGCAACGGTGTGGTAACAAAGACCGTGAAGGTATTCTGACATCGCTAAAGCCGGCGGCGCCAACCGCCGGCTTTATGCATTTCAAAGAAAGATTCAAAGCATTCGAGGGTTGCCGGGTGCGGCCGCTTTTGCGGGCACCCGATTCCTGGGTTCATCTGAATGCATGTGATTCTCTGGTCCGGATAAGCGGGGCTCCCAATGAAAAAACCATTCGTCCTGATGGCCATCATCATCGTCGCCGGTTTGGCGGCTATCACGAATGTTGCCAGCGCCTCTGCGAGACAAGTGCCCGCCGACTTCGTCCTGGTCAAGGGCGGCACTTTCAAAAACACCACATCCAACTACTACGGAAAGGGTGTCGTTGTATCGGATTTCTATATGGGCAAATACGACGTCACGCAAAAAGAGTGGCTCGAGGTGATGGATAGCAACCCATCGAAATTCAAAGGCGACAACTTGCCGGTGGAAATGGTGAACTGGTACGACAGCATCGAGTACTGCAACAAGAGAAGTATCAAAGAGGGCTTAAAGCCGTACTACAACATCAACAAGGACGAGCAGGACCCGAACAATCAACCCGATCCTAGATTCGGGTATCTCGACCATACAAGGTGGACGGTAACGATCAACCCAGGCGCCAACGGTTACCGACTGCCGACAGAAGCAGAGTGGGAATATGCCGCGGGGGGAGGTCAGGCAAGCAAGAGTTACAGCTACAGCGGCAGCGATAACGTCGATGAAGTCGCCTGGTATTGGCGAAACTCTGGCGATGAAACTATATCGGGATCCTGGAGCTGGCCCGCGATAGAGCAGAACCATGATCAAGCCAAGCCTGTCGGCGGCAAGAAGCCCAACGAGTTAGGGCTTTACGACATGTCGGGCAATGTAAGGGAATGGTGCTGGGACTGGAGCGGAGACCTGCAAGCTCATGTAACCGATCCTCAAGGAAGTCAAAGCGGCTTTGGCCGGGTCTGGAAGGGCGGCGGCTGGATGGGCGCCGACTTCAGCGCCGCATCGGCCTTCCGGGGCAGCCTGGCAGCGAATGGCGAAGGTCCCGATCAGGGATTCCGTGTGGTGCTGAATCGCCGGTAAGAAACGGGCGCGCCGTTGTCTGCGCCCCCGGGCGTTGGCTAACCGTCATTTCACGCCATCCGCGCGCCGGTGCGGAGCACGGCAGTCGTAGCGATCCGCGATCTTTTGCATGTCATCCGAAGACACGCGGTTCGCGATGCGCTCCGCTGGCGTCATCCCCTGCCACGCCTCGAGGTCGAGACAGTGCGAATCCACCGCGCCGGTCAAGCCTCCGATAAATCGCACCACGCCACCGATACCCTGCGTGCGCGGATCGACCATGCGAAAGCGCGGCGCGTGGGGAGCGGTGGAATCACCGGGGACGCGCAGGCTCTGCCTCCCCAACGGTTTCTCGCCTCCTTGTCCAAGCGCTCCGCCGCCCGGTATGTAGTCGGTTCCCGATGGCAGCGATACCGCGGCCGCCGGTGACGCAGGCGGGTCGACCTGACCGATACGGGGAGAGGCATGTGCCGGCCGCGTCGCGCTGTCCTCCTCGGGAATGGATGCGCGCGTTGGTCCTTGCTTCTCCGCGACGGGCTGGGTGATTTCGTCACCTCGGATCGCTGTTGCCTGAGGCGTATGGCGTACTTTAATCGGAAAATAAAATCGAACCTGCAACGCAGCATCATGTGCGTCCAGTTTTGGAGTCCGCACCATCGGCGCCACCGGAAGGAACAGACTGCCAAGCAGGATCGCATGGGCGACGAAGACAAATGCCATCGCGCTTGGGCGGACCAGCGATAACCTGCACTCGCGGTCGCGTTTTGCCTGCTCTGGCGCTACGACTCCCATTGAATGTCCTTCGGCAATGGGAATTCGCCTCTGAGAATCCACGTCACTTGACCATCCTTGCTGACCTTCCAGAGCGCGTGAACGCAAATCCTTGTAGCCACGATGGACACGGTCAATTCGTCAGTCGCACCCATCGTTGTCAGCCAAGCGTGATGAGCAACGTCATCGCGTTTCCCGTGCAGAGACTCGCCCTGCACCATTGGGAACAACATCGATTATTGGGCGGATGATCAGCTTGGATTGCATTCAGAATCTCCGCAGTCCGCGTCATGCGGGCGCGTGACCGCGCTTCCCCTCCCCAACCCTCCCCTGCCTGTCACCAAAGAGGGACTCCCCTCGATCGCAGCAGAGGCGCGGAGGGGTGGCTTTACATGACCGGTCGTTTCGCTGCGCGAACCGATGCCGGCGCAGGAGTCTTGAGCAGGATTTAAGTACCGCGCGGCTTGGCCCGATGCGTCGGCGCCGCGGTCCACGGGTCGTCGGGCCAGGGATGGCGGGGATAGCGGCCCTTGAGCTCTTTCTTCACTTCGGGATAGGTGCGTTCCCAGAAGCCTTTCAGGTCCTGGGTGACCTGGATCGGCCGGCCGGCCGGCGACAGCAGATGCAGGGTGACGGGAATGCGGCCGTTCGCGACTCGCGGCGTGTCGGCCAAACCGAACAGCTCCTGCAGTTTGACGGCGAGTACGGGCGGCTCGCCTTCGGCGTACTCGAGGCGGCGGCTCATGCCGCTGGGTACGGTGAGGCTCTCGGGTACCTGGGCATCGAGCAGGCGGCGCTGCTCGTAGTCGAACAAGGTGCAGAGTGCTTGCGAGAGTTCTTCCGCACTCAAGGCGTCGAGGCGGCGCTTGCCGTTGAGATAGGGCGCAAGCCAGTCATCGAGTGTGTCGAGCAATGCCGCATCCGAGACATCAGGCAGGCCAAGCTCCGGCATCCATGCGCGGAGTGCCTGCATGCGAGCCCGCAAGCGCCGTGCGCTCTCGCTCCATGGCAACGCGTCGATGCCCTTGGCGCGCACGGCGGCGATCAAGGCGGGCAAGGCGTCTTCCGGTTTCACCGGCACGCTGCGGCGTTCAAGCACGATGGCCGCGTAACGCTGTTCCTCGAAGGCTTCGACCGCATTGCGCTCGTCGTTCCAACGCAATACGCGCTCACGGCGAAACTGCGCCGGATAGTCACGTTCGAGCATGCGCGGATCGAGCGGCGCGGCGGCAAGCATCAGGCTGTCACGCGCCTCGAATCGTAGATCGAGTGCCACCAGCCAGGGCTCGCCATGCAAGGCGGTGTTTTCATGCAGACGGGCACCACGACCATTGGCCAGGGTATAGCGCAGCGGATTGTTTTCGTCTCGGCGCGCCACGCGATCAGGGAATGCATGCAGAAGTAGATCGCCTACGGCATGACTATCGGGCATGCCGCTGGCCGCCGAGCGCACATCCAGGCGGCGACGCCAACCTTTGCTCGCCTGTTCGATCGCGGCCAGCGCACCCGTATCGACACCACCACGCGCGCCCGCAGTGCGGCGATCGCGCCAAGCATGGAGTGCGCTGACGCGCGCACGGAAGTCGTCGCTGCGCGCCTGCTCGCCGCGTAAGGGCGAGCGCGCTTCCATCAGCGCGAGCAAATCAGCGACCAGCGCGCGCCACTCCGGCGCCGCGCGCAAGGCAGCAGCACCGAGACGCGGCGTGGCACCCAGTTCGAGCATTTCCCGACCTAGTGCCGTGATCCGCCCATCGGGGGCCAGCGCGGCGAGTTGCATGAGCAGCTCACGCGCCTGCGCCAGCGCGCCAGTCGGCGGCACATCCAGCCACGACAAATCGTTGCCGCCGTTGCCGGTGATGCCCCACGCCGCCAGCTCGAGAGCCAGGCCTGACAACTCCGCCTGCGCGATCTCAGCGGTGCGCGAGGCATCGAGACGTTTGCTTTGTGGCCACAACCGGTACGCCGTGCCTTCGGCCACGCGCCCGGCGCGTCCGGTACGTTGGTCAGCGGAAGCCTGCGAGATATTGACGGTCTCCAGCCGAGTGAAGCCGGAGTTGGGATCGAAGCGCGGCTCGCGCGCGAGGCCGCTGTCGACCACGGCACGGATGCCGGGCAAGGTCACGCTCGACTCCGCCACATTGGTGGCGAGCACGATGCGCCGCGTGCCGGGCTCCGCGGGATTCAACGCGGACTGCTGTTCTGCCAGCGAGAGTTCGCCGTGCAACGCGACCACTTCCACATCGTCACGCGTAAGCGATTGCTCGAGCACCGCCTGGGTGCGTGCGATCTCGCGACGCCCCGGCAGGAAGGCAAGTACGTCGCCGTCGTTTTCCTCCAGGGCCTGTCGGGCGATGCGTGCGAGATGATGCTCCATGCTCTCCTGCACGCGTGCCGGCGGATACTCCACCCGTACCGGATAGCTGCGCCCGGGACTGCTGATGCGCGGCGCATCCAGCCACTGCGCGATGCGCTCGCCGTCGAGCGTGGCCGACATCACCACGATGCGCAGGTCGGGTCGCAGCGTGCCTTGTACGTCGAGCGCCAAGGCGGCACCGAGATCGCCAGCCAGATGCCGCTCATGGAATTCGTCGAACAGGATGATGCCGAAACCGCTGAGCTCGGGATCGTCCTGGATCAGGCGCGTGAGGATGCCTTCGGTGACCACTTCGATGCGCGTCGCGGCGCTGACTTTCGACTCGAAACGGATGCGGTAGCCAACCGTTTGCCCGACCTCTTCACCTAGCTGTTTCGCCATGAATTGCGCCGCCGCACGCGCAGCGATGCGACGCGGCTCCAGCATCAGAATCCTGGTTCCGGCCAACCAGGGCTGACCGAGCAAGGCCAGGGGTACCTGCGTGGTCTTGCCGGCGCCCGGCGGCGCTTCCAGCACGAGGCGTGGATGCGCCGCGAGCGAGGCGCTGATCTCGGGCAGCAATGGGGTAATCGGGAAGGACGGCGGTGCGGTCATCGCACACATGATAACGGGGGTTAGCGCCAACTCGCCCGGAGAGCATCGTGCTGGGCTTCCAACTTTCGAGGCCGGGGAACCGACCTCAGTCCAACGAATCACGCAACCACCCGACAAGCGCCACGCACTCACGGGTCTTCGAAGTTGCCCTTGGCTCTACTGGGGAGCGAAGCAAACCATGACGAAGCGATGGTCTCGAGAGCTAGGTAAGGTCTGAACAAGCCCGTCTTCCCAGCGAAAGCTGGGATCCAGTGTCTTTGTAAGGTACTGAAGGCGCTGGATTCCAGCTTTCGCTGGAATGACGGACAAAGGCTTATTCAGACCTTCCCTAAATCGATGCCTGATCTGCCGTTCCAGACTTGCCCTGACAGCCACGATGTCTGCCGGGCAAGACGCGTGACAATGCCTGATTACGAATAGCGCTGAATGACCAACGCCATCGCCTGCCCCAAAAAGCAAGACGACGTAGGCACCGAACGCACCTGATACCAGCCATCGGGGAACGGATAGTCACCCGCACATATGGTCATCTGGGCGCCGACCGGTTTGTCGAAGTAACTGTCGTATACAACTGCTCCGAGGTAAGTGCCAAACGTGCCACCGCCACAGCCGTAATCTATTTTTCCTGCTGGAAGCACCTTAACCACCACATAGCCTCTGGGAGGAATGCTGGAACAACCTTGCAGCTGTATATATGGTTGAACTTCCATCGTTATTTTCGACTGCTCGGCATATGCCTGAAACGCCAACGACACGCCCAACGCGAGAGTAAATCCAATCAGTTTCATGAAGCCGCCTCCTCTGCACATCATCAAGGAAAGCAGGTGCGCTTCAGGTCTTGCCTAGTGCAATGCCACCAACTGACTTTCGGTAGCAATGACTAGGTCAAACCAGTCTGTGGGTGTCCATCGAGAGCCGACCTGTAGCCGACTCGATTGCACGTCTGCCGGCAAGCACGCACCGCATGAGGCGAGTCGGCGCAATGTCACTACACCTCAACGTGCACGGTCTGTTGCATGTTGCGTCATACCACGCCTTCGCCTGATCGCCCGTATTAGGCTTACAGGCAGACTCATGGTGGTCTATGGCAAAAACGAGCAGATCGAAGTCAATGATTTCGACTATTCGTGTCGGCTGAATCGACACTTCAGGGCTGTGCATGGCTTGTATCAAGCGCCCGCAGCGGCGCCAGCGACTCGAACTTGCGCTGGTACTCGTCGGTGACCTGCTTGGCTTCTTCGCTATTGGTGATCACGCGCGGCGTAATCAACACGATCAACTCGGAGCGCTTGCGGTTGCGGCTGGTGGTGCCGAATAGACGGCCCAGGAACGGGATTTGATTGAGCCCAGGAATACCCGAATTCGCATTATCCTCGTTTTGCTGGATCAAGCCACCAAGCAACACCGTCTGACCGCTTTGCACGGCGATCTGGGTGCCGACCGCGCGCTGCTGGATAGTGTAGTTACCCTGGGCGTTCCGTATACCTATCGTATTACTGACCTGTTGCTGGACGGTGAGATAGACCAGGCCGCCCGGATTGACGCGTGGCTGTACATCCAGAATGACACCGGTCGGCAAGTAGGTGACGCTGCTCGCGGTGGAGTTTGTGCCCAGGCCGGTGACGATCGAGGTCTGGTTGACCGGTATCTGGTTGCCGACCTCGATGTGCGCGACCTGGTTGTTCAGCACCACCATCGACGGCGCGGACAACGTCTTCGTATTGCCGTTGACTTCCAGCGCGCGCAGCGCGACCTGGAAGTTCTTGTTGACGAACGAATAGAACAGCCCATCGCGCCGGCGAGGTGCTGGTGCCGGGGTTGTACGTGTTGCCGCCCTGGCCCAGCGAGATCTGCCGCTGGTTGTTCTTGTCACCCGGCGTGAAGGTGCCGTCACCGTTGTTGGTGCCGCCGGCCAGGCCTTGCAAATACCACTGCACGCCGAACTGGAACTGGCCGGTAAGGTCCACTTCCAGGATGCGCATCTCGATCTGCACCTGCAGCGGCACGTTATCCAGCTTCTTGATGGCCTGCTCGATCTCGCCCCACTGCGAGGGCCGCGCACGCACCATCAGCTGGTTGTTGGCATCGACCGAGCTGATGCGGATGCTGCCGTCCTCGGAGCTGTATTGCTGGCCGCCCTGATGGTTGTTGGCGTTGTTGCTATTGCCAAATGTCCCGCCCGTACTGCCAAAGGCGCTGCCACCGGTGGTGGTGCCGCCAACCCCCGTATTGCCACCCAGGCCGCCGGTGGTCGAACTGGCGTCGCCATGCGTGCTCAACCCGCCCGTGCTGTTGCCAAATCCGCCGGTGGTGCTACTGCCAAAGCTGCCTGCCGTACTACCCATGCCGCTGGCAGAACCGTAGGCGTTGTCGGTATTCCCCAGCGTGCCTCCGTTGAGGCCCGGACCGACCTTGCCGCCGCTGTTATTCGCGTTGGCGCCATTGGTATAGATCTGCGCCAGGTATTGCGCGAGATCGGACGCCTTGATGTTGCGCACGTCATAGACGTACAGGTCCGGCTCGTTGCCGCCGCCATGATCGATCTTGGCGATCCAGTCGCCTACTTCCCTCAGATACGTCGGCTGGGTGCTGATGACCACCAGCGCGTTGGTGCGTTCGATCGGAATGAAGCGCAGCATGCCGGCCAGCGGCGTATCGCCCTTGGGGCCGAACATCTGGTCGAGCTGGGGCATCAGTTCGCTGACATTGGCGCGCTGCAGGCTGAACACGCCGACCGACATGCCGCGCAGCCAGTCCACGTCGAAGGTCTGCACGGTGCGCTGATAGTTCTCCAATTCCTGCGGCGTACCGGACAGCACGATGAGGTTGCGCGACGAATCGACCAACAACACGGAGTCGGCGCGCGCGAACGGCTTGATCAGCTTCTGCATCTCGGTGGCCGAGATGTAGCGCAGCGGGAACAGGCGCGCCTGCAACCCCGCCGAGGGCGCGACGGCGCCGAGACTGGGCACCAGGTTGCCGGCCACGGCGTCCTTCGACGGCAGCACGATATAGCGGCCTTCGCGCTGCACCAGCGAATTGCCGGTCCACGACAGCAGGGTTTCCAGGATCGGCAGTGCCTGGCTGCTGTCCACCGGCTGGGAAGTGGAGAACGAGATGTTGCCCTGCACGCCGGGCACGATGGTGTAGTTCTGCTTGAGCAGGTCGCCCAGGATGGCCTTGACCACCGCCTGCACCGGCTGGTTCTCGAAGTTGAACGTCACCGCGCCTTCACCGCTGGCCACCGGACGCGGCTGCGCCAATCCGGTCGCCTGCACGAACTTGCCCGTGCCGGCATGCAGCTGTGACTGCGAGGCGATGGCCTGGTCCTGCTGCGTGCGGGTATTGAGCGGGCGCTGGGCCGGTACGGGGTCTTGCGTACCGGCCATGGCCTCGCGCTGCAGCGCGCCGTCATCGCGAGGTTGCGGAAGGGTCTGACAACCCACCAGCCAGATGGCCAAGGCCAGGGCACTGAGTCGAAACAGCGATGAGCGCTGTGGGGTGAACATGAGTCCGTGTGCTCCTTCGGAGGGCGCTATCGACTGTTCGGCGCGACGCTTCGGGATGGCTTCTTTAAGTTGACGGATGCGATCGGATGGCGAGTCGGCTGCCCTACGGCAGGCCTGACGCATTCGCGACGGGGCACGGCCGAGCGGGCCCAGAGCAGCATGGGACCGGAGACCATGCGCACCGCGCCAGGCGGCACCGGTGGGGCTGCCGTCCGGTCGGATCGCGGCTCGCATATCGACGTGCTGGTTAGCGATCTTCAGCTCGCCCGCAATCGCTTCCCCTGCGAGAGCGCCTTGCGACCAACGCGCTACGGATAAGTTGACGTAGAGACGCTGTGTGCCCGACATGCGCCGGACGCCACGTGCTCACGTCATGCCCTGGTTTCACCCTTGCTCATACACGAACGCACCCACCGCGCTTGGTATATGACGCAGCGCTGCGATGGTCTATGGCAATAGAGAGGGTTTCGAAGTAAATGCTTTCGACTATTCGTGTCAGCCCAGGACGCCGAATAAGCCATCATCCGGCAGCTCTCGACAGCCGAGGGGCTCGAGAGCTGCGGGGATGGCGAGCATAAACCTACTCAGAATTCGCCCAGGCGGTCCGTTCAGGGCTGTACGTGGCTTGCGTCAGATGTGCGCAGCGGCGCCAGCGACTCGAACTTGCGCTGGTATTCGTCGGTCACCTGCTTGGCCTCTTCGCTGTTGGTGATCACGCGTGGCGTAATCAACACGATCAGCTCGGTGCGGGTGCGGTTACGGCTGGTGGTGCCAAACAAGCGGCCCAGGAACGGGATTTGATTCAGCCCGGGAATGCCCGTATTCGTGTTGTCCTCGTTTTGCTGGATCAAGCCGCCAAGCAACACGGTCTGACCGCTTTGCACGGCAATCTGGGTGCCCACCGCACGCTGTTGGATGGTGTAGTTGCCCTGCGAGTTGGCCAAGCCCACCGTATTGCTGACCTGCTGCTGGACCGTGAGGTAGACCAGGCCGCCCGGATTGACGCGCGGCTGCACATCCAGAATGACACCGGTCGGCAAGTAGGTGACGCTGCTCGCGGTCGAACCCGTGGTGGTCGTCCCCAGGCCGGTGACGATCGAGGTCTGGTTGACCGGCACCTGGTCACCGACCTGGATGTGCGCGACCTGGTTGTTCAGCACCACCATCGACGGCGCGGACAACGTCTTCGTATTGCCGTTGACTTCCAGCGCGCGCAGCGCGACCTGGAAGTTCTTGTTGACGAACGAATAGAACAGCCCATCGCCCGGCGAGGTGCTGGTGCCGGGGTTGTACGTGTTGCCGCCCTGGCCCAGCGAGATCTGCCGCTGGTTGTTCTTGTCGCCCGGAGTGAAGGTGCCGTCACCGTTGTTGGTGCCGCCGGCCAGGCCTTGCAAATACCACTGCACGCCGAACTGGAACTGGCCGGAGAGGTCCACTTCCAGGATGCGCATCTCGATCTGCACCTGCAGCGGCACGTTATCTAGTTTCTTGATGGCCTGCTCGATTTCCCCCCACTGCGAGGGCCGCGCGCGCACCAACAGCTGGTTGTTGGAATCGACCGAGCTGATACGGATGCTGCCGTCTTCGGAGCTGTATTGCTGGCCACCCTGATGGTTGTTGGCGTTGTTGCTGCTGCCAAACGCCCCACCCGTGCTGCCAAAGGCGCTGCCACCGGTGGTGCTGCCGCCAACCCCCGTATTGCCACCCAGGCCGCCGGTGGTCGAACTGGCGTCGCCATGGGTGCTCAACCCGCCCGTGCTGTTGCCAAATCCGCCGGTGGTGCTACTGCCAAAGCTGCCTGCCGTACTACCCATGCCGCTGGCAGAACCGTAAGCATTGTCGGTATTCCCCAGCGTGCCTCCGTTGAGGCCCGGACCTACCTTGCCGCCGCTGTTATTCGCGTTGGCGCCATTGGTATAGATCTGCGCCAGGTATTGCGCGAGATCGGACGCCTTGATGTTGCGCACGTCATAGACGTACAGGTCCGGCTCGTTGCCGCCGCCATGATCGATCTTGGCGATCCAGTCGCCTACTTCCCTCAGATACGTCGGCTGGGTGCTGATGACCACCAGCGCGTTGGTGCGTTCGATCGGAATGAAGCGCAGCATGCCGGCCAGCGGCGTATCGCCCTTGGGGCCGAACATCTGGTCGAGCTGGGGCATCAGTTCGCTGACATTGGCGCGCTGCAGGCTGAACACGCCGACCGACATGCCGCGCAGCCAGTCCACGTCGAAGGTCTGCACGGTGCGCTGATAGTTCTCCAATTCCTGCGGCGTACCGGACAGCACGATGAGGTTGCGCGACGAATCGACCAACAACACGGAGTCGGCGCGCGCGAACGGCTTGATCAGCTTCTGCATCTCGGTGGCCGAGATGTAGCGCAGCGGGAACAGGCGCGCCTGCAACCCCGCCGAGGGCGCGACGGCGCCGAGACTGGGCACCAGGTTGCCGGCCACGGCGTCCTTCGACGGCAGCACGATATAGCGGCCTTCGCGCTGCACCAGCGAATTGCCGGTCCACGACAGCAGGGTTTCCAGGATCGGCAGTGCCTGGCTGCTGTCCACCGGCTGGGAAGTGGAGAACGAGATGTTGCCCTGCACGCCGGGCACGATGGTGTAGTTCTGCTTGAGCAGGTCGCCCAGGATGGCCTTGACCACCGCCTGCACCGGCTGGTTCTCGAAGTTGAACGTCACCGCGCCTTCACCGCTGGCCACCTCACGGGGCTGCGCCAATCCGGTCGCCTGCACGAACTTGCCCGTACCGCTACGCAGCTTCGGCTCCAAGGCGGCGTTCTGGTCCTGCGGTTGCCCACCCGTATTGAGAGGCCGCTGGGCTGGTACGGGACTCTCGGTGCCGGCCATGGCCTCGCGCTGCAGCGCGCCGTCATCGTGCGGTTGCGGCAAGGTCTGGCAACCGCTTAGCCAGATGGCCAAGGTGAGCGTACTGATGCGGCGAATCCGCGACGTGCGCGTGGTGAACATTCAATGTGCTCCTTCGGAGGGCGCTGCCGACTGTTCGGCGCGACGCTTCTGGATGGCTTCTTTAAGCTGACGGATGCGATCCGATTGCGTATCCGCATTGGTTTGCGGTGCGCCTGGCATATTCGCATTCGGCAGCGATGTACTGGGTGACGGCGGCACGGGGCCCGTCATCATGCGTACCGCACCGGGCGGCATCGGTGCCGGTGGCTGCGCAGGAGGCTGAGCAGGTGACGGCAGCATGCCATTGGCCATGGTGGCGCTCTTGGGCATGTCGATGGGCGCACCGGCGGGCAGACCGAGTTCAGTGCGGCCACTGGCCGATTCGAAGATCGCCGCACGCGGCTTGAGCTCGGCCAGGCGCCAGCTGCCGTCGGGCAAGGTGTCGCCCTCGCGCACGCGCACTTCGTTTTCGCCACTCTTGTCGCGCAGCAAGGCCATGTGCAGCGCAGGCGTGAGGATGATGCCGGTAAGCTGCATATCGCCCAGTCTCGCGCTGCCACTGGCAGCGCGCATGGCCGGCTTGCGATCGGCATTGAATAGCGGCTGCTTCCACACTGCCGCGAACTGCTCCAGCGGCACCGGCGGCGGCAAGCCTTTGTCATGCACCTCGGGCAGTGGCGCCACCGGCCGAGTCGCGCCCCAATGTACGGCGCGGCCCATGCCGACAAGCAACAGCAACAACAGCAAGCCGAACGTGGCGGCCAGACCACCAAGCACGGGGGTCAGACGGCGCTGTGCCTCGGCGTTCATTGAGCGTCTCCCTGCACATCGCCACCCGCACTGCGCGGCTGACGCACGTAACCGGACAGGGTGAACTGCACTTCCAATGGCGCCCCCACCTGCTGCTGAGCGGCGATGGGATTGCGATAAATGCTCAGGTCGTCCACAAACAGATAGGGCGAACCTTGTTCCAGGTCATGCAGCGTTTCGGCCAGCGGCTGCACGTCGCAACGCAGGCTGATGCTCACGGCCACTTTGCGATAAGGCTCATCGGGCGCGGCGGGCGGATTGGGCACCGGCATTTTCTGCGTCACGTCGCAAGCGCCGCTCTGCGGATGCTGGGCGACGGCATCGACGACGCGTTGCATGAGACCGGCAGCAGCAGCGTTCGGGTCGTCCTCGGGCAGGAAGGCATGGCTCGCCGCCTGCCCTGCACCCATGGCAGCGATACGCTTCTGCAGCAGCGGCTTTTCCGCGATGGCCGCGGCGAAACGCGCATGCGTGTCGCGCAGATCGCCCATTTCCGCACGGATGGATTGCAGCGGAGCAACGAACCACCAGTGCAAGAGCGCGAAGTAACCGATGACCAGCACCAGCAACAACAGCAGGATCGCCGCGATGCGGCTTTCGCGCGGTTTCAATGCGTCGAGCTTCATGGTGCGCCTCCCATCGCGGCAGGCGGGGCCTTGGGTTTCGGCTCCGTGTTCTTGCGCAGCTGCGCGACCATGTAGAAGCGTTCTTTCCCCGTCGACGGATCGACCTGGATGGTGCCCTGGAAATTGGCGTCGGTCAGTACGGTCGAGCCCTTCAGCGCATCGACGAGACGAGCGGCCTGCGGGCTTTGTCCCTGGAAGCCGACCTGGCCGCTGTTATCGATGCTCAGGCGCTCCAGCCACGCCGTGGTCGGCAGGCGTTGGCTGATGTCCTGCAGCACGGCGAGCGCGGACACGGTACGCGCCTTGCGCTGGGCCAGGAAGCCGGCGGCACCGGCGTTATCTTGCAGCTGTTGGCGCAGCGCGGCTACTTGCTGCGCGTCGGTACGCATGCCTTCTACCTCAGTGCGCATCTGCGCCAATGCGCTTTCGCGGTTGTGCACGAACTGCATCAAGGCCAGCACCAGCAGCAGGATCGCTGCCGCGCCCAAAGCGAGGTTCAGTCGCTGGCGCGGATGCTGGCGACGTGGCGTCAGTTCCGCCGGCAACAGGTTGACGCCAAGTCGATCCTGCTCGATGACGACGTCCACGGCATCGACCTGCAGCCCCGAGGTGGCCAGTCGTGCGAGCAGGGGATCGAGCGTAGCGCGCGGCACCGCCACGAGTTCCGCCGCGAAGCGGCCGGTCGGCGCGGGTACATTCAACTCGCGCACGTCGTAGCGCACCTGCTCGGCGCGGAATGGCGTCTGGCGGTCCATCTCGAAAGCGCCGATCTGCTGCAGGCTGTCGCGCGCCGCCAGTGGCAGGGTCAGGCGCGGACGCAGTACCTCGGCAGGCGTCAGGCACAAGGCTACGCGCAGATCTTCGCTGTCGACGCCACGCACGGCATCGGCGAAGGCCACGTGCTGGTCGGCCGGGTCGAGCTGGCTGCTCCATTGCGCCGGCAGGTCGGCGCGACCGGCGCGATGCAATTGCCAGTCATCACCGACCGGCTTCAGCAAGTACCAGCTAGGGCCACTGCCAAACATCACGCGCCAGCGATGCGGCAGCAATGCCGTCAGCTCGCCACCCCACCACGCAAAAAAGCGTGGCAGTGGCGATGCGCGCCATGCGCGACGTGCGCGATCGAGCTGCGATCGCAGCGGCTGCGTTGCCGAACTCATTCCCCGTCCCCCTCCTGCCAACGCAGCACCGCATACGGCATGGTGCCGTTGCGAGCTACCTGCAAACGCACCGTGGCGCGAAGGATCGCGCGCGTACCGTCGGCCAGCGTAGCCTCCGAACGAATACTATGCGTTACTCCCTGACTGACTACTAGGCCCGGCTGCGCTTGTGTCGCCAGTCTCGCCGCCACCATCGCTTCCGCCTGTTGCAGGCTCATGCCCGGGGGTGTCGCAGCCAGCGCCAACGGCTGGGCCTTGGCGGGATCAGGGCTAGGCCGGCCTGACCAAAGCGTCAGCTGTGGCGCTACCGTACGGTAGACCGCTGGATCCATGCCCAGCACCATTTGCAGTTCTTCCACGCTGGCGAAGGGCCCATGCCGCGGGCCGTAGTCCAGGCCAGCCATCGCATAAGCCGACGAGTTGAGGCCAGCGCCGGCCGGCGTCATGGCGAAGCTGCGCCAGTCCACCACGTTCTTCGCAAGATCCAGCGCCTTGGCATCCGGCATGCCGGCGAGACGAAACAGATTTTGCAAGATATCCGGCGAGGCCGCGTTGAGATCCACCTTGCCGCTTTCGTCGATCACGCTGACGCTGACCTTCGCCTCATCGAAAACGAACGGATAAATGCGGCCATCGGCTATCCAGCGCTGTTGTTGCTGCGGATCCTGCAAGGCGTAGATGGCGCGCATCAATCCGGCTTCGGCGGCGTAATGCGCCTGGGTCTGCGCAAACATGTAGCGCGCCTGCAGGCCTTCGGTGCGCGCGAGCATGGCGTACCCGCCCAGCAGGATCGCCAGCAGCGTGCACGCCCATAGCACGACCAACAGGGCTACGCCCCGCTGCGCCCGAGCGCGGGTCATGACGGCGCGCCTCACTGGAGACTCCGCGGCTGCAGGCCTTGCAGCAGGTTCACCTGGCCCTGGGTGGCCGTGGGATCGACCCGCAACGGGGCCTCCAGCAACGGCCATGAGCTGGTGCCATCCAGCGTCAGGGCGATGCGCACGATGCGCGGCATCACGCGGCTGTCGTCCCAGCGGTTGCGCCAATCACCCTTGGCTTGCGCCGTGTCGGGCGCGCGATAGCTGAAACGGCCGCCACGGATATCGTCCACCAGCACTTCCGGCTCACTTAACGGACGGGGCGCACTGCCGTCGGGCGGCATCAACGCAAAACTGGCCTCCAGTCGCGAACCGCCCTTGCCATTGGGCACCAGCTTCAGCTGTTGCAACTGCGGCCCCAGCTTGCCGAGATAGCCCGGCAAGGAGGCCACGAAGCGCATCTCGTGCTCATCGCCGCTGAAATAGATCGGGTCACCGTTGCTGGCCTTCGCCAGCGGCACCGCGCGCGCCTGCGCCAGCTCACGGCGCAAGAATTGCTGGGCGGAGCGCACCTCGTCCAGGCGGCTGATGGCAGCTTCGCCGGAACGCACCGTCTGCGTTGCCGTGCGCACACCCGAATACACGCCCAACAACAGCAGCGCCAGCAAGGCGAGCGCACCCAGCACTTCCAGCAGCGTAAAACCGCGCGCGCCTTGCCGCCGTGCGCCTGCGGCGCTTGCTACCGGCCTCATGGTGCATTTACCGCTTGAGGATTCAACACGCGCAGCGTGCTGAAATGCGCAGAACGCTCGCGCGGGCGACTGCCCCAGAACACGTCGAGATCGAGCTTGACCATGCGCAGTTGCGCATTCGGGTCGACTTGCCCGGGGCTCCATGGCGTTACCACCAGATGCCAGCGATAGCGCTCGTCGAAGCGACCATCGCTGCTGCCGAGCCGCAATGGCGTGTCGATATCCACCGTGTCGAGCTGACTGCGCGCCCACAAGGCCGCCTCGCTATGATCAGCGGCATTACGTGCAAGACTGATCGAACCACCCGCCACCTTCATCAGCGCGGTAAAGGTGATCGCCAGCAGCAGGATCGCCGCGATCACTTCCAGCAGGCTGAAGCCGCGCATGCGCCGTTTCATAGCTTCGCGCTCGTATCGGCCACACTGACGGCGCCCGTCAACCAGGATACGTTCACTTGCCAGCGTCGACGCTCACGCTGCAGCGTGACATGACCACCCGTGGAACTGCCATCCGGAAAAAACCGGATGCGCCCGGTAGTGGCATTGACCTGGTCTTCCTTCGCGCTGGTGATACCGACGCGCATGCCCGATGGCAGACGCACCACCTCGCCACCGGCGGGCCGGTAGGTATTGGCACGCGTATCCACATCGAAACTGCGCTCTTCGCCATGCACGATGGCCTGCGCGCGTGTCGCCCGCAAGGCTGCCGCCAATTCCCCACTCGCCGCGCTCACGCGCGCACTCGCCAGGCCCTGCGTCACCGACACGGCAACGGCGGCGGCGGCGATACCGATCAACAAGATCACCGCCAACATTTCCAGCAAGGTGAAACCGGCGGCGCGTGACGCGTGGCAAGCGTGCGATCCGCGAGACGGGGAACGCGACAAACGACGACGGGCGGCCAAGCCGCTCGCCTTTCGCTGCCTCATGTCCCGCACCTCAATCATTACTGCCAGTTACCCACGTCCGCGTTATAGCCATCGCCGCCCGGCTGTCCGTCCTGACCGTAGAAAATCAGGTCAAAACTGCCATGGTCGCCGGGGTACTTGTAGCCAAAGTCGTGACCCCACGGATCGTGCAGTTCGGACTCCTTCGAAT
Organism: uncultured Gammaproteobacteria bacterium; assembly: GCA_963765335.1. GTDB lineage: Bacteria > Pseudomonadota > Gammaproteobacteria > Xanthomonadales > Rhodanobacteraceae > Dyella. Next base: position 75,360 of record CAVXWA010000015.1, on the reverse strand, counting down.
AGGGGCCCTGCCAGTTGCGCGCATTGGCCGGTTTCACCAGCAGGTCCTGCAGTTGCTTCGGTGGCGTACCGTTGTCCAGCGCGTAGTTCTCGATCTTCTGGCTGAGCGTGGTGAGCTGCGCCTTGCCCGCGCCGTACTTGCCCTTGTCGACGTTCTTGCCCACCTGGGTCACCACCACCGCGCCGATGATGCCGATCAGCACGATCACCGCCAGCATTTCGAGCAGGGTGAAGCCGCGTGCAGTGCTAAGACGGCGGTTAGTCCTTTGTTGCATGTCCAGGTACCTCGTGGAATCGGGGAGTCGGAGTGGTGTGTTATCGGACAACGCGGCTTACTGAATGTTGCTGGTGAGGCTGAGCAACGGCAGCAGGATCGCCGCCATGATGATCGCCACCAGCACGGTCATCACGATGGTCAGTGCCGGCACCAGCGCGGCCAGCAAACGATCGATGGCGCGGCGGCTTTCCAGTTCGAAGGTGTCGGCCACCTTCAACAGCATGGTGTCGAGTTGGCCGGCTTCCTCGCCTACCTGCACCATCTGCAGGGCCAATCGCGGAAAGCGCTGCGACTGCCCCAGCGAGAAGCTCAAGCCGGCGCCACCTTTTACCTGTTCCGCTGCCTGCTCCAGCGCCTGGTCCAGAGCACGATTGGCGGTGACCTGGCGCGCGATGGTCAGCGCCGATAGCAGTGGCACGCCATTCTTCAGCAGGGTGCCGAGCGTGCGTGCGATACGCGCGGTCTGCACCTTCAGCAATAGAGGTCCGACGACGCGCAAGGTGAGCAGGCGCGCATGCCATGCCAGCAACATCGCCGGATCGCGCAACCGCGCACGCGCCACCAGCACGCCCATCACCAGCAGGATAAGCAGCAACCACCACCACGACTGCAAGGTGTTGCCCACGGCAAGCACCACCTGGGTGATCAACGGAATCGGCACCTGCATGTCCTGGAAGATCGGCACGAATTGCGGCACCACGTACGCCAGCAACAGCAGCAACGAACCCAGCACGCCGACCATCAGGAAGGCCGGATAGATCAGCGCATTGATGATGCTGCCGCGCAGCTGCTGCGAACGCTCCAGGTACTCGGCCAACCGGCGCAGCGTGTCCTCCAGCGAACCGCCCGCCTCGCCCGCGCGCACCAGGCTGATATAGAGCTTGGGAAACACGCCGTGCTCTTCGTCCAGCGCCTGCGACAACGGCGTACCGCCGCGCACGCGATCACGCACGCGCTCGATGAGCTTCTTCGCGCGCTCGCCTTCGGGCAGCTCCATCAGAATGCCCAGCGCCCGATCCAGCGGCTGGCCGGCGCCTAGCAGGGTGGCGAGCTGATGGGTGAACTGCGCGAGCTGGTCGCCGGTGAAAGGGCCACGCCGGAACAATGCCGCCAGACCGCTGCCACCGACTTCGGCACCTGTCGCCTGAGCGTCCAGCGGCGTGTGTCCCTGATCCTGCAGGCGACTGATCACTTCCTCGAGGCTGGCGGCCTCCATCTGCCCTTGCAGCGTCTCGCCGGCAGCACTGATGGCGCGATAGCGGAACTGACTCACGCCATCATCCTCAAAGAATTTTGCATGAGAAGCAGAGCCGGAAAGAGAGGCGCGTGTTCGCCACGGCCTCCCACGCCCGTCATCCCAGCGAACGCTGGGATGACGGTGAGGGATGACCAAGCTTTCGCAAGCACCCGCCCCTCACCCCAACCCTCACCCCGGTTGGGAGAGGGAGTGAAAGCTTCAGCTCTCCTGCGTGACACGCAACACCTCCTCGAGGGTGGTGATGCCCGCTACGGCCTTGGCGATACCGTCCTCGTACATCGTGCGCATGCCTTCAGCGCGTGCCTGGCGTTCGATTTCGCCGGCATCGGCGCGTTGCATCACCATGCGGCGCAAGGGATCGCTCATCACCAGGAATTCCATGATGGCGCGGCGCCCGCGGTAACCGGTCGGGTTGGCCGCGCTGCTGCCTGGTTTCCATAAACGGATCGGACGCTCGTCGGTGTACTTGTCGCAGCTCGAACTGCTCGACCACTTCGGGCAGCGCTTCGTACGACGTCGCCGTCTCAGGATCGAGGCGGCGCACCAGGCGCTGCGCGAGGATGCCGTTGACGGTCGAGCCGAGCAGGTAATCCTCCACGCCCATGTCGAGCAGGCGCGTGATGCCGCCGGCCGCACTGTTGGTGTGCAGGGTGGACAGCACCAGGTGACCGGTCAGCGCGGACTGGATGGCGATACGGCAGGTTTCCAGATCGCGCATTTCGCCAATCATGATCACGTCCGGATCCTGGCGCACGATGGAGCGCAGCGCACCGCGCGAAATCCAGCCCGATCTGCGGCTTTACCTGGATCTGGTTGATGCCCTCGATCTGGTACTCGACCGGGTCCTCGACCGTGATGATCTTCACGTCAGGCGTGTTGATCTTCGAAAGCGCCGTATACAAGCGTCGTGGTCTTGCCCGAACCGGTCGGGCCGGTCACCAGCAGGATGCCGTGCGGGCGATCCAGCACGTCGACGAAACGCTGCTGGAAGTGGTCGGTGAAGCCGAGCGAGGCGAAATCGAACACCACCGACTCGCGATCGAGGATACGCATCACCACCGATTCGCCAAAGCTGGTCGGCACGGTGGACACGCGCAGATCCAGCTCCTTGCCCTGTACGCGCAGCTGGATGCGACCATCCTGTGGCAGGCGACGCTCGGCGATGTTGAGCTTGGCCATGATCTTTACGCGCGAGATGACCGCGGCGGTCGAACTGGACGGCGGCGCCTCCACCTCGTGCAGTACGCCGTCGATGCGATAGCGCACTTTCAGGCGATTCTCGAACGGTTCGATATGCACGTCCGACGCGCGCTGTTCCACCGCGCGTTGCAGGATCAGGTTCACCAACCGGATCACCGGCGCCTCGGACGCGAGGTCACGCAGGTGCTCCACGTCATCCTCGACTGCCGCGCTGCCGTCCAGGTTCTCGACGATGGTGCCCATCGCCGAGCGGCCGGAACCGTAATAACGTTCGATCAGGTCATCGATTTCCGAGCGCAGACCAATGCGCAGCACCACCGGTCGGCCGGCGGCGAGCTGGATGGCCTGAAGGGGGTAGGCATCCGCCGGATCGGCCATCACCAGGCCCAGGCTATCCTCACCCACCCGCACCGGCACCACGTGATGCTGCTTGAGGAAGCGGCTGGAGACGTCCAGCTCCGTCGGCGGCAGTTCGGGCGCCTCGCGGGCGGCCAACAGCGGCGTCCGCAGCAACTCGGACCAGGCTTCGGCCAGGTCGCGCTCGGACACCAGCCCCAACCGAGCCATCAAGGCGGTGAGGGTGCCTTCAGGAGACTCCTCATGCAGCCGGCGCGCCCGCGCCAGGTCGGAGTCTTTCAGCCGCCCGCGCGAAACCAGCAACGCACAGACCGCTGCTTCCTGGCCATCCATCGCCCTCCCCTCCTTACTGACCACCGGCTTTGCGACTGCCGACATACGTACACCCCACTCGAAAACTCGGCAATATCACCATTCCACGCCGCCCCCGACGGCATCGAATACGCATTGTTAACACACCCATTAGCCGCTAAGCGAGCACGATTCCTCACGATGCCTCGCTCATACGGACCGCGTGCGGAACGTCACGTTCAACGCGTGTCGAAGGGTAGCCACGACAGATGACTGTTCGCCGGCGATGTCTGGCGTGGATCGATCATGCGATCGGCGGGACTTTGCGCGTGGCATCACCGATATCGCCGTGTAACCCTTCGCCGTTAGCGACTAGGCACGAACTTCCGCGCTCATTCGCGCGACGGGTCATCCGTTCCGATGACTGTGCGCTTGCCATCATGGTGGAAGTTTAGGTCGGTGATATTCGTAAGAAGTTGCCATTAGGAGCCAAGTCGACGCCCTCAGGGGCTGCCGCTGGCCTAGCCAGGAAAACGACGAACGCCGTCACAGGGAACGGAGTTCGTCGCCTTTTCTACAGACGCCCCATTGCCTCAGCTACGGGCTTGTGTAGCTGCCCACGACGGTGACGTTCTTGAAGTCGGCTACGCCTACCACCCGGATGTACCAAGTATTGGCCGCCGGGGAGGCAATCACCACCGACTCGCTATTGCCCGGCTTGACCGACTTGTAGTCGGCATTCGAACCATCCAGCGCGGGTGCCGACCCTGCCTTGACCAGCAGTGAAACGTCGCCGGTGCCGCCCATAGTGCGGAGGTTGAGGTTCTTGGCGCCTGCCGGCACGGTCAACGCGTAAAGCAGGCCGTCCCCGGCGCTGCCCGACACGTTGGAAACGGGCGTGCCGTTGACCAGCTGCACGGCCGTCGGGTCCGTGGTGTCCTGAGCAACCGCCTTCGCGACCGCCGCGTTGGCATCGACGATGCCCGCACCGATCACCTGGTCCGGCGTGCTGGGGAAGGCGCGGGCCGTGCTAACCAGAACGCTGCGCACCTGCGACGGTGTCAATGCCGGCATACCGAGCGTCATGCGTGCACTGGCCATCAGCGCGACGACGCCCGAGACATGCGGCGTTGCTTGCGAGGTACCGGCCATGCCGCCGTAGCCTTCGGTCGTGGGCTCGTGGGCACCCTTGTTGATGGTGGACCAGACGAAACCGGCAGAGACTTGCGACCCGCTGCTCGCATCGTTGGCATAGACGCCGCCGCCGGGAGCCGACAGGGTGATGCCGGAGCCATAGTTGGAATAGAACGCACGCTTTCCGCTAATCCCGTTGGCAGCGACGGCAATCACGCCAGGGCAACTGGCCGGGGAGTAGTTGGCCACGTTCGCATTGCTGTTGCCGGCTGCCACCACCACGGTGACGCCGCGGCTGATGGCACCGCTGATGGCCTGGCCAGTGACGTCGCTGGCCGAACATGCGCCACCACCGCCGAGGCTCATGCTGATGACCTGTACCGGGTTGGTGTTGTCGGTCACGCCGTCGACGTGACCACCCGAAGCCCAGGTGATGGCATCGGCAATGTCCGAGGTATAGCCGCCGCAATGGCCGAGCACCCGCACCGGCAATACTCGTGCCTTGTTGGCGATACCCGCCATGCCGACGCCGTTGTTAGTCAACTCGACAATCGTTCCCGACACGTGCGTACCGTGCCAGCTGCTGTCCTGGGCTTGCGAGGGCTTGACGCAACCGGTGCTCGCGTCGGTATAGATGGGGTCGGACGTCCAATCGCCCAGATCCCAGCCACCCGACACGCGGTCATCGGTGGGGCGGCCAGAGACATAGGAGTCGCTGATGAAGTCGTAACCACTGTCGGCCAGCGAGAGGTCGAGATCGGAATGCTGGGTGATGCCCGTATCCAGCACCGCCACGGTGACGCCGGTGCCGTCAGCCAAATTCCAGGCATTGGCAACATTGGTGCCCCCGCGGTTGGCATAGGAGGTGGTGTCGCTACCGATCGTTTCCGAGGTGCCATCACCCGGACGCAGATGCCACTGGTATTTGACGTAAAGCGGATCGTTCGGCACCACCTGTGCCAGCGGGTGCATCATCGCGTCGGGCTGCACGCTCAATACCGCCGGATCGGCAGCCAGCTGCTGCATCAGTGCGTTGGCTTCCTGCTGGCTCAGCTTTCGGCTGGTACGCACCAGGTCCGCACCGGTACTCAGCTTGCGCAACCAGGTCACCGGGGTCGTCTGGGTACGCGTGGCGGTCAGCGCGATTCCGCTGCGCGCCAAGGCGGCGGAGACGCCCTGTAAGGCGGCGGCATGATCAGCGCGCTCGGTCGTGCCGGTTCGATAAGTCACGATGAATCGGTTGTGCAGCTCGGTCGCTGGCGTGACGTTCACCCTCGACACCATGGCAGGTGTCGTATTCGTGGTGGCGGCAAACGCACTGGTAATACCCAATGACACGGAAATGGCCAGCGCGGCGCGCCGGATAAAGCGAGCATGAGACATGTGTGATTTCTCCCGAAATATGGATGCTGTTGCTTGAAGTAGCGGTCCGGCGACAACCGCCGGATCACCATCGGGTCTTTGCCAGCCGCAGCCGGCACCGCCCCAGCCGCTGGCCTCACCGCCTGTTGCGATGGTTCCATCGACCAAAACACTGCTGTTGCCTGACAGGTGGCGGACACGGTCAGCAGCCGGTGTGGCAGAGCCGGCGCACTAAAGGCGCCGGCTTCCTCCGGCCAGACCCTGGGCCGTTACCAGCCCACGCCCACGCCGACACCGCCGGACGCCTCGCTGCCGCTAACCACACCACCAAACGTCACGTTGGCGTTGGGTGCGACTTGGCGCGAATAGCCCACTGAAAGCGCCGACTGCCCCCGGTACGTGCCGACGCCCGCGCCCAGCCGGTTGGGGGTATTGATACCCTGCGTACTGAAGGCCATCTGGCCCATCGCCACGCCCATGGCGCCAACGCGGTTCAAGCGACGGTCCATCGTGTTGAACTGATCGTTGACTTGGTTGCGCAGATCGTCCGTATAGCCCTTGGACTGCTGCAGGGTGTTCTGGCTATTGGTGTCGGAGTAGGACTTGGCCGTCGTCAAGGCATCCTGCACCTGGCCCACGTTGGCCGCATCGGTCACCTGTGTGCCCGCTGCCACGTTGGTGATCTGTCGTTGGGCATTGGCTGAGCCCACCGACACCGTGTTGGCGCGATCAGCCACCGAACCCTGGCCGAGGGCCACCGAACCTGTCGCCGCGGCATTCACCGTGGCCCCCTGGCCCACGGCTGTACCGGACGCTGCATTCACCTGCGCATCGGCGCCGACCGCCACCGCATTGGTCGCATTCGCCGAGATCACCGTATTCGCGCCCACCGCGGTACTGCCATCGGCATACACCTTGGCATTGCCACCCAACGCCGTGTCATTGGCGCCTGCTGCATAGCTGTCGTTGCCCACGGCTGCTCCATAGCGTCCCAGGGCGGTGGCGTTCTGACCCAGCGCCGAGGCGTTGTCGCCGGTCGCATTGGCGTTGTAGCCAACCGCCACGCCTGCGGTGCTGCCAGCATTGGCATTACTACCGCTACTGCCGTTTGCATTGACGTCGATGTAAGGCACATCGCCAATGCCACCACCACGCAGCTCTACAGCCATCAGGCGATCGCTGATGACGTCGATCTGCGTCTGCAGATGGTCGTTGAGCGCCGCGATCTGACCGCCGTTCACCGCATCGAGGCTGCCGGCCGCGATCGCACCATTGGCGACGTTCTTGAGCTTGACTGGCGTAGCCCCGCCCAGCGTCACGCTGTTCTTGAGCGCACTGTCGTAGGTCACCGCATTGAGCACGTTGCCGCCACCGTCGACCAGTCCCACCGCTTTCAGCTGGGCCACGTTCACCGCATCGGTGTCCTCGGTGCCCGCCGCCACATTGGTGATCTGCCGCTTCATGCCGGTATGCAGCACGCCTTTGGCATCGATCCAGTCGTCCTGCCCCACCGATACGGTGTAGTCGCGGGCGGTATCGGAGTTACCGCCCAGGGCCACGGCATATTTGGCATTGGCCGCGCTCATCGTGCCCAGCGCCATGCTGCCATCCAGGGCGGCCAGGGCTCCGGTACCCAGTGCCACCGCATTGGAGGCGGCCGCCATGGTGTTGCGGAAGGCCAAGCTACCCTGCTTAGTTATCCCTAAACCCAAACCACCGATAGCAATACTGCCGCTGGCCGTCGCATTACTTAGTGTGCCCATCGAGATGCTGCCAACCGCATTGGCGCCGGTGGCGGCGGAAAGTCCGATGGCGATGGCACCCTGGCCGCCCTGTATCACATTCGCGCCATAGCCAATCGCGACCGCGGCATCCGCGCTACCGATGGTCTGCGGTCCCAGCGCCACCGCGGCAACACCGCTGCTGGTGCTCTGATAACCCAACGCCATGCTGTACTGGCCGCTGGCCTGGGCGCTGTTGCCAAAGGCCGAGGCGTTGTCACCCATGGCCAGTGCGCCGTAACCCACCGCCGTACCGAACTGGCCAAAGCTCACCGCGCCCGTGCCCACCGCCGTGCCGCCCGTGGCATACGTCGCCGCGCCGGAGCCTGCCGCCAATGACAGATCGCCACCGGCGATCGCATCGTCGCTGCCGCCGCCCGTGCCGTTGGCCTTGAAGTAGTGGTTCGCCGTGCCCGCCACGGCGTTGAGCTGCGACACGTTCACCGCATCGGTGTCCTGCGTACCGGCGGCCACATTGGTGATCTGCCGGTTGATCGCCGAATGCACCACGCCGGCGGCATCCGTCCAATCCGCCGCCGCGCCCACCGATACCGTGTTGACCCGATTGGCCAACGAGCCGGAACCCAGCGCCACGCTGTTGATCGCATCCTTCGTCGTCCACGCATTGCTGCCGAGCACGGTGGAGTTCAACGCCTGCGCATAGCTGTTGTAGCCCACCACCGTCGCGCCATCCTCGGTCGCCCAAGCTTCCGAGCCCAGCGCCGTGGTGTTGTCGCTATTGCTGACCGAGTAGTAGTCCTTGCCAGCCAGCGCATTGACGCCCAAGGCCGTGCTGTTGCGGCCACCGGCATAGGTGCCGGCGCCAACCGCGGTACTGTAGCCGCCCGAGGCATTGGCACTGCTGAAGCCGTCGGACGCGCTGCCGACCGCCGTGCTGGCGCCGCCGGAGGCCGAGGCACCCGCGCCGACCGCCGTACCGTAAACACCTTGCGCCACTGCATTCGAACCCAGCGCGGTGCTTTCCCAGGCCGAGGCGTAGGCGCCCATACCGAAGGCGCTGGATTGCCATGCAGCCGCCGCCGAGAACATACCGACGGCGGTCGCGAATGGCCCATTGGTCTGGGCCAACGCACCGATGGCGACGCTAAATGCGCCGTTGGCCTGGCTGTTGCTGCCGATCGCCACGCCCAGGGCAGCGTTGTTGACGCTGTTGTAGCCCAGGGCCACGCCGCCATTGTGCGACTGGCTGTTGGCGCCGATGGCCGTGCCATTGGTGCCGTCCACCAGACTATTGCTGCCTACCGCCGTGCTCGAGTCGGCGGCGGCCTGGGCGTTACTGCCAAAGGCCGAAGCGTTGTCACCCAGGGCCAGCGCGCCGTAACCGGTGGCCGTGCCGAACTGACCGAAGCTCACGGCCCCCGTGCCCACCGCTGTACCACCCGTGGCATACGTCGCCGCGCCCGGGCCCGCCGCCAGAGACAAATCGCCACCAGCGATCGCATCGTCGCTGCCGTCACCGGTGCCGTTGACCTTGAAGTAATGGCTAGACGTGCCCGCCGCCGCATTGAGCTGGGCCACGTTCACCGCATCGGTGTCCTGCGTGCCCGCCGCCACATTGGTGATGCGCCGGGTCTGCACCTCATGCACCTGCCCCGATCCGTCCATCCACGACTGCGACGAACCGACCGAAACCGTATTGGCATCGTCGGCCAGGCTGCCAAAACCCAGGGCAACACTATTGACACCGTCCGCGCGTGAACTGGCGCCCAGCGCGACACCACGATCCCCACTTGCGACGGCAAGGTTGCCAAAGGCGCTGGCGCTGTCTGCACCAGCCTGCGCTCCGCCACCGACGGCTGTGGCGTAGTTGCCAGAAGCCGAGGTCGACGCATACCAGTCGAGCGTGGCGCCATGATAGAGAAATCTGGCGCCACCTAAGGCAACGCTGTTTTCTCCATTGGCAAACGCACCGTGCCCCATGGCCGCGCTGTTCCGGCCTCGGGCCTGGCTGAATTGGCCTATCGCGGTGCTATTGAATGCCGCAAGGGAATTCATGCCCACGGCCGTCGCGAAATCGGCATCGGCGCGGGCCCAGGTGCCCACGGCCGTTGCGAACAGACCCTTGGCGCTACTGCCATAGCCGAGGGCGCTGGCATACTTGCCCATGGCCTGGGCGTTCATGCCCATGGCGGTACTGGCTTGCGCATCGGCGATCGCCCCACTACCGATTGCCGTGGCTCCGCCCGCATTGGCAGCCGCATTCGCGCCATAGGCGACGCTTTGCACACCCGCGGCGACGCTGCCATATCCGGTGGCGCTGGCGCCGATGCCGCTGGCGGTCGCACCGTTGCCTAGCGCCACGCTGTCCTGTTCCAGTGCCTGGGCGTTGTTGCCGAAGGCCGAAGCGTTGTCACCCATAGCCAGCGCGCCGTAACCCACCGCCGTACCGAACTGACCAAAGCTCACCGCGCCGGTGCCCACCGCCGTGCCGCCCGTAGCATACGTCGCCGCGCCCGAGCCTGCCGCCAGCGACAGATCGCCACCAGCGATCGCATCGTCGCTGCCGTCGCCCGTGCCGTTGGCCTTGAAGTAGTGGTTCGCCGTGCCCGCCACTGCGTTCAACTGCGACACGTTCACCGCATCGGTGTCCTGCGTGCCCGCCGCCACATTGACAATCTGCCGTTCGGAACCCGCGCGTCCTACTGAAACGGTATCGCTGCGCAGCGCCGTGCTGCCGTAACCCAGGGCCACGCTGCTCTTGGCCGCAACCGTGGCATTTCCACCCAGCGCCACACCGTCATAGGCGTCCTGCAACACGCGGCTGTTGAAACCCAGCGCAATGCTGTAATCGCCCAGTGCCCATGCGCCGGCTCCCACCGCCGTCGCCCGCATGCCCGTGGCTTCGGTAGCTTTGAAGCCGTAGAACGTGGTGCCGCCCACCGCGACGCTCTCGGTGCCGGATGCCTGCGCGGATTCACCTACTGCCACCGCGCTCGAGCCGGACGCCGTCGCCGCCGCGCCCACGGCGGTGGTGTAGTCGCCCGACGCCTGCGCCCCATATCCCAGTGCCGAAGACAGGAAACCACTGGCCTCGCTGTAACCGCCTGTCGCCAATGCCCCGGGGCCGCTCGCCGAGCTGCGGAATCCCAGCGCCGTGGATTGCGTTTCCGAGGCGACCGCCTCGCTGCCCGTCGCTGTGCTGTACGCACCTTCTGCCTGGGCACCGGCACCGGTGGCGCTGGCGCCGACGGCGCTGGCCGTTGCACCGTTGCCCAGCGCCACGCTGTCCTGATCCAGCGCCTGCGCATTGTTGCCAAAGGCCGAAGAGCTATCGCCCATGGCCAGCGCGCCGTAGCCCACCGCCGTACCAAATTGGCCAAAGCTCACCGCGCCCGTGCCCACCGCCGTGCCGCCGGTGGCATAGGTCGCCGCACCCGAACCCGCCGCCAACGAGAGATCACCGCTGGCGAGCGCATCGTCGCTGCCGTCGCCGGTGCCGTTGACCTTGAAGTAGTGACTGGCCGTGCCCGCCGCCGCGTTGAGCTGGGCCACGTTCACCGCATCGGCGTCCTGCGTGCCCGCCGCCACGTTGACGACCTGGCGCAACATATCCGCACGGCCCACCGAAACCACGTTATCGCGCTCGGCGGACGAACCTGCGCCCAAGGCCACGCTGCCGGTGATGCCGCGGTTGATGAAGGCGTTCGGTCCCAGCGCCATGCTGTAGTCGCCGCCCACGCCCGCGTTGTAGCCCAAGGCCACGCTGTACTTCCCGGCAACGACGGCCGCGCTGCCGACGGCGGTACCGGCTACCGCGCCACTACCCACCAGCGCCTCGGCGCCGATCGCCGTGCCGCGGTTCTCGTCCACCTCGCTGTACAGGCCGATGGCCACACCACCGCCGCCCGGCGTGCCGGAAAACGCCAGGTTGCCAATGGCCACATCGGCCAGGCCGGTGGCGCTGGCGTGCTGGCCCAGGGCCGTTGCGCCGGTATAGGCCACAGCGGATTGACCAAAGGCGGTCGCCCCATTGCCACGTCCAGCGGCCTGCGCGCCCACCACCGTCATGGCATTGCTGTAACGGCTGCCCGCGCCCGCGGGACTGGTGTCGGCGCCGATCGACGCCTGCGCGCCCATCACCGTATTCCAGTCGCTGCCTTTCGGATTGCTGCCGGTGGTGCTGATGCCATTACCCACCATGGTGTTCTGGTTGCCGGTGACATTGACGTTCGCGCCCATCACCGTATTGCCACCACGATTGGCCACCGGATACATGCTGGTGGTGAATGCGGCGCTGCTGTTCGGCCCCACCACCGTCGTGTTGTCGCCATTGGCCGCGCTGCCGTAACCCACCGCCACGCCGTACTGGCCCAGCGCGCTGGCGCCTTGCCCCACGGCAGCCGCACCCTGGCCCAGCGCATGACTGCCCGCGCCCAAGGCCACGCTGCCGGCGCCTTCCGCGTTCGAACCCGCGCCATACGCCGCGCTATTGGCGCCCATGGCGAAGCTGTTGGCGCCCGCGGCTACCGCATGCGTGCCTAGGGCAAGCGCGTCCTCGCTGCCATCCGTTTGGCCGTCCCCAGCGAACAGCGAATCGGGCGTCGCCGTGGCACCGTCGAGCTGATGCTGGTTCACCGCATGGATGGCTTGCGTGCTCGCCGTCGAATCAGCGGGCGGCCTGGAAGGATGGGCGACAAGATCCGTAGCCAAGGCGGGCGCTGCGCTTTGCGCAAGCACCATGCCCACCACTACCACCTTGGCTTTGAGGCGTTGCGTTGCACCACCCTTGCCGTTTGCCTTCGCGAATTCGGAGGCAACCACCAGGACGCCGAGCGACTTGTTCCACACCTTGCGATAGATCTTGTTCATGACTATGGACACTCCCAACGTTTTTGGATCCAGCGCGCGCGCCCCGACTGGCGCGCGCACCGGTGACGTGAATGGCGCCGTTCATCCGGCAGGCTTTGCTTGCCCCTGAACTCGGCACTGCTTACTCGTTCGCCACTTTTCGGCGGCCAAGAAACCTTGGAAAACCTGCCAAAAAAGCGCAGAAACCCGCATCGCGGCGCAACGGCCACAATGGTTTCAATCCATTAACTCGTCGGCGCGATGAGGCATGCGAGGCGGCGACGATTTGCTGCCGTTACGCGCACACCACGATCGCGGCGTCGCCGCGATCGACGTCACTCATGCCTGAGCAGCGTCCATCACCTCACACGACGTTTTACGACCGGCGCACGGTGTAGTTGCCGAGTACCGTGATTGCGCTATAGGCCTTCATCATTTTTCCCCTGCATGAACTTCCTCCTTCCTTGAATTCGCGACGTCGACAATCGGCCTCGCATTTGCCGAAACGGAACAACTCGTCCACGCACCGGCACCACGCAGCGCAGATCTGCCTGTTTGATCGTCTGGTAGGTGCAATTCGGTAGATGGATAGGTAGAAGCGCGTTCCAGAGCTATGGCTTAGGAAGGCGCGGAGCGCTGCTTGCAAAGCGAGCCGAAGAAAGCAAACACGCGCACTATGGGTCGCCGAGCCCTTTTGAATCGGACTTTGCTCAAAGTCTTCGCCGTCTGTGTGCAGGCCGTCGAATGGGCCGTTCGCGCACCGTCAGTGGCACCGAAAGCCAAACGACATCGTCAACGCTCCTTAATGGCGCGCAAGCTATGTGATACACGGGACTTCCCTCCCCTCGTGCCAATCTTTCGAGATCGTTAAGCGCGTCCACGGCCCCCACCATGGTTTGACGCTCTCTTCGTCACTACGTCAACACGCCACGACATTGCAGGCGATAACGCTACCAGCAAAAATTTCTCGCGACCAATGACTGTTGCTACAAATCTTCTTGGCGTTGCGTAAGGTATCGCCCTTATCTTTTAAGGGCCGTGCCCACTCCACTCTTGCCCCGCGTCACTTGTCTGGGACAATGAGTAACCTTCACTGCTCCCACCAAGCCCATGCAGTTGCTCGATATCGGTGCCAATCTCACCCACGAATCGTTCCACCACGACTTTGATGCCGTGCTGCAGCGTGCGCACGCGCATGGTGTGGCACGACTCATCGTTACCGGCGCATCGCGTGATGGCAGCACACACTCCCTCGCGCTGGCCCAGAAGCATCCGGGTGTGCTTTACGCCACGGCCGGTGTGCATCCGCACCATGCGATCGACTACGACGACGCCACTGATGCGCTGTTGCGCGAGCTGGCCACGCACCCGGAAGTCCGTGCGGTCGGCGAAACGGGGCTGGACTACAACCGCAATTACTCGCCGCGTGACGTGCAGCTCGCCGTGTTCGAACGCCAATTGCAGATCGCGGTGGATGTGCAGAAACCGCTGTTCCTGCACCAGCGCGACGCCCACCATGATTTCGTTGCCCTGCTACGCCGTTACCGCGACAAGCTGCCCGGTGCGGTGGTGCATTGCTTTACCGATACTGGCGAGGCGCTGCGTGACTATCTGGCGCTGGATTGCCATATCGGCATTACCGGCTGGATCTGCGACGAACGGCGTGGCACGCATTTGCGTGAGCTCGTGCGGGAGATTCCCGCGAATCGCCTGATGATCGAAACCGATGCGCCCTATCTGCTGCCGCGCACGGTGCGGCCGCAGCCGCCGCATCGACGCAATGAGCCGATGTATTTGCGGCACATTTGCGAAGAGATCGCCCGTGATCGTGGCGAACCCGTGGAAGTCACTGCGGCCAACAGCACGGCGGCGGCAGAGGCGTTCTTCGGGCTGGCCTGATTCGCTTTTTTGTAGGAGCGCACCCAGTGCGCGATTGCGTCGTCTCCGCTACGTAGGTTTTCACTCGGGCCATCCTTGGCCCTCGCCCTTCGGGCAGCTGGCGCTGTGCAAACCGGCAGTCCTGCCGGTTTGTCGCGCACTGGGTGCGCTCCTACAGGGGGATTACGCGGGTTTTTCCTGGTGGCAAGCCATCCAGCGCGTGGGGGCCAATCCGCTCGCGGATCAGGCGCAGGGTGGGGAAACCCACCGCCGCCGTCATGCGCCGCACCTGGCGGTTGCGTCCTTCGCGCAAGGTGATGCGCAGCCAGCTGGTGGGTATCAGTTTGCGAAAGCGCACGGGTGGATCTCGCGGCCATAGCCAAGCCGGCTCGGCAGCGTGTTCCACACCCGCCGGTAGCGTGAGGCCATCATTGAGCATGACGCCGCGCCGAAGCGCCGCCACGGCATCGTCAGTGACCTGGCCATCGACCTGCACCAGATATGTCTTCGGCTGCTTGTGCTTCGGATCGGTAAGTCGATGCGCGAGGCGGCCATCGTCGGTCAGCAGCAGCAGGCCCTCGCTGTCGTGATCGAGCCGGCCGGCCGGATAGACGTTTTCCTGCGTGACGAAGTCAGCCAGCGTGCGGCGGCCATCCGCATCGGTGAACTGGCACAGCACGCCATAGGGTTTGTTGAGCGCGATCAGCATGCGGCATCGATCGCGCGCCAGGTCGGCGCGCGATCGTCGTCGATCACGGCGACTTGGCCGGCGCTTCGGGCTTCACGAAGCGCAGCGTCATGCGATCCGATTCACCGATGGCGAGGTACTTGGCCTTGTCCTGATCACCCAGGGTCAGCGTGGGCGGCAGGGTCCAGACACCCTTCGGGTAATCCTTGGTGTCCTTCGGATTGGCGTTGATCTCGCTTTGTTCTTCCAGCTTGAATCCGGCGTCGGTCGCCAGCTTCACCACGAAGCCGGTGGGCAGGTAGCCACTTTCCTTGATGGCATCGACGTTGGCGTTGTCCGCCGCGCGATGATCCACGACGCCGAGCACGCCGCCCGGACGCAAGGCGGCATAGAACGCCTTGAACATAGCCGGTGCGGTATCGGCCATCACCCAGTTGTGCACGTTGCGGAAGGTCAGGACCATGTCGGCCGATCCTGGCGCACCGAATACCGGCGCCTTCGGATCGAATTCCAGAATCTGCGCCTTGCCGAAACGCGCTGGATTGCCGGCGAACTTTTCGCGCAATGCGGTGACATCGCGGCGCGCTTCGCCGTCCTCTTTCGGCTTCTGCACGGCAGCGATGTAATGGCCGTTGTCGTGCAACAGCGGCGCCAGGATTTCGCTGTACCAGCCGCCACCCGGGGTGATTTCGATGACCGTCTGATCCGGCCGGAGGCCAAAGAACTGCAGGGTGGCCTTGGGGTGGCGATAGACGTCGCGCGCCCTGTTCTCCGGTGAACGCCAATCGCCTGTCAGCACCTGATCCAGCCGCGACGCCGTGAAGTCAGTGGCGCTGGTCGGCGGCACGAGGGCGCCGGCAGGTTGATCCTGCGACTGCGCATCAGCCGGCCCGGAAGTGCCGCCACAAGCCGCCAGCAGCAACGCTGCCAGACCCGGAATCACACGCTTATTCATTGACAACCCCTATGTGGAACAGATCAGGAAACGTGGCTTCACGACAGGCTAGCACGCAGCTTGCCGGGCGCCGCGTATACGAATAGTGGATGGACCGCACCTTCCGGCGCAGCGCCATCAAGCCCCCGATGCGTAGTCTGGCAAGGGCTCAATCGCGGCGGTTTGCGCCAGCAAAGCACACGCCCCTAAAGCCAGGCTTTCAGTTCGCTGAAAGGGCTTGCGCCCGCTCAGTAGTGGATCACCGAGCGGATCACCTTGCCCTCGTGCATCAGGTCGAACGCCTCGTTGATGCGCTCCAACGGCAACACCTCGGTGATCATCTCGTCGATCTTGATCTCGCCGGCCATATAGCGATCCACGTAACCGGGCAGCTGCGTGCGCCCCTTGACGCCGCCAAACGCCGAGCCGCGCCATACGCGCCCCGTCACCAGCTGGAACGGCCGCGTGCTGATCTCCTGTCCCGCACCCGCCACGCCGATGATGATCGACTCACCCCAGCCCTTGTGGCAACACTCCAGCGCCGAACGCATCACGTGCACATTGCCGATGCACTCGAACGAGTAATCCACGCCACCATCGGTAAGGTCGACGATGACCTGCTGGATCGGCGTGTCCGGGTAGTCCTTCGGGTTGATGAAGTCCGTGGCGCCCAGCGCCTTGGCCATGACGAACTTGTCCGGGTTCGTGTCCACCACCACGATGCGCCCGGCCTTCGCCATCACCGCACCTTGCACGACCGACAGTCCGATGCCGCCCATGCCGAACACGGCCACGCTCGCACCCGGCTCCACCTTGGCCGTGCTGAGCACGGCACCGATGCCCGTGGTGATGCCGCAACCGAGCAGACACACCTTTTCCAGCGGCGCGGCCTTGTTGATCTTGGCCAGCGAGATTTCCGGTAGCACGGTGTATTCGCTAAACGTGCTAGTGCCCATGTAGTGCAGCAGCGGCTTGCCGTTGAGCGAGAAGCGCGAGGTGCCATCAGGCATCAGGCCCTTGCCCTGGGTCACGCGGATCTTCTGGCACAGATTGGTCTTGCCCGAGAGGCAGAATTTGCACTCGCCACATTCGGGCGTGTATAGCGGAATCACGTGATCGCCCACTTTCAGCGAAGTCACACCTTCACCCACTTCTTCCACGACGCCGCCGCCTTCGTGGCCGAGAATCACCGGGAACATGCCTTCCGGATCGGCACCCGACAAGGTGAAAGCGTCCGTGTGGCACACGCCCGTCGCCACGATGCGTACCAGCACCTCACCCGCCTTGGGACCAGCGACGTCGACGTGTTCGATGATGAGGGGTTTGCCTGCTTCCCAGGCGACGGCGGCGCGAGATTTCATGGGGTGTACTCCGGAGGGGGATCGGGGGATGCGAAGGGGAATGATGACGCCTTGGGACGCGATGGGGAACCTTGCGCTTGACCGTGGGTGGATGGCTAGCAGGGATATGTGGTTATGTCGGGCATCCAGTTTCACAGTCGCACCAAGGCGCCGAAGGTCATGATGTAGGAGCGCACCCAGTGCGCGATCACGGCGTCATCGCTCCGTTGGCTGTTCGCGCACTGGGTGCGCTCCTACAGAAGATCGGGCGTGGGGGCCTTCAGGCCTACGGGCGACGTCGCGTATGACATCGTCCTCGCATACACCGCCGCCTCCCCATGCAACCAATCGCGAAAAATCCGCAGGCTCGCGTGATCCCGCGCCCGCTCCGGGTACACCAGGAAATAGGCTTCCGGAATCTGCAGATAGCGGTTACCCAAGACTTGCAACAAGCCCGCCTCGATCAACGGACGCGCCATCACCATGCGCCCCAGGGCCACGCCCATCCCTTCGCTCGCCGCGCGCTGCAGTGCATCGGTGTTGTCGAACTGGGCCACGTAGCGCCGCGGCGGTTCGCCGCCGGTGGCCTTGAACCAGTCGCGCCAGCGATCGCCGGGATCACCGAGCAGCGGCCACTTCGCGAGATCGGCGGGATCGACGCCGCGCATGCGTTCCAGCAGGGCTGGCGCTGCCACCGGTGCGATCCATTCGTCGAACAGGCGCTCGGTGATCAGCCCCGGCCAGGGGCCACGACCGTAACGCATCGCGGCATCGACCGGATCGCGATCGAAATTGACCAGCTCCACGCTCGATTGCAGGTTGAGCTCCAGTTCCGGATGCGCCGCCACCAGGCACGCCAGGCGCGGCACCAGCCAGCTCGACATCACGCCGGGAATGGCACTGAGCGTCAGCGCTTCCTCGCGACGGACGCGGTAACCGGATAGCGCACGGTCGATGCCGTCGAAGTGATGCCCCACAGCCTCCATCAGGCGACGACCTTCGGGGGTGAGCTGCACGCCGCGAGGGCCGCGGTCGAACAGCTTGCGCTCGAGGCGCTGCTCCAGCTGGCGCACCTGGTGACTGAGCGCACTGACGGTGAGGTTGGCCTGCTCGGCAGCACGCGAGAGATTGCCCAGACGGGCCGCCTGCACGAACTGTTTGAGAAGATCCAGCGAGATGCGCGCCATATTGAAATTCCCTCAAGTCTGGCTTGTGAATATATCGCTTTTCCGGCACATGCGAGGCTCCTATGTTGAGCGCACCACAGCATCAGCCACACAAAGGGAGGATGTCATGAGCTCGCTCTGGACTGACCTGTTGTTCATGCACGGCCACATCACCAATCTCGATCTGGCACGGCGATTGGCCGAAACGCCAAAGTCCGACAAGAACCCCAGCGGGAAGCGTCAGCGTTCGCCAGCGCTGGCCCGACGCGCAGGCAAGGCACGCCCGGCCTCGGTTGCCGGCGACTGCTTGCCGACTTGATTCGCCGCGCGTCCGCTACCACGTCGAACGGATAGGCCCGCCGCACTCCGCGGCGGCCCTGGTAGCAAGGACCTCGCCCATGCAACTCCGCCCCCTCGGCCGATCCCCACTCTCCGTCGCACCGCTCGCCTTCGGCGGCAACGTGTTTGGCTGGAGCGCGGACGAACAGCGTTCGTTCGAACTGCTCGACGCCTTCGTCGACGCCGGCTTCAACCTCATCGATACCGCAGACGTGTACTCGGCCTGGGTACCGGGCAATCGCGGCGGGGAGTCCGAGACCATCATCGGCAAGTGGCTCAAGCGCAGCGGCAAACGCGACAAGGTGGTGATCGCCACCAAGGTGGCGAAATGGGCCGAACATCCGGGCCTGTCGCCGGTGAACATCAACCAGGCCGTGGACGGTTCACTCAAGCGGCTGCAGACGGATCACATCGACCTGTACCAGGCCCATGAGGACGACGCGACGGTGCCGCTGCATGAAACCCTGGGCGCATTCGCACGGCTCATCGAGCAGGGCAAGGTGCGCGTGATCGGCGCGTCCAACTACGGTGCCGATCGCTTTAGCGAAGCGCTGACGGTGTCGGCGAAGAACAACCTGCCGCGCTACGAAACGCTGCAGCCGGAATACAACCTGGTCAATCGCGCGGCATACGAAAAAGAACTCGAGCCGCTGGTCATCGCCGAGAACATCAGCGTGATCAACTACTACGCCTTGGCCAGTGGTTTCCTGAGCGGCAAATACCGTAGCGAAGCCGACCTTGCCAAGAGCGCAGCCCGCGGCGGCTCAGTGCAGAAGTATCTCAATGCGCGCGGGCTGGGCATTCTCGCCGCCCTCGACAAGGTGGCGACTGCACACGCCGCGACACCCGCGCAGGTGGCGCTGGCGTGGTTGATGGCGCGACCGAGTGTGACGGCGCCGATTGCCAGTGCCACCAGCATTCCGCAGTTGAAGGAGCTGTTTGGGGCGGTGTCGCTGCAGCTAAGCAAGGATGACATCGCGATATTGGATCAGGCGAGCGCCTGATTTGGCTTCCTCTCCCCTTTGGGGAGAGGATTGAGGTGAGGGGCGGGTGCTCGCGACGAGGCCGCAATAGAGCCTGCTTCGAACCAACGCGATCGCAAGATTGGCCCCTCACCCCAACCCTCTCCCCCAAGGGGAGAGGGAGCTAAGCGCTACTCGCTACCGTCGGGCGCCTCAACCGTATAGCCCTTCGCCTTCAGCTGCGCGATCAGGCCTTTCGGCGACAGCACCTCTTCCATCGGCAACATGGCAAAGGTTTGCGTGTTCGTGTTCAGCGCCTGCTCGGCAGCGCCGAGCCAGATCGCCTGAGCTTTCTGCTGGATGTCGCTGAAGCCCAACTGCTTGGCGAAGCCTGCTTCGGTGACCGCGGAAATGCACGCTTCGCGCAGATCATTCATCGGCAGGCCACGCAACGCTTCAAGGTCACCCGTGGCCCAGGCATTCGCGCGCGCCGTGATGCGGCCCATATCGTGTTCCACTGTATCGAGTGTGCGTCCAAAGCACTCCAGGTCGTCCATGGGCGAGGCCTTGAAGGTCTTCACGGCCGCGCGCGGCTCTTCGATCATCATCGTGTAACGCGCCGCGCTGACCTTCACGCCATGCTTCTTGGCCAGCTCGCGCACGGTGTCTTTCACGCCGCCCGAGGAGCTGAGTCCACTGCGCTTGATCGCCTTGTCGTACAACTCGACCGCAGCGAAGATCGGGCGCCAGTCTTCCACGCTGCGATCGCTGCCGATGTATTGCTGCTTGAGCACTTGCCAACGCGCGTACTCCGCCGCCGGCACGACTTGCTGCAGACGCTGGCCATCCGGATTTTTGCGGGCACCGATCAACGAGGGCAACAGAAACAGCTTGCCGAAGAAATTCGTCTTGGGCTTCAACGCCACTGACGGCGGCCCCAATACTTCCTGCGATTCGGCGATGGTCTGTTCGACTTCGTCGGTTTTCCATTGCATGTGCTCCGGCAGCGGCGACAACGTGCCAAGCACCCACATCACGTGATCTCCCTTGCTCACCTTCCACAGACCCGGCCCGGGTTGTATGCCACTGACCGTCACCGCGTCGAGATTGGTGACTTGAGATGGCGCAGGAGCCGTCGCCGCAGGTGGCGGCGCGTTTTGCCCGAAGACAGGTGCCGCGCCCGCCAGAACGAGCAGACCGACAGCCATCGCCTGATGCAGGCGACGGCGGCAGAACGAGTGACAGGCGGTCCAATTCATCGATCGTGGTTCCTTCAGGGATCTGCATTCTGACCATGGCGCGACAGCGCCGGTTCCATGGCGGGAAATCATCTATTCAGCGGCCCAACCATGGGCCCAGGCTTGCGGCGGCCACGCACCACAGTATCGCGGCCCATGCAGGCTGTTTCGCCAGCGCAAGCATCGCAAAACCACATGCAGCGATCACGATGTCGGCCGGTCCATTTACGGTGCCCGTCCACACGGGATGATAGAACGCGGCGGCAAGCAGGCCGACGACGGCCGCGTTGATTGCGGCAACCACGCGTACAGCTTCGGCGCGCGCGGAAAGTCTCTGCCAGAAAGGCAGCACGCCGCCCAGCAGCAGAAAGCCCGGCAGAAAGATCGCAGCCAACGCGACCAGCGCGCCGGCCACACCGCCCTGCCCGCCCTGCATCTGGCTGCCGAGGTACGCGGCCAACGAAAACATCGGTCCTGGCATGGCCTGCGCCGCGCCGTAACCGGCGAGGAAACTGCCTTCGTCCACCCAACCCGGCACCACCAGGGCTTGGCGCAACCACGGCAGCACCACGTGGCCACCGCCGAAGACCAGCGCTCCCGCGCGATAGAACGCCGCGCCGATCTGCACCAGCAGCGCGCCGTGCGTACCCACGCTCCATGCCAACAACAGCAAGGCCACATAGAGGGACAGCAGCACGATGGCCACACGTCGGCCGTAGCGCGGCGCGGGTGCCGCATCGCGATGCGCCATGACGTTGCGGCAAAGCCACGGCGCCATCAACGCGGCCAGCACGATCACCAGCAACTGCATCCACGCCTGCGGTTGCCACAGCAGTATGGCCGCCGCACCCAGTGCGAGCGCGCGGCGCGGCCAGTCGGGTGTCAGCGAGCGCCACATGCCGAGCACGCCATGCGCCACCACGACGACCGCCACCAGCTTGAACCCGTGCAGCAGGGACTGCCCCCATGGGCCATGCAGATAGGGCGCCCACCAGGCGAAGGCAAGCATCAGCACGGCCGAAGGCAGGGTGAAACCGATGAAAGCGGCGATAGCGCCCAACCACCCTGCGCGCAACAAACCGATGGCGAAACCGAGCTGACTGCTCGCCGGGCCTGGCAGGAACTGGCACAACGCGAGCAATTGGGAGAACCGCGCATCGTCGAGCCAGCGCCGCTGTTCGACAAAGGCACGCCGGAAATAGCCAAGATGCGCGATGGGTCCACCGAACGAGCGCAGGCCCAGTGCGAGGAAGACGGTAAACACTTCCCACGCCCGGCCGGGAGGCAAGGTGGTTTCGTCAGGGGCAGGCAACGTGCTCATAGGTGCGAGCCTATCGCAGCCTGCTGGCGCGTATATGTGCGCCGGGCCTGCGGAACGCGGGGACAATGGTAGCCGTCATCCCAACGGCTGTTTGGAGCCGCTGGTATGACGAGTAAGAGCAGCAGAGTGTTAACGAAAGAAGGCCGCTTGCGCGGCCTTCTTTTCGTACATGACGACTCTACGATCAGCCTGCCGCAACGAGCGCGGCGAGCACATCGTTGAATGTAGCGCTCGGCCGCATCGCCTTGCTCACCAACTCGAGCTTCGGGTGGTAGTAGCCCTGGATATCCACCGGCTTGCCCTGCGCACCGTTCAACTCGCCGATGATCTTCGTTTCGTTGTCGGCCAGTGCCTTGGCCAGTGCTGCGAACTTCGCCTTGAGCTTGGCGTCGTCGTTCTGCGCGGCAAGCGCCTGTGCCCAGTACATGGCCAGGTAGAAGTGGCTGCCGCGGTTGTCCAGTTCACCGACCTTGCGTGCCGGCGACTTGTTGTTGTCCAGGAACTTGCCGTTCGCTTCGTCCAGCGTCTTGGCTAGCACGCGAGCGTCCGCGTTGTCGTAGCGATTGGCCAGGTGCTCCAGTGAAGCGGCCAGCGCAAGGAATTCACCCAGTGAATCCCAACGCAGGCAATCTTCTTCCAGGAACTGCTGCACATGCTTGGGCGCCGAGCCACCCGCGCCGGTTTCGAACAGGCCGCCACCGGCCATCAGCGGCACGATGGAGAGCATCTTGGCGCTGGTACCCAGTTCCATGATCGGGAACAGGTCGGTGAGGTAGTCGCGCAACACGTTGCCGGTCACCGAGATGGTGTCCTGGCCCTTGCGGATGCGCTCCAGCGAGAAGCGGGTGGCGTCGACCGGCGACATGATGCGGATATCGAGACCACTCAGATCGTGATCCTTCAGGTACTGCTCGACCTTCTTGATGATCTGGGTGTCGTGCGCACGCTGCGAATCGAGCCAGAACACGGCCGGCGTGTTGCTCAGACGCGCGCGGTCCACGGCCAGCTTGACCCAGTCCTGGATCGGCGCGTCCTTGGTCTGGCACATGCGCCAGATGTCGCCCGTTTCCACCGACTGTTCCAGCAGCACGTTGCCGGCTTCGTCGATAACCTTGACCACGCCGTCGCCGGCGATCTTGAAGGTCTTGTCGTGCGAGCCGTATTCCTCGGCGGCCTGCGCCATCAGGCCCACGTTCGGCACGCTGCCCATGGTCGACGGATTGAACGCGCCATGCGCCTTGCAGTCCTCGATCACCACCTGATACACGCCGGCGTAGCTGCGATCGGGAATGATCGCCTTGGTGTCCTGCAGCTTGCCTTCGGTGTTCCACATCTTGCCGGAGTCACGAATCATCGCCGGCATCGACGCGTCGACGATCACGTCGCTGGGCACGTGCAGATTCGTAATGCCCTTGTCGGAATTGACCATGGCCAGCGCCGGGCGCTTGGCGTACTCGGCAGCGATGTCGGCCAGGATCGCATCCTGCTGGTCCTTGGGCAGGCCGCCGATGCGCGCATACAGGTCGCCGATGCCGTTGTTCGGATCGAAGCCAATGCTCTTGAGCGCGTCGGCGTGCTTGGTCAGCACGTCCTTATAGAACTCGGTGACCACGATGCCGAACATGATGGGGTCGGAGACCTTCATCATGGTGGCCTTGAGATGCAGCGAGAACAGCACGTCCTGCTTCTTCGCGTCTTCGATCTGCGCGTCGACGAAGCTGGCCAGCGCCTTCTTGCTCATCACCGCGGCGTCGATGATCTCGCCGTCCTTCAGCGCGGTCTTTTCCTTCAGCACGGTGTGGCTGCCGTCCTTGCCGAACCACTCGATACTCACGTTGCCGGCCTTGGCGACCACGGTGGACTTCTCGCTACCGTAGAAATCGCCGCCGTCCATATGCGCCACATGCGTCTTCGAATCCGCGCTCCAAGCGCCCATCTTGTGCGGGTGCTTGCGTGCGTAGTTCTTCACCGAGAGCGGTGCGCGACGGTCGGAATTGCCTTCGCGCAGCACCGGGTTCACCGCGCTGCCCTTGACCTTGTCGTAGCGCGCCTTGACGTTCCAGTCGCTGACGTCCTTGGGATCTTCCGGGTAGTCCGGCAGCGCATAGCCCTGGCTCTGCAGCTCCTTGATCGCGGCTTTCAGCTGCGGCATCGAGGCGCTGATGTTGGGCAGCTTGATGATGTTGGCTTCCGGCGTGGTGGCCAGCTGGCCCAGCTCGGCAAGATCGTTGGCGATCTTCTGGTCGTCGTTCAGCACATCCGGGAACAGCGCAATGATGCGGCCGGCCAGCGAAATGTCGCGGGTTTCGACCTGGATGCCGGCGGTGCCGGTAAAAGCCTTGACGATCGGCAGCAGCGACGCCGTAGCGAGATACGGAGCTTCGTCCGTGAGCGTGTAGATGATCTTCGGCGTGTTCGACATTTCTGCAATGACCTCGCGGGTTACGGCCTTACCAAAAGGGGGCGTGCGGACGCTCGATTCGTCCGGAGGCAACCGACATGGGGGCGGAAGCGGTGGACGAAAGCCCCTTATTGTCACGATTTCGGCCGCAGGGCGAAAGCGTAAGGGCCTGGACGATGCGCAAGAGTATGGTGCCCCAGGCTTTTTTTGTAGGAGCGCACCCTGTGCGCGACAAACCGGCAGGATTGCCGGTTTGCACAGCGCCAGCTGCCCGAGGGGCGAGGGCGAGGGCAAGGATGGCCCGAGTGAATAGCCCACGTAGCGGTGACGCCGTTATCGCGCACAGGGTGCGCTCCTACATCAACAACAACGGGTGGGTCAGACGCTCTCGCCAGCCGGCAGCGGCCGTGGCTGACGATGGCGCATACGCCACGCGTGCACGCGGTCGGCGAGGCAGGTGAAGATCACATACAGCGCCGGCGTGCTGAGCAGGGTGAGGCTCTGCGAGATGATCAGGCCGCCGATCAGCGCGATACCGAGCGGGCGGCGCAAGTCGGAACCCTCGCCCAAGCCTACCGCGATCGGCACCGCCGCGAGGATCGCCACCATGGTCGTCATCATGATCGGGCGAAAGCGCACCATGCAGGCCTCGTAGGCGGCATCCATCGCACTCAGCCCGCGCTCGCGGCGCGATACGAGCGCGAAGTCGATCATCATGATCGCGTTCTTCTTCACGATACCGATCAACAACACCAGGGCGATCTGCGCGATCACCGACAATTCCGTATTGGTGATCCACAACGCAATCAGCGCGCCGACACCGGCGGCTGGCAGCGTCGAGAGAATCGTGACCGGATGGATCAGGCTTTCGTACAGCATGCCGAGCACGATGTAGACGGTGACGACGGCGCCGAGCAGCAACCACAGCATGCCGCTCTGCGACTGCTGGAAGCGACGGAAATCGCCGCCGATATTGATGCGAATATCGCCTGGCAGGCGCATCTGGGAACCGGTCTTCTGGATGATCTGCAGCGCTTCACCCATGCTCACGCCGGGCGCAAGATTGAAGCTCATGCTCATCGTCGTGTACTGGTTTTCGTGCGTGACCTGGGTGGGCGCCGACCCGGCTCCTGACGCGCGAACGCCGTGAGCGGCACCATCGCACCATTGGTGCTGGATACGTAGATGGCGTCGATCGCGGCCGGTGTCGCGGTCTGGTTCGGCAACGCGTTGACCACGACCTTGTACTGGTTGAGGTCGGAATAGATCGTGCTGATCTGGCGCTGGCCGAACGCGTCGTACAGCGCGCCATCGATGGTGCCGATGCCGACGCCGAGCCGCGACGCCTTGTCGCGATCGATCACGACGTTCTGTTGCAGGCCGGCGTCGTCGACGTCGCTGCCGACGTCCTTGAGCTTGGGCATTCTTCTTCAGCTCGGCGACCAGCTTGGGCAACCACAGCTGCAGCTCGTCGAGATCGTCGCCCTGCAGCGAAACCTGATACTGCGCACCCTGGCCGGTACCGCCACCGCCGAAGCTCGGCAGATCCTGGATCGGGCGCAGGCGCACGTTGAGATCCGGATAGCGCGCGGCCTTCGCGCTGAGTCGCGCCAGCACGGCGAAGGTGTCGTCCTTGCGGCCCTGCGCATGTGTCTTGAGCTCGATATCGAACGTGCCGGAAGCGCCCTGGCGACTGGTGCCGAGACGGGAACCGACGCGGGCGACGTCGTGGTCCTTCAGCAGCATGTCGATCAGTCGTTGCTGGCGTGCCACGGCATCCTGGAACGACACCGTCGCTCCCGAGGTGGCGCGACCGCGGATCAGTCCGGTGTCCTGCGGCGGGAACAATCCCGTCTTCACCACGCCGAAAAGGAAGATCGTCACCACGATCAGCGCCAGCGGCGTCAGCGCAAAAGCCAACGTGTGCTTCAACGAGAATTTCAGCGCGCGCGAGTACACGCCAAGCAGGCTTTGCTGGAACTTCTCCAGTGCGATGCCGACGCGCGTGGTCGGCTTGTCGTCCTCATGGCCGCTAAGGAACTGGCCGCACAGCGACGTGGTCAGCGTGAGCGACACCAGCGCCGAGACCATGATCGCCGCCACCAGGGTGATGGTGAATTCCTTGAAGAACAGACCCGTGATGCCGCTCATGAACAGCAACGGGATGAACACCGCCACCAGCGAGGCGGTAATCGACACGATGGTGAAGCCGATTTCCTTTGCGCCTGCCAGCGCCGCGTCCATCCGCGACATGCCCTGGTCGATATGGCGCACGATGTTCTCGATCACCACGATCGCATCGTCCACCACGAAGCCGATCGAGATCACCAGCGCCAGCAGGGTCAGGTTGTTGAGCGTGTAGCCGAGGATGTACATCACGATCGCCGCACCGGCCAGCGACAGCGGGACCGCTGCCGTGGCGATCAGGGTCGGCGCGAGCCGGCGCAAGAACACGGCCATGGTCAGCATCACCATCAGCAAGCTGATCAGCAGCGTGGCCTGCACTTCATGCAGCGAGGCGCGGATGGTCGGCGTGCCATCGAAGTACGGCGTCAGCGTGGTGCCGGGCTGTAGATAGCTGCGCAGCACGGGCACGGCCTCCTTCACGCGATCCACCGTGCCGATGATGTTGGCGGTCGACTGCCGGTAGACGTACATCAGGATGGCCGGCTTACCCTGGAACCAGGCCGCCTGATACGCATCCTGCAAACCGTCGTAGACCTTGGCCACATCCGACAGGCGCACCGGCACGCCGTTGTGGGAAGCGATCACCAGATTGGCGAAGTCTTGTGCATTGTGCAGCGAGTCATTGGCGGTGACCGCCATGGTGGTCTTGCCGTCCGACAGGAATCCCTGCGGCGAGGTCACGTTGGCCGCCGTAAGCGCATTGCGCAGCTGATCGGGCGACAGGCCCAGCGCGTTGAGCTGGCGCAGGTTCACATCGACACGGATCGCCGGCGTGGCGGCGCCGAGGATGTCCACTTCCGACACGCCTTCCAGCTGACGCAGGCGCTGCGCCAGCAGCGAGTCGGCCACGTCGTAGAGATCGCGCGCCGACTGCGTATCGGAGGTCAGGGCGAACGCGATGATCGGGTCGTCGTTCGGGTTGGCCTTCTGGTAACTGGGTGGCGCATTCAATCCACTGGGCAGATCGGACTGGGCGGCATTGATGGCCGCCTGCACATCGCGCGCGGCGGCATCCAGGTTGCGCCCGGTGTTGAACATCATGAACACCTGGGTACTGCCCAGCGAACTGGACGAGCGCATGGTGTCGATGCCCGGCACCTGCCCGAGATGTCGCTCCAGCGGCGCCGCCACGGTGGACGCCATGGTGCTGGCGCTGGCGCCGGCCTGACTCGCGTGTACGAAGATCACCGGGAACTGCATGTTCGGCAGCGCCGCGACACCGAGCAGCAAATAGCAGATCAGGCCTACCGCGAAGACACCCATCGCCAGCAGCGAGGTGCCGATCGGGCGGCGAATGAAGGGACCGGAGATGTTCATGCAGTCAACGAACCACGAAAGTCGCCCTGCTCGCAGGGGTGTTCAGGGAGGCGCGGTGCCAGGCCCTGGCGTGCGCAAAATGAGATGTATATAGCGGACATCAACCGTTGAACGCATGACCACCTGTTTGGTTGATACTTCGCCGCTGTTGTAGGAGCGCACCCAGTGCGCGAACAGGGTGGCGGCGTCAACGCTTCGTAGGCTTTTCGCGCACTGGGTGCGCTCCTACAAAGGTCGTTGCGGGAAACGCTGAAAGGGGCGCGACCCGTGGATCGCGCCCCTTTCGTTTCGACTCCGGCGGCATCATCCGCGGCGGGTCGTCGCAACAACGTCACATCGCTCCTCGTACCTGTGCGCTATCCAACTCACGGCGCTCACGCCGCTCGCGCAGCCAGTCGGAGAAACGTTCCATGTACAGGTAGATCACCGGCGTGGTGTACAGCGTCACCAGCTGCGACAGCAGCAGGCCGCCGACGATCGAAACACCGAGCGGCCGGCGCAATTCCGGCACCGATGCCGTTGCCCAACGCCAGCGGCAACGCGCCGAGCATGGCCGCCGCCGTGGTCATCATGATCGGGCGGAAGCGCAGCAGACAGGCGCGGCGAATCGCTTCGTGCGGCTTCATGCCCTCGCGCTGCGCCTCGATGGCGAAGTCGATCATCATGATCGCGTTCTTCTTCACGATACCGATCAGCAACACGATGCCGACGATGCCGTCCACCGACAGGCTCATGCCGCACAGGATCAGCGCCAGCAACGCACCGACGCCGGCCGGCGGCAAGGTCGAGATGATCGTCAGCGGGTGGATATAGCTCTCGTAGAGCACGCCCAGCACGATGTAGATCACCACGATCGAGGCCACCAGCAGCAGCACTTCGTTGGTCAGCGAGGTGGAGAATTCCGCTGCCTTGCCGACGAACTGGCCGCGCACCTGCGGCGGGAAGTTGAGCCGCTGCTCCACCTCATGGATCGCCTTCACCGCCTCGGACAGCGAATAGCCCGGCGCCAGGTTGAACGAAACCGTCACCGCCGGCAGCTGCTGCTGATGGCTCACCACCAGCGGCGCGCTGGTCACTTCGGCGGTGGCCAGCGACGCCAACGGAATGGTGCCGCCTGCGCCGATGACCACGCCGGTGTTAGCCACGCCCAGGCCGGTGCTGGTGGACGAATTGCTCGACGCCACCTGGCCGAAGCTGGTGGCATTGCTGCCGGTCAGCGCACCGCTACCGTTGCTCTTCACGGTGAGCTGGTTGAGCAGCGCCGTGCTGGTGCGGAACTGCGGCGCCACCTCCAGCACGACGCGGTACTGGTTGAGCTGGGTGAAGATAGTCGAGATCTGGCGCTGGCCGAACGAGTCGTACAGCGTGTCATCGATGGTCTGCACCGGCACGCCGAGTCGGCTCGCCTTTTCGCGATCGATGGTGAGCTTCAGCGAGGTGCCCTGGTCGGCGAGGTTGTTGTCGACGTCGGCGAGTTCCGGCAGCTCGCGCAATGCCTGGGTCATCTGGTTGGCGTATTCCGACAACTCGGCCGCATTCACATCGGACATCGAGTACTGGTACTCGGTGGCCGACACGCGGCTATCCAGCGTTACGTCCTGCACCGGCTTGAGATACAAGGCCACGCCTGGAATATCGGCGACTTCCTTCTGCAAGCGCGCCAGCACGGTGTCGAGGCCATCGCGATCACCGCGATCCTTCAACACGATGCTGAGCTGGCCCTGGTTGAAGGTCGGATTGATCGAACCCGCGCCGATAAAAGCCGCCACGCCGGTGACGGCAGGATCGCGACGCAACGCATCGGCCACCGCCTTGGTGCGCTGTTCCATCTGCCGGGAACGCGACGTTCTGATCAGCCTGCACCACACCAGTCACCAGGCCGGTGTCCTGCTCGGGCAGCAGGCCTTTGGGAATCACGATGTAGAGCAAGATCGTTACCACCACCGTGATGGCAGCCACCGTTATGGTCAGGCGCTGGTGATCGAGCACCCAGTCCAGCGAACGCTCATACAGGCCCACGATGCGCGACCAGTTGGTGCGCTTGCCGGCGGCGGCATGACGCTCGTGTGCGTCGTCGCCTTCGGGCAGCGAGTCCGGCTTCAGCAGATAGGCGCACATCATCGGCGTCAGGGTCAGCGACACCAGCATCGAGATGGTCACCGCAATCGTCAGCACCCACGCGAACTCGTGGAACAGGCGGCCGGTGACGCCAGGCATCAGCAGCAGCGGCAGGAACACCGCCACCAGCGACACGGTCAGCGACAGCACCGTGAAGCCGATCTCCTTCGCGCCGATCTCGGCCGCTTCCTTGCCGTCCTTGCCCTGCTCGATGTAGCGCACGATGTTCTCGATCATCACGATCGCATCGTCCACCACGAAGCCGGTGGCGACCGTCAGCGCCATCAGCGAGAGGTTGTCCAGCGACATGCCGGTGAAGGCCATGACGCCGAACGTGCCCATCAGCGACAGCGGCACCGCGACCGACGGAATCACCGTCGCCCACAGCCGGCGCAGGAAGACAAAGATCACCGCCACCACCAGGAAGATGGTGAGGATCAGGGTGAACTGCACGTCCTCGCACCGAGGCGCGGATGGTGATGGTACGGTCGGCGAACACTTCGAGATGCACATCGGCCGGCAACACGCTGCGCAACTGCGGCATGATGGAGCGGATCTGCTCCACCGTCTGCACGATATTGGCACCCGGCTGACGCCGGATATCCAACAGCACGGCCGGTTTGCCGTTGGCCCAGGCGGCCAGCTGGTCGTTCTCCACGCCATCGATGACATTGGCGACGTCGGACAGGCGCACCGGCGCGTTGTTCTTGTACGCGATGATGGTGTTCTTGTACTCGCCGGCCGTCGCCAGCTGGTCATTGGTGCCGATGCTGTAGGACTGCGTGGCGCCGTTGAGCGTGCCCTTGGGCGCATTGACGTTCGCTTCGGTGAGCGCGCTGCGCACGTCTTCCATGGTCAGACCGAGATTGGCCAGCTGCGCCGGATTCACCTGCACGCGCACGGCGGGGCGCACGTTGCCGGCAATGGACACCAGACCCACGCCCTGCACCTGCGACAGCTTCTGCGCCAGGATCGAGTCGGCGTAGTTGTTCACGTCGCGCAGCGGCAGGCTGTCGGAGGTGAGCTTCAAGGTCATGATCGGCGCGTCGGCCGGGTTCACGCGGTTGTATACCGGCGGATACGGCAGCGTGCTGGGCAGCGTGCCACGCGCCTGGTTGATGGCCGCCTGCACGTCCTGCGCCGCGATGTCGATGTCGCGGTCCATCGCAAACTGCAACACGATGGTGGACAGACCCGCCGACGAGTCGGAGGTCATCATGGTCAGGCCGGAGATCTGGCCGAAATTGCGTTCCAGCGGCGTGGTGACCAGCGAGGCCATGGTGGAGGCGCTGGCACCCGGATACTGCGTGGTGACCACCAGGCTCGGTGCCGAAATTTCAGGCAGGGCCGAGACCGGCAGCTCGCGATAGCCCAGGATGCCGAGCAACAGCACCGCCACCATCAGCAGCGAGGTCGCAATCGGTCGGCGAATGAAGAGTGTGGAGAAGCCCATAGGGAATGCCGTCTGTTAGGTGGCGGACGCGAGTCGTTTTCGCGCGCTATGTCGATACGCGGAGGGGCGAGGGGCGAGTAGGGAGGGCGCCTGTCCGCGGCGCATCGCTACCGTGGGGTCTCACGAAAGGCCTGATTGTCGCGCCCTCGCCACTCATCCCTCGCCCTCCTGACTCAGCCGCCGCGGCGACCGCCGCCGTTCTGCTGGGCCTTCTTCTTGGCCTTGTCCACTTCCGCCGCGGTCGGCGCAGCCGGCACTTCGCCCGGCTTGAGCGACTTCACCTTGCTGCCCGGCTTCAGGCGGAACTGGCCTTCGGTTACCACCGGATCGTTCAGGGCCAGGCCCGAACCGATCATCACGTGGCTGTCGCCGACTTCGCCTGCCACCTTCACCGGCTGCATCTTCACCGTCTGGTCCTGCTGCACGAGATAGACGTAGTCACCGTCCGGTCCGCGCTGCACGGCCTGCCCCGGGATCACCAGGCCGCCGCTGACGGTGTGCACCTTCAGGCGAACGTTCACGAACTGGCCCGGCCACAGGGCGCTGTCGGCATTGGCAAACACGGAGCGCAGCTTGAAGGTGCCGGTGGTGGTGTCGATCTGGTTGTCGACCACATTCAGCTGACCGTCGTCGGCGATGGTGTGGGCGTCCGCGCGGTCCAGCGCCAGCACTTCCAGCGCGTTGCCAACGGCGGCGGCCTTGCGCACCATCTCCAGGTTCTGCTCGGGCAGGTTGAACATCACATAGATCGGATGGATCTGGGTCAAGGTGACCAGGGCCGTCGTGGTGGTAACCACGTTGCCCGGGTCGACATTGCGGATGCCGGCCACGCCATTGATCGGCGAGATGATGCGCG
Organism: uncultured Gammaproteobacteria bacterium; assembly: GCA_963765335.1. Lineage (GTDB taxonomy): Bacteria > Pseudomonadota > Gammaproteobacteria > Xanthomonadales > Rhodanobacteraceae > Dyella. Next base: position 42,694 of record CAVXWA010000015.1, on the reverse strand, counting down.
TGTAGTCCAGATTGACCTTGGCCGCGCGCACGGAGGCCTTGTCCGCCGTCACCGTCGCGGTCAGGTTGGTCACGTTGTTACGGAAGGTGTCCATGTCGAGCTGGGCGACATAGCCCTTGGCGACCAGCGCGTCGTTGCGCTTGAGCGTGCTCTGCGCCGTGGCGAGCAGGGCTTCATCCTGCTGCTGCTTGGCCGAGGCCTGGTCATAGGTGGCCTGGAACGAGCGCGGGTCGATCTGCGCCAGCAGGTCGCCCTTCTTCACTTCCTCGCCTTCCTTGAAGTTGATGGCCAGTAGCTCGCCACTCACCTGCGGGTTCACCGTCACGGTGTTGAGCGCCTGCACGGTGCCAAGGGCGGTGAGATAAACCGGCACATCCTGCTTGACGACGTGCTCAACGGTAACAGGTACCGGTGCCGCATCCTTATCCTGGCCCTGATCCTGGCCTTGGCCCTTGTGCTGCCCACCGCCCTGCGCCTGCGCACCATCCTCGGTCGCAGGCTTATGCAGCAAGCGGAAGCCCACGGCTCCCACCACGATCACAGCCACAACGATCAGCGCGATCTTCCAAAAACGCGACATGAAAAACTCCCAGAATTGACGGCAGGCCACCCGACCCCACCGGCGCAATGGAGATGTTCTGGCCTATTTGACTTGTCAAATAGGCCAGAACATCCCTGACGCCTGACTTGTTCGTCGGATGAAAGGATAGGGTTTGTTCAACGGCATTGGACAATGCCAGTTGACATGGGTGCCCTATGACCGATGGCAGGGTTTTACCAGCCAATCATGTCAGGTTGCCGAATATTGCGTGAAAACAGGGGCTTTACGACGCGCGGCGCAGGCGCCCGGCGTCGACCTGAAACTTGCCGCGAGCTTCGACTATAATCCCGCCCCTGTTGCCTGAACCCATGCCCAATCTTGGTTGCATGGCCGTCCATTGATATGGAGTACTTGCGTGAGCGGTTCCCTGACCAAATCCGACCAGAGCTTCATGCGCAGCTTCTCGCTGCTGATCGCGGGCCTTAGTGTGCTGACCCTTATGCTGATCGGTGGTGCCTGGTTGATCTACGACCGCGAGCCCAAGGAAATTAACCCCGAGACGCCGAAGCAGGTCGCCGAACGCATCGCACCGGCGGGCGCCGTGTACGCCGGTGACACCGGCCGCGCCGCCATGCAGGCCGCCCAGGAAGCCGCCGCCAAGGCCGCCGCCGCGCAGGTCGCCTATGGTGGTTCCACCGACGGCAAGACGATTTACGACAACCTGTGCCACAGCTGCCATACCGCCGGCGTTGCCGGTGCGCCGAAGCTGGGCGACAAGTCGAACTGGGGTCCGCGCATCGCCCAGGGTCTCGACACGCTGGTCAAGCATGCCATCGAGGGCTACAAGGGCCCGGACGGCAACATGATGCCGGCCAAGGGTGGCAACCCGTCGCTGACCGACGAGCAGGTGAAGAACGCGGTGCATTGGATCGTCGATCAGGCCAAGTAAGGCCCGCTTCAATTTAATAAAAGCAAAACGCCGCCCCTAGGCGGCGTTTTTCGTTTGCGCCTTCTCCCCTGCGGGGAGAAGGTTGGGATGAGGGGCGGGTGCTCGCGGGAAAGGATCTACGGAGCCCGCCTCAACCAAGCCAGCATGAAGAAGCGTTATCGCGAGCACCCACCCCTCACCCCAACCCTCTCCCCATCGGGGAGAGGGAGGTATTCGCTTCGATCCACTCCTTTGCAAACCCCTGCAACTGCGGAAAAAACACTTCGAAATGCCCGTGCAGCGGCACGGAGAGCCCGGTGAGCACCGGCAGCGCCTGACCCACTGGATTGGCGCGACTCAGCCGATGCGAAATGCCATCCAGCGCAGCCGCCATCTCCTCGGGCCGGGCGTAGCCGGCCGGCAATGCATGCGCCTCCATGTACAGGCGAAAACGCCGCAGTCCGGCTGGCAGGGACGACTCATGGCGGAGCAGCAAGTCACGCACGCCAGCGGAGTACGCCTCCAGCCCCCGCCCACTCCATCGTTCGAAGTCGCGCGCCAACAGGTGATCGAACCACATATCGAGCAGGATGCCGGCATACCGGCGATACGGGGACGGAAGCAGGGCACGCGCCGCCGCGACCTCGGGATGACTGTCGGTGTAGACGTCGATGGCGCGGTGCAGGCGAATGCCGGCAATCAAACGCTCGGGCATGGCCGGATCCGGCTGTCCGTGCACAAAATCGCCCATCAGGCCGCCCAGCTGCAGCAGCTCGTCATCGCCCGCCAGCAGCGTATGCGCCAGGTTATTCACGCACGCCACCTTGCTTCGCGCGACCGGCGGCCACACGTGGCGGTTATCATCATGGCCATGAATCCCGTCATGCTCCCTACCCAGCCCGACCATTTTCCCGCAGAGGCTGCCAGCTTCGCGCTGAGCGGCCCCGCCGGCAAGCTCGAAGCCATCAGTGACGTGGCCCTGCCCGAAGAGGCGCGCCGCGGCACGGCCGTCATCTGCCATCCGCACCCGCTGCAAGGCGGCACCATGCACAACAAGGTGGTGACGATGGTGGAGCGCGCGCTGCGCGAGTCAGGGCTGGACACCGTGCGTTTCAATTTCCGCGGCACGGGCGAGTCCGAAGGCAGTTATGACAACGGCAATGGCGAAGGTGACGACCTGGCTGCCGTCGTGGCCTGGGTTCGTCGCACGCGTCCGGACGATGCGGTATGGCTTGCCGGCTTTTCATTCGGCAGCTATGTGTCGATCCGCAATGCCGTGCGCCTGCACGCCGATGCCTTGATCAGCATTGCGCCCCCCGCTGGCCGTTGGCCATTCGAAGGCTTCGCGCTGCCCACCTGCCATTGGCTGGTCGTACAAGGCGAGGAAGACGAAGTGGTCGATCCGCAGGCGGTGTTCGACTGGATCGATGGCATGGATCACCCGCCCGAGCTCGTGCGCATGCCGGAAACCAGCCACTTCTTCCATCGTCGCCTGATGGATCTGCGCGGCGCCGTGAAGCATGCGATCCAAACCTGGCTGCCGCGGCTGCGCCAGGACTGATGTCGCACCGGTTCCTTCCCACCGTGTCAGCTGCCGCGCCTTATCGCGTAGCGCTCTAAGAGTTTGCCGTACCGATGACTGATTCCCCCCTGCTCGCGCCCAGCGCCCGTTACCAGGAAGGCGTCGCCGCCCATCGCTGGGAGGCCGACCCGACCCAACAGGCACTGCTGCCCGAGTTCGACCGCATGCATGCGGCGCTCATCGCAGCCACAGTCGACAACGGTGGCCTGTTTGGACGTCTGAAATCCCTACTCGGCAACGACACCCGCGAAGGCGTGCCCGGCCTGTATTTGTGGGGCAGCGTCGGCCGCGGCAAAACGTTTCTTATGGACCTGTTCGTCGCCAGCCTGCCGCATGGGATGGCATTGCGTCGCCATTACCACCGCTTCATGGGCGAGGTTCACGAACAGCTGCGTGCCCTGGGCGAACGTCAGGACCCATTGATTGAGGTTGCCGCGAACATCGCCGGGCGCTGTCGCGTGCTGTGCCTGGACGAGTTCCTGGTCAACGACATCGGCGATGCGATGATACTCGGCACCTTGCTGCAGTCCTTGTTCGAACGTGGCGTCACCCTGGTGACCACGTCCAACACGGCGCCGGCCAATCTGTACAAGGAAGGCCTGCAACGCGCGCGCTTCCTGCCTGCGATTGCCTTGATCGAGAAGCACTGCCACATCGTGCAGATGATTTCCTCGCATGACTGGCGTCTGCGCGCGCTGTCCCAGGCGCCGGTGTATCACACGCCTCCAAGCCAGGAAGCCGAACGCGCGCTCGCCCGCATCTTCGCTAGCCAGGCCGAAGGTGATGTACAAGAGGGTGGTGAGATCATTCTCAACGACCGTCCCATTCCCGTACGCAAGCGCGCCAAGAACATCCTGTGGTTCGAATTCGCCGCGCTGTGCGAAGGCCCGCGTGCCGTCTCCGACTATATCGAGCTGGCCAAGGCCGGCCCGGAGGTCATCATCTCCAACGTGCCGCAGTTCACCGTGTACACGGACGATGCCGCTCGCCGCTTTGTATCGCTTGTGGACGAATTCTACGATCGCCACGTGAAGCTGATTCTTTCGGCGGCAGCGCCCATCACCGAACTGTATGACGGCGAACGGCTGCGCGCCGAGTTCGGGCGCACGGAGTCGCGCCTGATCGAGATGCAGAGCGAGGAATACCTCGCCAGCGATCATTTACCGTAAAGCCCCTGTAGGAGCGCACCCTGTGCGCGAGCGTGGCGCTGCGCTGTATCGCCTCGGGTAGGTTGTCGCGCACAGGGTGCGCTCCTACATGGGCAAACAAGCGTCGCGCTGGTAACTTGTATGTTCCCGCCGCGTCGGAGCCGCCATGTCCGTCCTGCTCGCCCTAGCCCTGCAACTGAGTCCCGCTGCCGGCGTCGACTTCCATACGCGCATCACCCAGGCCAAGCTGGCTGAAGGCGCAGCTACCGGGCCGGCCTATCAGAAGCAGGTTTGGGATCGCATCGGCAATCCGACCACGGATGCATACAAGTCCTGCATCGACAGCAACAAACCGACGGACAAGGGACCGTTCACCCTGGTGGCCAACGTGCTGCCGGATGGCCGATTGGTCCAGATCGAGGTGCAGCCGCAAACCGCCGTCGCCAAATGCATGGCGGGCCAGTTCGCCAGCTGGATGCTGCCGGCGCCACCGGCACAGCCGAAGCCGTATCCGATCGAAATCGATTTCAGCATCGCGAAGTAGTACGCCGTGCTCACCGTGTCGCGACGGCCAGACCCAGCTCTTCGACCATCGCTTCGCGCATCCGATACTTCTGCACCTTGCCGGTGACCGTCATCGGGAATGCGTCGACGAAGCGAACGTAGTGCGGCACCTTGAAGTAGGCGAGGTGATGGCGGCAATAGCCCTGGATTTCCGCCTCGCTGGATGCGCAACCTTCGCGCAGGCGAATCCACGCACATACCTGTTCGCCCAAGCGGAGATCGGGCACGCCGAATACCTGTACGTCCTGCACCTTGGGATGGGTGTAGAGGAACTCTTCGATCTCGCGCGGATACACGTTCTCGCCGCCGCGGATAATCATGTCCTTCAGGCGCCCGACAATCGTGCAATAGCCGGCCTCGTCGATCACCGCGAGGTCCCCGGTATGCATCCAGCGCGCGGCATCGATGACCTCGCGCGTGCGCGCCGGGTCTTCCCAATAGCCCAGCATCACCGAGTAGCCGCGCGTGCATAATTCGCCGGGGATGCCGCGCGGCACGACGCGGCCATGCTCATCCACCAGCTGCACTTCGAGGTGCGGATGGATGCGGCCTACGCTGTCCACGCGTCGTTCCAGCGGATCGTCCTGCGTGGTCTGGAAGCTCACCGGGCTGGTCTCGGTCATACCGTAGGCAATGGTCACCTCGTGCATGTGCATGTCGCTCACCACCCGACGCATGACCTCGATCGGGCACGGCGAGCCGGCCATGATGCCGGTGCGCAGGGAGCTGAGGTCGAAGCGGGAAAACTCCGGGTGCTCCAGCTCCGCGATGAACATCGTTGGCACGCCGTGCAATCCCGTGCAACGCTCCTGCTCGACCGCTTCGAGCGTGGCGATCACATCGAAACTTTCACTCGGAATCACCATGCACGCGCCATGCGTCACGCAGGCAAGATTGCCTAGCACCATGCCGAAGCAGTGATAAAACGGCACCGGAATGCACAGGCGATCCTGCTCGGTGAGACGCATCGCCTCGCCGATGAAATAGCCGTTGTTGATGATGTTGTGATGCGTGAGCGTGGCGCCCTTGGGCGCTCCCGTGGTGCCCGAGGTGAACTGGATATTCACCGGGTCATCAAAACCAAGCTCGCTCTCAACCCGGCGCAGCTTCGCCATCGCCGACGCATTGCCGCCCTCCACGAGTTCGCGCCACCGCCGTGTACCCGGTGCCGCGTCGTCGTCCAGCAGGATGACCTCGCGCAACGCCGGCAGTCGCTCCGATGTCAGCTCGCCAGGTGCGCATCCAACGAGTTCCGGCGCCAACTCGATCAGCATGTCCAGGTAATGCGAGGTCTTGAAACGCCGCGGCAACACCAGCGCGCGACAAGCCACCTTGGTAAGCGCGAACTCCAGTTCGTGCAGGCGATAGGCGGGATTGATGTTGACCAGGATCAGTCCGGCCTTGGGCGCGGCGAACTGCAATACGACCCATTCGGCCCGGTTGGGTGCCCAGATGCCAACTCGATCGCCCCGTTCAAGGCCCAACGCGAGCAAGCCGGCCGCCACACGCTCGACCTCGGCATGGAACTGGCGATAGTTCAGGCGGACGTGTTGCGAGCGGACGATGAGGGCGGGACGTTCGGGGTGCGCCGTGGCGACGCGGTCAAGCAGCGTCCCCATGGTAGCGCCCAACAGCGGCTGCGGGCTGGCGCCATGAACATAACTCGCCGCGCTCATCGCCTCACCCTCGTCTGATGGCTGCCGAGCATAGCATCGGCCCTATCGGGCGTTTGAAGCAGAACTTCCATTAGGATCGGATGACCTTCCGAGGAGACACCCCATGCGTCGTACCGTGCTTGCTCTGGCCTTTTCCGCCGCCGCCACCGTGTGTGGATGCGCTTATGCCACCGACACCGCGCAACTGGTGCAGGGCGAACTGCCGCAAGTCACCGCATGGCGACGCGATATCCATCAGCATCCGGAATTGAGCAACCGCGAAACACGCACGTCCGCCCTGGTCGCCGCGCAACTCAAGAAGCTTGGCCTGGAGGTGCACACCGGCATCGCACACACCGGCGTGATCGGCATCCTCAAGGGCAGCAAGCCCGGACCCAAGCTGGCCATTCGCGCCGACATGGATGCGTTGCCGGTTACCGAGGAAGTGGATCTGCCCTTCGCCTCCAAGGCCAAGGGCGAGTATCGCGGCAAGGAAACCGGCGTGATGCACGCCTGCGGCCACGACGCGCACACTGCCATGCTGCTTGGCCTGGCTACCGTATTGGCCGGCATGAAGAAGGACCTGCCCGGTGAAGTGATGTTCGTCTTCCAGCCCGCCGAGGAAGGAGCGCCCGCTGGAGAGGAAGGTGGCGCGTCCCTGATGCTGAAAGAAGGTGTGTTCCGCGACTTCAAGCCGGATGCGATGTTCGGCATGCATGTCGTCAGCGCGCTCAACACCGGCACGGTCGCCGTGCGCCCGGGTCCGACCATGGCCGGTTCGGACTGGTTCAAGCTGGTTGTCCACGGCCGCCAGACGCACGGCGCCATGCCTTGGAATGGCGTGGACCCCATCGTCACGTCGGCGGAAATCATCAGCGCCGCCCAGACCATCGTGAGTCGCAAACTCAATATCGGTGATCTGCCTGCCGTGCTCAGCTTCGGCATCGTCGAAGGCGGCGCGCGCTACAACATCGTGCCCGACAAGGTGGAGCTGCAAGGCACTCTGCGCACCTTCGATCCGGCCATGCGCCAACAGGCCATCGACAATCTCAAGAGCATCGCCGATCACATTGCCCAGGCGAACGGCGCCACCGTCGACGCCACGATCCCGGTGGGCGATAGCAACCCCGTACTGGTCAATGACCCTGCGCTGGCTGTACGCGTGCGCGCCAGCATCGGCAAGGCCATCGGTAGCGACCACGCGATCGAAGCCAAGCCTTGGATGGCCTCGGAAGACTTCGCCTATTTTGCGCAAGCAGTGCCCAGCGTCTACTTCTTCGTTGGCTCCACACCCGTTGGACAGGATGCCTCGAAAGCGCCCGCCAACCACTCTCCGAAATTCTTCATGGACGAGGCCGCCCTCCAGATCGGCATGGCGTCCATGCTGCAAGCCACGCTCGACTACCTGAACGGATCTGCGACCTGAGGTCGCGTGCGCGGGCTACGGCAAGGCTTTAAGGATGCTCTGATCAACTCTGCGTAGGCGTCACCGGTCCTGTCTGTTCGCAGACCACAGGGGCGTCGGCGAAAGCAGACTGGCCGTCTGTCGAGCCGGCGCACCGAAGGGATGCGGACAGACAGGACCGGCCCCAACGTTCGCGCGCTCGCGCGACGGTGGCGTCGATGCTGCGGCTCGACGAGGATCTGGCGCCGCTCTACGCGCTCACCGACGGCGACGCGCGCCTCGCCTACGCGCGCGCGCACGGCGTCGGTCGCCTGCTGCGCGCGCCGACGGCCTACGAAGACGTCATCAAGATGCTGCTGACCACGAACTGCACGTGGTCGCTGACGCGCATCATGGTCGGCGCGCCTCATCGAGTGCGCTCGGTGAGCAGCACCGTCGGGGGCGCGCGCGTTTCCCACGCCCGCGGCGATGGCGAAAAAGAGCGAGAAGTTCTATCGCGACGTCGTGCGCGCCGGATATCGCGCGCCGCACCTGGCGAAGATCGCGCGCGACGTCGTCGACGGACGCATCGATCCCGAGGCGTGGCGCTCGCCGTCGGTCGACGACGAAATTTTGCGCAAAGAGCTGCTGGCGCTGCCCGGCATCGGGCCCTACGCCGCCGACAACCTGTTGCGGCTGTGCGGCCACTACGGCTATCTCGGGCTCGACTCGTGGTGCCGCGGCAAGCTCAAGCGCGTCTACCCGCGCATTCGCGACGTGGACGCCTTCGCGCGCCGCCGCTACAAGCCCTTCGGCCAGCTTCGCCGGCCTCGCCATGTGGCTCGACCTGACCCGCGACTGGCACGAGGGCGATACCAAGGATTTCGGCTGAGGAACGCGGCGTTCCGTGGGAGTGGAGCCGATCTGCTCTACCCTCCGAAAATCGGAGACTCGGAGCCCGTCGCCGCTTTGGGCGGCCGTCCGCAGCCGGACGCTGAAGCCGAGCAGGTTGGCGGCGCGCCCGCGCTGGTATTTGCCGCGGCGCGCGATGCGCCGCTCGATCTCGCCGAACAGCCGCGCGTCGATGGTGGTGCGCGCCACGGCGACCAGATCGCGCACGTCGACCCAATCGAGCGTGGCGTCGGCCTCGCGATCGTCCTGGTTCGAGACGTAGCGCGCGAGCAGCAGCTCGACGCCGAGCACGTTGCCGCGCAGGCGGTGCCCCGCGTCGACGAGCGCGCGCAGCGGCGTGACGCGGCGACGGCGATCGCCTCGACCTCGCTCGTCGTGAACACACCCGGAGTCGGCGAGCCGCTGCGCGGCGGCGCGCAGGCGCGGCGTTCCAATCACCGTGCACAGCGAGAGCGCCTGCAGGCGCGTCGTCGCGCGGATTGGCGTCGGTCATGGCGCGCACGACCGCCGTTTCGAAGCGCTCCTGTTCCTCCGGCTCCCACATGCAGAGCCACAGGTCGAGCGCGCCGGCTAGCTGTCGTACATCGATCACGCACCTGGTATGAGCACGGTGCGTGCCAGTGGCGCAACGCGTCTTTTGTGACGCAGCCTACGCGGTTGCGTCAGCTCGCGCTCGGCGCTGAGCCAATCCTCGACGTCATGGCCATGCTGGTAGCCACGGGCGATGAAGCGCTCGTAGGCGCGCTGCGCGATGAGGTCGCGGACGACCTGCGTGCTCTCGGTCGTCGGCGTGTCGCCCTTGCGCGCGCGCGATACTTTCGGCGCCGAGGTCGTGGCCGGCGTCGTCTTGGATTTCACGGTCGAAGTCTTCGGAGTCTTGGTCGCCATCGTCTCTCCCTCACGTCCCCCTGCTTGCGTGCTCTCCCCTGTCGCGACGCATCGTTTATGGAGGCATCGCGCGCGCGGCGCAAGTTCTTCGAGCGGGCGAAATTTCAGGCGACGGCGGCGACCAGCCAGGCGCTGGTGCGACCGATGGCGTGCGCGAGGATCTCGTCGAAGCCGGCGACCACGAGCTCTTCGATGAGCTCGTCGCGCTCGGCGCTGCTGGCCGCGGCCACCACGGCGGGCGCGCCCGGCTTGAGCACGCGCCGCAGCTCGGCGAGCGCGGCGGCGCGCGACGCGGCGGCGAGGACGCCGAGAAAGTATCCGGCGTCGAAGGTACGCTCGGGAAAGGGCAGCGCCGCCGGATCGGCGACGCGCGCGTCGACGTTACCGAGCCGCTTGACGGCGAGCCGCGCGCGCAAGGCGGCCACGATCGCCTTGTCGCCGTCGAGCGCGTCGACGTGCGCGGCGTGGCGGGCGACGAGCAGCGTCAGCGCGCCCAGCCCCGCTTCGACGTCGAGCACGCGCGCGGTCGCGGCCGGCGTCACCAGCGCCAGCGCCGCGGCGGCGACGTCGTCGAGGAGCGACGCGGCCATCGCTCAGCGCTGCTCGAGGAACGCGCGCGCGACCACGGCGAGGACGCGCAGCGCGACGTCGCGCTTGGCGCCGCCGATCGTCGGATCCTTCGCGTCGAGGTTGCCCTCGAGGTAGCCCGCGAGCTCCGGCTCGTCGTCGCCGAGCGCGCGGCCGTAGCCGCTCCGGGCGGCGACGTCGAGATCCTCGAAGCGCACCGCGCGCATGCGCTTGCCGAGCGCGAGCTCGACGGCGCGCGCCATCACCGACGCGTGCAACAGCGTCAGGACGACGCCTTCGAGGCCGAGCTCGTTCGAGTGCGCCGACACGTAATGTCCGACGGTCGGCTGGATCTGCATGAAGGCGCCCACGAGCGACGCGACATGCTGCGGGTCCTCGGCGCCGGCCGAGACCTCCTGGACGACGCTGGCGACGTGCTGCTCCTTGACGATCACGACTTCGATCCTTAAGGCGAAGGCGCGCTCTTGGCAATCAGATCTAGAATGCGCCGGAGCTCGGGATCCTCGGGTGGCGTGCGCGACGGCAGCATCAGCTGCGGCCGGTTGTCGTCATCGGTGAAATATTCGTCGTAGAGCACGTCGCGCTCGTCGTCGCGCTTCCAGTATTCGGGGACGCGCCAGACGCGATCGCCCGCCGCCGCCAGCTTCTGCGGGATGCGGTGCAGCATCGTCTCTTCGAGCGAGGTGCGCGCCGTCATCACGCCGGCCCAGGCGAAGCCGCCGGCGAAGAGGAGCGCGAGGGCGACGAGGACGGCGCGCGCCAGCATCGAGCGGCCGAGGAGCCCGCCGGGGGCGACCACGAGCGCCATGGCGCCGCCGCCGAGCATGCCGCCCACGTGCGCGGCGTTGTCGACCATGGGCAATTGGAAGCCGATGAAGATCTGGATGGCGCCGAGGAGCACCAGGTTCCACAACAGCGCGCGCCGCCACGCCTCGGGCCAGGTGCCGCGCCGCAAGATGAGGACGACGATGAGCGCGCCGAGGAGGCCCATGATGGCGCCCGACGCGCCGACCGACAGGCCGGGCTGCTGCGTGTTGAGCGTCGACGCGGCCGCGCCGGCCAGGCCGCCGGCGACGTAGGTGACGAAGTAGCGCAGCGGTCCGAAGACCTCCTCGCAGAAGCGACCGAGCATGAAGAGCGCGTAGCCGTTGACGAGCAGGTGCTCCCAGTTGCCGTGCAGGAACATCGCGGTGAACAGGCGCCACCACTCGCCGGCGTTGACGGCCGGACGCCAGAGCGCGCCCCAGCGAATCAAGGTCGCGGTCGGGACGGCGTCGAGGAGGTGGCCCGACACGTGCGGCATGGTCGCGACGCCGACGGCGCCGATGGCCACGAGCATCGCCACCGTCACGCGCGCGGCCCGTCGCGGGCGCACCAGCGGCCGCGCCGATTCGGCGGCGCGCGCAGCGACGCCGTCGAGCGCGCCGGCGAGCTCGGCCGGCGCAGCGACGGCGGCGTGATCGCGCGCGACGTCGTGCAAGAACTCGCGCGCGCGCACCGACAGCCAGTGGCGCGCTTCGCCGGCGAGCAGGCGATCGACGTCGGCCTGCCGCCCGGCGAACGCCAACAGCGTCAGCCGCGCTTGCGTCAGAAGCCCGAGCGCGCCCGGATCGCGGCTGGCCGGCCCGCGTTCGACCGACTGCAAGCACCGACACCGCCTCGGCGAGCTCGCCGAGCTCGGCGTGCGCGCGCACGAGATAGACGCCGAGCACCGGATGCTCCGCCGGCCAGGTCGCGCCCAGCTTGGCCGCCGCGTCGATGCACTCGCGATAGCGCCCGGCCATGAACAGCACCGTCGCGCGCTCGATCACCAGCGTCGTCACGTCGTCGGGCGCGCGCGTCCTGGCCAGCTCGTCGTCGAGCCGGCGCAGCACCTGGGCGGCGCCGCCCTGCGCGCGCTTCGATGAGGTTGGCGATCTGCCGCCGGCGGCGCGTCGAGCCGAGCCCGGGCACGACGAGCTCGCGCAGCTTGGCCGCGCGCAGCGCCGCGCCCAGATCGTCGCGCGCCGAACGCGTTGCGCTCCCAGCGCTCGATGAAGCGCGGCGCCAGCACCATCACCCCGGCCAGCGACGCGGCCACCTTGCCGGCGAGCGACGCCTCGCGATGCGTCGCCGCCACGAACACCAGCACCGCCAGATCGACGGCGACGAGCGCGAGGTACGGCAGCTCCGCCTTGTGCTCGCGCCGCATCACCACGGTGACGATCTGCAGCGCCAGCGCGGAGGCCGCCAGCAGGATCCAGACCTCGGCGCCCATGCTTGCCCTACGCCCCGGGTCCGCTCTCCAGGAACGAGCCCATGCGACGGAACTTTTCGTAGCGCGCGTCGAGCATCTTGTCGCGCGACAGCGCCGACAGCGCCGACAGCTCGCGCGCCACCGCCTCACCGACGGCATCGGCGGCGGCGTCCGAGTCGCGATGCGCGCCGCCGGCCGGCTCCTGCGACGATCGAATCGGCGACGCCGAGCTCGACGAGATCGCTGGCGGTCATCTTCATCTCGCGCGCCGCGGTCTCGACCTTCTTCTGATCCTTCCACAGGATCGACGCGCAGCCTTCGGGCGAGATCACCGAGTAGACGGCGTACTCGAGCATGAGGATGCGATCGGCGACGCCGAGCGCGAGCGCGCCGCCCGAGCCGCCCTCGCCGATGACGGTGGCGATGATCGGCACCGGCAGCCGCGCCATGACCTCGAGGTTCTTGGCGATCGCCTCGGCCTGCCCGCGCTCCTCGGCGTCGATGCCGGGATAGGCGCCCGGCGTGTCGATGAAGGTGAGGATCGGCAGCCCGAGCCGCGCCGCCAGTCTGCATCAGGCGCAGCGCCTTGCGATAGCCCTCGGGGCGCGGCATGCCGAAGTTGCGCTTGCAGGTTCTCCTTGGTGCCGCGCCCCTTCTGGTGGCCGAGGACCATGCACCGGCGCGTCCGCGAAAGCGCCCGACGCCGCCGACGATCGACGCGTCGTCGCGGAAGGCGCGATCGCCGTGCAGCTCGACGAAGTCCTCGACCAGGCGCGCCACGTAATCGAGCGTGAACGGGCGCAGCGGATGGCGCGAGAGCTGCACCTTCTGCCACGCCGACAGCTCCGAGAAGACCTCGCGCTGCAGCTGGCGCGCCTTGCGCTCGAGGCGGCGGATCTCGAGGTCGAGCTGCGGGCCGCCGAGCGCTTGCGCAGCTCGGCGATCTTGTTCTCGAGCTCGACGATCGGACGCTCGAAGTCGAGCGCCTGGCGCGTGTCGATCATCACCGGCGTTCTCCTCGGCAAAGCCTCGTCGAAGACCTCTCGCCTCGCCTGCGGCTCGGCTCGCGGATCATGGGCGGCACCCAGCGTCTATAGCACGAGCCAGCTCGTCGGGATGGGCGAAGCGGCGCGCCCCCGGCTCCTTGTTGAACCAGGTGCGCTGCCGTCGCGCGTAGCGGCGCGTCGAGCGGAAGATGGCGTCGGGCAGCGCGCTGGCGGCGAGCGTGCCGTCGAGGAGCTGGCAGACCTCGGCGTAGCCGACGGACGAGAGGCCGGCGACGTCGCGTCCCCAGGTGGCGCGAATGCGCCGCGTCTCGTCGACGAGGCCGCCGGCGAGCATGACGTCGACGCGCGCGGCGATGCGCCCCTCGAGCCGCTCGCGCGGCGGATCGAGCAGCATGACGTCGATCGGGTGACGCGGCGTCGGGCGATGTTGCGCGTGGTGCTCGGACAGCGGCACTCCCGTCAACGTATGCACCTCGAGCGCGCGCACCAGTCGCACGAGGTCGGCGGGCGCGATGCGCTCGGCGGCGCGCGGGTCGACGGCGCGCAGCTTGAGGTGCAGGATGCCGCTCGTGCGTCGCTCCTCGTCGAGGAGCTGGGCGCGCAGCTCGTCGTCGCGCGGCGGCGCCGCGAACAGGCCGAAGCGCAGGGCGCGCAGATAGAGCCCGGTGCCGCCGACGATGAGCACGCGCTTTTGCCGCGCCGACGATGTCGGCGATGGCGCGATCGGCGTCCTCGGCGTAGCGCGCCGCCGAGTAGGGCTCGTTCGGCGGCAGCAGATCGACGAGGTGATGGCGCACGCGCGCCCGCTCCTCCGCCGACGGCTTGGCCGCGCCGATGTCGAACTCGCGATAGAGCTGCATCGAGTCGCAGGAGACGATCTCGGCGCCGATCTGCTCGGCGACGCGCAGCGCCACGTCGGTCTTGCCCGACGCCGTGGGGCCGACGATCGCGAACATGGTTTGCGGCACGGCGGCGTACGGTATCATGCGTGTATGAGCGAGCGCAGCGAGCGGTGTAAATCGACGTATCCGCGCGGCCCGTGGGGCTGCGCCATTCCACGGGCATAGCCTGTGGAACCGCACGCGTTGCCGCTGCCGAGGCCGTACCCGACGCCGGCCGCCGCCGTGGCCGCCGAAGTGGCGCGCCTGGCGATCGTCGTCCGGCGCGCGCTGCGACGCACGCGCGGCGACGAGCGGCGCCACGCCGACGCCGATCGCGAGCTGGCCCGCCTCGAGCATCCCGCCGATCGCGCGCCCGAGACCGTCGACGCCGAGGCCGATCGACTGGCGGCGCGGCTCGAGCAGCGACGGCACGAGCTCGCGCGCGATCGCGCCGCGACGAAGATTGCGCTGCCGCTCTACGCGCTCGCCGAGCGCGCGCAGCTCGAGCCGCTCGCGTTCGATCTTTTCTCTGCTGGCGCTGGCGCCCGAGGTCGACGACGGCTTCGCGCGCGTCTTCGCCAACGTCAGCGGCAACAAGCGCGGGCTCGATCTGGCGACGGCGGCACGCATCCTCGTGCCCGCGGAGCCGGCGGCGGCGTCGCTGCGCCGCACGCTCGCGCCGGGCGCGGCGCTGCACGATCTCGGGCTCGTCGAGCTCGGCGACGCCGCGGGCGCCACCCGGGCGACGACGATGACCACGACGATCGCGGTGCCGCCGTCGGTGGTCGCGTACGTGCTCGGCCACGAGGTGCACGAGCCGTCGCTGCGCGGGCTCTCCGTCGAGCGCGCCGAAGTGCTGCCGCGCGCGCGGACGTTCTTGCCGGACGAGCTCTGGCCGCACCTGCGCGCGCTCGTCGACGACGACGACGGCGCTGCCGCTCGTCGAGGGTCCCGTCGGCGCCGGCAAGCGGCTGGCGGTGCGCGCGCTCGCCGCCGAAGCGAAGCGCGCGCTCGTCGAGCTCGATCTGTCGACGGCGCCGCCGTTCGACGCCAAGCAGGCGATCGCCGCGGCGCGGCTCGCCTGGCTCGCCGACGGCTGGATCCTGGTCGCGCTGCCGCCGCCCGCCACGTCGAGCGACGACGCGCCGCGGCCGGCGCGCACCTGGCAGAACGGGCTCACCGAGCTTTTGGCGCGCTTTCCCGGGCGCGTCATCCTGTCGCGCGACAGCAACGAGCCGTCGCACCTGCAGCTCGGCTTCGTCACCACACGCCGCCTCTCGCCCGTGCAGGTGGCCGCGCCCGATCGCGACACGCGCGAGAAGCTCTGGCGCGATCGCCTCGGCAGCGTCGGCAGCGACGTCGACTTCGCGCTGCTCGCGCGCACCTACCCGGTCACCGGCGGCGTCATCTCGCGCATCGCCGGCGAAGCGCGCACGCTCGCTCGCGCGCGCGGCGCGGCCGACGTCGCGCACGCCGACGTCATGGCCGCCGTCGACGCCACCTTCCGCCCGATCCTGTCGAGCGTTGGCCGCCGCCTGAGCACGCGCGCCACGCACGCCGATCTCATCATCAGCGACGAGACGCGCGAGACGCTGGAGGAGCTCGAGGCCACCATTCGCCTGCGCGATCGCGTCCTCGACGAGTGGGACTTCAAGAAGCTGGTGCGCGGCCGCGGCGTCTCCGCGCTCTTCTACGGCGATCCCGGCACCGGCAAGACCATGGCCGCCGGCGTCATCGCCGCCGCCAGCGGGCTGCCGCTCTACATCATCGACACCGCGTCGCTGGTGTCGAAGTGGGTCGGCGAAACGGAGAAGAACCTCGGCGAAGTGTTCCGCGCCGCCGAAGCGGGCCACGCCATGCTGCTCTTCGACGAGGCCGACGCCATCTTCGGCAAACGCACCGACGTGCAGAACTCGACCGATCGCTACGCCAACATGCAGACCAATTTTCTGTTGACGCAGATCGAGATGTTCAACGGCGTGTCGATCCTGACGACCAATCGCGAATCGGTGATGGATCAGGCCTTCCAGCGACGGCTGACCTTCCGCGTGCAGTTCCCCATGCCCGAAGAGGACGAGCGCGAAAAGCTGTGGCGCAAGATGCTCGAGGGGCACGGCGTGGCCGGCGAGGAGATCGCGTACGGCGAGCTGGCGCGACGCCTGCAAATGTCGGGCGGCTACATCCGCAACGCCGTGTTGCGCGCCGGCTATCTGGCGGCGGCGCAAGGCAAGCCGTTGTCGACGGCGCTGCTCAAGCACGCGGCCGAGCTCGTGCTGCGCGACGCCGGCAAAGTAATCTAGCAGCAACTTTTTTCGCCGTTCGCCGATAATGGATGTGGAGGGAAACATGGCCGTCGGTCAGGAAGAGCAAGAGCTGGAAGCGGATGACGAGACGGTCCAGCAGGAGGACCAGGCCGACGCGCAACAAGCGGATGGCGAAGACGCCGATGCCGCGGCGGGCGAGACCGAAGCCGAGGCCGAGTCGGCCAAAGAAGAGGTGCATCCGTCGCTGACGGTGACCAACCCAGGATCGGGCGCGCAGTATCCGGCGGATCAGCCGATCTCGGTCGAGTTCGACTGCGAGGGCGACGTCGAGTTCACCGCGCACGTCTCGGTCGTCGACGGCAGCGGCAACCAAGTGCTCGAGGACGCGACCGACCTGAAGCTCGACGAAGGCAAGGGCCACGGCGCCTTCTCGCTCGTCGACGATCGGCTCACCGCCGGCAAGTACGACGTGCTCGTCTGGGGCGAGTCGAACGGCCAGGCGACGGCCGTGCAGAAGGTGCAGGTCGAGGTCGTGGAGACCGAAGCCGAAGCGGAGCCCACGCCCACGGTTGCCGTCGAGGGCGACGACGGCGGAGACGATCTTCCGGCGTGACGCCACAACGACAGCGACGGTCGCTGGTGCTGGCGCTCGCGTTGGCGCTGGCCAGCTGCGCGGCGACGGGGCCGACGTACATCGTGCCGGCGGACCAACCGCTCAGCGGCACCGCGCCGGCGTGGACCCCGACGCCCGCCGACACGGCGCGCGCCGAGCGCGGGCTGCGCTCGTACCTGCGATCGCTCGGCCCGCAGGTGCACGACTACGGCAACGGCCCGCTCTGGCGCCGCCTCGGTGACTACGGCCGCCAGTACGTGGGCGTGATGCGCAACGGCCACCGCGTCATCTGGATCAACCTCTTCGCCACCGATACGCCGTTCTACGAAAAGGGCAGCGAGCGGCAGACGCTGGTCAAGCTGCACGAGTGCGGCGACTGCAACGCCGAGGTCTACTTCGACGTCGAGCGCGGCCTCTACTCCGATTTCTGGGAGAGCACGCCGCTCATCAAATGAGAGCGCGGCGCTAGGTTCGACCGAAGCGGCGCTCGATCTCGGACACGGACATGCGCAAGAGGACGGGGCGGCCGTGCGGGCAGTGGGCGCGGTAGTCGATGCCGTCCATCGACTCGAGCAGCGCGCGCACCTCGTGCGGACCGAGCACGTCGCCCGCGCGCACCACCGAGTGGCACGCCATCGTCGCCAGCACATGGTCGAGCGCGTCGGCGACGAGCTCGGTGGCGTCGCGCGCGGCGAGCTCGCCGAGCACCTCGGTGAGCACGTCCGCCGGATCGGCCGATGCCATCAGATCGGGCAGCGCGCGCACGGCGACGGTGCTCTCGCCGAAGCGCTCGAGCTCGAAGCCGAGCGTCGACAACAAGGGCGCGTGCTCCGCCGCCGCCGCCGCCAGCGACGGCTCGAGCTCGACGGTCGCCGGCAACAACAGCCGCTGCGAAGGCACCGCCTGTTGCCCGTGCGCCTGACGTAGCCGCTCGAAGGCGACGCGCTCGTGCGCCGCATGTTGATCGATGAGCACCAGCTCGCCCGGCGCCTGACAGACGAGATAGGTGCGGGACAATTGCCCGAGGTAGACGAGCGACGAGAAGAAGCCGCGCTCCTCGACGGGCGCCGGCGCGCTCGCAGCCTGCTGCGCCAGAAAATCGGGCAGCGGCGGCGGCGGCGCGCGAAACAGCGGCTCGGCCGCCGGCGCGAACATGCGCATCGCTTCCTCGGCGCGGCGCCGTCGCTCGGCATAGCCAATCTGCGGCTCGCGCGCGTACAGGTGGCTCTCCGGCGGCAGCGTCAGCACGTCGAGCGACGCCCGCGCTGTCGACGCGCCCGCCGCCACCGACGAGCCGGCGCCGTCGGCGAGCCACGGCGCATCGGCGACGCTCCTGGCGAGCGCGTGCCGCACCGCCGCGTACACCTCCTGCGCGCGCGCGAAGCGGACCTCGAGCTTCTGCGGATGCACGTTCACGTCGAGCGCCGTGCCCGGCATGGTCACGTGCACGACCGCCAGCGGATAGCGACCGCGCTCGAGCGTCTCGCCGTAGCCCATCACGACCGAATGCAACAGGCTGCGATCGCGCACGAAGCGGCGGTTGACGAAGAGGTACGTGGCGCGCGCCGTGTTGGTGCTGTCCGCCGGCGACCCGAGGTAGGCCTCGACGGCGATGCCGCCCTCCTCGCCGCGCGCTTCGTGCAGCTTCGCCGGCGACTTGCCGCGGCCGAGCGCGACCCGCGCGCGCTCGAAGCCCGACGCGTGCGGCGCCAGATCGTGCGTCAGCCGCCCGTCGGAGCGCAGGCGAAAATGGATCGACGGAAAGGCGAGCGCCAGCCGCAGCACCGCCTCGGCGATGTGCGCCGACTCGGTCGCCTCGCCGCGCATGAACTTGAGGCGCGCCGGCACGTTGCCGAGAAGATCGCGCACCTCGACGCGCGTGCCGACGGGCGCGCCGACGTGGCGCCCTTCACCGGCGATGCCGCCCTCGACGAAGAGCTCGTAGGCGCCGTCGCCGTCGGCGGCCTCGCGCGCGCGCGTCGTCAGCGTCAGCTTCGAGACGGCGGCGATCGACGGCAGCGCCTCGCCGCGAAATCCCATCGACGACAGCGTGAACAGATCGTCGATGGCCGAGAGCTTCGACGTGGCGTGACGCTTGAGCGCCAGGTGCGCTTCGTCCGGCGTCATGCCCGAGCCGTCGTCGCTGACGCGCGATGAGCCCGAGCCCGCCCCGTTCGATGTCGATCTCGATCCGTCGCGCGCCGGCGTCGATGGCGTTCTCGGCGAGCTCCTTGACCACCGACGCGGGACGCTCGACCACCTCTCCCGCTGCGATCTGATCCGCCAGCTCCGGCGGAAGCACGTGGATACGAGAGACCACGGCTGATGTCTATCACATGCAAATTCGGACGCAGGGTGGAAACAACTGTCCCCACCTTCAGGCCATCGCTTCAAGAAACCACTGATGATTTCGTCCGGCACGTGGGTTGCTGTACGGCCGCCGCGCACATCAACCGACATTGGAGACATTCACATGAACCGGTGGCTGAAGAGTACGTTCACGATGTTCGCCGCGAGCACGATGCTGGCGGCGTGTGGTGGTCAGACGACGACGAGCGCGGCCGCCGGCAACGGCGTGGTCCAGCACGACGACGGCAAGGCCGACGCCATCGGCGGCTTCGAAGCGCCCGAGACGCTGGTCGACGGCGCGTCGCGCCGGCTCGCCGCCAACATCGTCGGCGAAGACGTGGGCCAGACCTTCGGCACCGACGACGCGCACGTGCCCTATCCCGACACCTACTGGCCGTTCACCGACGAAGGATCGGACGCGCACTGGAACGGCGGCGACTCGCCCGTCGAGAAATTCATGAAGCTCGCCGACGCGGGCAACCTGCAGGCGGCCAAAGATTGGGAGCACAACAATCACGGCTCGGGCGTCCCCGGCGTCGCCGGCTGGTGGGGCCACTGCCCGGGCTGGACCGGCGCGGCGATGGCCAACGCGCCCATCAAGCACGCGGTCAACGCCAAGCTCGACGGCGGCGCCTTCGTCGCCTGCGCCGAGGGCTCCGACGGCTGCACCAAATTCGAGATCGGCGACATCAACGCGCTCGAGGCCGAGGTCTACGTCGACGGCGACTCGTCGTTCATCGGCGCGCGCTGCGACACCGCGGCGACGTCGGTCAAGCGCGACGCCAACGGGCGCATCGAGACGCCCGGCTGCGGCGGCGTCAACCCGGGCACGCTGCTCATCGTCGCTGCGGCGCGCATGAAGAAGGCGCACCTGCCCTTCGCCATCGACGCGCAGAACGACTACAACACGGATCAGATCTGGAACCAGCCCGCCTATCGCTACACGGTCAACCGGTACCAGGCGCTGACGGCGGCGCAGGCGGCGAACCTCGTCGTGCACGGCACCATGGACGGCGACGCGACGAGCTATCCGTACAACGCCGACGCCAAGGGCTTCGCGTTCGTCGATCTGACGCTGAGCTGGGTGTCGGAGCGCGGCCCGAACACGACGATGGTCTCGGGGCTCGAGTCGACGCGCACGACCCGCATGGTCGCCGTGCTCGAGCTCGACAAGGAGCCGTCCGACGACACGGCGGCGATCCTCGGCGGCGAGTACGTCGACGACGCCTCGGTCGGCGCCGATCGCCTCACGGTGCCGCCGTTCTTGTGGGTCATCCACGACGCCGGCAGCGACGACGAGGGCACGTGGGCCGGCGGCGATGGACACAATCCGTACATCAAGCCGTCGCTCGTCAAGCAGCTGATCGCGCTCGGCCAGCAGTAACGCGTTCGAAACATTGGGTGGCGCTGGTTCTGTAATTTTATCTGCGTTGAACCAGCGCCACCGATGCACTACGCTGCCCGCATCATGCCGGCCGATCGAAAGCGCGTTCCCAAGAAAAAAGCGCTCGTGCAACGACCGCCGTACGATCCCGAGCAGCGCGTCGTCGCTGTGACCGGCGCGTACAGCTTCATCGGCGCCGAGCTCATCAAGCGGCTGGAGCGCGACCGTCGCTACTACAAGGTGCTCGCCATCGACATCCGCAAGCCGACGCTTCCCGATGTCGAAGACGCAGTTCCACAAGATCGATCTGACGCTGCCGACGGCCGACGCCGATCTGGCGGCGATCTGGAAGCGCGAGGGCGTCGACACCGTGGTGCACGCGGCGTTCCTCGTCGACGCCGACGCACGCCAACGCCTGGGCGCACGAGCTCGAGAGCATCGGCACGATGCACGTGCTCAACGCCTGCGCCGAGACGCGCGGTGCGCAAGCTCGTCGTCTGGTCGCAGACGGTGGTGTACGGCGCGCATCCGCTCAATCCGAACTTCCTGAGCGAGGAGCACGAGCTGCGCGGCCACGTGTCGCGCTCGCGCTTCGTCAAAGACAAGGTGGAGGTCGAGCGGCAGGTGCGCCGCTTCCGCGACGAGCACGACGACACCATCGTGACCACGCTGCGCACGGCGGCGACGCTCGGGCCGCACATCCGCAACTTCGCGACGCGCTTCTTCGCGCGGCCGCTGGCGCCGACGCTCATGGGCTACGATCCGCTCATGCAGTTCGTGCACGAGCGCGACGTCGTCGACGCCTTCGTGCCTCGCCGTCGACAACGACTTCGCGCGGCGAGTTCAACATCGTCGGCGAGGGCGTGCTGCCCTACTCGACCATCCTGGCGATGATGGGCAAGGTGCCGGTGCCGATGCCGCACTTCGTGGCGCGGCCGCTGTCGCGCGCGCTGTGGGCGACGCAGATCTTCGACTCGCCGCCGAACTTCCTCGATTTCCTGCGCTTCCTCTGCGTCGCCGACGGCGGCAAGGCGAAGCGCGTGATGGGCTTTGCGCCGGTGTACGACATCAAGGCGACGATCCACGACTTCCTGGGCGTCGGAGCCGGCATGGAAGATCGGGGCGGCGGCAGGCTGCAGCACCAGGCAGCGACGGGAGGCGTGTGATGGCGGGCAAGCAGATCCTCGGCGACGATCCGTTCGCGACGGCGGAGGGTGACGGCGAAGCGCCGCCGCCGCCGCCGATCGACGTGACCGCGCCGCCTCCCGCGGCCGGCAAAGCGAAGAAGGAAAAAGCGCCGGCCGAGGCGGCAGCGACCGACGCGGCGAAGCCAGCGACCGACGCGGCGAACGAGGGCGCGCCGGCCGCGGCCGAGACCTATTCGCCCGTCGAGCCCACGCCGCCGTCGGCGTACGGCCCGTCGATCGATCGCCCGCCGCCGACGCGGGCATCGTCACGGCATCGTCGAGGAAGTGAAGCACCTCGAGCGCAGCGTGCGCGATCAGCTCCTGCCGGCGTTGCGCGAGGACGAGACGGAGCAGCGCACCAAGCTGCCGCTCGAGTTCTTGTGGCAGCGCTGGCGCAAGCTGGCGATGCGCGATCGCAGCGACGTCGTCGACGAGTTCGGGCGCGATCCGCAACGTCGCCGCGAAGGTCGATCCGCTGCTCGACTTCCTGTACCGCACCTACTTCCGCGTCGAGACGCGCGGCCTCGGCCACATTCCCGACGACGGGCGCGCGCTCATCGTCGCCAATCACTCGGGCACGCTGCCGTACGACGGCGCGATGATCATGCACGCCGTCAAGCAGGAGCACCGCGCGAAGCGCGAGGTGCGTCCGCTCGTCGAGGACTTCGTCTTCCACTTTCCGTATCTCGGGACGCTGATGAACCGCATCGGCGGCGTGCGCGCGTGCCCGGAGAACGCCGAGCGGCTGCTCGACGCAGGATCAGCTCGTCGCCGTGTTCCCCGAGGGCATCAAGGGCATCGGCAAGCTGTACAAGGAGCGCTACCAGCTGCAGCGCTTCGGGCGCGGCGGCTTCGTCAAGCTCGCGCTCAAGTGCGACGCGCCGATCATTCCGACGGCGGTCGTCGGCGCCGAAGAGATCCACCCGATGGTCAGCAAGGTCACCTGGCTGGCCAAGTCGTTCGGCATTCCGTACGTGCCGGTGACGCCGACGTTCCCGTTCCTCGG
Source organism: uncultured Gammaproteobacteria bacterium (assembly GCA_963765335.1). Lineage (GTDB taxonomy): Bacteria > Pseudomonadota > Gammaproteobacteria > Xanthomonadales > Rhodanobacteraceae > Dyella. The sequence goes on along the minus strand of CAVXWA010000015.1, from coordinate 19,577 downwards.
GCCGCATCGGGCTCGTGCCGCTGCCGACCAAGTGGTTCATCGCGTTCGGCGAGCCGCTCTACTTCAACGCCGAGTACGGCGCCGACGGGGCCAACGATCGCATCCTGGTGAACAAGCTCGCCGAGCAGGTGCGCATGCGCATCCAGGAGATGATCGACGGCCTCTTGAAGACCCGGAAGTCGATCCTCTTCGGCTAGCCGTGAAGCTCTACACCGATCGCCGCGCGCTGAGCCCGCGCCGCGTCGCGCTCTACCTCGCGGAAAAGAACCTCGTGCTGCCGACGGTCGAAGTCAATGTCGGCGCCGGCGAGAATCGCCTGCCCCGGTTTCTGGCGAAGAATCCGCTCGGCCGCGTGCCGGTGCTCGAGCTCGACGACGGGCGCACGCTGACCGAGTCGGACGCGATCATCGAATATCTCGAGGAGCTGCATCCGGAGCCGCCGCTGCTCGGGCGCGACGCGTGGCAGCGCGGCAAGACGCGCGAGGCCGAGCGCGTCGTCGAGCTCGGCATGCTCGTGCCGCTGTATACGATCTTCAAGCACACGCACGAGTCGTACGCGGGCAAGGTGGCGCAGGCCCCTGCGGTGGCCGAGAGCCAGCGCGCGCAGTTCTACGAGCACGCAGCGATCGTCGACGGCTGGCTGGCGCAGCGACGGTTCGTCGCGGGCGAGGAGCTGACCCTGGCGGATCTCACGCTGCTCCTGGCCGTCGACATCTGCGCCTTCATGGGCTGCGCGATCGACGCGACGACGCTGCCGAACCTGACGCGCTGGACGAGCGAGATGCACGCGCGCGACGGCGTCAATCGCGGCTGGGAACACTAGGGGGCTGTCCTCGCGCTAGAGAACGGGCGCGCCGACGGGCAGCGTCACGTCGTTGCGCTTGCACACGTACTCGATGAACTTGCGGCTGCGCTCGTCGAGCGCATTCCACGCTTCGGTGGCGCCGGCGGCGTCGCCCTTGAAGCAGCTCGACGCGCCCACGATGCGCGCCGATTTGATCGGGTCGTGGGCGCGCGCTTGTTTGGCCAGGTCGATCGCTTCGTCGTATTCGCCGTGGATATAGGCGTCCTGGGCGCGCTCGAGCAGGTTGTCGCCTTCGAGCCCGGCGAGCGGATCATCGCTCGCCGGCGCTGGCGGCGACGCGGCGACGGCGGGCGACGCCGCGACTGCGGGCGACGCCGCGACTGCGGGCGACGCAGCGACTGCGGGCGACGCAGCGACGGCGGGCGACGCGGCGACGGCGGACGCGGCGCGCGAATGGCGCACGACGACCACCGTCGTACCGACGCCGACGGCGGCGACGACGCCGAGCGCGGCCAGCTTGAGCGCGGGAAGGGCGAGCTTGAACGCAGGGACCATGAGACCTCCTCCTGTTCCGCCGATGGGCACCAGCGCGCGCAACGCGCGATCGCGATCGACGTCGCGTCCGAGACGTGCGCGCAGTTGATCGAGCGCCACTTTGAGCCGCCAGCGCACCGTCCCCGCCGGCACGCCGTCGCGCCGCGCGATCTCCGCCGCCGAGGCGCCTTCGAAGTAGCGCAGCAGCACCGTCGAGCGGTACGGCTCGTCGAGCTCGCCGACCATCTGGCCGATGCGATGCAGTAGCTCCGCCTTCTCGAGCAGGCGATCGGCGCCCGGCGCTTCGGCGGTGTCACCAGCGATCTCGCGCGCGCGACGACGCGCCTCGGCACGCGCGCGCGTGTGCGCCAGCCGCCGCATCACCTCGGTCAGCCAGCCGCGCAGCGTCGTCGACGCGTCGGGGCGCTGCTCGAGCGCGAGGCGCCACGCGTCTTGCGCGACATCATCGGCGCCGCCGTCGCGCACCAGGCGCGCGGCGACGCGGCGCACCCAGCCTGCTTCGCTGAGCAGCGCCGCAACGAGATCGTCGGCGTCCTCGGCCATCACCCCATGTTCTGCCGCCGCACCACCGACCGTTGGAAAAAAACGACACGGGCGTCAGGGACCCGCAGAAATTCGTGGCGGCAGTGTGCGCAACTTGCGATTGTCGCGCGCGCCGTTGTCGGCACGCACGTTGCTACGAACGCCGCGCATGCGCTCGATTCTCCGGCTCGCCGTCGCCATCGCGATCGCCGTCGCATGGGCGGCGTGCGGCGGTCCGCGCGATCAGACGTGCAAGCCGATGCCGTGCCCGACGCCGTGCGGCGCGATCGGCTACAAGACCGATGCGAACGGCTGCCGCACCTCCTGCGAATGCAACGGACCGGCCGAGAGCTGTCCGCCGCTCCACTGCATCGGCAGCTGCGGCCTCGGCACCGCGCAGGATGCGATCAGCGGCTGCCCGACGTGCACGTGCTGCTACCCGGCCGACTGTCAGCCCGGCGGCTGCAACTCGACGGGGAACGACGGCTGCCCGACCTGCGTCGCCTGCTGACGAAGCGCGCGCAGGCCGGCAGCGCCCTGCACGAACATCGTCAGCCACAGCGGCGGCAACAGAGCGATCATCGCGTAGTAGAGGTTGACCTGTCTCGTCCAATTCGGAATGAAGTGCATCGTCTGCGTTGATTCAGCCACGAGCAGCGCCAGTCCAAGCGCGCCCTGCAGCGCCAGCGCCGGCCGCAGCCAGCCGCCGACGCGGCGGCCGCCGAGCGCGCGCCACAACCCGACGCTGACGAGGACGAGCTCGGCGACGAACGACAGCCACAGGTCTTGCGCGCTCGCCGGCCACAGCTCCGCCGCCGATGATCGCGTCCACCACTTCCCACGCCAGCCACGCCAGGAGCACGACGGTCGCCACGCGCGCGACCTGGCGCGGCCGCGATCGGCGAATTGCGGCGAACGGCGCGAACCACGTCGCCGACGCCGCCGAAGCGCGCGACGGCGCGGCGTGCCGCTTCGGCGTCGCCGCATTTGTCGGCCGCGGCGATGCGCGCCGCGTCCTCGTACAGGTGGGCGCGCGCCTCGTCGACGAGCGGCTCGGTCGGGCGACCGGCGCGCCGCAGCGACGCCTCCAGCTCGCGCACGTACTCCTCGATCGCGTCGCCGTCAGCCATTGGCACCTCCAAGCACCGCGTTCATCACGCGGCTGAACACGATCCAGTCGTGCTGGCGCGTCACCAGCGCGCGCTCGCCCTTCTTCGTCAGGGCGTAGACGCGTCGCTTGCGCTCGCCCGCGGGCTCGTGCCATTCGCCGCGCACCAGCCCATCGGCCTCGAGGCGATGCAGCGCCGGGTAGAGCGTGCCGGCGGCCAACTTGAGCTCACCGCCCGATTGCTGCTCCAGCCAATCGATGATGGCGTAGCCGTGACGCGGCCCGCGCTCGAGCGACGTCAGGAGCAGCACGTCGAGATGTCCCTTCAACGCCTGTCCCTGCATATGTAGCAATCCTATATATCGGATAGCTACATGTCAAGCGGGCGCACGGAATCGCCGACGCGAAGGACGCCTCTCGCCGTCGGGGATGGCGTTGATGCCGAACCAGGCCTGGTGGTCGCGCGTGCGCAGCCGGGCCAGCGTGCGCAGCGGCTCCTTGGTGATCGCGGCCGTCTCGGGATCGACGCCGGGGATGCTGCAGCGCGCGCACGGCTTGGGCGTGCGCAGCGTCAGCCCGCTCGCCGACGGCGAGCGCGCGCCAGTCGTCCTCGGCCCACGCGGCCGCGCCGGCGACGACGACGTTGGGGCGGAAGCGGCGCACGTCGACGTCGCCGCCGGCGTCGTGGCCGAGCGCCTCGAGCGACGCGCGGTTGACCACGAGCAGCGGAAAGCCGTCGGCGAAGCTGACGATGTCGCCGGCGCGCGCGTACTCGGCGTCGACGGGGCGGCGCGCGTCGTCGGGCATGCAGACGAGCTGCAGCGTCGCTGCCGAGCGCGCGCGAGAACCAGTCGCTGCCGTCGTCGTGGCGCACGGCGCGCGCACGCGATCGCCCCAGACCTCGACGTCGACGCGCGCACCGTCGGCGTGCACGAACGGCAGCAAGAGCGGCGGCTGGCCCTGCGCGCGTGCACGACGTAGCGCTCGCCGTCGACGTCGAGGTGCACCAGCGCCATCTCCGGCAGCGTCCGCTGCGTGACGAAAAGCGCCGTCGCTCATCGGTCACCATCCAGCGCCGATCGTGCTCGAGCCCGCGCGCCGTCACGCGCGCCGCGTTCACCGCGATCCCGCGCGCACGACTTGATCGGGTGGACGTAGAGCGGCGTCGATGTTCACGGCGCGTCTTTGGGCTGATAGTCGACGTGCACGCGCTCGACGACGCGCTTCGACAGAGTGGACCTTGCCCTTGTCGTCGACGACCACGGCGCCGACGTCGTCGAGCTTGTCGATCATCTCGAAGCCCTTCTGCCAGCCGAGGATGAACACCGCGTCGTCGACGCGCGTCGGCGATGAAGCGCGTTCGGCGCGTAGATGGTCACCGAGCGCGACTTGGTCGCCGGATAGCCGGTGCGCGGATCGATGATGTGGTGGTAGCGCTTGCCGTCGAGGATGAAGAAGCGCTCGTAGTCGCCCGCCGTCGAGAAGGCGTGGTTGATCAGCATCATCTTGGCGAAGACGTCGCCGCGCGCCGCCGCGCGGATCGCGGATGCCGGTCACCCACGGCGCGCCGTTCTTGCTGCCCGAGCACATGAGGTCGCCGCCCGCCTGCACGATGGCGTCGGGGAAGCCGGCGCGCGCGCAGGATCGCGACCGCGCGATCGACGGCGTAGCCCTTGGCGATGCCGCCGAGGCTGATGCCCATGCCCTTCTTCTGCAGGAACACGGTCGACTTGTCGTGATCGACGATGATCTTGCGATAGTCGACGAGCGCGAGCCGCTTTTTGATCTCGGTCGGCGTCGGGACCTTCTTCTCCAGGTCCTCGTCGAACTTCCAGAGGCCGTGCATCGCGTAGAAGCGTGATGTCGAAGACGCCGCCCGACATCTTCGACGTCTTCTGCGCCATCTCGATGACCTCGAGCGTCTCGCGGACCGACCTTGACCGGCGCGATGCCGGCGTTGGCGTTGATGCGCGAGACCTCGGAGTCGCGCCACGTGGTCATCAGATCTTCGATGCGCTTGATCTCGTCGAAGGCGGCGGCGATGGCGCGCTCGGCGCCGTCCTCGTCGTCGGTCAAGCACGGCGAACGACACCTCGGTGCCCATCGCTTGGAAGCCGCGGCGCACGAGGTGGCGTTCGCGCCGCGCGGATCGCGTGCGCGCGCAGAACACGAATCCGCAAAGTGTCAAGGCGGCGCAAGATCACGCGACGCGCGTTCATCTGGTGCAGTGATAACACGAGTGGTACGCTTGACCAGCGATGCGGAACGACGAGTTCGATGACTGCATGGAGATGGCGCGCGCGCTCCTCGGCGGCTACGAGGGCGCCGGCGACCTGTGGGAAGCGAACGATCACGTCAACCGCGCGCTCCGCTGCCGCCCGCTCGAGCCCGAGGCGTGGATCCTGAAGTCGCAGATCCTGTCGTCGCTCGACGACGATCTGGCGGCGCTGGCGGCGTCGGAGATGGCGGTGCAAGCGCCTGCCGCGCTCGGCCGAGGCGCACTACGTGCGCGCCGCGGTGCTCGCCGATCTCGAGCGCTACGTCGAGGCGCTCAAGGCGGTCGAGCGCGCGTTCCGCCACATGGGCGCCGACGACGATTGGCTGCTCGAAGACCTGTACTACGAGAAGGCCGCCATCCTCGACGCGCTCGATCGCGCGGAGGAGGCGATGGCCACGTTCGAGGCGGGGCTGAAGCGCTGCCCCGAGTCGTCGCTGCTCAAGGCCGGCCTCGAGCCGCTGCGGCGCGAGCGCATGCGCCGCGCCTTCAAGGTCATCCCCGGCGGCCGCCGCTAGAGCGCCGCCGCTTCTTCCGCATCAGCCTTCGTCAGCTCGCCTTCGTCAGTTCGCGGTCACTACCACCGAGCGCTCACCGCCGCGCGGATTCCAGCCGCGCAGCCGATAGCGTCCGTGCGGCACGTCGAAGGTCTCGCGCCGCTCGGCGTGCATCACGCGCGAGGGCCACGGCGTCACGTAGATCCGAGCCGTCGACGCTGGAGCCGACGCGACGGACGCGCACGATCCCTTCCGGCAGATCGCGCAGCTCGACGTCGCCGTGCGCCTCGGCGGTGACGCGCGCCAATCGCCGCTTGCCGCGGAACAGCTCGAACGACTGCGGCTCGAGCACCGGATTGTGCAGCGCGAGCCGCCCGTGCGGACGAACGCGCGCGAGCCGCGTCGGCCGCGTCTCGTCCGCACCGGACACGCACTTCGGCGGCGCTCGAGGCCGGCGACGCGGCCGAGCGACTCGCGCTGCCGCGCATCGATCGGCTCGCACGACGATGACGAGATCGTCGGCGCCGTCGACCTGCGATCCTCGCGCGCACAGCGGCTGCGCGCGCCGCTTGATGTCGGATGTGCTCGACGCACGCGCGCCGATCGCGTCGCGCACCTCGGCGATCGTCGAGATCGGGCGCCCGATGTCGGCGCGCGCGATCGAGCTGCGCACGCGCACGGATTGCGACGAGCGCGCGTCGCGACGAGGCAGCGTCGCTGCCATACGCGCGCTGCCGCGCTCAGAGCGGGCAGGGCGAGGTCGCGCCGCAGCAGAGCGATGCCGCACGGGCTCTGATTGGGCGACGGCGGCCCGCCGGTGGCGCAGAAGTTGCCGCCGGTGCAGGCGGCGTCGCTGCCGCAGTGGCAGCGTGCCCGTCGACGGGTCGCACCACTCGCCGGCCCGCAGCAGGCGCTGCCGCAGCACGGTCCGTTCTGACAGCGGTTGCACGAGGCGCGTGCAGTCGCCGCTGCCGCCGCCGTACCGGCGCCGCCGCCGCCGCCACCGCCGCCGCTCCGCCGCTGCCGCCGCCGCCGCCGGCGCCGCCTCCGCCGTCGCCGCCGCTCGGCAGCCCGTCTCGTCCGCAGCCCGCCAACGCCAACAAAAGTAGGAGCGCAAACCGCATGCTTCATTGTAACCTGCGCGGCAAAATGCAGCGCGCCTTCTCCGCCCTCGTCGCCACGCCGGCGCGCCGCACCGCGCTGGCGGTCGCGGCCCTGACGCGTGCTCGTGCTCATCCCGTTCGCCGGCAACTACGGCGCTGTGGGATCCGTGGGAGACCCACTACGGCGAGGTCGCGCGCCAGATGCTCGCGCGCAACGACTTCATCAGCCTGTGGTGGCCGGGCTCGCCGCTCGACCACGCGCCGCGCGGCGAGTTCTGGTCCAAGCCCGTGCTCACCTTCTGGCTCGAGGCGCTGTCGCTCAAGCTCTTCGGGCTCGAGTGGGCGCACGCGCGCGCCGACGAGATGGTCACCTCGTGGCGCGCCGAGTGGGCGCTGCGCATGCCGTCGCTGCTGCTGGCGATGGCGTCGATCGCCGCCGTGTTCGCGACGGTGCGCCGGCTCGCCGGCGCGCCGCGCCGCGGCCATCGCCGCGCGTGATCCTGGCTGTCGTCGCCGCAGTGGCTGCTGATCACGCGCCAGGCGATGACCGACATGCCGTTCGTCGCGCCGATGACCATCGCGCTCTGCCTCGGCGCGCTGGCGCTCCTCGGCGCCGCGACGAGACGCCGCTGCCGCGCAAGCAGTGGCGCTGCGCTGTCGTGGCCGCACGCGCCCGCGTTCTACGGCTTCGTCGCGCTCTTCGTCGTCTTCGACGGCTGCCGCAGCTCTCGTCTCGATCAGCATCGACGCTGCGCCTGCGCGTCGTCGGCACGACGCTGATCCTGCCCGGCCTCGTGCCGATGCTGCCGTACATCGGCTGCTTCTTCGTCGGGCTCTGGTGGTGCGCGCGCGCGCCACCACGCGCCGCCAGCTCTACCTCTTGATCGGCCTGGCTCTTGTGCGCGCTGGCGTCGCTGGCCAAGGGGCCGGCCGGCCTGGCGCTGCCGGCGATCATGCTCGCGCTCTACCTCGTCGTGCGCCGGCCGCTGGCGCGACATCTTCCGCCTCGAGCTCCTGCGCGGCGCGCTGCTCTTCATCGCCTGCGGCTTCCCCTGGTAGCACGCGATGCTCATCCGCCACGGCGCGCCCGTTCTGGAACGAGCTCATCGGCGACAACTACGTCAACCGCGCCGCCGGCCGCAACGGCGATCGCGGCACCTTCGAGTACTACCTGCAGTGGATCGGCTACGGCATGTTCCCGTGGTCGGGCATCGCCGCCGTCGGCGCCGTCGCCGCGTTCCTGGCGCCGAAGACGCCGCGCGGCGCGCTCGCCCGCTTCGCGCTGGTCTGGGTCGCTCGTCGACGTCGCCACCATCACGCTGGTCAACACCAAGTTCCACCACTACTCGCTGCCGGCGCTGCCCGGCGCTCGCCATCCTGGCGGCGCTCTTCCTCGACGACGTCCTGACGCGCGCCGCAAGCGCTGGCACGCGATCGCGCTCGGCGCTCGTCGCGCTGCCGCTGACCTTCGCCTGCGGCGCGCGATCTGGCGGCCTTTCCGCCGCGCTTCTTGTGGATGTTCGACTACGACTACGTGATCGTGCCCGGCACCGGCCGTCCGTGGCCGTCGGCGACGATCTACGGCACGCGCTACGAGTACGGCTCGCTCCTGCTGGTGCTCGGCATCGCGCGGCGGTCGCGGCGCTGATCGCGCTCATCGCCGCCGTCGCGCGCGGCCGCGGCGTCGCGGCCACGCCCGACGATCCCGACGCGCCGCGCCGCCGCCGCGAGCGGCGGCCGTGTGCTCGCGCTCGCCGGCGCCGTTCGTCGTCGCGCTGGTCATCGGCATCGCCGCCGGGCCGTCGACGCCACACGGCGCGGCGCCGACGCTGTCGCCGTGGCTGTGGCTGGTGCCGGCGCGTGCCGATGCTGGTGGCGCTCGGGTTCTGCTCGGCGCGCTCGGTGCGCGTCGGACGCGCTGCTGCCGCTCGGCGCTCGTCGGCGCGCTCTACGGCGCGCTTCCTCCTCGATCGCTACCTGCCCGATCTCGGCCCGCACTGGAGCCAGAAGCACGTGATCGCGGCCTACTACGCGCAATCGCAGCGGCCCCGAGGAGCCGCTCATCGTCTACAACCTCTACTGGCGCGGCGAGAACTTCTACACGCGCAACGAGATCTACTCGCAGCCGACGGCGCAGGAGAAGTGGGCCTGGGTCGAGCCGCAGAACGTCAAGCCGCAAGGCGTGGTTCGAGCGCCACAAGGGGCAGCGCATCTTCATCCTCGTCGAGCGCCACCGCCTCGAGCAGGTGCGCGGCCTCCTGCCCGTCGGCGTCGCGCGCCGACGTCAAGATCGTCGACGACAGCAACAACAAGCTGATCCTCGTGGAAGTCAGGATCTAGCGAGCGGCCCGCCGACGTACTAAGATGTGGCCATGCGCACCTGCGTCCTCGCTGTCGTGGTCGGCTGCGCCGGCGCTCGCCGCGGCGCAGGAGCCGATGTTCGAGGCGCTCGGGCAGGCGCCCATCGTCGCCGGCGACCGCGTGCGCGCGCGCGAGCGGGCGCTCGACGAGGCGCTGCGGCAGGCGGTCGAGCAGGCGACGGCGACGGTGCTCGAGCCGGCCGAGCTGGTGGCGCGCGCCTCGGATCTGAAGCTGCGCATCTATCCCAAGGCCAAGAGCTACGTGTCGACCTATCGCATCCTCGACGAGGGCGAGCAGCCGCCGGGCGACGTTTCAGGTGCACCTGTCGGCGTCGGTGGCGACGGCGCGCCTGGCGCGCGACCTGTCGAGCGGCACGGGCGACGTGCGCCGCCGATCGCCGGCGCGCAAGGCGCGCGCGGTGGTGTGCGCGAGCGTGCACCGGCGACGGCGTCGACGCGCCGCGCCGCGGCGGAGAAGGCGCTGCGCGAGATGGTGCGTGGCGCGCAACGTCGAGGCCATGCCGGGCGCGCAGCCGTGCGATCCGCCGTCGGTGGCGGGCGTCGCTGCGCGCAGCGGCACGCGCGCAGGCGGCGCTGACGGCGCGAGGTGCAGGTGACGCCGGGCGGCGACATCCGCGGCACCACGCTCGTCGGCGCCGAGCGCGCGCGCGGCGGTCAAGCTCGTCGAGCCCGACGGCCGCGTCTCGGCCGCGGGCGACGCCGAGCGCGGCGGCTACGCGCCGAGCGCCGGGCGACGCGGCGACGGCGGCGACGCGCGCGGCGGTGGTCGAGGCGGCGCGCGCCATCGACCCGGCGCTGGCGCAGCGCTGGTCGGGCGACGCGGGCCGGCGGGCGGCGTCACCGTGCGCGTGCGCGGCATCGAGCGCTGGGCCGAGTATCAGGCGCTGACGCGCGCGCTGGCGTCGCTGCCGGGCGTGGCCGCCGTCGAGCCGCGCCGCTTCGTGCGCGGCGAGATCGATCTCCTGGTGCGCACCGCGTCGGCGGCGTCGCAGCTGGCCGGGCCACCTGCACGCGCGTGCCGCCGCCAGGGCGTGCGCATCGGCGTGCGCGCGGTCGGCGACGCCGTCGAGATCGACGTCGCCGGCGAAGCGGCGGAGCGCGGATGAGGTACGCTCGTCGCCGCCGCGCTGCTTCGGCGTGCGCCTGCGCCCCGACGGCGAAGTCGGTCGTGCGCGCCGACGGCCAGCTCGCCGTCGCCTGCAACGTGCCCGAAGCGCGCGTCTACGTCGACGACGTCTTCCGCGGCCGCGCCGCCGAGCTCGCCGGCGGCGCCGCTGCTCGTGCCGTCGGGCGCGCGCCGCGTCGAGGTGCGCGCCGACGGCTGGTTCACCGCCTATCGCGACGTGGTCGTGCCGCACGCCGGCCGCGCCACCGTCGACGTCGCGCTGCGCCGCGTGCCCGAGACCGAGCCGGCGGACGAGTGAGCAGCTGGCGAGCGTGCGCGACCGGTGCCAGCCGACCCGAGTGGCTGACGCTGCCCGAACGCGCTGACGCTCGGGCGCATCGTGCTCACGCCCTTCTTCGGCTACTTCTGGTGGCGCCACTGGTACGAGCTCGCCATCATCACCTTCGCCGTCGCCTCGGCCAGCGACTTTCTCGACGGGCTGGCGGCGCGCGTGCTCGATCAGCGCTCGAAGCTCGGCCAGTTCCTCGATCCCGCCGCCGACAAGCTCATGGTGCTGGTCACCTTCGTCGTCGCCGCGGCGACGGGCGCCGTGCCGTGCTGGCTGGCGGCGCTGGTCATCGGCCGCGACGTCGATCCTGGCCGTCGGGCGGCGCGCTCTTCGCGTTCGTCTATCCGCGGCATCATCGGCCCCGAGCGCTGGCGCCCCTCGCGCATCGGCAAGTACGCCACCTTCTACACCGTCGGCACCATCGGGCTGGCGCTGCTGCACTCGATGACCGGGTACGAGCGGCTGCGCCCGTTCGTCGGCGCGCTCGGCATCATGTGCGCCGCCTGCACCATCGTCAGCGGCATCCAATACGTCGCCTCGGGCATCCAAGCCTTCGTGCGGCGGTGCTAAGCTCGCGCCTGGAGGCGCAAGGAACATGAGCGACGTCGAAGTCACCGAACGAAGCCGGCGTGCGCTGGATCGCGCTCAACCGCCCCGAGTCGAAGAACGGCCTCACCGACGCGGTCAACGCCGCGCATCATCGAGGCGCTCGACGGCGCCGCCGCCGACAAGGCGATCCGCTGCGTCGTCGTCGACCGGCAAGGGCGGCAACTTCTGCTCGGGCCTCGACCTGAAGGCGATGGCCGCGGGCGGCATGGGCGGCATCGACAACGTCGAAGAGCACATGCGCAAATACTTCCACGGCATGATCCGCGCCGTGCGCCGCGTCGAGAAGCCGGTGGTCGCGCTCGTCGACGGCGCCGCGGTCGGCTACGGCTGCGACCTGGCGCTCGCCTGCGATCTGCGCATCGGCACCGAGCGCACGCGCTTCGGCGAGGTCTTCGTCAAGCGCGGCCTCATGCCCGACGGCGGCGGCACCTGGACGCTGCCGCGCCTGGTCGGCGTGGGCAAGGCGCTCGAGCTCATGTTCACCGGCGACCTCGTCGGCGCCGACGAGGCGCACCGCCTCGGGCTGGTCACGCGCGTCGATCCCGTCGGCGGAGGCGGAGCAGCAGACGTGGGAGTTCGCCAAGCGGCTCGCGGCCGGCCCGCCGCTGGTGCACGCGTGGATCAAGCGCGCGGTCTACGCGCGCGCAGTCGACCGACCTCGACGCGGCGCTGGAGAACGAAGTGCGCGGCCAGATGCAGCTTCTGCGCTCCAAGGACTTCTTCGAAGGCATCGCCGCCTTCTTCCAGAAGCGCGATCCCAAGTTCACCGGCGAGTAGGCTCGCGGAAGGCTCCGACGATTCATCACATCTGTGCGCGGTTCGGTGACAGGAAGATCAGAAGATCAAAAGGGACCAATCTTTTGATCTTCTAATCTTCCTGTGAGGCGTTCCTTCTCCCTGATCAGATCGGCGGGCTAGTGGCAGCTGCCCGAGAAGTCGTTGGTGAACCAGAGCTGCTGCTGCGCGTCGACGACGAGCCCGACGCCGACGCGCGTCGACGACGCGGCGAGGATGTTGTCGTGGTGGCCGCCGCCGGGCCCTTCGTCCATCATCGCCTTCAGGATGGCGTCGATGGTGGCGTCCTCGTCGCCGTTGACCGGCCAGCCCGGCGCCTGATTCTCCGCGGCCGAGCTGCAGAAGCCCTGCGTGCCACAGTGCGCCCGAGTCCGGCCTGCGCCATGAAGTAGCCGTGCGCCTGGCCCGCTCGACTCGAGCATGTTCGACGCCGTCGTCGAGAAGGTCGACAGCTGAGTCGTCGAGCGCCAGCGGCGCGACGCCGGCCTGCGCGCGATACATGTTGAGCATGTCGAGGTTGTGCTGCACGTGCGCGTCGGCGTTGCTGCTGCCGCCGCCGCCGCCGTGCCGGCGCATCCGCCGCCGCCGCTGCCGCCGCCACCGCCGCCGCCGCCCGATCCTGCGGCGACAACATCCCACACGCGGGCAACGACCACCATCGCGAGCGCCAAAGCCACACGACGCATATCGACGATTATACGCGCGTTTCAGGCGATCGGGAGCGTTTCGCAGAACTCGATACGGCGCGGCACCTTGTACGGCGCCAGGTTCTTCGCGCAGTGATCGATGATCTCCTCGGCCCGCCGGCCGCCCTTGCCCATCACGACGACGCTGGCGACGACCATCGGCCCGCCGAGCGGATCGGTGATCACGCGCACCTGCGCCTGCTGCACCTTGGCGAACGACTCGAGGCACTCCTGCACCTCGCCGAGCGCGACGCGCTTGCCGTCGACCTTGACCAGCTGATCCTCGCGGCCGGTCGAGGTAGATGCGCCCGGTCTTGTCGAAGTGGCCGACGTCGCCGGTGCGCAGCCAGCCCTTGTCGTCGACGCCGCCGACGGCGACCGCCTCGCCGCGCGCGCGCGCCTGCGGCATCGACTTGCGCGCCACCGACTTCGACTTGACCCAGATGGGCGCCGTCGGCCTCGGCGCCGTGCCGTTCCTTGGCTGCCGTCGCCGACGCGCACCTCGACGCCGTCGACGACCTTGCCGACGGAGCCGGGCCGCGGCTCCTTCTTGTCGCACGCGATCGTCGACGTCTCGGTCGTGTGATAGACGGGCACGATGCGGATGCCCCAGCGATCCTTGAACGCCTCGGCCGTCGCCTCGGACAGCGAGCGAGCCCGCCGACAGGTAGCGCGGCTTCTTGACCTTGAGCGCCTTCGCCGTCGGCAGCTTGGCCAGCCCCGCGTACAGCCCCGGCGTCCCCGGCAGCACGTTGATCTCCTGCTCGCGCAGGAGCTTGACGATGCGCTTGGGCGCCACCTCGTCCTCGAGGTACAGGTCGCGCCGAAGCGCAGCGCCAGCGCCAGCCCGCAGTCGAAGCCGTAGCTGTGATAGAGCGGCACCGTCGTGAGGATGCGATCGTCGGCGGTGACCTCGAGCGCCTTGGCGGTCTGCACCGCCGCCGCTTCGAGGTTCTCGTCGGTGCGCAAGACGCCCTTGGGATTGCCCGACGAATCGTTGGTGTAGAGCACGAGCGCCGCCGGACTCCGACGGGATCGGCGACTTCTTGTAGATCGAGCAGGTGAGCAGCGTGCCCTGCAGGCGGCGGCGCGACTCGAGGTTCTCCAGCCGCCCCGTCGCCGACGGCGGCGCCGGCTGCTGCGTCTCGACGCCGCCGCGCGGCCGCGTGATGAGCGCGCGCAACGGCGCCGTGTCCATGATGAGGCCGAGGTCGCGCGTGCCCGTCGTCGGATCGAGCGGCACCACGGTCGCGCCGACCTTGGACAGCGCCAGCGCCAGGATGGCGAAGTCGGGCACGTTGCCGAGCATCAGCCCGACCCAGTCGCCCTTCTTGATGCCCATCGCGCCGAACTCCTGCACGCGCCGATCGACGCGATGCGAGAGGCCGCGCCACGACAGATATGTGTCACGATAGACGAGCGCCTTGGCGCTGCCCTGGGCGCGAGTCGCTTCAGTGAGCCACTTGTACAGCAACGTCATCCTCTTCCGACGGGCCGTAGCTTACGGTATGAAGCCGTACATGCGCAAGAGCCGCGCCGGCGTTGCTCGTCGCGATCGGCCTCGTCGCTCCTGTCACGAGCGTGCGGCGACGTCGCGCGGCTGCCGGCGCAACGGCCGCGCCGCCAGCGGCGAGCGCGCGCGGCTCGCGACGCGCCGCGTCCTGCGCGGCAGCCGGGCGCGCCGAAGTCGCCCAACGCCGACGGTCGACGAGCTGGTGCGCGAGAACCTCGACGCCGAGCTGCTCGAGCAGCCGATCGCCGCCACCTGGCTCGGCGTGCACGCCTGGGACGATCGCGTCGACGACGTGCGCCCCGAGGCGCAGGCGCACGAGGCGATGCGCCTGCGCGCGCTCCTCGATCGGCTGCGCGCCATCGACGAGACGCAGCTCGACGCCGCGCGCGCCTTCGATCGCGCTGCTGCTCGAGCATCACGCCGATCGCGCGCTCTACACGCTCACCGAGCTGCGGCCGCTCGAGCGCAACCCGCTCGTCTACTGCGACCTGGCGCAGTCGGCCATCTACGAGCTCGTCACCGACGACTTCCTGCCGCCGACGCGATCGGCTGCGCGCAGATCAACGCGCGGCTGTGGAAGATGCGCGCCGCTGCTCGACGAGGCGCGGCGCAACCTGCGCCCGACCGCGCCCGAGCTGGCGGTGCGGCGCGCCATCGAGGAGGCGCAGTCGGCCAAGGCGCTTCATCGCCGAGACGCTGCCGCGGGCGATGCAGGACGTGCCCGATCCCAAGCTGCTCGACGATCTGCGCAACGCCTCGGGCGACGCCTCGCGCGCGCTCGACGACTTCGCCGACTGGCTGCACGCGCGATCTCCTGCCGCGCGCGCACGGCGACTTCGCGCTCGGGCGCGATCGGCTGATGGAGCTGCTGCGCCGCGGCGAGGGCGTCGACGTCACGCCCGAGCTGCTGGTGGCGCTCGGCGAGCGCGAGCTCAAGGACGCGCGCCGCCGGCTCGACGAGGCGCACGCGCGCGGCGACGGGCAAATCGGGCGCCGACGTCGTCGCAAGCTGCTCGAGGAGGATCACGGCAAGCCCGAGGAGCTGCTGACGTCGGCGCAGGCAGATGCTCGAGGACGCCGTCGAGTTCGTGCGCACGCAGCACCTGTGGTCGCCGCCCGATCCGGAGCGGCCGCAGGGTGATCGAGATGCCGCCGGCGCTGTGGGGCTACATGCAGCTGCAGATGCCCGGGCCGCTCGAGCAGCACGCGCACGAGGCCTACCTGTACGTCGATCCCGTCGACAAGAGCTGGCCCGATCGCAAGAAGCAGGAGCACCTGCGCACCTTCAATCGGCCGGTGATGGCGCGGACCATGCTGCACGAGGCGCTCGGCCACTACGTGCAGGCGGAGCTCGATCGCCACGCGCCGACGACCATGCAGAAGATGGCGCTGTCGCCGCTGTTCGTCGAGGGCTGGGCCGGCTACGTCGAGGAGATGATGCTCGCCGAGGGCTGGCTGCCGGGCGACGCCAAGGTGCGCGTGGCGGCGGCGCGCGCCACGGTGCTGCGCGCGGCGCGCCTGGTCGCGGCGGTGCGGCTGCACGCGCTCGGCGCCAAGATCGACGACGCCGCCAAGGTGTTCACCGACGAGGCCGGGCTCGACGACGAGCAGGCGCGGCGCGAGGCCGAGCGCGCGGCGATCGATCCGATGGTGCTCGCCGACGCGCTCGGCCGCATCGCCATCGTGAAGCTGCGCGACGACTGGCGCGCGGCGCACCCGGGCGCGCCGCTCGGCGCCTTCCACGACGCGCTCCTGCGGCACGGCACGCCGTCGCCGATCTTGCTGCGCAAGGTCCTGTTGCCCGGCGACACCGCCAGCCCGCTGTGACCCGCCGCGGCGCCTACGTGCCGTCGAGCCAGTCGCGCAGCGCCTCGAACCAGACCAGCTTCGACTGGAAGCCGGGGAAGCTGGCGTTGAGCCCGCTCGGATTGGGCACGACGAACAGCGGCGCCCCGCCGAAGCGCTGCGGCTTTGGGCCCGCGCCGGGCGTCGCCGCGCGCCCGAAGATCTGCTGGTAGATCGTGAGCCCGACGAGGACGACCGCGCGCGGCTTGAAGCGCCGCACCTCGCCGCTCGAGCAGCCTGCGCGCCCGCGGCCAGCTCGTCGCGCGTCAGCTCGCGCGGCGCTCTGCGACGGGCGCGCGCACACGTTGGTGATGCCGAGGCCGTAGCCGAGGAGCTCGCGCTCTTCGGCGAACGTGAGCGGACGATCGATGAGCCGCGCCGCGTGCAGCAGACGCCAGAACGGATTGCCCTTGCCGGCGAAGTTGTGCCCGAGCGCGGCCGAGCGCAGCCCGGGGTTGATGCCGACGAAGAGCGCGCGCAGGTCGCGGCGCGACGATGTCCTGCAAGCGCGGCATGCGCGAGAAGACTAGCGCAGGTCGTGCTAGCGCGAGGCCATGCGCGGATTGGCGTCGCGGCCGCCTTCGAAGTACGAGCCGAGCACTTCGCGCGCGACCTGGTGCGCCTTGACGTGCCAGTCGGCGCCGTTGCCGAGCAGCACCGCGACCGCGACCTCCGGCTGCTCCGCCGGCGCGTAGCCGACGAACCACGAGTACGACAGATACGGGCCTTCGTGCCGATCGAGCGAGCCGGTCTTGCCGGCGACGGCGACGCCGGGCAGGAGCGGCCGATTCGGTGCGCTTGTCGCGGAAGCCGAGCCGCGCCGTGCCGAACTCGGTCGTGCCCACCATCATGCGCCCGACCGCGCGCGCCGCCGCCTCGCGCGACCACGCGGCGCTCCGGCGCCGCCGCCGGCGCGCGTCGGCGTTGCCGTCGCGATCGACGACGCGATCGACCGAGGCGCAACGGCGGCGTCACGCCGCCGCGCGCCAGCGTCGCCGCCAGATAGGCGCCGTGCAGCGGCGACAAGGTCGTGTTCCAGAAGCCGGCCGCGATGCGCGCGAACGGCAGCCCGCCGTCGGGCACGTGCGCCGTCGACGCCTCGATCGGGCAGCGCGAACGGCAGCGGCGCGCCGAAGCCGAGCGCGCGCGCCGCGCGCTCGAGCGACGCTCGGCGTCGAGATGATCGTGCGCCAGGCGCGCGATGATCGCGTTCTGCGACTTGGCCAGCGCGAAGGCGAGCGAGTTGCACGCGCGTCGAGCCGCGGATTCGAGCGCAGGTTCGACGCTTCCACCGAGTGCACGCCGTCGTGGTAGCAGACGCGCGTGTCGGGCGAGACGCCGTGCTCGACGAGCGCCGTCGCCGTCACCAGCTTGAAGACCGACGCCGCCGGCGCCCACGGCTGTCATCGCCAGATCGGCGACGCTCTTGTCCGGCTCGGCGGCTCGAGCGGCCGGCCATCGCCAGCACGCGCCCGTCGTCGACCGACAGCACCACCGCGGCCGCGTACGGCGTCGGATGCGCGCGCAGCAGCTTGCTCGCACGCGCGTCTGCAGCGCCGGATCGAGCGTCAGCTCGGCGCGGCCGCCGTCGGCGCAGCACGTCGACGTAGCCGCTCGCCGTCCTTGCGCACGCGCGCCCAGTCCGAGCGCGTGCTGCGCGTTTTCGAACGCGCGCGGTTCGACAGCGGCGCGCGACGCTCGCGATCAGCGCCGGCGGCGCCGCCTCGGCGCGCTGATCGCGGAGCGCGCGCGTCGCGACCAGCGCAACCAGGGTCAAGAGGCAGAGGACCGTGGCGACGTGGCGGCGGACCTTCAATTGACGAAGCATTTCGGCCTCTTGACTGTGTGGTGTAGTCCATGGTAAGAGATGTAGGTGAATGTAGCAAATTTTTGTATTCGAAATGTTCGACGCGCGCGCGATTGCGCGCTATGATGGACGGCCCGATGTCCACCAAGGAGCGCGGTCCAAGACGGTCGTCACCGTCATCTCGAAGATCGCGGAGAGGCCGGTCGGCAAGGACGCCTGCCTGGTCGTCATCTACGGCCTCGAGCTGGGCCGGAAGTACAACCTCGAGAACGCCAACATCATCATCGGCCGCTCGTCGAAGTCCGACATCCAGATCGATCAAGAGTCGGTGTCGCGCAACCACGCCAAGATCATCAACACCGGCAAGTCGATCATCCTGCGCGACCTCGGCTCGACCAACGGCACCTACGTCAACGACCAGCTGATCGACGAGTACGTGCTGCGCGACGGCGACTTCATCAAGATCGGCCGCACCATCTTCAAGTTCCTCTCGGGCGGCAACATCGAGAACGCCTACCACGAGGAGATCTATCGGCTCACCACCGTCGACGGCCTCACGCAGGTGTTCAACCGCCGCTACTTCCTCGAGAAGCTCGAGCGCGAGGTGTCGCGCGCCAAGCGCTATCGGCGCGAGCTGTCGCTGATCATGTTCGACATCGATCGCTTCAAGGAGATCAACGACAGCTACGGCCACCTCGCCGGCGACTACGTGCTCAAGCAGCTGGCGTCGGTGATCAAGGGCAAGATCCGGCGCGAGGACATCCTGGCGCGCTACGGCGGCGAGGAGTTCGCCATCGTGCTGCCCGAGATCGACGGCGACAACGCGATCGCGTTCGCCGAGAAGGTCCGCAAGCTCGTCGAGAAGGCGCCGTTCAAGTTCGAGGACACGAAGATCCCGGTCACCGTCTCGATCGGCGTCGCCACCTGCGACGACGCCGACGACGCGGCCGGCGCTCATCAAGAGCGCCGACGACAAGCTCTACGAAGCCAAGGCCGCCGGACGCAACTGCGTCAAGGCATAGGAGGTCCCATGCGCGTGATGATGATGGCTGTTATGCTCGCGACGGCGCCGACGGTGGCGCTCGCCAAGGCGCCGGCTGGCCAGGGTCAGCGCGTGCGACGCCAAGAGCCGCTGCGACGGCGAGCTGCAGTGCGTGAAGCACCGCGACGGCAAGTCGACGTGCGAGCTCGTGTGCGCGGCGAAGACGAAGTGTCCCGAGGATCAGCGCTGCGTGAAGGACGGCGGCGAGATGCTGTGCCGGCCGATCACCGATCTCGATCTGTAGGACGATTCACAGAAGATCAGAAGTTCAGAAGTTCAAAAGAATCATTCTGGCCTTTCGATCTCCGACTCCTTGAACTTCCTTCGTGCCGCGTCTTGAGCGGCAGCTCGTCGGTCGCAACGACAGCGTCAATTCGACGGAGCCGTCGGAGCCGTAGCGCTCGTCGGACACCTTGGCGTCGGCGACCTGCTTGTTCAGCTCGTCGAGCTCGCGCGTGTCGCCGAGCTCGACGAGCGCCGCCACGATCTTGCGCTCCGCCGCCGCCCGCGCCTGCCGCTCCGCCTTGACGCGCGCGATCGCCGCCGTCGGCGCGCGCAGGTCCGCCGCCGCCTGGCCGCG
>CAVXWA010000014.1:0-154380 GCA_963765335.1 uncultured Gammaproteobacteria bacterium | reverse complement strand
GTTCGGTGCCAGGTTGATCGCCTTGGCGACTTCCGCGGCCGACAGGCGGGCGATCTCGTACTGGCCGGTGATGTACACCCGCCAGTACTCCGCATCCTCGGCCGGCTCGCGATGAATCTCAAAGCTGCCGCCCTCGCGAACGATCCGCTCCAGATCGCCGTACCACTCCCAGTAGGTGACCGTGTGCTCGACCCAGGTGCCGATGTAGGTGTCCGAGGCCGGGTCGAGCCACTTGCGCGAGCGCTTGGCCATGCGAGAAGGTGTGGCCGTCCTGCTCCAGGATCTCGAGGCCGGCCAGGCTCTCGCACACCAGCCGCGTGCCCGCCACCTGCAGATCGAGCTCCTCGGCCAGCCGCCCGGCGGTGGCCGGACCTGTCGAGCAGCTTGCCGAATATGCCCACCTTCTGGGCTGTCCCGACCACCCGGCCCGCCGTCATCCCGTACAGCACGTATGCCGCCGGGAGCGGCACCAGGTTCATGCGAATGGCGATCCGCTCGAGCGCGTCGTCCGGGCCGGGCCTGATGCGCATCCGAGGCGGAAGCCTACAGCCGCCCAGAGGCCTGCGCGGCCTCCTCGGCGTCCTTGAGCTGGCGCTCCACGAGGTCCAGCCCCGCCTCCCAGAAGCCGGGGTCGGCGAGGTCGATGCCGACGATCCTGCCCAGCTCCTGCGGGCTGCGCGAGCCGCCCGCGGCCAGCAGCTCCAGGTAGCGCGGCACGAGCTCGGCGCCCGTCTGCTCATAGCGCTCGTACACCGACAGCGCGAGCAGCTGCCCGTAGGCGTACGCATAGACATAGCCGGGACTGCCGATGAAGTGGGGGACGTAGGACCACCACGAGCGGTAGCCCTCGGTCAGCTCCACCGAGTCGCCCAGCAGCTCGGCCTGGCTCTCGGCCCACAGCTCGCCGAAACGCTCGACCGACAGCTCGCCCTGCTCGCGCCTGGCGGTGTGCACGAGCTCCTCGAAGCGGTTCATCGCCACCTGGCGGAACACCGTCGCGATCGTGTCCTCGAGGTTCTCAGCCAGCAGCGCCAGGCGCGAGGCGGGCTCGGTGTCCTCTTCCAGCAGCCGTCCGAACACGATGGTCTCGCCGAACACCGAGGCCGTCTCGGCGAGCGTGAGCGGCGTGCTCTGGTGGAAGATGCCCTGCCGGGCGGCGAGCGCGAAGTGAACCCCGTGGCCGAGCTCGTGCGCCAGCGTGAGCACGTCGCGCCGGCGGGCGGTGTAGTTGAGCAGCACGTAGGGCGCAACGGACGGCACCGCCGACGCGCAGAAGGCGCCTCCGCGCTTGGCCGGGCGCACCGGCGCGTCGATCCGGCGCTCATCGAAGAAGCGCCCCGCCACCTCGCCCAGCTCGGGAGAGAAGGATGAGTAGCAGTCGAGCACGATCTCCCGTCGCCCGCCCGAACGAGAAGCTGACGTCGTCCTCGGTGACCGCCGCCATGCGGTCGTAGTCGGCCAGCCGCTCGACGCCCAGCAGCCCGGCCTTCAGCCGGTACCAGCGCCGAGCGATCTCATAGCGTCCGCGCACCGCCTCGATCAGCGCCCGCACGGACTCGTCGCTGGCCTCGTTGGCGAGGTTGCGCTCCGCCAGCCAGTGCGGATAGCGGCGCAGGCGGTCGTCGGTCGCCTTGTCGGCGAGCAGCGTGTTGAAGACGAACGCGCGCGTGCGCAGGCCCGGGGCGAGGGCAGCGGTGACCGCCTCGGCGGTGGCCCGCCGGACGTCGCGGTCGGGCAGGGAAAGGCGGCTGAGCGCCACGTCCAGGGCGACCTTCTCGCTCGGCGCCCGCCCCGGGGATCTCGACCTCGATCGCCGAGGTCAGCTCCTCGAACAGCCGCGCCCACGCGCCCGCGCCGGTGAGCGCCTTCTCGGCGAGGATCTTCTCCTCGGGCTCTGAGAGCAGATGGTCGCGATAGCGGCGCACGTTGCGCAGGTGGTGGCGGCAGAAGTCCAGGCCATCGCTCGCCCAGCAGGGCCTCGACGCGCTCCTCGGGCAGTGCCGCCCACTCCAGCTCGAAGAACAGCAGCGTCGTCTCGATCGCGGTCGCCCGCTCCTGCGCCTTCTGCAGCAGCGCGCCGTTGGCGGGGTCGGCGGTGTCGGCGGAGAAGCGCAGCGCCGCGTACGTGCCGGCGCGGCCGATCAGCTCGTAGATCACGGCGAGCTCGCGCATCGCCTCCTCGAGGCTCTCCGCGTCGAGCGCATCGAGCTTGCCGGCGTAGCGCGCGGCGAACGCCTGGGCCCGCTCGAGGGCCTCGCCGAGACGACGCTCGACGCCGTCCGGACCCTCGCCGTCCACGAGCGGCTCGAGGTCCCAGGCGGTCGCCTCCAGCTCGGGGTCGGCCGACTCGGGTGAGGTCGAGGTGGCCATCCTGCGGCAGCTTACCCGCCGACTCCTACTCGTACTGCAGGGCCTCGAGGACGTTGAGCCGGGCGGCCCGCCGGGCGGGGAAGATCGCGGCGACGATGCCCGCGAGGATCGCTGCGAAGATGAACACGACGAGCGTGCCCACGGGGATCGTGAAGGCCGGGTATTCGATCGCCTGCCCGACCATCAGCGCGAGCACGATCCCTACGGGGATTCCCAGAGCGGCGCCGATCAGAGCGGTGATGATGCTCTCGTGGCGGATCATCCGGCGAAGCTGTCGTCGTGTCATCCCCACCGCCCGCAGCATTCCCAGCTCGCGGGTGCGCTCGAAGACCGTGAGGACGAGCGTGTTGACGATGCCGAAGAGGCTCACGATGATCGACAGCGAGAGCAGCACGTACAGGAGATTCAACAGCGTGTCGATCCCTTTCTCCTGGTTGGCCTTGAACTGGCTCTCGGTCTGGATCTTCGCGTCGGGAAACCCGCTCAGCGCGCGTTCGAGCTCGTGCGTGTTCGCTGCCGTCGCGCCGCCGACCATATTGACGAACGTGAAGACGTTCTGGGGGTTCTGATACTCAGCGTCGAAGCGCTGGGTCGAGATCGTCACGTCGCCGTAGGGCGAGCCGCCCTTCGGGGGCGCGAAGATGCCGCGCACACGCAGGTGCATGACCTTCGCCGTCGTGGTCTCGACGTTGAGTGGGGAGCCCACGCGGAGGTGCTGGCTGTTCGCGTAGTCCTTGGACACGAAGGCGCCGTCTTCTGCCAGCTGGGCAGGGACCGCCGGCGATCCCTCCTGCCACTTGACGTCGATGACCTTGCTCACATCTGGAGACACGCCGCTCACCTGGATTTCGCTGCCGAACGCGCGGCCCGAGCCGGCGCGCACGCCTGAGACCACCTGCACGCCGGGCACGCTGTGCAGCGCTTCCGCGGACGCGATCGAGATCGGTGAGAAGTTGTTGGTCGCGGTGAGCGCGTAGTCGGCCGTGAAGATCTGGTTTACGGAGCTCTCGAATCTCGACTTGAGCCCCGCCGCGAGCACCGCGACAAGCGTTACCAGCGCCAGGCCGATCATCAGCGCCGCCGCCGTTGAGGCCGTCCGCGTGGGGTTGCGCATCGCGTTCCCCCGCGCGAGGCTGCCGGCGGTCCCTCCGATCTTCGTCGCGGGCCAACCGAGCACCGAGGCGAGCGAGGGGACGAGCGTCTTCGCGAGCATCGCCACCCCTGTGAACATGCCCAGCGCGCCAATCCCGATCGCCAGCAGCCGCTGCCCCGTGGAGAGCCCCCCGAGGAAGAGCCCGAGCACCATCAGCGCGACCGCGGCGGCGATCGTGAGGAGGGCGATCGGTGCTCCAAAGCGCGCGAAGCGTGATGGCGGCAAGAGCGCTCCCTCCCGCACGGCGGCGATCGGCGGCACGTTCGTCGCGCGGAGCGCCGGGCGAAGCGCGGCAAGCACCGTGATCAGGACGCCGACGCGCGAGCGAGACGACGATCGTTCGCGTCGCAAACACCGTCGAGGACTGCGGCAGGTCGATGCCGAAGGAGACGAACAGCGAGTTGAGGCCCTTGGCGAGCCCGAGGCCGAGGAAGAGGCCGATCACCGACGCGAGCAGGCCGATCACGAACGCTTCGAGCAACACGGAGCGCAAGACCTGCCGCCGCGTGGCTCCGAGCGTGCGCAGGGTCGCCAGTTCCCGCGTGCGCTGGGCGATCGTGATCGAGAGCGTGTTGGCGATGACGAAGCTGCCGACGAACAGCGCCACGCCGGCGAACGCGAGCAGGAAGTCCTGGATGATCGTGAGAAAGCTGTTGGTTTCTTTTGTTTCATGTTTCGCTTGCGCTTCGCCCGTGCGTACTTCCGCGTTCGGCGGCAGCAACGGCCGGACCTCGTTTATGAGCTGGGTATGGCTGTAGCCGGGCTGCGCCGCGATCGAGATCGAATCGAGCTTGCCTTGCTTGTCGAAGATCGCCTGCGCGACGGGGAAATCGAAGATTGCCATCGTTGCGCCCCCGAGCGAGGACACGCCACCGAATTTCGCGATGCCGGAGATGCGTAGGCGCTGCTCGGCGCCGCGCGCGATCACGCCGATCGTTTCGCCCACCTTGTAGTGCTTCTTTTCGGCCGTGTTGGCGTCGATCGCAACTTCAGCGGGTCCCGAGGGCCACGATCCCGAGACGAGCTTCAGCGGGTTGAAGCGCTGGTTGCCGTTGCGGATGCACGGAGAAGGCCAGGTTTGGGGCTCCCCCGACCGATATGACCTTGCCGTCGCGCCCCACGAGCTTGGCGGTGTCCGATACACCGCCCTCCGCTTCCGCGACCCCCGGAAGCCTCTGCACCGCCGGCAGAAGCGATTCGGCGAACGCGGGCGGCGTGGTGCCGTTGTTGTGTTCGTTCCCACCGATCGCGCTCTTGCCGGTAATGGCGACGTCGGTGTTCTTGTAGACTTCCGTGAAGACGGTCCCGAATGCCGATTTGATCGTGTCGGTGAGGATGTAGGTGCCGCTGATCATCGCCACCCCGAGCACGATCGCCGTAGCAGTCAGCGCCGCCCGGAGCTTGCGGCGGGCGAGACCTTTGAGCGCGACCGCGATCACGTCGAGAGCGTCCCCATCACCGCGAGCACGTCGGCCGCGGTTGCCCGCATGAGTTCCTTGACGATCAGCCCGTCGGCGATGAAGAGGATCCTGTCGGCGATCGCGGCGGCCCGCGGGTCGTGCGTCACCATCACGGTCGTCTGCCCGTAGGCGTCGACCGACTGGCGCATCAGCTCGAGGATCTCACCGCCGGTCTTCGAGTCGAGGTTGCCGGTCGGCTCGTCGGCGAACAGGATCGTGGGCCGCGTGATCAGGGCGCGCGCGATCGCCACCCGCTGCTGCTCGCCCCCGGAGAGCTCGGACGGGCGGTGGCTGGCGCCTGCCCTCGAGGCCGACCTTCTCGATGAGCTCGGTCGACCCACGCCTTGTCGGGCTTCTCGCCGGCGATCGAGAGCGGGCAGGATGACGTTCTCCTCGGCGTCGAGCATCGGCAGCAGGTTGAAGAACTGGAAGATGAAGCCGATGTGCTCGCGGCGCAGCCGCGTCAGCGCTGCGTCGTCGAGCGCGCTCAGCTCGATGCCGGCGACCGTAACCGTGCCCGAGGTCGGCTTGTCGAGCCCCGCGAGCAGGTGCATGAGGGTCGACTTGCCCGACCCCGACGGACCCATCACCGCGACGAGCTCGCCGGCACGCACCTCGAGATCGACGCCGCGAAGCGCATCCACCGCGGTCGTCGCCCTCGCCGTAGCGACGCGTCACCGCGCGGGCCGCGACGGGGGCGCCGGGTGGCGCCGACGTGGCTGGTTCTTGGGTTGCCGCCATCTGCCCTTCAAGCTACAACGCCGGCGCGGGTGGCGTCGTTACCAGGCAGGGACTCGAGGAGCGGCGGGTCCGAGAGCCAGGGCCTCCTCGCCGGATGGCGAGCAGCAAGGCGCCGGCCGACGCCCGCCGCGGTATGTAGCATCGTCCGCCCGATGCACCAGACCCTCCCCGCCGTCTTCCTCATCGCCCGCCCGTCGATCGACGTCGATGGAATGCGCGGCTACCTGATGGATGTCGGCGGCGAGTCCTGGCTCGAGCGTCGCCTGGGCGAGGTCGACGGCGAGCTCTCGGGCGGCGAAACGCTCGTCGAGTTCGGCGGGCGCGCCTGCTACCGCAGCTGGGAGCCGGGGCTGAACCCGAACGTCAGCAAGGTGCGCACCGATCAGCGCGAGTACTTCGCCAACATCCTGCGCTCGGCGCACGGCAGCGTGCTGGAGCACGCGAACTACTCGTTCGCGCTGCGCAACGTCTCACGTGTGTTCTGCTACGACGCCGAGACCGAGGTGCTCACCGAGGATGGGTGGAAGCAGTGGCCCGATGTGGACGGCTCGGAGACCTTTGCGACCGTAAATCCTGACACCGGGTGTCTCGAGTATCAGCCCGCGACCGAGCACTTCGTCGGCGACTATGACGGCGCCATGCACCGAGTCCGCTCCGAGCAGGTCGACCTGCTCGTGACTCCCAATCATCGGATGTGGGTCAAGGCGCACGACACGCAGGCGAATAAGCGCGGCGAAGAGCCCTATCGGGTTCGGCTGGCCGGCGAGATCTTCGGCAAACGCGTCGCCTACCAGAAGACCGCGAAGTGGTCCGGCCAGGAATCCGGAACGGTCAGCATCCCGGGCACCAAGCGCATGTATCAGCAGAGAGACTCGAGTCACCAAGGCGACGCGGCACTACATCGGGTCGGAGTTTCCGCTGAAGGAGTTCGCGCGGTTCCTCGGCCACTGGCTCGCCGAGGGCAGCCTCAACGGTCACCAGATTGTCCTTGCCCAGAACCGCGGGGAGCAGCTCGAGGCGATGGCGGACAACGTGCGCGCCATGGGTCTTCCGACGTACGTGCCGCCACCGGGCACGGGAGCATCCGTACGCAAAACGTCGCATTGCGCGACTCGCTGGCCTCGTGCGGCACACGTGCGCATGAGAAGCGCGTTCCGCGATACGTCCACCAGTGGGGTCCGTCGATCCTGCGCGTCTTTCTGGAGGCATACGCGGACGGCGACGGAAGCCGCCGTCGCGACTGCAATCACACGGTGATCTATACCGCCTCTCGTCTGATGGCGGATGACCTGCAGGTGCTGGCGATCAAGGCCGGCTGGTCGGCCAACATTCGTGTCGACGACAGGACCGGTCTCGAGCGGGTCATGCCGAATGGCCAAACCTTCAAGAACGCCCGCCCCTCCTACATCGTGTCTCTCGTCAAGACGCGCACCCACCCGCTCGTCAATCACAACGGCGCTGAGAGCGACTCCTGGGAGCCCTACAAGGGCAAGGTCTACTGCGTCAAGGTCGACAACGGGCTGTTGTTCGTGCGTCGGAACGGCAAACCGGTCGTATCCGGCAACACCCACGAGCTTGTCAGGCATCGCGCCGGCTCGGCCTTCAGCCAGGAGAGCCTGCGCTACGTGCGCCTCGCCGACATCGGCTTCCGCGTGCCGCCGGCGCTCGAGCCGGTGCGCGAGCAGGTGCTCTCGATCGTCGAGCAGCTCGAGGAGTTTCAGGTGAGCGCCGCCAAGGAGCTCGGGATCGACGAGGAGGGCGTGCCCTTCCACGTCAAGAAGGAGGTCACCTCGGCGCTGCGCCGGCTCGCGCCGATCGGCCTGAGCACGGACATCATCTGGACGGCCAACGCGCGCACGCTGCGCCACGTGATCGAGATGCGCACGGCCGACGGGCGCCGAGGAGGAGCTGCGCCTGGTGTTCGACGAGATCGCCCGGATCATGCAGGCCGAGGCGCCCGGCCTGTTCCAGGACTTCACCCGCGCAGGACGACGGCTCCTGGGTGCCCGAGCACCGCAAGGTCTGACCGCGCCCGCGCACGCCGGGCCGCGCCGGCTAGTCCTCCTGCGCCTGCAGCTCCTTGACCCGCTCCTCCAGCTGAGCCGTCACGGCCGGGTCGCGCAGCGTCGTCACATCGCCGAGCGCGCGGCCCTCGGCGATGTCGCGCAGCAGCCGGCGCATGATCTTGCCCGAGCGCGTCTTGGGCAGGTCGTCGGACCAGATGATGCGCTTCGGGCGGGCGAACTTGCCGATCCGCTCGGCGACGGTCGCGCGGATGCCCTCGACGGTCTGCTCGTCGCCCGCGAGATCGCCCTGGAGCGTCACGAACGCGACGATCGCCTGGCCGGTGTCCTCGTCGTGCTGGCCGATCACGGCCGCCTCGGCGACGTCGGGGTGGGCGACGATCGCCGACTCGACCTCGGCGGTCGACAGCCGGTGCCCGGACACGTTGACGACGTCGTCGATCCGCCCGATCACCCACAGGTAGCCGTCGGCGTCGCGGCGCGCGGCGTCGCCGACGAGATAGGTCTCGCGTGCCGAAGCGCTTGAAGTAGGTCTCGATGAAGCGCTCCTCCTCCTTGTAGAGCGTGCGCAGCATCGACGGCCACGGGCGCGTGAGCACGAGCAGTCCCTGGCCCTCGGCGATCGGCTCGCCGGTGGACTCGTCGAGCACCTCGGCGAACGACGCCCGGGAACGGCTGCGTGGCCGAGCCGGGCTTCGTCGCGGTGATGCCCGGCAGCGGCGTGATCATGATCGCGCCGGTCTCGGTCTGCCACCACGTGTCGACGATCGGGCAGCGTTCGCCGCCGATCACCTTGTGGTACCAGAGCCACGCCTTCGGGTTGATCGGCTCGCCGACCGAGCCGAGCAGGCGCAGGCTGTCGAGAGGTCGTGCTCGTTCGGCCACTCGGCGCCCCACTTGATGCAGGCGCGGATCGCGGTCGGCGCGCAGTAGAGGATCGTGACGCCGTAGCGCTCGACGATCTCCCACCAGATGCCCTTGTCGGGGTAGTCGGGCGCGCCCTCCCACATCACCGACGTCGCGCCGTTGGCCAGCGGGCCGTAGACGATGTAGGAGTGGCCGGTGACCCAGCCGACGTCGGCCGCGCACCAGTACACGTCGGAGTCCGGCTTGAGGTCGAACACGTAGCGGTGCGTCGCCGAGACGCCCGTCAGGTAGCCGCCGGTCGTGTGCAGGATGCCCTTCGGCTTGGCGGTCGAGCCCGAGGTGTAGAGGATGAACAGCGGGTGCTCGGCGTCGAGCGGCTCGGCCGGGCACTCGGCGTCGGCGGCGGCGACGATCTCGTCGTAGAAGACGTCGCGCCCCTCCTGCATCTGGCAGGGCGTGCCCTTGCTGCGCACGACGACGATCCGCTCGAGCGTGGCCAGGTCGCCCATCACCTCGTCGACCCGGTCCTTGACCGGCGCGGTCTTGCCCTTGCGCGCCGCGCCGTCGACGGTGATCAGCAGCTTGGCCTCGGAGAACTCCATGCGCTCGCGCACGGCCTCGGCCGAGAAGCCGCCGAAGACGACGTTGTGAGGCGCGCCGATGCGCGCGCACGCGAGCATCGCGACGACCACCTCGGGGATCATCGGCAGGTAGATGCCGACGACGTCGCCCTTGCCCACGCCGTGGTCCTTCAGCGCGTTGGCGAAGCGCTCGACCTCGGCGAGCAGCTCGGCGTAGGTGATGTCGCGCTCCTGCGCCCTCCTCGCCGCGCCAGTGGAAGGCGACGCGATCGCCGCGGCCCGCGATCACGTGGCGGTCCAGGCAGTTGTAGGAGACGTTCAGCGTGCCGCCGGTGAACCACTTGTAGAACGGCGGATCGTCGTCGTCGAGCACCCGCTCCCACGGCTCGAACCAGTCGAGCTGCTCGGCCTGCGCGGCCCACCACGCCTGCGGGTCGCGCGCGGCCTGCTCGTAGACGGCGGGGTCGTTCAGCAGGGCGTGCTCGCGGAACTCCGCCGGGGGGTCGAAGCGTCTCGACCTCGAGCAGCTCGGCGAGCTCGCGGTCGAGCGCCTCGTCCCTGCCGCGCGGCGCTCATGCTCGGGCTCACCGGCACCCTCCCGGCGTCACGCGCGACTCGATGCGTCGCTGCGCGCGTCGCGCTCCTCAGCGCGCCCCGCGCTTGCGCCGGCGCTTTCTCGAGCGACCGCTCGACGCCGGCTGGGCGGGCGCCGGCGCGACGTCGCTCCGGCCGTGAGAGCGCCGGCTGTCCCTTGGCGCGCCGCTTCGGCGGCTCGCTGCGCTTCGCGCGCCTCTGCGCGGCGTTCGGCCGCGTCGGCCACGGACGCGCCTCGCCCGCCGCCCACGCCGGCGGCTCGCCGTTCGGCCATTTGCCGACGTACAGGATCCCCATCATCACCAGCCAGAAGGCGGGCACGACCTCGAGCGTCGGCGCCGCCGATCGGCAGGAAGATGAGCACGCCCGGTGAAGCATGCCGAGGATGCCCATCCAGCGCGGGAGCAGCCCGACGCGCAGGGCGTTCAGCACCGTCGCGATCATCCCCGCCATCAGCGCGAGCCCCGCCAGCAGATCGACGTACGCGATGATCACGTTCGCGGCGCCCTTGGTGAGCGCGTGGTCGACGGCGTGGTTGGAGAAGTCGTGGCCGACGGCGAAGTTGTGCGTCTCGATCGCGCTGACCACCTGGTGGCCGATGCTCAGGACCGCCAGCCCGATGCCTCCGACACAGCACGAGCGGGCGCGCGGCCTTCCAGCTGTTGGGCCGGCGGAAGCGCGTGGCGTCGACGAGCAGCAGCAGGACCAGCGTGAGCGCGACCGACCGCGATCGCCGACAGCAGGCTCCCGGCGATCAGCGGCGAAGGCGTGGTGGCTGATGAATTTGACCTCTGCGGCGCGCGGGCTCACGCGTCGGGTTGACTTCACCCGAGAACGCCGGCGCGAGCCCCTGCAGGAGGCCGACGGTCGGCGCGCCGTTGAGCGTCGAGCTGGTGATGATCCCGCTCAGCAGGTACAGAAAGCCGCCGGCGAACGCCGGCACGGCGAGGCGGCGCGCGGCGATCGGTCTCGCGTGCGACCTGCTCGCGGATCTCGCTCGGCGCTGGGCATGAGCAGGGGAGTCTATGATGCGCACATGGAAAGCGGTGGACTCGGAGACCTGTTCGGTGACCCCGAGGAGCTGCAGCGGCGCCTGGCGGAGTTCGCCGAACAGATGCAGGGACAGCAGCGCCTGGCCTGGGCGGACAACGCGATCAAGCTCGCCGTCGACATGACCGTCGCGGCCGTTGCAGCGCGTGAACCTGCAGGGCAACGCCGAGGCCCAGGCCGACCAGATCCG
This sequence comes from uncultured Gammaproteobacteria bacterium, assembly GCA_963765335.1. Lineage (GTDB taxonomy): Bacteria > Pseudomonadota > Gammaproteobacteria > Xanthomonadales > Rhodanobacteraceae > Dyella. Next base: position 143,350 of record CAVXWA010000014.1, on the reverse strand, counting down.
CACGGTGATGGCCCGCGTGTTCCCCGAGGCCGTGGCGCTCGTGCGCGAGGCGCGCGAGGGCCTTCAGTAGCGAACCCGCCCGCCCCCGTGCGCGCCGCGCGGGCGGCGCGGCCCGGCGGCGGCGGATCGTCATCGAGGGGCGGATCCTCCTCGGGGGAGTCCCGCTCGAGCGAGCAGCACCCCGGCGCGCTCGGCCTCGCGCTCGGCCTCGCGTGAGGCGCGGCCGGCGTAGAGCACCTCTTTGAAGGAGCGGAAGCGGAAGATGAAGACGACCGCGCCGAGCCCCACGAGCGCCGTGAAGACGGCGATCGCGATCTGCTGGCCGACCGAGTAGGCGGCCACGACCGCTGGTGGGCGCGCTTGCCCGCGAAGACCTTCACGAGCAGCGCCTGCTGGACGCCCGCGCCGCCGGGCGTGAACGGAACGGCGCCCGCCACCTGGTTGACGCCGAACACGAGCAGCACGTTCTCGCACCGAGCCGCCGACGCGGAACGCGTCGAGCAGGAACCAGAAGGCGGCGAAGCGACACAGCCATGCCAGCCGCCTGCAGGCGAGCGACCTCGCGCAGGTAGCGGGGGCGATCGCTCGAGGATCGTCACGCCCTGGCGCACGCGCGCCCAGAACGCCTTCACGCGCACCGACAGCAGCGCGAAGGCGACCAGGCCGAGCACCGCCAGCGCCGTGATCAGGAACAGCGTCAGGCGGAAGTGCTCGGCCAGGTAGGAGATGTCGAACGAGTTCAGCTTGGCGAAGTCCGGCGGCTTGGGAAACACGCCCTGGCTGAACGCGAAGATCAGCACGAACACGCCCACCGTCAGCGTCGAAGATCGACTCCACGAAGAACGCCGCGGCCACCGTCGGATAGCTCGAGCCGGGGATCGAGGAGCGCGTCAGGAACAGCTTGATGACGTCGCCGCCGCGCGCCGGGCACGACGTTGTTGAAGCCGACCGCGGCGAAGTAGGCGCCCCAGATGCGCCGCCACTGAAAGCTGACCGCCGGGTAGGCCGCGCGCAGGCTGTGGAAGAACGCGCGCGAGCGCAGCGTCAGGTTGAGGCCGAAGAAGACCAGCCCCAGCAGCAGCAACCCCCAATGGACGGCCGCGAGGTCCGAGAAGAACTGCCCGACCGCGTCGAAGAACGAGCTGAGGCTCTCGCCGAGCGAGGCCGATGCGAGCAGCGCGTGCACGACCTCAAGCGTACGGTGGCCGGCGCGCAAGACGAGCACCGCGACGATCGAGCTGGCCGCGGCGATGCGATAGAACGGGCAGATGCCGCCGCGCCCGCTCCGCATCGGCTCATCTCACCGTCGCCGTCACCGGCCCGACCGGCGAGATCGGCCAGGCGGTGGTCGCGGCGCTCGAGCGCTCGCGCGAGGTCGGGCGGATACTGGGCATGGCGCGCCGCCCCTTCGACCCCGCGAGGCGCGGCTGGAAGAAGGTCTCCTACCGGCGCGGCGACGTGCTCGACCGCGCGGCCGTCGCCGACCTGGTGAAGGACGCCGACGTGGTCGTCCACCTCGCCTTCATCATCATGGGCGGGGCGGAGGAGACCCGCGTCGGTCAACCTCGCCGGCTCGCGCAACGTGTTCGAGGCCACCGTCGCGGCCGGCGTGACGCGGCTCGTCTACGCCTCCTCGGTGGCCGCCTACGGCTTCCATCGCGACAACCCCCAGCCGCTCACCGAGGAGATCCCCGCGCGCGGCACCGACAGGCCACTACTACTCGGCCCAGAAGGCCGAGGTCGAGCCGCTGCTGGCGCGACACGCTCGACGGCTCCGCCACCGCGGCCTACGTCTTCCGCCCCTGCATCGTCGGCGGGCGCGACGCGCCGCTGCTGATCGACAGCCTGCCCTACACGCAGATCTCCGAGCGACTGCCCGACCCGCTCATGCGCCTGCTCGACGGCGTGCCGCTGCTGCAAGCCGGTGCTGCCCGACCCGGGGGTGCCCTTCCAGCTCGTGCACCACGACGACGTGGCCGCCGCGATGCGCGCGGCGGTGCTCGGCCGCGGCGCGCCGGGCATCTACAACCTCGCGGGGCCCGGTCAGATCACCGTCAAGCAGCTCGCCCAGGAGCTCGGCTGGCATTCGATCCCGGTGCCCGGGGTGGCCGTCGACGCGGTCGCCGAGATGGTCGGGCGCCTCGGCTTCCTGCCCGCGCAGGCACAGTGGATCGCCGCCTTCCGCGAGCCCGTGATCATGGACGCGGCCAAGGCCCGCCGCGAGCTTCGCTGGCGCCCCAAGCACGACGCGCTGCAGACGCTGCGCGAGACGATCGCCGCCGCGCGCTCTGCTCCGGGTTGAGTCGGTCTGCAAGCGCCCCTAGGCTTCTGCAACGGGCGGAACTGTCGCGGCATGTGCGCCGCGGCCAGCGTGGCGTCCATCGACGGGGCAAGCGGAAGCGCCGCACGCGAGTGCGGTTCGGGCGTTTTATCGGAGAGCATCGGGAGCCGGATGGGCAGAAAGACCGCGCAAGGTTACGCGGAACTGCGCTCGATAGCTGGCTGGAAAATGAACAGGGGTACGCCATGCGTACCCGGCGACTCACGGCAGCAGCGGTGGCGCTTTCGGCGCATTCCAACCCAGCATGCTGTAGACGTGATAACGCAGAATGCCTAGATGCTCGTGGACGGCCGCGTCGGTTGCCACGAAGTTCCACGACACCGGAATCGGGATCCGATTCGCCCTTATCCAGTCGCCTGCCACCGGCTGCGGCGTGATGCCGAAATGAGCGAAGTAGAGCAAGCTGCGTTGCAGATGGATGGCCGACGTCACCAGGACGATGTGCTGCGGCGCGTACTGCGCCAGCAAAGGCCGGCTGAACTGGGCGTTCTGCCAGGTAGACATGCTGCGCGCCTCTACCATGAGGTCAGCCTCGGGAATGCCCAGCGCACGTAGCGCACGGACATAGACCACCGCCTCCGGTTCACCGTGATCCTGAGAATCGCCGCCGCTCACCAGCAGCCGGCATTGCTTGCCCGCGGCCTTGCAAGCCTCGTACAGCTGCGCCGCCCGCAGGATGCGCCCATTCGCGTAGTACGAGGGCTGCAGCCGCTCATCGTTAGGTCCCACCGTACCTGCCCCCAGCAACACGATGGCATTGCGCTGCGCCCAGTCGATCGACGGCTCCATGTAATAAGCGCCCTGCAGGCTACGCAGCAGGAAGCGCGGTACCGGACCGCAGCCTATGCCCAGGAACAGCAACAGGGTCAGCGCGATCAGCGCGTGTCCCAGCCGGCGTCGACGCAGGCGGTACAGCAATGCGGCCAGCAGCAGCATGACGAACAGCACGACGAGCATGACGGCACCCGGTCCCTGGAAAGTCGTGGCATCTTAGAACCTGACCCCAAGGAGGCGGTAGCCGATACCCATGGCCATGGGTAGCCGGCAGACAGCGCCAAACGGATGGCAAGGCACCTACGAACCACGAAATGCGGCCACGGCCACCCTCGTTCTTGTGCGTGGCGGGAGCGCCTCCCATACGTCCACCTATAGCGCCCTGCCACGACGCCCGCAGCCATCGGCTTGGCGGCGACCGGAGCGGTTATTCCCAGCGCCGGAACGTCCCCGTGTGATAACCCCGTTGCCGCGACTGCCGCGTTTCACTGATATTGCCCGGAGCGCCGGAACACCCTGCCATTCATGACCGACCACCCCGTCGCCGCGATCCATGCTTACCCAACCCGGCGATTTGGCTTAACCTCGCCGCCCATGGATGCTGCCGTGGATGACGACGCAACGTTGATGCTGGCCTATGCACGGGGCGAGCTGGCTGCGTTTGATGCGCTGTATGCACGTCATCGGGGCATCTTGTACCGATTCCTGTTGCGCGCCGCACGGGACCCGCGGCTGGCGGAGGAGCTGTTCCAGGAAACCTGGAGCCGCGTGATTGCGGCGCGCGGGCGCTATACACCACAGGCCAAGTTCACCACCTGGCTGCTGCAGATCGCGCACAACCTGCTCATCGATCAACATCGACGCAGACGCCCCGTCGCCACGGGCGAGGAGACCGAAAGCGCACTGGCCGCCCTCGCCACACCTGAGCACGAACAACCAGACCATGTGTTGTCCGAGTTCCAGCGTCGTCGCCGGCTGCAGCGCGCCATCGAACAATTGCCCGATGATCAGCGTACGGCGGTGCTGCTACGCCTGGAGAATGACCTGAGTGTGGAGGATATTGCCGAAGTGACCGGCGTAGGGCGCGAAACCGCGAAGTCACGCCTGCGCTATGCCATGAACCGATTGCGCGAACAGTTGGCCGAATGAATACGCACGACCACCACGACGACGAATCGCTGCCCGGCGAAGACGAGTTGCAGGCGCTTTATCGCAGCCTGCCGCGCAAGGAGCCGTCGCCAGCGCTCGACCAGGCGGTGCGACAAGCCGCCGTCGAAGCCGTGCTCCCCAAGACACGTCGGCGATTCGCGCATTGGCCCGTGGCGGCCGCCAGCGCCGCCGTGCTTGTGCTGGCGGCGGGGCTCGGTCTACGCATGCGCGAGCAGTCCCCGAGCATGCAGGCACCCACACCGGCAGCGGCCACGATCCAGGCGAACTCGCCAACCGAAACCCAGCCGCCCGTGTCTGCCACCAACGCGCCCCTGGTGCCGCCATCCGCGTCCGCAGCGCCGACAGTCGCGCAGGCGCCGCCTGCGGAAATTCCCCGGGCCACGCGCCGCACGCACGAGTCCGTCAAGTCGCTGGCCAAGTCACGCGCGGTGAGTTCTGAGATGGCCGACCAGACTTTCGCCCCGCCACCGCCACAGCCACCGCCAGCCCCCGCCCCTGCGATCGCGATGGCTCCAACGCCACTGGCATCTGCGGCGCCACCGGCGAGCGCCGGCTACCGCGCGGAGCCGGCAGCACGATCGATGGCCATGAGGACCATGGCGGCTCCCATGCCTGCCGTAGCGGCGCCGGCAGCAGCGCCGACCGTCGACGCCGCGGCGGCCAACCCTAACGACACGCCCGCGCAGGAACTCGACAAGATCCGTATGTTGTTTGCACAACATCGCCGCGACGAAGCGTTGCAGCGCCTGTCCGCATTCCGCCAGGCGCATCCGGACATCGGCTTGCCTGACGATGTGCGCGCTCAATTGCCCGACCATGAGTGAAACGCTGTACACCCTCGCCACCGCCCACCAGCACAGCGAGGACATCAAGAAGAGCCGCTTTCTCGCCCACGCGGCACCGGTGCAGACATCGGAGCAGGCGCTGGCTTTCGTGCGGCAGGTCAGCGACCTGGCAGCCACGCACAATTGCTGGGCCTACCGCATCGGCCAGGACTATCGCTTTAACGATGATGGCGAGCCGGGCGGCACCGCTGGCCGGCCGATCCTGCAGGCTATCGAAGGCCAGGGCATCGACCGTGCCGTCGTGGTCGTCACGCGCTGGTACGGCGGCATCAAGCTCGGCGCAGGCGGCCTGGTTCGCGCCTATGGCGGCACTGCGGCGGAATGCCTGCTCCTCGCCGAACGCATCCCCATCGTGGCCATGGCGCGACTGGGCCTGCGTTGCGATTTCGCCGAACTTGCCCTGCTGAAGGCGCGCCTGCGCGAACTGGATGCTGACGTGATGCGCGAGGATTTCGATGCCGAAGGCGTCGAACTCGATATCCAGCTACCGGAAATCCGGGTGGACGAGGCGCAGGCGCGCATCATCGATATCAGCAGGGGCCGCCATAGCGCCCGCCGGCTGGATTGAATCGCCAGCCAGTCGCCCCACCTTTGAAGACAAGCGCCTTTGCGGTGCCCCATCCCTTTGCCAGCCTCCACCTGCGAGCACGAATGAGCGACGCCGCCAACACGCCACGCCCTACCCGCCGCCTTGGCGCCCTGATGCAGTTGTGGCCCTTCCTGAGGCCACATCGCGCGCTCGCCATTGGTTGGCTGGTGTCCCTGGCGGTCTCGTCATCGGCCACGCTGGTGCTACCGATGGCCGTGCGCCACATGATCGACCAGGGCTTTGGCCACTCCAATGCCGCCGCGATCAACACCACCTTCCTCGGCCTGTTCGGCGTGGCGCTGGTGCTCGCGTTCGCCACGGCGGCCCGCTACTACTGCATCAGCCTGCTCGGCGAACGCGCGCTCGCTTCGCTGCGCGCCAAGCTCTATGCGCATGTGATCCGGCTCGATGTGAGCTTTTTCGAACGCAGTCGGGTGGGTGAACTGATCTCTCGCCTGGGCACGGATACCGAGGTCATCCAGGCCTTGATCGGCTCCGGCATCTCGGTAGCGCTGCGCAGCGCCGTGATGCTGCTGGGCGCTACCGGCATGATGGTATGGACCAGCCCGCACCTGGCCGGCCTGACCGCGCTGGTGATTCCAGCCGTGATGCTGCCGATCCTGGTCTTCGGTCGTCGCGTGCAAAAGCTTTCGCGCGCCAGCCAGGATCGCCTGGCCGACGCCGCCGCGGTGGCCAACGAAACGCTCAATGCCGCGCCGGCAGTGAAGGCCTATGCGCGCGAAGATATCGAAAGCACGCGTTACGGCAGCGCGATCACGCGCGCGCTGGCCACCGCGCGCAAGCGCATCGGCATGCGATCGGCGCTTACGGCCGCGGTCATCGTGCTGTTCTTCGGCGCCATCACGCTGGTGCTGTGGGCCGGCGCACGCGACGTGCTGGCCGGCACCTTGAATGCAGGCGTGCTGGGACAGTTCGTGCTGTACGCCATCTTTGCTGCCGGCTCGCTGGCCGGGCTTTCCGAAGTATGGGGCGACGTGCTGCGTGCGGCCGGCGCCATGGAACGCATCGGCGAGTTGTTCGAAGAACATGCCGAGATCACCAGCCCGGCGCAGCCAACACCGCTGCCCAAGCCGATGCAAGGCGCGCTGCGATTCGAGAATGTCGCCTTCCACTATCCGACGCGACCCGATGCGCCGGCACTGTACGACTTCGACCTGGCAATCCGCCCAGGCGAAACGGTTGCGCTGGTAGGTCCGTCGGGCGCCGGCAAGAGCACCGTGTTCGCGCTGCTCTTGCGCTTCTACGATCCGCAAACCGGGCGCATCACCCTCGACGGCGTCGACCTTCGCGCGCTTGCCCTGCCCGATCTGCGTGGCGCCATCGCGCTGGTACCCCAGGAAACGGTGATCTTCGGCGGTAGCGCCGCCGACAATATCCGCTTCGGTCGCCAGGATGCCGGCGATGACGAAGTACGCGAGGCCGCGCGAGCGGCCGAAGCGAACGAGTTCATCAGTGCGCTGGGCAAGGGCTACGACGAGGAGCTTGGTGAGCGCGGCGTGCGCCTCTCCGGCGGACAGCGCCAGCGTATCGCCATCGCCCGCGCCATCCTGCGCGATGCGCCGCTGCTGCTGCTCGACGAGGCCACCTCCGCACTCGACGCCCAATCGGAGGCGGCTATCCAGCAGGCACTGGAACGACTGGAGAAGGGACGCACCACCCTGGTCATCGCCCATCGTCTCGCCACGGTACAGCGCGCCGATCGCATCGTGGTGATGGATGGTGGCCGCATCGTGGCCCAGGGCACGCATGAAAGCCTGCTGGCTGAAGGCGGCCTCTACGCGGAACTGGCCCGCTTGCAGTTCTCGGCCTGATGACGAGCGGGCGCTCTGACCACGCGCGTCCCGCTTGAACCTGAAAGCCAACCTAAGAGCACCCCTCCCCAACCCTCCCCTGCAACTGCAGGGGAGGGAGTAAGCGCGGGGATGCTTTTGGCTCCTCCCCCTGCTCGCCGGGGGGAGGCTGGGAGGGGGTGCTCTTGGCAATGCGGAGATATTGAACGAGCTCTAAGCGAGTGCCGCGACCAGTGCACGCACCGTGTCGACATCACTGCGCTTTTCGCCACCGAGCATGTCGGGCAGCACAGCCTTCGTTAAGCGCATGGCCGACGGGAGCTCGCGCTTGGCCGAGGCGTGAAATTCCTCCGCGCCAGTCAACGTCCTCAACGTGGCGATATTCTCGGGATCGATGCCTGCGCCCGGCATGACGACCAGCCGGTCGCCCGCTTGCTCCACCAAGGCACGAATGCAGGTCGCGCCTTCCATCGCCGAACGCGCGCCGCCCGACGTCAGGATGCGTTCGGCACCAAGCGCGATGACGTTCTCCAACGCGCGCGAAGGATCGCGCGCCATGTCGAAGGCGCGATGGAAGGTCACACCCATGCGGCCGGCGGCCTCGACCAGCTCGCGGCAACGCGCCATGTCCACATCGCCATCGGCATCGAGCGCGCCGATCACCACACCATCGCAACCGAGCGCGGCGCAGGCCTCGACATCGCGGCGCATCGTTTCCACTTCGAGATCGTTGTAGAGGAAATCACCAGCGCGCGGTCGAATCAGCACGTAGAGAGGCAAGCGCACGCGCTCTCGCACCAGCGCAATCTGGGCATGGGAGGGTGTCAGCCCACCCAGCTCCAGCGCCGTGCACAGTTCGATACGTCCGGCGCCACCTGCCTGTGCGGCCAAGGCAGAGGCCAGCGAATTGGCAGCCACTTCAAGCAGGCAGCCGGCCATGTCAGAACACGCTCTTCGACGGCAGCAGGCCATCCTGGCGCTTCGCATCGCATACCGCATACGAGAAGCCGGGCTGGATCGCCCATGCCCCGACCTCGCCCTCGCGATTCATCGCCAGGAAACCCACCTGCAGGTCCTTGGACGCATCGGGCCGGCGCTTCACGATACGCATGACAGCTTCCCGGCAAGCGTCCTGCGGCGAGCGCCCCTGGCGCATCAGTTCCACCACCAGAAAGCTGCCGACGTTGCGGATGACCTCTTCGCCCACGCCCGTCGAGGTGGCGGCGCCGACTTCGCCGTCCACGTACAAGCCCGCGCCGATGATCGGGCTGTCGCCCACGCGACCACGCATCTTCCACGCCATGCCGCTGGTGGTGCAGGCGCCGGCCAACCGACCCTGCGCATCGATGGCCAGCATGCCGATGGTGTCGTGGTTGGCACTGCCGCCTGGCATGCCGGTTTTGCCGTAGCTGCGCACTTCGCTGTTAACCGACGGCTCGTAATGCGCCGTCTTCAGCCACTCCCGCCAGGCCTGCTCGGATTCGGGCGTCAGCAGCTCCTCCTTCTTGAAGCCTTGCTCAAGCGCGAACTGCAGCGCGCCGTCGCCCACCAGCAGCACATGGGGCGTGCGCTCCATCACTCGACGCGCCACCTGGATCGGGTGAGCGATATGCTCCAGCGCCGCCACGGCGCCGCAGCTGCCATCGGCATCCATGATGCTGGCGTCGAGCGAGACGTGACCGTCCCGGTCCGGAAAGCCGGCGCGGCCCACACTGTGATTCTTCAAATCGGCCTCGGGCACCATCACGCCGGTCTCTACCGCATCCAGCGCGTGACCGCCCTTGGCGAGTACGGACCAGGCCGCCTGGTTCGCCGCCACGCCGAAGTCCCAGGTGGAAACGACGCGCGCCCCGGTGGCGCTCTTGCCCCCCGCGATGCTGCCCGCGCCTGCCTTGCCGGCGAGTGCGAGCGCCGAGGCGCTCAGCAGGGAGGCTTTCAGGAAATCTCTACGGTCTGCCATGGCTTGCTCCAGAAACGCCTTCTTGGTTCGTGTGCCACACAAAAAACCCCGCGTCTTACGACGCGGGGTTTCCATTTACCTCGATGACCGGCGCGCGCGCCGGAACGCCGAAATCAACCAGCGATCTCGACGCCCGAAGCCTGGGCGCCCTTCGGGCCCGTGGTGACTTCGAACTTCACGCGCTGACCTTCCTGCAGGCTACGAAAGCCCTTGGAGTTGATCGCCGAAAAGTGGACGAACACGTCCTCCCCACCGTCCTCGGGTGCGATGAAGCCGAAACCCTTGGCGTCGTTGAACCACTTGACCGTACCGAAACGCATTGCGTGAACCTCTGAATCATGGACTGGATGCACCACGGAATGCGCTGAACCACCTTGACCCCTTGGTCCGCCGCCCCTGGCACGGCGGAAGTATCAACATGTTTCATAGCAAAGCGCAATATGGTGATCGCATTCACACGATCAAAATCGAACCTATTGCTCAGCTTTTGACCAATTTGCCGAGGATGCGGGGCACTTCGGCGGTCGCTGCGGCCAGATGGGCAAAGATTTCCTCGATGCTGATCTCCGCCTCGTCGCCACAACCTGCTGCAAAATTAGCCACCAGGGCCAGGCAGGCGTACTCCAGCTCCAGCTCGCGGGCCAGCACGGCTTCCGGCATGCCGGTCATGCCGACCAGGTCACAGCCATCGCGCTTCATGCGGGCGATCTCCGCCCGGGTTTCCAGACGCGGCCCCTGGGTGGCGCCATAGCAGCCGCTGTCGATGACCGCGATGCCAGCCGTTGCCGCCGCCGCGATCAGTTGACGACGCAGCGATTCGGTATACGGCTCGCTGAAGTCGATGTGTTTGACCTCGGCACCCTCGACGTCACAAAAGCTCGTGTAGCGTCCGTGGGTGTAGTCGATGACCTGATCTGGCACCACGATGACGCGCGGCCCCATATCGGCGCGGATACCGCCCACGGCATTGACGCCGATGACGCGGCGCGCGCCCAACGAATGCAGTGCCCACAAGTTGGCGCGGTAGTTCACGCGGTGAGGCGGCACCGTATGGCTCTCGCCGTGACGGGCCAGGAAGGCCAGGCGGCGCCTGCCGAAGTCGCCGATCACCACATCGCCGGAGGCCGGGCCGAAGGGCGTCTCGACGCGGTGACGCGTGCTGTTCTCCAGCCCGGGAAAGTTGTACAAGCCGCTGCCGCCAATCACGGCAAGATCGATAGTAGTCACGAGTCGTTCCTGCATCGCTAGTGAGTCATCCCGCCGTCGCGGCCAGCCGCTCGGCGAATCCCTGTAGATGGCGGCCCAAGGCGTCGCGCGTGCGCTCGTCGCCAAGCCGTCCATCAATGATCTTCGTATGTGCCTGGAAGACCAGCACGTCACCCTGGGGCTCGGTGCGGGCACCGGCACGACGCAGCACCAGCCGCAGCTGGTCTTGGGCACGCACCGTACCGGTGATGCCCGGGCTGGCGCCGATGATGCACACCATCTTGCCGGTAAGCGCGGCTACCTTTCGCCCCTTGCCGATGCGCGAGGCCCAGTCGACCGCGTTCTTCAACACGCCCGTGATGCCGCCGTTGTATTCAGGGCAGGCCAGCAGCAAGCCGTCCGCGGCATCGATCGCCTGCTTCAGCGACGTCACTGGCACCGGATCGCCCTGCTCTTCCACATCCTGATCAAACATCGGCAGGTCGTGCAGGCGATGGATGGCGATGTTCATGCCAGCAGGCGCCAGTTCCTGTGCCGTTTGCAGCAGCGCCGTATTGAAGGACGCCTGCCGCAGGCTGCCGGAGATGCCGAGTATGTTCATGCGTCCGCTCCGCGGTTCGAAAGCCAGCCACGCCGTGCTGGCGCGATGAAGCTCATTTCAGCGCGTAGATACCCGGCAGGTTGCGCCCCTGCTCGTAGTAGTCCATGCCGAAGCCGAACACGTAGCGATCGGGCAGCTCCACGCCGTTGAAATCCGCCGCGACGCCCTCGACCAGACGGTCGTGGTTCTTGGTGCACAGGCTGACTATCAACACCCGCCGCGCACCGCGGCGCAGGCAGTCGTCTCGCACGGCCTTCAAGGTGTGGCCTTCGTCGAGAATGTCGTCCACCAGCAGCACGGTCCGCCCCTGCATATCCGCAGCCGGTTCGCGCAGCCAATGCAACTCGCTGCCCGAAGTAGCGCCGCGATAGCGCGTGGCGTGCACGTAATCGAATTCGAGATCCGTGCGGATGGTCAGCGCCAGATGACCGGCGAAGATCAGCGCGCCATTCATGACGGTGAGAAATACCGCGCGCTCGCCGTCGAGCGCCGCGTCGATGCGACGCCCCATATCGGCGATCACCGATTCCAGCGCTTCACGATCGAACAGCAGATCGGCATCGGCCAATGCGGCGGCCAGCGAGGGTGTACTTGTGTTCATGCCTGCCCTTCCAAGGGTTGTCCTGCCACGGGATGGAGCGCCGTGATGCGTGCGATGAAACGGTCGCGCTGCGGGTTATCGGTAAGCCCTTCCCAGGTCGATGCAACGGCACCACGCAAAGCGGTCAGTCGCTGGGGATCGGTAGCGGCGCGGCCCTGCACGGCGGCGATGGCTTCCTCCACCACATCGGGAAAACAGGCCAGCACCAGATCGCAACCGGCGTCGAGGTGGGCGTGGACGCGCGCGGCGACGCCACCAGCAGCACCGGCTGCAGCCATGCTGATGTCATCACTGATCACGGCCCCATTGAAGCCCAGCTCGCCGCGCAGGATCTGCTCGATCCAGCGCTTGGAGAAACCCGCCGGTCGATCATCGACAGCGGGATAGATGACATGAGCCACCATCACTGCCTCGGCATGGGCATCGATACCTTCCATAAAGGGCAGCAGGTCGTCGCGGCGGATCTCGTCGAGCGGTCGCGGATCGATGGCAGCGGCCTTGTGCGTATCGACGGCCACCGAACCATGCCCGGGGAAGTGCTTGAGCACCGCCGCCATGCCACCCAGGTGCATGCCGCGCACATAAGCCTGCGCCAGCTCGGCGGCAGCTTCCGGATTGGCATGCAACGCGCGCGGACCGATCGCCGCATTGCCTCGCGCCAGATCGACCACCGGCGCAAAGCTGAAATCCACACCGCTTGCGCGCAGCTCGCTGGACATGACCCAGGCATGCTCCTCGGCCAGTCGCACAGCATCTTGCGGGTCGCGATCGTATACGGCGCCAATCGCCGACAGCGGCGGCAACCGCGTAAAGCCCTCGCGAAACCGCTGTACCGGACCGCCTTCCTGGTCGACGGCGATAAGCATATCGTCGCCACCGACATCGCGAATCGCGTCGACCAGCGACATCAACTGCTCGCGCGAGCTGAAATTACGCGAGAACAGCACTACGCCCGATACACCGGAAGCTCTCAGCCAGGTGTGTTCGGAGTCGGCCAGCGCAGTACCGGCCAGGCCGATCATTAGCATGAGGTCGGCTCCCTGGCGGCGTCGCGCTCATCTTGCGTCCAGTGGGCGTACGGATGCGCAATCAGGTTGACGTTGTAGTAACGAACCAGATGACTGACCTCGCGTCCCAACCATGACGGTTGCGGAAATGGGGCATCGGACGCGGCGAGCTCGATCTCGGCCACCACGAGGCCCGCGTTGTCACCGAAGAATTCGTCAACTTCGAACAGCGCGCCATCCACGATCACGTGATGGCGGATTTTTTCCAGCACACCATCGCAAAGCGTCGCCAGCATCTCTTCGGCATCGGCGAGTGGCATGGGGTATTCGAACTCCGCACGCTCGATGCCGAGCTGTGCCGACTTGATATTGAGCCAGGCGTGATCGCCGGAACGGCGCACCCGCACCGAAGCCCTCGACGTGCCGTCGCGCAACGCCTGTGCCCCCACGAGATAACCCTGCGCGATGCGCTCGCTGCGCTCGACCGTCTCACGCCAGCTATCGTCGGTCAGCAGGAATTTGCGTTCGATCTCGATTCCCATGGTGTACGTCCCATGTCTGAGTTTGAGTAAGGTGGAGGCAAAGCCAGGCGCACGTTGCGTGTCACGCCCCCAACATCCGACTAGCGTTCGAACAGCGCAATCGATTCCACATGGGCGGTGTGCGGGAACATATCCATCACGCCTGCCGCGCTCAAGCGAAAACCGTGCTTCTCCACCAGAATGCCAGCATCACGCGCCAGCGAGCCCGGGTGACACGAAACGTACACGATGCGGTGGGTGTCCTTATGCGGCAGGTATTCCAGCACCTTGTCGGCACCCGCGCGCGGCGGATCGAGCAACAGTTTGTCCCACGACTGTTTCGCCCAATGCGCGTGACGCTGATCCTCGAACAGGTTGGCAACTTCGAAACGGGCATGCGTGATGCCGTTACGCGCGGCATTCTCCGCGGCGCGTTCGACCAGACCGTGTTCGCCTTCGACGCCGACGACTTCGGCAACGCGACGCGCGATCGGCAGGGTGAAGTTGCCCAGGCCGCAGAACAAATCGAGCACCCGGTCGTTCGGTTGCGGATCGAGCAGTTCCATCGTGCGGTCCATCATGCGGCGATTCATGCCGGCGTTGACCTGCACGAAATCGAGCGGACGGAATTCGAGCTCTACATCGTCGAACGCCGCGTCGCTACTGGGAATGCGGAACGCCAGTCGCGGATGTTCCGGCCACAGCGGATGCACGCTGCTGACGCCACCCGGCTGCAGGTAGATGGCAAAACCATGCTGCTGGCCAAACGCCACGAGCGCAGCCTGATCGCGCTCGCTCAGCGGCGACATATGTCGGAACACCAGCGCCACGGTATCGTCGCCCGCCGCAAATTCGATCTGCGGTATCTCGGTGGCTGCATCCATGCCACCGACCAGCTCGGCCAGCAGGCCGATCTTCGGCCCCAGCGCCGGATGCACGACTTCGCATTGGCTGATGTCGGCAACGAAACGCGGATTGCTCTCCTCGCGGAATCCCACCAGCACGCGTCCCTTCTTGGCCACCTGACGCACGGACAGGCGGCCCTTGCGGCGATAGCCCCACGCTTCATCGGTCAGCGGTGGCAGCCAGCGCCGGACTCACTTTGCCGATGCGCTCGAAGTTGTCCTTGAGCACGCGCTGCTTCACTTCGATCTGCGATTCGGCATCCAGATGCTGCAGCGAGCAGCCGCCGCATTGGCCGAAGTGCGGACAGCGCGGCTCGACGCGATGCGGGGATCGCGTCAGCAACTCCACACCTCGGCTTCGTCGAAATTGCGATGTCGCTTGCGGATGAGCAGCAGGACGCGCTCGCCGGGCAACGCGCCGATGACGAAAACGGCCTTGCCGTCGATGTGGGTGACGCCGCTGCCGTCGTGGCTGAGGTCGGTGATGGTGGCTTGGAATTCTTTCATGGAGGTCTGTGGTCAGCCAAAAACGAATACGCCCGGATCAACGGACCCGGGCGCGACAATCGGGTGGGTGGTGCGGAGGGGCGAGCGGCTTACTTCTGCTTCCAGGCGCCCGAGGCGTCCTGATAATACCAGCCCGCACGCGCACGCTCGATCCAGCCCTTGGCAAACGTGGCACGAATCTGCGTTTCCCACTCCGGATGGTTGTTGGCATTGGCCACCTCGCGATAGAGCGCGTCACGGTCACGATTTTCGTCCGCCACGGCGGCATTCACCGCAGCGCGCTGATCCATCGGCACCTTGGCCGCATCGCGTACGGCGACCAGACCGTCCTTGGTGAAACCGACCGCACCGCTGTTGAACAGGGGGGCGAGGGTGTCATGAAAGCGTTGCCGCATGCGATCGTGAATGGCTTCGGTGGTGGCCGTCTGGATGCGGATATTCGGCGTATCGGCTGCATAGGCCGCGGGAATCAGCAGGTCAAGCAGCATGGCCGAGGGCTGATTGCCGTCTTTGGCTGGTGCGGGTGGTTGGTCCTTTTGCGGGGCCGGTACCGGGGCATTGCTGTCGAGCACGGTTCCAATGAACTGATCGGCCGCCTTCTGCGCCGCCGCCTCGGGAAAATAGACGTTGATGGTGACGCACCCCACCATGGCCACCAGCAGGGTGGTCAGCAATCCATAGATAAACTTCCGCATGATCGACTCCTTCGGCGATGGGGTGTTGCCGGTCCTCAATGAACCTCCGGCGGGGTGCCTTCCGTAGCTGCCTTTAGGCGGCGCACCAGGGTGGGCCAGTCCACCTGGGTCTGGTGACCGACGATTTGCAGGTGCGGCAGGCCGCTACCTTCGAGAATAGTGTACCCATCCGCATGGTTATCGAGACCGCCCATTCGGCATACCGAACCCTGCAACACGCAGCTTAGGCCGATCCGCTTATAGCCAAAGGTCTTGAACAGCTTCAGCACGGCGCCCTGCAGCCCGGTAGCCACACCGCCGCCGCCGAACGAGGTGAGGTTGTTCACGGCGCGCTGGCTGATGCGACCGCCACCACCGGCCAGCAAATTGGCCTTGAACGCGATCGGATTCCAGTTGACCAGGCGCAGTTCATCGATTGAGCCGTCCAGGCGCCCGGTGATGCTGCCGAAATCGAACACACTGGTCATCAATGCCAGATCCAGCTGCCGCAACTGGACATCCGCGGACAATACGGGACTGGAGCCAAACGGCCCCTGCAACGACATCCGGGTGATATTGAGGAAGCCGTCAAACACATTCACCGTGAAGCCGCCTTCCATCTCGATACGGTCGTCGATCCAACGCAAGCCAGGAACGGCGCCACCCAGGGTGCCCTGGAACTCCGGCCACCCCATCGCGCGCGAGAAAGCCGCCATATCGATCCCGGCAAAGGTGAGCGATGTCTCCAGGCGGCGCCCCCTCCCAGCTGCAGGGCGCCATTCGAGGTCCGCGACGCGAACCTTGCCATTGAGCAGCGGCATTTCCAGCGCGCGCTGCAGGCTCAAGGCGCCCCCTCGGCTCTGCCAGCGCGACTGTGCCGGGCCATTGACCATGCGGTAAACCTGTAAACCCTGCCAGTTCAGCGTGGTGACGGGACGCTCGCCTTCAGCGGCCCAATCGACACCGCCACGCAGCCCCTTGATCGACAAGCGTCCTTCGCCATCGGCCAGGTCCAGCCCATCCGTGTCGAAGTCGAAGCTGCGCAGGCCCGACGCATCGAGGTCGAGGCTGCCGGCAAGCTGGCCATCAATGCGGACGTCGCGCATGCCCAGCGTGGCGAGCCACGCCTGTCCATAACGCTGGTAAGCCGCTGGGAAGCGTGCCTGCAGCTTGTCGAGCTTGAGCTTCTGCACTTCGCCCTTGGCATTGAACGCCAGCTTGCCCTCGAACTGCAGTGCATCGGCGTCCGCCACGCGCAGGCGCGTGAAGTCCACCGCCCCGTTGTGCGTCGTGGCCGTGAGACTCACCTGGACCGGATGATCGGGCAGTCGCGCGTAAATCGGTCCGAGCAACAGTTCGCCGCCGCGCATGCTGGCGTCGAGGTCGATACGCGATGGCGTGCTGGTGGTATCGATATTCAAACGGCCGTTACCGTTGACGCCCTGCCCCGCCATCGTGCCACTGGCCGTATCAAACCCTGCCGCACTGAGCGCGAATTGACCTGACGCCTGGATGCCCTTGTTTTCCAGGTCCAGCGCCATGTCCGCGTCGAGCTTGCCGGCCGTGGCGCGCCCCGACCAAATCGTGCTCAACAAACCCTGCAGCCAGGAAGCCGGCAAACCTTTGAGGCTGATTTGCGCATGCGTGGGCTGATCCAGCGGCAAGGCCATGCTGGCTTGCGCCGCCGCCTGGCTGATGTCCACCTCAAGCGTGTTGGCCGCCTCGTCCACCACCATGGCGACCTTGGCATTGCTCAAGGCTGCGCCTGGCGCGCCAACCAGCTGCACGGTGCCGTTGAACAGCCAGCGCATATGCACATCGCGCTGCAACGTGCCTTGCAGATCCGCAGCGACGCGTCGCCACCCCATGGTCGGCACGTCGGCCTTGGCGGCACGCAGACTGAGCTTCAATCCACCCTGGCCGTCCTCGCCAACCAGCGCCTGAACCTCCTGCATCTTGATCCCGGGCAGGTTGACCGTCTTGGCGCCCAGGGCGATATCTGCCCGCGCGGGCAACACCAGGCCGACCCAAAAAAGGATGCCTAGACCGAGCAAAAGGTGGCTTGATGAGAAGCGCATGAGACGCCATTCTGCCAAAATCAGCTGAACGACACGGACTAGTCATGCTCAACACGCTTTCCAGCGACGTTTTACGTGCCTCCACGGCCCCCGAAACCGTACGTGCACTGGTGGCCGACGACGACCCGGCCAGCCGGTTATTCCTCGTCGAAGCCTTGCGCAGCCTCGGTCTTGAGGCCCAGGCCTGCAACGACGGCACGGCCGCGATTGCCCTGGCCCACGACGAAGCCTTCGACCTGCTCCTGCTGGACTGCCGCATGCCCGGGGCGGGCGCCGAGGAGGTTTTGGCCGCCCTGCGCCGGGATCCTGGCGCGCGCTCCAGCGATTGCACGGCGGTAGCCACCAGCGCGGAAATGGATCTGACCGAGCGACAGCGCCTGCTGGCAGCGGAGTTCAGCGAAGTACTGACGAAACCCTGCAACCTGGCTGATCTTCGGCGGATTCTGGGCCTGGTGCAGGCGGGCGCCGCTTCGCTGCCGCTGCTTGACGATGCCCAGGCCATCGCCACCATGGGCGACGCCGACGTCGTGAGCGCGATGCGCACGTTGTTGCGCGTCGAACTGGTTGCCCTCTACCAGGACCTCGACATGCTGCGCGCTGCCCCCGAAGCTTTCGCGGAGAGACTGCATCGCCTGCGTTCGTCCTGCGGCTTCTGCGGCGCGACTGCGCTCGCCGCGCAAGCCACCTTGTTGCAGCGACATCTCAAGCTGGGCCACTCGGGTTCGCTGGCACCGCTTTCGCGCTTCAACAAGGCCTTGCTGGCCACGATCGAGGCTCTGGAAAGTACCGGCTGAATGCTTAGGGATGGTCTGATCAACTCTGCGCAGGCGTCATGATGTCCAGAAGGCCCGCAGGCGGGGTTGCGTGGCGCCGGGAAGACTGGCCGTCTTGCCAAGCCGCGCGGCACCGCCTGCGGGCCTTCTGGACATCACCCCATCACTTTGAATTGAACACGTTGGGGCCGGTCCTGTCTGTCCGCATCCCTTCGGTGCGCCGGCTCGACAGACGGCCAGTCTGCTTGCGCCGACGCCCCTGTGGTCTGCGAACAGACAGGACCGGTGACACCTACGCAGAGTTGATCAGAGCATCCCTTAGCGCCGCGTCATCGCGGCAGCAAGCACATGCCAGGCACGCAGCTCGCCGCCGCCCAGATGGAAACGGATCACTTCGCGCATCATGACGCGCAAGGCGGACAAGCCCGCCGTGTCGGGCATCTGGTCCTGCGCCAGTGCCAACAGGTCGCTGCCACGCAGAGCATGGGCGGTACCAGGCCGACAGGGGGACGGTCCCACTTCGACCGTGTAGCGATAGAACTGCCCGGGCTCCAGCGGCTCACCCGATTCGGCATCCGATTCCAGTTGCAAGCCGTAACCGACCGCCTCGAGCAAATCGCGTTCGAAGCGCCGCAGCGGCCACGCCAAGGACTCCGTCGTTGCCAGGCGCGGCAGCGCTCGAGCATATGCATCGAACAATTCAGGCTGCGGGTCCTGGCGCCCCGTCAGGCGAACCACGAGCTCGTTGACATAAAGCCCTGCAAGACCTGCGTCGCCCAGCAGGCGCAATGGCACGCCAATCGTTTCGGCGCTTTGCAAGGTCGCTAGCTCGCCGCGCAACAATAAATCCAGCACCAGCGGCTGGAACGGCTCGAGCTGGGCACGCTGCAGACGGGCACGTTCGCGCCGCACCCCGCGCGCCACTACGCCGATGCGCCCGTGATCATGCGTCAGGCATTCGAGCAGCATCGACGTCTCGCGGTAAGGCCGCGAATGCAATACGTAGGCCGGCTGCTGCTCGATGCGCATGGAAAAACTAGAGGCGAGCAGCGAGTAGCGAGGGCGCCCTGTTGCCAGGTACGCGCAAGTCCGCATGCCGGCAAATGCTGCTCGACCTTGCGCGCTCGCCGCTCATCCCTCGCCCCTTAATCCGTATAGCCGAACTTCTTGAGCATGGTCTCGTCGTCGACCCAGCCCTCGCGAACCTTGACCCACAGGCGCAGGAACACCTTGCGTTCAAAGGTGCGCTCCATGTGACGTCGCGCCGAGGTTCCGATGGCCTTCAACTGGGCGCCACCGTTGCCGATCACGATCGCTTTCTGGCCATCGCGCTCGACCCAGATCACGGCATGGATCTCGGCCACGCCATCAGGGCGATCGGTGAACTGTTCGATCTCGACCGTCGTGGCATACGGCAGTTCCTGGTCGAGGCGTAACATCAGCTGTTCGCGCACCATTTCAGCGGCCAGGAAGCGCTCGCTACGGTCGGTGACCTCGTCCTCGCCGTAGACGGGGGGCTGCACCGGCAAGCGCTTGAGAATGCCCTGCTGCAGCTCCGTCAGGCCTTTTTCCTTGAGTGCGCTGACGTAATACACGTCGTCGAAGCTGTGGCGTGTCATCAAGTCGGCCACGAACGGCAACATGGTGGCCTTTTCCTTGGCCAGGTCGACCTTGTTGATGACCAGCAGGCGCGGCACTTTCTGCTCAACCAGGGCGTCGTAGAGCGCCTCGTCCTCGTCCGTCCAGCGCCCCGCCTCGATGACCTGCACCACCACATCGACTTCACTGATCGCCGAGCGCGCCGCGCGATTGAGGCTGCGGTTCATGGCCCGCTTGGCGCCGCGATGGAGGCCCGGTGTATCCACATACATGATCTGCCCGGCCTCGCTGGTGGCGATGCCGAGAATGCGGTGACGGGTGGTCTGGGGCCGCGGGCTGACAATGGACAGGCGAAAGCCGATCAACGCATTGAGCAAGGTGGACTTGCCCACGTTCGGTCGACCCGCCAGGGCCACCAGGCCACAACGGAAGTCGTCATGGGGAAGTTCGGCCGGTGCGCCGAGGTCGATATCAACGTTGTCGTTCATGATCAAAGCCTGTTTCGGATGTCCTCGCGGCCCGCGCGAATGGGTTACGCGCAAGACACGGGAGAGATAGAGAGTGTAAGTCGTTATTCGACCGGGTGATAAGGTCGTGGAGTGGCGAAGTCGTCGCCGCCTGGGCCAAGGAGACGCCCGCACCCAGGGCGGCGCGCCCAGTACTGCCCTATGAAAGCCCGCCGGATGAGCGTCCCGGGAGAGCCAAACCAGGCTTGGACAACGCCGAAATCAGGCTTTTATGTCCTGCAAACGGCGCAGCACGGCCTCAGCGGCATCCTGTTCCGCAGCACGGCGACTGCTGCCGCGGCCCTCGGCCCGGATGGCCTCGGGTTCGGTGATTTCACAGGATACGTCAAATGTCTTGGCGTGATCTTCGCCGTGGCTGTCGATCAGGTCGTAATGCGGCAGTGACCAGCCGCGCGCCTGCAGTAGCTCCTGCAGGCGCGTCTTGGCATCCTTGGACGAACGCGGTATGGCCGCCACGAGCGGCTCGAACAGCGCTCGAACCACCGTCCGGCATTCAGCGAAGCCGGCATCCAGGTAGACCGCGGCCACCAGCGCCTCGAAGGCATCGGCGAGAATGGATTCCCGTCGAAAACCGCCGCTCTTGAGTTCACCCGAGCCAAGCTTGAGCTCGTCGCCGAGCTCGAGCTCGCGTGCGATGACCGCCAGCGCCTGCCCATTGACTAGTTGGGCGCGCAGGCGCGAAAGCTCACCCTCGCTCGCATTCGGGTGAGCCTCATAAAGCAACTCAGCCACTACCACGCCAAGTAGCGCGTCGCCGAGGAATTCCATCCGCTCATTGTTTGGCTTTCCCACGCTCCGATGGGTCAGGGCCAGCTGACCGAGCGCCGGATCACGAAAGCGGTATGCGAGTTTGGTCAAATCACTAGCCTGAGCTTAACCACCGATATTTCCCTGCAGCGCCACGCTCTTCTCGAAGTGCAGCAGGAAGTCGATGTTGTACATAAAGGGAATGCGCTTGTCGTACGTAACGTGCAGTTGCGCGGCATTGCCCTCGCGCTTGATCGTGATGTCCTTGGGCTTGATGGTGGCATCGTCCACGTACTGGAAGTCCATCTTTTTCGCCAGATCGCGACGGACATCGTCCAGCGTCTTGCCTTCCATGCTGCCGCTCGCGATATCGTTCATGGCCTTGTTGACGCCCATGAACTCGGTATAGGCCGGTATGAGCTTCATTGCCATAAAGCCAAAGAAGCACACAACGATCAACACCACGAGAAACCCGATCAGGGTGATGCCCGACTGCCTCGATTTCATAGTCCCCTCGCTATACCGCTGCTGCGGCGATACCCCAAACGTGCCATGGCCAGCGCAACCCAGTGCGCCGGCCATGGCGGTTGAAGCAGATTCTGCCCTTAAGCGCACCAGCAGGTCACGTACCTGCATCACGGCATTCAGTGGATGATCGAACCGATCCGCTTGAAGTCGTAGAAATTCAGCCAGATCAGGAACGCCTTACCGGCCAGGTTCTGCTCCGGCAGGCAGCCCCACCAGCGGCTGTCCGTGCTGTTATAGCGGTTGTCGCCCATGGCCAGGTAGCAGCCCTGAGGCACCACCAGCGGCACGCGAGCATTCGGCAGCGGCGGCGGCGTGGCGTAGTTGGGCATCCGGGCCGACAGGTGATTGACCACGCCACCCTGTCCATTCGGCAGGTGCTCGTTCCATACGGTGGCGCCCATTTCGAGCATCAGCCGCGATTCCTGGCGCTTCGGATCACCTTCGTAAGGGCCGATAAGGTCGGCCGCCACCGGCTCGCCGTTGACCAGCAACTGATCGCCGCGCATTTCCACGCGATCGCCCGGCATGCCGATGACGCGCTTGATCCAGTTCTGGCTAGGTACCGGCGCATGCGGATCGGCGCAACTCTGGTCACCGCTGCGCACCAGCTTGCCGTCGTCCTCGCACAGATAGCCCGGAAACCGGAACACCACCACGTCGCCGCGCCTGGGCTCGCCCAGGCTCAGGAACTTGTTATTGAACGCCGGCATGCGCAGACCGTAGGCGAACTTGTTCACCAGGATGAAGTCGCCCACGTCGAGCGTCGGCATCATCGAGCCCGACGGAATACGAAACGGCTCGGCCACGAACGAACGAAGCAGCAACACCACCAGCACGACCGGAAACAGTGAGCGCGACCAGTCCACAATCACCGGCTCGCGCACTTCTCCACGCGCCGCTTCGGCTTTGGCCTTGCGCCGCTTGTGGAAGAACAGGCGGTCCAGACCCCACACTACGCCAAACACGACGGTGAGGCCCAGCAGAATCGCCGAAAAATCGAAATCCATGCCCTACTCCAAGGTTGCTCGGCGTGAGGGACGCCGAATCCGCAGGTTTATTATTTGTCCACCATCAATACGGCAGGGAAGGTTTCATTTGTCCACCTTCAGTACGGCAAGGAAGGCTTCCTGTGGAATTTCCACGCGGCCGACCATCTTCATGCGCTTCTTGCCTTCTTTTTGCTTCTCGAGCAGCTTTTTCTTACGACTGACGTCACCGCCGTAGCACTTGGCCAGAACGTTCTTGCGCAGGGCTTTCACCGTGGAACGGGCAATCACCTGGGCGCCGATCGCGGCCTGAATGGCCACGTCGAACTGCTGGCGGGGGATCAAGTCCTTCATGCGCTCGACCAGGTCGCGACCACGTCGCTCCGCATGCACGCGGTGCACGATCAGGCTGAGTGCATCCACGCGATCGCCGTTGATCAACACGTCCACGCGCACGAACGGACCAGCCTCGAAGCGCTCGAATTGGTAGTCCATCGAGGCGTAACCGCGCGAGACGGACTTCAAGCGATCGAAGAAATCCAGCACCACTTCGGCCAGCGGTATCTCGTAGCTGATCTGCACCTGCGTCGCGAGGTACTGGATCGAACGCTGCACGCCACGCTTTTCTTCGCACAGCGTGATGACGTTGCCGATGTAGTCCGGCGGCGTGAGGATATTGGCAACGATGATGGGCTCGCGGATTTCCTCCATCAGATGCGCTGCCGGCAGCTTGGCCGGGTTATCCAGCAGCATCACCGAGCCGTCGCTCTTGAGGATTTCGTACACCACCGTCGGTGCCGTGGTGACCAGGTCCAGGTCGTACTCGCGCTCCAGGCGCTCCTGCACGATTTCCATGTGCAGCAGGCCCAGGAAGCCGCAGCGGAAGCCGAAGCCCATCGCCTCGGAGCTTTCCGGCTCGAAGAACATCGCCGCATCGTTGAGGCGCAGCTTGTCCAGCGCTTCGCGCAGCGCCGGATAGTCGTCGGCCGAGACCGGGAACAGGCCCGCGAACACGCGCGGTTGCATGGTCTGGAAACCGGGCAAGGGCTTGTCCGCCGGCTTGCCGGCCTGGGTCAGGGTGTCGCCGACCGGCGCGCCGTGCACATCCTTGATCGACGCGTTGACCCAGCCCACCTCGCCCGAAGAGAGTTTCTCGAGCTTCTTGCGTTTGGGGGTGAATACACCCACCTCGCCCACTTCGTGGGTGCGGCCCGTGGACATCACCAGCAGCTTGTCGCCCGGACGGATTTCGCCCTGGATTACACGCACCAGTGATACCACGCCAAGATAGTTATCGAACCACGAGTCAATGATCAGCGCCTGCAGGCGATCCGTATCGCCCGGCTTCGGCGGCGGGATACGCGCCACGATGGCTTCCAGCACCTCGACGACGTTCTGGCCGGTCTTGGCGCTAACGGCGACGGCATCGTCGGCATCGATGCCGATCACCGCCTCGATCTCGCCCTTCACCTTCTCGGGGTCGGCGGTGGGCAGATCGATCTTGTTGAGCACCGGCACGACTTCCAGGCCCATTTCCACGGCGGTGTAGCAGTTGGCGACAGACTGCGCCTCTACACCCTGGGCGGCATCGACCACCAGCAACGCGCCCTCGCAGGCCGCCAGCGAACGGGAGACTTCATAACTGAAGTCCACATGCCCGGGCGTGTCGATGAAGTTGAGCTGATAGGTCTTGCCGTCGCGTGCCGTGTAAGGCAGCGACACCGACTGCGCCTTGATGGTGATGCCGCGCTCGCGCTCGATCGGATTATTGTCGAGAACTTGCGCCTCCATCTCACGCTCAGTCAAGCCGCCACAGATCTGGATGATGCGATCGGCCAGCGTTGATTTGCCGTGATCGATGTGAGCGATGATGGAGAAGTTTCGAATCAGTTCCATGGAGCACGCTAGCTGCGTTCACTGCGATGCGCGGCGCGCAGGCAGCGTATCACCGGGGGTGGCGATACGAACCCGGCATTATCGCATGGAACCAGCGTCTTCCGGGCGTGACGGCCACCTCGCCACCCCGAGATCAGCGTAAGGTCAACCCGGAACCTGGGGTTCGGCCCCCAAACGGCACGGGCCCGCCCTCTTCAGAAGAGCGAGCCCGCGACGGCCGCCTGCGCAACGACGGCCTTACTCGTCCTGCTTGCCTGCAGGCACCGTCAGACCGATAAAACCACTCTGATCCCCGTGCCGGACCAGCAACAGCACCGTATCGCCCGGCTTGGTGTCCTTGGTCGCCTCCCGGAACGCAGCAACACTGCCAACCTTCTTCTGGTTGACCATCAGGATCACATCCCCTGGCTGTAGGCCCGCCCGAGCCGCCAGCGATCCATTGATACCGCTGATACCCACGCCCTCGCCCGCTTTCAGACCCAATTGCCGGCGGGTGTCGCCGTCGAGGTCCTGAACAGCCAGGCCCAGCGCACTGGCTGACGTCCGTGCGGCCGGCTTGTCGGCATCCTTCGAAGCCATCGTGGCGCTCTTGTCTCGAGGCATTTCGCCGACCGTGACGCTCACGTCCTGCTTCTTGCCATCACGCAGGATCTGCACCGTTGCCTTGCTGCCTGGCGGGGTCTGCCCCACCAGCGGCGGCAGATCGGCACTCTGGGTGATGCTCTGCCCGTTATAGGAAAGGATCACGTCCCCAGGCCGCAAGCCCGCCTTCTCCGCGCCGCTGCCAGGCGTCACCTGGGTCACTGCCGCACCGGAGCCGCTATCGATATTGAATGCCTTGGCCATGTCATCGGTGACCGCCTGAACCATGACCCCCAGGACGCCGCGCGAGACATAGCCCTTCTCCTTGATCTGCTTGACCACGTTCATGGCCACGTCGATCGGGATGGAAAAGGCGACGCCCTGATAGCCACCCGTGTTGGAGTAGATCTGCGAATTGACACCGACGACGCGCCCCTGGAGGTCGAACAACGGCCCACCGGAGTTGCCACGGTTGATCGGCACATCGGTTTGGATAAACGAGGTGTAGGGCTGGTCCTGGCTACCCAGGTTGCGGCCTACGGCACTGACGATGCCTTGTGTCACCGTGTAGTCGAAACCGAACGGCGAGCCGATCGCCAGCACCCACTGACCGGGCTTGAGTGCGCGCGAATCGCCGATGCTGACGGCCGGCAGACCGCCTTTCGCGTCCACCTTGAGCAGGGCGATGTCGTATTGCGGGTCGCTACCCACCACCTTGGCAGTCAGCGTGCGGCGATCCTGCAGGCGCACCGTGACCGTGTCCGCATCATTCACGACATGGTTATTGGTCAGGATGTAGCCGTCGTTCGAGATGATGAATCCCGAACCCAGCGAGGTGTGCTGCTGTTCGTCGGGAGACGGCATCGCTGGCATGCCGAAGAAGCGCCGGAACATCTCCATCTGCGGATCGTCATCATCCGGCGCATCCGCTCCGCCGCGCCCGGCCGACTTGCTCTTGCTAGCCTTCTTGCCGCTGTATTTGGCTTCGACGTGCACCACGGACGGGGCGTTCTTCTGCACGATCCCGGTGAAGTCGGGCAGGCTCGGCGCAGCGGGCGCACTCTGTGCCTGCACCCCACCAGCCAATGCCAGGCTCATCAAAACACAACACGAAAGTGCGCGCAGGGCGAGTCGATTCATGGGTTCCTCCATCGATGTTTCAGGCGCGCGTCCACACCAGCACGCAAAGCGGACTGGTGTGGACGAACGAATTTGGGAATGTGCTAGGCCGCGGAGTCGGACACACGGCTGGGTGTCACTGAGCTATGGCAGGAGCCTGCGCCGGCGACTTCTGCATCGACTGATCCGGATGAATCAGTAGCAGGTAGCTGCCATCGCCGTTGTTTATGCGGTACCGATCCAATTGGTAGGGCGACAGGTTGTTGCGCGAGTACAGCAAGCTGCCGTTGCTATCGCTGTCCAGCGTGGCCGACGCCTGCTGACTGAGCTGCGAGGCTGAATAGGCGCTAACCCAAGGCGGCACGGCAGCCGGTGCTTCGGCACGAGCCAGTCGCCAATCGCTGTCGAAAGTGGAGTCGTGCGAGGCCACGGACGCCGTTTGGGGCATGGCCCGGTCTGCACCCGATCCCGCCGGCTGGGCCATCATCAGCGCCGCAACCGCCACGCTGGCTGCGATCGCTCCACCCGCCGACCAGTGCAGCCAGTGTCGATGCTTGCCATGGACCACCACGGCTTCCTGCTCGATCGCGTGCATAACCTTGCTCGCGAAGTCGCTTGCCGCCAGCGGCGCAAGCTGGCGACGCAAACCGTCGCGGGCGACGTGAAAGCGCGACCACGCCTGCTGCAACGAGGCGTCATGGTCGAGCCTGCGCAACAAAAAGCGCAGCTCCTCCCTCGACAGCTCGCCGTCCATGCCGGCAGACAGGTTCTCGCGTTGGGTGTCACTCATGGTGTCGGTCCTCGCGGTCTGACAGCAGTGGCCGCAGTTTTTCATCAATAGCTTCACGCGCCCGAAAAATACGTGAACGTACCGTGCCGATTGGACAACCCATCGCCTCAGCGATTTCCTCGTAGCTCAGGCCGTCCACTTCGCGCAGCGTAATCGCGGTCCGCAATTCCTCAGGCAGCGATTGGACAGTGGAAAAAACGGTTTGTTCAATTTCCTGCCGCATCAACTCGCGTTCGGGTGTAGCGCTCTCGTGCATGCGTTCGGCACCAGGCACAAACGCCGCATCATCGATAGCGATGTCGTCCGCCGGCGGGCGACGCCCCATCGCAACCAGATGATTCTTCGCCGTATTGACGGCAATCTTGTACAGCCAAGTATAGAAAGCACTGTCGCCGCGGAACGAGCCTATAGCCCGCCACGCTCGGATAAACGCCTCCTGGGCAATATCCTCGCACTCGGCATAGTTCTTCACATAACGCGAAACCAGCCCGATGACCTTGTGCTGGTATTTGCGCACCAGCAGGTCAAAAGCCCGCTTGTCCCCTTGTTGGACCCGTTCGACCAGCGCGCTGTCCAGTTCGTTCTCGCCCATACGGGCCATCTCCTTCGTCGTTGCTGCCACGCGCTTGGGGTGCCTCAGGACAGGAGTGAGTTGCTCAGACAAGAACAACGCGTCCTAGTTCAGCATGTCTGCACATGTTTACCAATCCCTGCCGGGAGAAGACGCCCTGAGGCGTCGCATCTCCTAGGAACGCACGAGCAGGCCAAGGGCGCACCGCACCGCTAGTGGATGGCCTCCCCTCCCCCGCTGGCGTGGTAACCGGGGCGCACTAGGGATGCTCTGATCTATTCAACGACGGTGGCATGATGTCCAGAAAGTTCGTGGGGTGTGGGGCGCGGCGCCGCGCAGGCTGGCCGCCTGGGCAAGCCGCGCACCGCGTCCCACGGGCTTTCTGGACATCACCCCAAGGGCCGGTTCTGTCTGCCCGCAGCTCCGCGCCGCGCCGTCTCGACAGGCAGCCAGCCTGCCTTCGCCGACGCAGCACGCATCTGCGAGCAGACAGAACCGGTGACACCCTCGTTGAATAGATCAGAGCATCCCTAACGCCTATTGCCTATTCATATGGGGATGAGGCGCGTTCGCGCAAGTCAGGCGGCGGTGCCGCTTACACCGGCGAGCAGGTGCTGGCGCTCCAGCAGGAGCTTTTCGAACGCAGGCTGCGGTAGCGGGCGGCAGAACAGGAAGCCCTGCAGTTCATCACACTGGTTGGCGCGCAGGAACTCCATATGCTGCTCCTGCTCCACGCCTTCCGCCACGACGCCGCGCTTGAGGCGGTGGGCCATTTCGATGGTGGCGCGCACGATGGCTTCATCGTCGGGATCCACGCCGATATTGCGTACGAAGCTTTGGTCAATCTTGATGCGGTCGGCCGGCAGCTTGCGCAGATAATCCAGGGAAGCGGCACCGGTACCGAAGTCATCGATGGCAATACGACAGCCCAGCCGGTGCAGGCCCTGCAGGTTCTCCACGAGATTGGGCGCCGCCTTGATACTGATGCTCTCAGTCACCTCCATTTCCAGCAGGCTGGCCTCCAGTCCGCTCTCGTCGAGCGCTGACGCCACAATCTCCAGCAGGTTGGGTTGCATCAACTGCACCGCCGACAGGTTTACGCCCAGGCGCAGGCGCAAACCAAAGCGCCGCTCCCATTCCTGCGCGTGACGACATGCGGTACGCAACACCCATTCGCCGATCGACACGATCAGGCCGGTTTCCTCGGCCAAGGGTATGAAGAAGCCCGGACCGATAAAGCCCAGCTCGGGATGCTCCCAGCGCACCAGCGCTTCCATACCGACGATGTCCTCGGTCACCGCATCCACTTGCGGTTGATAGAACACGCGCAACTCGCCTTTGTGCTCCGCATGACGCAGGCCTGATTTCAGCGCGAGGTTCTGTTGTTGTGACTGCTCGGCGCTGCCCTCGAAGATCTGATAGTTGTTGCGTCCCAGGCTCTTGGCCGCATACATGGCCTCGTCCGCGTGCTTGAGCAAGGTCTCGGCATCGGGGGCATCGTCCGGGAAGAAACTCACGCCAATGGACGCCGTGACCTGCAGCTCGGTGCCATCGTCGATGCGCAGCGGCGCACCCATCACCTGCACGATCTTCTCGGCAATACGCAGCACGTCATCGCTCTTCACGATGTGGCGGAGAATCACCACAAACTCATCACCGGCGTACCGCGCCACCGTATCGGAGGCGCGCACGCTGCCGCGCAAGCGTTGTGTCGTGGTCAGCAGCACTTGATCGCCGATAGCATGACCGAGGGTGTCGTTGATGGTCTTGAAGCGATCCAGGTCCACGAACAACAGGGCGAACGATTCGCCGGTGCGATTGGCCTCGCGGATGACGGTATCGAGACGGTCATTGAACAGCAGTCGATTGGGCAGTCCGGTGAGCGCATCCAGCAGCCCTTCGGCGCGGCCTTGTTCACGGGTGTGGCGCAACTCCAGCGCATGGGCAAAGCGCACAGCGGCACAGGCCAGCACAGGCTGGACGATGGGCAGTGCCGGCAAAGGCTGACGGGTGCCGACCAGCAAGGCGCCCAACACCGTGCGACGCTCGTCTTGCAGCGGCCAACCGGCGAACCCACTCAGGCCCAGCTGTTCCAGCAGCGGATCCACGGAGGCCAACCGCGCGGCATCGGACTGATGCAGCATGGCTTGCCCCGCCAGGACAAGGCGCAGCGAGCTCTGCAGGTGCGGTCCGGGCCAGAGCTGCTCCTCGCCCCGCCAGTACTGCACGAGCTGGATGGGTGCGCTGCCGTCATCCGGTCGCCCCGACCATACCGCCACATAGTCCAGCCCCATTTCCTCATAGAGCAAACGTGCCGCCTCAGCGATGCCTTCGTCGCCGCTTCCGGAAGCGAACATGCGGGCCAGCAGACCAAGCGACACCTCCGCGCGTGCGCCTGCGCGGTCACTGCGAAACTCCAAGGCCACGGCGTCGCGCCCGGCATGACGCACAGGGCGAGCACTCGCCTCGCCACTATCGACGCCACGCGCCGAGCGACGCCGCCCGGGATACCAGCGTCGGGACCCTTCGGCGATGACCTGTTCCGTGGTGACATCCGCAAACGTAAGCACTTCCTGTAGGGAACGGCCGCTCAATTCGTGGTCGGCAAGCCCGCTATGCCGGGCCAGCGCGGGACTGAATTCCAGGATCCGTCGGCGCACCGGGTCAACGATCAACCACTCGCTATCGACCTCGTCAAAAGCAAAGCGGTAGTCGCCCTCACCCACGTCCGCACGGGAACCCTGCGCCACGCCGAGTCCAGCCGAGGTCCGTTGCAGCCGCTGCCAGCGCACAAGCAACTCGCGATCGATCTGTGATGCATAGAGCCAGTCGGCAACGCCGGCAGGCAGTACGGCAGGCTTGAGCAAGGCCTGATCGTCGAGCACGGCGATCAGTGGTGCCTGCGCACAAGCCGGCACGCCTCGCAGCACCTCGATGCCGGCCAGGGCATCACGTCCGTCGCCGTCGAATGCAATCAGGATGAGATCCAGTGCCGGCCGCCCCTCCAGCAGAATGCCCGCATGGGTGGCGTCCCGCGCCGAATGCACGACAAAGTGCCCGTCGCGATCGAAGGTGTCGAATAAAAGGCGGCGCAGCTCGCGCTGGGCGGCAATGACCAGGATGCCGGCAGGATGAGTCATGTCAGAGCAACCAACGGCCGTCACGCAGGCGCGGGCGCTGCGCCGGCTCGGACTGGCAGCTCAGGCGTACCAGCACATCATTGAAGCTGGCAACCAGTGCCTGGGGTGGATCGAGCAAGACGATTCTCCGCACGTGGCCCGTATTGGCGCGCGCCAGCTGGCGCAGCAAGGTGGCGTCCCCCATCGCCAGGGGCAGCGGCGGGCGCTGCAGCAGGTAGACACCAAAGTGGTTGCTCTGCTGCACATAGCGCAACGCAATGTTCAGCCGCTGGGAACCTGGCAGGCCGCTGTGCTCTTCACGCAGATTGCCCAGGCCGTTTTCCGGATTCCACAAATAGATGGCCTGGCCGCTGCGGCGCACCAACAACCGCATCTGGTCGATCAGCCCCACCTCCTCGCCGCCTTCGAGCGCGATCAGGTTGCCGCGCGCGGCCAGGATGCGCTCGAGGATCTCGGCGCCGGCCTGGACGGTGGGGTTTGGAATGACTGTACTCATCGGCGCCTAACTTACGGGGTCTGAGGGCCTTCGCAAAGGCTGGCGTACAAGCCTCGCCGGATTCGGCCCGATATTCCATGCGGCAGTGCACAGGTCGCAGGTTTACAGGATCTTCATGATTGCCCGGCGAGCCCTTGGGCCGTCTCGCATTCCTCGCTACGGGAAGGTATGGTGCAAGCCTTCTCGGTCACCCTCCCCATACCCCCATGTTCGAAGGATTGCGCTTCAATCACTGGAAGACGAATCTGGATGACAGCGGCATTGTCACCCTGTCCCTTGATCGCGCGGGTAGCAGCGTCAACGCCATCTCGCGCGACGTGCTGGACGAGCTCGGCCAGATCGTGGAGCGACTGGCGATCGAGAAGCCCGCCGGCGTGCTGATCCATTCGGCCAAACCGTTCGGTTTCGCCGTCGGCGCCGATATCAAGGAGTTCGTGAGCTACGCCCAACAAGGCAGCGTGCTTGAGAACATCGAGAACGGCCAGCGTGTCTACGAGTCGCTGGCGCGCCTACCCTGTCCGACCGTCGCCGCCATTCACGGCGCCTGCATGGGTGGCGGCACCGAGCTGATCCTGGCCTGCGGCCAACGCATCGCCGCGGACGATGAAAAGACCCGCATCGGCCTGCCCGAAGTGATGCTGGGCATCCATCCTGGCTGGGGCGGCACGGCCCGGCTGCCTCGCTTGATCGGCGCCACCGAAGCCCTGCCGGTCATGCTGACCGGCAAGTCCTTGTCGGCCAGGCGGGCGCTGGCCCTGGGAGTGGTGGACCGCATCGCGCCTCCCGCCGAGTTGCTGGCCGAAGCCCGCGCCTTGCTCCGTCGCCCCCATGCGCGGCCGTTCGCACTGCGCGCCAAGGCATGGGCCACCAATACCTGGCTGGCCCGCCAGATGCTGGCACCGATGGTTTTCAAGCAGACGGCTGCCAAGGTACGCAAGGAGCATTACCCGGCGCCGTTCGCCCTGATCGATGTATGGAAGCGCGGCGGCTCGAACATTCAGCAGCGCCTGAAGCTCGAGGCACGCTCGGTGGCGAAGCTGGCGGAGACATCGACTGCGCAAAACCTCATTCGTATTTTCTTCCTGCAGGAACGCCTGAAAGCGCAGGGCAGCGGTATTGAGCACGGCATCAAGCATGTGCATGTCGTGGGTGCCGGCGTCATGGGCGGCGATATCGCGGCGTGGGCGGCTTTCAAGGGTTTCGATGTGACCCTGCAGGACCGCGAGATGAAGTACATCCAGCCGGCGCTGGATCGCGCGCACCAGTTCTATGAAAAGAAACTCAAGACGGCAGACCAGATCGAGGCCACCGCGCGTCGACTGCGCGCCGATGTCGACGGCAAGGGCGTCGCCACGGCCGATCTGGCGATCGAAGCGATCTACGAGAACGCTGAGGCCAAACGAGCGCTCTACGCCATCATCGAACCGCAATTCCAGTCCGATGAGCTGTTGGCCACCAACACGTCGAGCATTCCGCTGGATGAACTCCGTGTCGGCTTGAAAGCAGCACAGCGATTCCTCGGCCTGCACTTCTTCAATCCGGTGGCACAGATGCCGCTGGTGGAAGTGGTGCGCCACGATCAACTCGATGCCGCCGCCGAGAAGCGTGCCCTCGCCTTCTGCAAGGCCATCGGCAAGTTACCGGTAGCGGTCAAGGGCACGCCCGGGTTCCTCGTCAACCGCATCCTGATGCCTTATCTGCTCGAGGCCATGCGCCTCTACAACGAAGGCGTGCCAGGCCCGGTACTGGACAAGGAAGCGAAGAAGTTTGGCATGCCGATGGGACCCATCGAACTGGCCGACACGGTTGGCCTGGACGTGTGCGCTTCGGTAGGCAGGGAGTTGGCGCCATTCCTCGGCCTCGAACTGCCGCCGGGACTGGAAGAAAAACTCGAAGCCGGCAAGCGCGGCAAGAAGGACGGCCAAGGCCTATACGTATGGCAGGACGGCAAGCCGCAGAAGCCGGAAGTCGATCCCGACTATGTGCTGCCGCCGGACCTGCAGGACCGCATGATCCTGCCCATGGTCAACGAAGCGGTTGCCTGCCTGGCGGAAGGCGTCGTCGACGATGCCGACCTGCTCGATGCCGGCGTGATCTTTGGCACCGGTTTCGCGCCTTTCCGTGGTGGCCCGATTCAGTACGTGCGCAGCGAAGGCGCACCTGTAGTGCAGGGCAAGCTGGAGCGACTCGCCAAGCGCTATGGCGAACGCTTCTCCCCGAAGGGTGGCTGGGACCTGCCCGCGCTGATGCAAACCGGCTTCGATCTGTCGACTGCAACAACGCAGACAGAAGCCGCCGAGGCCTGAGTCAACCACGCTCCGCAACAACAAAACGCCCGGCCATAGCCGGGCGTTTTCACGTGGGGCCACGCCCGTCGGCGCTGCCGGTCACCACATCAGGTCATCAGGCACGCCGTCCTCGCCCACACCAGGCGTGCTGCCAGGCTCAACCAGCAGTGCTACCAGATGAGCATCGATGGCTCGCACCTGTTCGGCCATCTCACGCGTCACCAGCAGATAACGCCCCTGCTGTTGCACCACACCCAACTCGCCGACATTGAGCGCAGCCAGCTGTTCGGCATCCACGTGCACTCGACGGATCTTGCCGCCGTACTCGAAATGCCGCACGTGATCCACCTCGGCCTTATTGAGCGTCTTGCCTTCCAGCAACTGCTGGATCTTCAACTTGCGCTCACGGCGAAGGCGAGCCTCTTCGGCCGCCGCCTGCTCGGCACGCTTGCGTTCGTTCGCCTCCGTCTGTGCGCGGATGGCATAGGCCTTGGCCAGGTCGATCTCTTCCTGGCTCTTGCCCTGCGACGGCTTGTGCGATGGCGACGACTTGCCTTGCTGCTTGTGATGCGGCGGCTTGCCGGCGTGCTTCTGGAACGGCGGCTTGCCTCCCTGGGGTGGCAGCGGACGCTTTTCTTCGCGGACCTGTTTGACGATGCCGCTCTTGAGCAGCTGATCGCGCAGGGATTCGGCCATGATCGGAACTCGCTTGCGTGGTACTGAAAGAGATGGTGGTGCGATCAATAGTGCGGCGGCGGCGGCTCGCTGTGCGGATCGTGACCCTGCGACA
The DNA here is from genome assembly GCA_963765335.1 of uncultured Gammaproteobacteria bacterium. Taxonomy (GTDB): domain Bacteria; phylum Pseudomonadota; class Gammaproteobacteria; order Xanthomonadales; family Rhodanobacteraceae; genus Dyella. Next base: position 108,928 of record CAVXWA010000014.1, on the reverse strand, counting down.
GACGCACCGTCGACAGTTCGTTGCGCAAGTCGCGAATGGTTCGCTCCAGCGCTGCGATTCGCACCGACTGCTCCGCATCTGCCGACGCCAACGCATTCACCGTGTCATCGATGAAGGTGAGCCTCACCTCAAGCTCGGTCAAGCGCTGCTGCAGTGAATCGTCGGACATCGTCAACGCCTCAGGCTACGGCCGCGGCCGATGCCATAGTAGGCCAGACCGGCTTCCTCGACGGCGACGGGGTCATACAAATTGCGGCCATCGAAAATGGTGGGGTTCTTCAACGTCGCACGAATGCGCTGGAAATCCGGGCTGCGGAACGCCTTCCATTCGGTGACGATGGCCAATACGTCAGCGCCGTCGAGTGCCTGATAAGCACCGTCACACAAGCTCAGGTCGTCGCGATCACCGTAGATGCGATGGGTTTCCTTGCCTGCCTCCGGATCGAACGCACGCACCTTGGCACCGGCTGCCCACAGCGCCTCCATCAGGTTGCGACTGGAGGCCTCGCGCACATCGTCGGTGTTCGGCTTGAAGGCCAGCCCCCACAACGCGACCGTCTTGCCAGCCAGCTGACCATCGAAATGTCGCGAAATAAGCTCAAACAGCTTGCTCTTCTGATCGTGATTGACGGCTTCGACGGCACCTAGCAGGCGCGCGGCGTAGCCGACACCGCGAGCTGTTCGCTCCAGCGCCTGCACATCCTTGGGAAAACACGAGCCACCGTAGCCGGCACCCGGGTAGATGAAGTGGTAGCCAATGCGCGGATCGGAACCGATACCTTGGCGCACCAGCTCAACATCGGCACCCACCCGTTCGGCGATATTGGCGATCTCGTTCATGAAGCTGATCTTCGTGGCCAGCATGGCGTTTGCCGCATACTTGGTCAGCTCGGCAGAACGTTCGTCCATCACCACCGTGCGTTCGTGGTTACGGTTGAACGGTGCGTAGAGTTTGCGCAACACATTCACCGCACGCTCGCTGGAGCTGCCGATGATGATGCGATCAGGACGCAGGCAATCCTCCACCGCATCGCCTTCCTTCAAGAATTCCGGATTGGAGACGACATCGAATTCGACCGAAACGCCGCGCGCCGCCAACTCGCCGGCAATCGCCTCGCGCACACGATCCGCAGTGCCGACTGGCACGGTCGATTTGTTGACGACGACCGTGTAACGCTCCAGATGCTTGCCGATGGTTCGCGCAACACCGAGCACATATCTGAGGTCGGCACTGCCGTCCTCGTCAGGCGGCGTACCCACGGCGATAAAGACCACCTGGCCGTGCTCGATGGCCGGTTCCGGGTCGATCGTGAAATCAAGCTGCCCGCTGGCGTGGTTGCGCTTGACGATCGGCTCCAGGCCGGGCTCGTAGATCGGAATCTCGCCGCGCTTGAGGCGCTCGACCTTGCCCGCATCGATATCGACGCACACAACGTGGTTACCCATTTCAGCCAGACAGGCGCCGGTGACCAGTCCCACATAGCCGGTGCCAAAAATGGTGACCTTCATTGTCGCGAGAACTCCAGGAAGCAAGACCACAGATTCTAGCAGGCCACGCAGCGAGCCTGGTTTACCGCTACTGCCAGCGCAACGCGTCAGCGGCACCTTTCATTCACGTCAGGCACGACATGCCATCCGCACAAAAGCAACGGGGCGCGAATTGCTTCGCGCCCCGTTGCTACGTCTTGAAGCTCAGCTAGCGCTTACTTCGCGCCGGCCGGCTGCTCGCCGCCCTGGGTCGGACCAGTCTTGACCAGGTTCACGTCGAAGACGATCGTCGCATTCGGCGGGAAGCCGTTCTGCGGCTGCGCACCGTAGGCAATGTTGGCCGGGATGAAGAACTTGTAATGTCCGCCAACCTGCATCAGCTGGATGCCTTCACGGAAGCCCGGAATCACGCCTGCGAGCGGGATCGAAGCCGGACCGCCACCCTCGTGCTTGGCCGAGTCGTCAAACACTTCGCCACTGACGAAGCTGCCGACATAGGTCACCTGCACGGTGTCGCTCGGACCCGGACGGGCACCCGTACCCTGGCTGATCACCTGGTACTGCAGACCCGAAGCGGTGGTCTTCACGCCCTGAGCGGCCTTGTTCTTGGCCAGGAAGGCTTCACCTTCCGTCTTGTTCTTGGTGGCGACCTGGGTGTACTGGGCCTTGGCCTTGGCCTGCAGATTGGCCACAAATGCGTCACGAACCTGCTTGGCTTCCGCCTCGCTCATGGTCGGCTTCTGGCCGGACAGAGCGGACTGCAGCGCACGGGCGACCGTGGCCGGATCCACTTCTTCACGGACCAGCGGCGGCAGCGAGCTCGCCAGATCCCAACCGACGACGTAGCTGGCCTTGGTCTTGTCGACCGTGCCGGCTGCAGGGGCAGCGGCGGGGGCAGCAGCCGGCTTGGCAGCCTGTGCGTGCACGCCAGCGGTCAGGCCCAGTGCAACAGCCAGCGCGGCCGCCGTCAGCGTGGGACGCAGAAAATGCTTCATGTGGAACTCCCTCGTATTTGGATATGCCGGCGCTACCGGACTAGCCCCCCCGATGGAGGCAGGCCCCGCATTGTGCGGCGCTTGTTGAGTCTTGGCAACGATGCCGGGCTATGACCGTCGATTCTCATCGAAAGTTCACGACGTGGCGCACTAACGCGGTTTTTTACGATTTCTACACGAAGCTTCGTGCTGGACATCGAGATCGTAATCACCCCATCGGTCAACCGTGACCGTCATCCGAGCGTCCCGGCTTGTCCAGCGTGTCCCGCAAGGCCGCCTGCAAACGAGCATGTACCTGGACCAGGCCGCGCCAAAGCAACCACACCAGCAGCAGCAAAACCAGGATCAACACCACGGCGACCTCACGCGGCGGCAGGATGGTCGAGGCCAAGGCCGTAACCAGCAGACCCAACACCCACATCGTCGCCAGCGGAATCACCCGCGCCAATAACGCGCGAAGGCGCATGTTGTACGCGCCACCGACCCGCTCCGGGATGCCCAATTCCGCCAACAGCATGCCCAGCGCAGAAGCCTTGCGATACGCCGCGACGATCATCGGCAATGACACCAGTGCCGCAATCGACCACGCCAGGCTGCGCCTGATCTGCGGGCGACCGGCAAGGAAATCCCAGTGAAAAACGCCGCGACGATACAGGTAGGACATGATCAGGAACGCCGCCACGACCAGCATCATGTTGATGATCACGTGCCATACCAGGCGACGAATCATCTTCATCACCACGGCGCCCTGCTCGCCCAGGCTCAGGCTGCCCATCCAGTCGGTATACGCGCCAAACACGCTGGTAAATCGATGGGGCAGGCGCCGACCCAGCAAGCTGGCCACGGGGTCCGCAGCGCGTATGAGATAAGGCGTAAGGAACGTCGTGATCGCCGACACAGCCACCGCCACGGGATAGAGGAAGCCGCTGGTCACTTTGAGACTTAGTCCCAGCGAGGCGATCACGAACGAGAATTCACCGATCTGTGCCAGGCCCATGCCGACGCGCAACGACGTGCGGGCGTCATTACCCGCAACAAACGTACCGAAGCTGCAGGTAAGAACCTTCCCCACCACCACCACGACGGTGACGACGAGGATAGGCAACCAGTACTGCGACAGCATGGCGGGATCGATCAGCATGCCGATGGCGACGAAAAACACGGCGCTGAACATGTCACGCACGGGACCAATGATGCGCTCGACGCGCTCCACGCTTGCCGATTCACCCACGATGGCGCCGATCATGAAAGCACCTAGCGCGACGCTGTAACCCATCTCGGTCACCAGCAGGCAGAAACCGAAGCAAATACCCAGCACGGCGACCAGCAACACGTCGTCACGGCTCACCCCGGCGATGTAGTCAACCACGCGCGGCACCAGCAACAAGCCCACCACCAGCGACACCGCCATGAACAGCGTGAGTCGCCCGATCGCACTCATCGCCTCACCCGCTTCCAGGCCACCCGTGCTGGCAATACCGGTAAGCAAGGCCATCAACACAATGGCGAGCACGTCCTCGACGATCAGGATGCCGAACATCAGCCGGGCGAATCGCTCGCGCTTCAAGCCCAGGTCGTCGAGCGCCTTCATGATGATCGTGGTCGACGACATCGACAGCATGGCGCCGAGGAACAACGCGTCCATCGCGCTCCAGCCGAAGAAGCGTCCGATCTCGTAGCCCAGCCAGAGCATCAACACGATTTCGCAGACGGCCGCCACCAGGGCCGCGCCACCGACTTCGCGCAGCTTTTTCAGGCTGAACTCCAGACCCAACGCAAACAGCAGCAGGATCACGCCCAGTTCGGACATCGTGCGAATGGATTGCTCGTCGTGGATAAAGACGACGGGAAACGTATACGGCCCCACCAGCACGCCGGCGATGATGTATCCAAGCACGACGGGTTGACGCAAACGCTGGAAGATCACCGTGGTCAAGCCAGCGATCAGCATGACGGTGGCAAGATCCTGGATGAACTGCAGATCGTGCATCGATGAAATCCGCGGGGACGTCGGGCAAGACTAGCAATGGAGCACACGATCAGCAGCTTTTTACGTCAACTCGCTTTCTCGTCGTCATCGCGCATCGCAATGGATTCGACGTAACTGCTTGTTGTGATTCATTCATGCCATTTTTTTGAAGAAATTTCGTAGCGAATGCTTGACGAAATCCCAATCCCGACCTATTCTTTCGGGCTTCCAGAGGCACGGGGCCATAGCTCAGCTGGGAGAGCGCCTGCATGGCATGCAGGAGGTCGGCGGTTCGATCCCGCCTGGCTCCACCAAACACTTAGACATGTCCCCATCGTCTAGAGGCCTAGGACATCACCCTTTCACGGTGGCGACCGGGGTTCGAATCCCCGTGGGGACGCCAAGTTGGATTTGGTAAGCGTCTGGAAAAAAAATGTGGAGCGGTAGTTCAGTCGGTTAGAATGCTGGCCTGTCACGCCGGAGGTCGCGGGTTCGAGTCCCGTCCGCTCCGCCACTTTACGAAGAGCCCGCCATTGGCGGGTTTTTTGTTGCCTGCAGTAGGAGCGCACCCAGTGCGCGACCGCGGCGTTACCGCTCCGTAGGCTCTTCGCGCACTGGGTGCGCTCCTACAACGCAGCGTCACCGCCGGCATGGTGGGCTTCCAGTCGCTCCAGCGTCCCCTTCGAATGCCCCTGCTCCGCCAGGTATTCCAGCCAGCGCGAGAGGAACCCGTTCATGCGCAGGCGATGCTGCAGCACCGTATGCGCCGGCGGAAACGGCCCGAGCACCTGCCATAGGTGGCGCCCAGGATGACAGTGCAGCGCTTCGGCCACATGCGCATCGGTATACATGCGCAACTGCGCCGATGGCGAGGGCTGCCCCGTATGCGCATCGACGAAGTTATAAGTGAGCTCGAGTTCCAACGTATACGGATGCCGCTCCTGGATCTGCAGCCGCACATCGAGCCCATCGTCCACGCTGGACACGTAGAAACCGGGTGGCAGCTCCTGTGGCGCAAACAGCTTGGCCAGCCGGTGATAGTTCTCCGCATACAGCCCCATCAGGAAACCAAAGCGTCCCGGCAGTAAGGCATTACGGCTGTCCAGTACGGCACTCATGGGCGGTAAGAACTCCTAGGCTCAGAACTCAGAACATAGTCCGCTCGATACCGAAGCGGTCGAAGATCTTGCTCGCAATTTCCTCGATGGAAACGTGCGTGGTGTTGAGGTTGGGAATACCCTCGCGGCGCATCAGCTTGTCCGCCTGCGCAAGCTCCCAGCGGCACTGCTCCAGCGTTGCATAACGGCTATTGGCGCGCCGCTGTTCGCGGATCTGCGCCAATCGTTGCGCATCAATGGTGAGACCGAAAAGGCGGTCCTTGTAAGGACGCAGCCTCACCGGAAGTTCAAGCTTGTCCAGATCGTCGTCGGTCAATGGATAGTTGGCGGCGCTGACACCGTAATGCAAGGCCATGTACAGACAGGTGGGCGTCTTGCCCGAACGCGACACGCCGACCAGGATCAGGTCGGCCTGGGCGTAGTCCACATCGAGGCCGTCGTCATGCGACAGCGCATAGTTGGTCGCATTGATGCGCGCTTCGTACTTGTCGAAATCGACCAGGCCGTGCGAGCGGTTCACCATGCCGGAACGCTTGGCGCCAAGCTCATCCTCCAGCGGCCCGATAAACGGCGCGAACACGTCCAGCATCAGCGCGCCGCTCTCGGCCACGATTTCGCACAGATCACGCGATGCCATGGTATTGACCACGATCGGCCGCTGCCCGGTCTGCGCGTAGCGGGTCTTGATTCGGAGTGCCGCCGCTTCCGCCTTGTGGGCGTCGTCGATAAAGGGCAAGCGGTGCTTCTCGAACTGAACCCCTTCGAACTGGGCCAAAATACTGTTGCCGATCGTCTCGGCCGTAATACCAGTGGAATCGGAGATGAAAAAAACCGTTCGCTGCATGGCTAACCCGAAGTCCCTGACTGTTCCTGGCGTCCACCTTAGCTCAACGTGAAAAGCCTGTCTTTGCTTGACTCGCGCCTGACTGGTATGCAGCTGGCTTCGGTTTTGCCCGTAATGGTCTTCTTGTGCTCCGCACCATCGACAGCGGACAATACCAGTCCTTTGTCGCCCGGTTTCTGGCCAGCCGCGCCACCGATGCCCTTTAAATCTTACGAGCTCTTAAGGAGACTCCCTTGAACGACTTGGTGCTTTGGCTCGACACGCTGCGCATGACCGACCTGGGTAAGGTCGGCGGCAAGAATGCGTCGCTCGGCGAGATGATCGGCAATCTCGCCAAACTCGGTGTGTCCGTGCCTGGTGGTTTCGCCACCACCGCTGATGCGTTCCAGCAGTATCTCGACAAGAGCGGCGTGGCCAAACGCATCCAGGCGCGCCTGGCGACGCTGGACGTCGATGACGTCGAGGCGCTGACGGCAGCGGGCAAGGAAATCCGTGAGTGGGTCATCGAGACGCCGCTGCCGACCGAGCTCGACCAGGCCGTCCGCGACGCCTACATCAAGCTCTGCAAGGACGCTGGCGCGGACAATATCGCCGTCGCCGTGCGCTCGTCCGCGACTGCCGAGGATCTGCCGGACGCCTCGTTCGCCGGCCAGCAGGAGACCTTCCTCAACGTCGTCGGCATCGAGGACGTGCTGCACAAGGTGAAGGAAGTCTTCGCCTCGCTGTACAACGACCGCGCGATCGCCTACCGCGTGCACCAGGGCTTCAAGCACGAGGACGTGTTCCTTTCCGCCGGCGTGCAGCTGATGGTGCGCTCGGACGTGGGCGCTTCCGGCGTGCTGTTCACGCTCGACACCGAGTCCGGCTTCCGCGACGTCGTGTTCGTGACCGGCAGCTATGGCCTGGGCGAGATGGTCGTGCAGGGCGCCGTGAATCCGGACGAGTTCTACGTGTTCAAGCCGACGCTGCAAGCAGGGCAAGCCCGCCGTCCTGCGCCGCAGCCTCGGCGCCAAGCAGCTGCGCATGGTGTATTCGGACAAGCCCGGCGAGCGCGTGCGGATCGAGGACACTCCGGCCGAGCTGCGCAACCGCTTCTGCATCAACGACGAGGACGTGCAGGAACTGTCCAAGCAGGCGCTCGTGATCGAGCAGCATTACGGGCGCCCGATGGATATCGAATGGGCGAAGGACGGCAACACCGGCAAGCTGTACATCGTGCAGGCTCGCCCGGAAACGGTGAAGTCGCGCGCGCATGCCACCCAGCTCGAGCGCTTCCATCTCAATGAAAAGGGCAAGGTGCTGGCCGAGGGCCGCTCGATCGGCCAGAAGATCGGTGCCGGCAAGGCCCGTGTCATCCGTTCGCTGGCTGACATGAACAAGGTGCAGCCCGGCGACGTGCTGATCGCCGACATGACCGATCCCGATTGGGAGCCGGTGATGAAGCGTGCCGCCGCGATCGTCACCAACCGCGGTGGCCGCACCTGCCACGCCGCGATCATCGCCCGCGAACTGGGTGTGCCGGCAGTCGTCGGTACCGGCAACGGCCTGGACGTGATTCCCGATGGCGCAGAAGTGACCGTGTCCTGCGCCGAGGGCGACACCGGCATGATCTACGAGGGCGTGCTGAAGTTCGAGCGCGTCACCGCGGATCTGGGCGACATGCCCGAAGCGCCGCTGAAGATCATGATGAACGTGGCCAACCCGGAGCGCGCGTTCGACTTCGGCATGCTGCCGAACGCAGGCATCGGCCTGGCGCGCCTGGAAATGATCATCGCCAGCCATATCGGCGTGCATCCGAAGGCGCTGCTGGAATACGCCAAGCAGGACGCCGAAACCAAGAAGAAGATCGACGAGCGCATGGCCGGCTACGCCGACCCGGTGTCAGTTCTATGTCGATCGCCTGGCCGAAGGCATCGCCACCATCGCCGCCTCGGTGTATCCGAAGCCGGTGATCGTGCGCCTGTCCGACTTCAAGTCGAACGAGTACGCCGGCCTGATCGGCGGTTCGCGCTACGAGCCGCACGAAGAAAACCCGATGATCGGCTACCGCGGCGCCAGCCGTTACGTCGATCCCGGCTTCGCCGATTCGTTCGCACTGGAGTGCAAGGCGGTCAAGCGCGTGCGCGAAGTGATGGGCTTGGACAACGTCTGGGTGATGATCCCGTTCGTGCGCACGCTCGGGCGAAGGCCGCAAGGTCGATCGAGGTGCTGGCCAAGAACGGCCTCAAGCAGGGCGAGCACGACCTCAAGATCATCATGATGTGCGAGGTGCCCTCGAACGCCCTGCTCGCCGACGAGTTCCTCGAGATCTTCGACGGCTTCTCGATCGGCTCCAACGACCTCACCCAGCTCACGCTGGGCCTCGATCGCGACTCCAGCATCGTCGCGAACCTGTTCGACGAGCGCGACCCGGCGGTGAAGAAGCTGCTTGCCATGGCCATCCAGACCGCGCGTGAAAAGGGCAAATACGTCGGCATCTGCGGCCAGGGTCCGTCCGATCATCCGGATCTCGCCGAGTGGCTGATGGACCAGGGCATCGAGTCGGTGTCGCTCAACCCCGACACCGTGGTCGACACCTGGCTGCGACTGGCCAAGCGCAAGTCGGCCTAAAACCGATGTCGTGACTCGAGAGGGCGGTGGCAACACCGCCCTTTTTCTTTGCCCAGCGCACCTACCCACCCTCAGCCTGAAGCGGCTACATGCCCATCATGAAACGGAGCGGAAACTTTGGCTCGGGACTAAAGTCTCTTATCCATCGCCCGTCCGTGCCGACACTGCCAAAGGAAATAGCATGCGCGCCATCCTGGGTCTGCTCTCGCGAAACAAGGGCTTCATCACCTTCATGCTTTGCATGGTGGTGTTCCGCAGCGCCATCGCGGACTGGAACGTGGTTCCCACCGGCTCGATGCAACCCACCATCCGCATCGGCGACCGCATCCTGGTCGACAAGTCCGCCTACGATCTGCGCCTGCCCTTTACTCACATCTCGCTGATCCATCGTGCCGACCCCCGGCGTGGCGACATCGTGGTGCTGGATTCCGCGCGTGCCGATGAACGGCTGGTCAAACGGGTCATTGGCGTGCCCGGAGACGAGATCGCGCTCAAGCAGAACCACCTGTACATCAACGGCCAACTGGCCAGCTACGAGCCGATCGCGGTCCAAGGCATTCGCGACGATCGCGAGGACCCTGCGCGATACGCCATGGAAAATGTCGGCGCCATGCATCACCCGGTGCGCTGGTCGATTGCCCAGGCGGGTCATACCAAGGATTTTGGCCCGGTCATCGTGCCGGCCGGCCAATATCTGCTGCTTGGGGACAACCGGGACAACAGTGCCGATTCACGTTATTTCGGCTTCTTCCCCCGCCACGAGATCACCGGACGCGCCACCCGCGTCGCCGTCTCGCTCGATCCGGGCAACCACTACCTGCCCCGCAGCGACCGCTGGGGCGCGGCCCTGCAATAAATCGCTGCCACTGGCATCGCCAAACCAGTTGTCAGCGCGCACCGCACCGCGTAATATTGCCGGCTCGCGTGGACCACACGCACCGTTTTTGGAGAGGTGGCAGAGTGGTCGAATGTACCTGACTCGAAATCAGGCGTACGTGTAAGCGTACCGTGGGTTCGAATCCCACCCTCTCCGCCAGAAACGCAAGACGCCCCCTCGTGGGGCGTTTTGCGTTTCTGGCGGAGAGGGTGGGTGAGATCCCACGAGGGGTTCGACAAAATTGTCCGGAACAATTTTGGACAGCCGCAGGCTGGCCCCGCAGCGCGCAAGCGCGAAGGGGTCGGGTCCATGGATGGACCCGACAATCCCACCCTCAGCCTAACGCCCCCTCGTGGGGCGTTTTGCGTTTCTGGCGGAGAGGGTGGGTGAGATCCCGCGAGGGGTTCGACAAAATTGTCCGGAACAATTTTGGACAGCCGCAGGCTGGCCCCGTAGCGCGCAGCGCGAAGGGGTCGGGTGCATGGATGGACCCGACAATCCCACCCTCACCGTCCGAGCATTGTCGCCTCTGCCCTGAGCCTTTTTCAGCCAAGCCTGAAGTCGCCAACGCCCCACTTCTTTGCGCATTCCCCCCACATCCGTCATGCTCCCAACGACCCGCCATGCCAGGTCTCCCATGATTGAATTCGGACACGGAACCCACGTTGGATTGCGTCGTACGCGCAATGAAGACACCTATTACGCCGACGCCTCGCTCGGCCTGTTTCTTGTCGCCGACGGCATGGGCGGCCATCAGCACGGCGAGGTGGCATCCGCCCTGGTACGCGATGCCGTGGCGGACCTGGTCGCGCGCGGGCACAGCCTCGTCGAAGCGGTTCGTGCCGCAGACGAGCGGCTGATCCAGTTCAGCCGTAGCTTCAACGATCCTCGCCCCATGGGCACCACGATTGCCGCGCTAAGGCTGGGTCCGGAGCATTACGAAGTGGTATGGGTCGGCGATAGTCGCGTCTATTTGTGGCAGAGCCATCTGCGTCAGGTCAGTCACGATCATTCGCTGGTGCAGGAACTGGTGGCTGCGGGCACGCTTGATCCGGCACAGGCCGCACGTCATCCGCAGCGCAACGTGATCACGCAGGCCCTGGGCATCACAGCACCCGACCAATTGCATATTGGTATGGCGCGCGGCCGACTTGAGCCAGGCATGTGCTTTTTGCTGTGCAGCGACGGACTGACCGAGGAAGTCGGCGACACCACCATCGCCAGCATCGTGTCGCGCCAGGACTTGTCCGCTCAGGAGTGCGTCGAGCATCTGCTGCTTGCCGCCTTGGACGGCGGCGGCAGCGACAACATCACGGCGATCCTCGCGCGCGTTAACTGAGGATTTTCACGAGCCTCGGATAACGGGCATCGAACGAAGCAAGCCACTGGAGCAGTCTCAGTTGACTGTTCCCGTTTCCTCGCGACGCCATACACTGATGCCACCGGAGCTCTTGTCCAGCCCATCGAGGCGACGCTCATGCGTGGCAATCTCCTCGTCGCTCGCACGCAATACGCGTGGGCGACGAGCGAGCACCATAGGCGTCAGCACGGCCGACGCGCCCTGCTCTTGCGCCCCTTCAAAGCCGAGGTCGAGTCCGACCTGGCCGGACGTCATCGCGAGATACACCTCGGCCAGCAGCTGCGCATCAATGAGGCCGCCGTGGAGGTCACGTGCCGAATTGTCCACACCAAGGCGTTTGCATAACGCATCCAGGCTATTGCGCTGCCCCGGATAGCGCTCACGCGCCATCACCAGCGTATCGAGCACGCTGCAGCGATCGACGATGCGGCCGTACTGCTCACCAACGCGCGCCAGTTCCGCATCCAGAAAGCCGACGTCGAAGCTGGCGTTGTGGATGATCAGCTCCGCCCCATCAATGAAGGCGAGGAACTCATCCACTACATCGATGAAATGAGGCTTGTCGAGCAGGAACGCATCTTCAATGCCCGTGACCTGGCGCGCGCCTTCATCGATCGCGCGATCCGGATTGAGATAGGTCTGATAATGACGGCCGCTCGGACGACGCCCGATCATCTCCACGCAGGCGATTTCGATGAGTCGATGACCCTGCCGCACTTCGAGGCCCGTGGTTTCGGTATCGAGCACGATCTGCCTCATGCCTTGCTCCTGAACTGCTCGGCCTGCTCACGGGCGGCCTGATCCACTCGCTCGTTCTCGACATGGCCGTTATGGCCACGCACCCAGTGCCAGCGCACTTCATGCATCTGCGTCGCCGCGGACAAACGCTCCCACAGGTCCTGGTTTTTCACCGGCTTCTTGTCAGCCGTGCGCCAACCGTTGGCTCGCCACTTCGGCACCCACTCCTCGATACCTTGCATCACATAGCGCGAGTCGGTGGTCAGCGAGATCTTGCATGGGCGCGTCAACGCTTCAAGCGCACCGATGGCGGCCATCAGCTCCATGCGATTGTTGGTCGTGGCCGCTTCACCCCCGGCGAGCATCCGCTCGGTGCCCTTGGCACGCAATAAGGCAGCCCATCCACCCGGCCCAGGATTCCCCAGGCAAGCGCCATCCGTAAAAGCTTGCACGTCAGTCATTGTTACCCATCATTGCAATCGTTGTTCATCAAGGCGCCGCGTTGCGACGCGCGCCGGGCGCCAATCCCACATTCACAGGCGCGGACACGGGTTTTGGCTTCAGGCGGATAGGTGTAGCCATGCGACGCCGCTTCCGCGCGATCAGCAGATAGCCTCCGCCGAGTGTATGTGCTGCAGCCAGGCCAACGCTGCTGCTGGGCCAGAGACGGCCCACCCGCTCCACTCGTTCAATGTCCAGGTCAAGCCGCCGAGCCCACCGTTCCAACAGCAGCGGCGAACGCAGGGCGGGCGTGCGTCCGCGAGTACGCCACATCATCCACGGCAGCCAAGCACTGAACGGATGCAAGCCAGTGAGCGCCAGGATGCCTCCGGGTGCCAGCACGCGCGAAGCCTCTTCCAGCAGCGCCTGTGGCGTATCGGATACTTCCAACGCATGACGCAACAGCACCAGATCGAACGCGTCGTCCAGGAATGGCAGCGCTTCGTCACTGCGCCCATACACGTCGCCCCCGTAGCGATCAGCGTTAAGGCGCAATCGGGTCCAGTTGCCGAGCAAGGGTAAGACGGGCGGTACGTCGTCAGGCGCGGCGCTGACCAGTAGCGCATGCGTGCCGCTGCAACGCTGCAATTCCGGCACCAGGGCCACCGTCTCCTCGGCGAGCAGGCTGCGCAACGGCGTGCTGGTGTAGATGTCTTGGTCGCGCTGCGACATGCCTGGGCGGCCCGGTATGGATCGATGCCGACAGTGTACCGGCAGCCACCCATAACGTGTCCTGGTTTGCACAAGCACCCACGACCGGCCCACGAGTCTGAACGGCGTTAGCCCCGATTAACGTCTCACTAACGAGTGCGCCGCCGACCCGCTTTATAGTCGGCCACTTCGCGCATGCACGGATGCCTGCGTCAGTCGATACGAAACCGCGGAGGCGATCTCCTTGCACGTCGTACCGTTACCGGCGCTTGCCGACAACTACATCTGGCTGCTGCACGATGATGCGGGCCAAGCCATCGTCGTTGATCCGGGTGAAGCCGCTCCGGTCGAGGCGGCCCTGAAGGAGCGCGGACTTCAGCTACGCGCGATCCTGCTGACCCATCACCACCACGATCATATCGGTGGCACCGAGGCACTGCTGTCCAGGCATCCTGTGCCCGTGTACGCACCACGCGATGAGCGCATCGCCGTCGCGGCGCTTCGAGTCGGTGACGGGGATGTGGTAGCGCTCGATTACCCGCGGGCACGCTTCGACGTCATCGCCGTGCCGGGACACACCACCACGCATATCGCCTATGCCGGCGAGGGCGTTTTGTTGTGCGGCGACACGCTTTTCAGCATGGGTTGCGGACGTCTATTCGAGGGCACGCCCATGCAAATGCTCGCTTCGCTCGATCGACTCGCCAACCTGCCCGGTGATCTGCTGGTCTGTTGTGCACACGAATACACCGCTGCAAATGGCCGCTTCGCACAGACCATCGAACCAGGCAATGCGGCTTTGGCCACCCGCCAACAAGAAGTAGCGACACTGCGTGCGCACGATAGCCCCAGTCTGCCTGTCACCCTGGATACCGAGCGGGCGACGAATCCGTTTCTGCGCACGGACAGCGACGCCGTGATCGCTTGGAGTCGCCATCACGGCGTCGACGGTGACCGTGTTGCGCGTTTCGCCGCGCTACGCGCCAACAAGGACGTTTTCCGCGGATGATGAGCCGACGCCTACGCACTCTACCCTTGGCCATGTCGATCTTGCTGGCCGCCTGCGCCACGCCACCGGCCCAGAAGCCGCACGCGCCCGTCGTACAGGCGCCAGCCCCAGAGCCCGTGCGCGATATCAGCCATCCAGTCGCTGGCCCGGCAACGCCCGGCGACGACAACGCCAATATCTGGGATCAACTGCGCGGCAGCTTCGCCATGGCAGACTGCGATGCCGATCCGGGCATCATGGAATGGGCCCGTCGCTATACCCAGAATCCACAACAATTCGAAAGCCAGATGGGCACGGTCGCACCTCGGCTCGCCTACGTGCAGCAGATCGCCGCCAAGCATAACGTCGCCGGCGAATTCGCCTTGTTGCCGTGGGTCGAGAGCCAGTATCGACCCGTGTCGGGCGGCAAGAACCTGCCGTCAGGCATGTGGCAGATCATGCTTTCCACCGCGAGCGCGATGGGCATTCGCGTCGACAGGAACTTCGATGGCCGTATGGACGTCCCAGCGGCCACGGATGCCATCATGACGTTGCTGAGCCGCTATCACGATGATCTCGGCGACTGGCGCCTGGTTGACTATGCCTACAACGCTGGCGAATTCGGCGTGCGCCGAATGGTCGACCAGCATGGTGTGCCGGCAGCCGAACCTGTCATACCCAAGCTGCCGGTGAAACGCGTCACCCGCGAGCATCTGGTCAAGCTACTGGCCATCGCCTGTGTCATCCGTGAGCCTGCCCGTTTCAATGTGAGCCTGCCGCTACTGCCTTCCGAGCAACGCCTGGTTGCCGTGAACGTAGGCAGCTCCATGCCGATAGAACACGCCGCCAGCCACGCCGGCATGTCGTCAAGCGAATTGAAGGAGCTCAATGCCGGCTTCCGTAACGGCATGGTCGATACGAGCGCCGCGTCCTACCTGCTGATGCCAAGCAACCGCGTGCAGCAGTTCCGCAGCTCGCTGCTTGCCGACAACGAAAGTGGCGGCGATGTTCAGAGCGTGCCAGGCGCCGCGGCACTACCTCCGCTGGCCGCCGTACTGAATGGGGCCACCGATGATCGTTCCGAGGCTTCGGCGCCAGCCGCGAAAACGAGGCGGACCGCCTCGTCGGCGAAGACGCATACCGTAAAATCCGGTGAAAGCCTTTGGAGCATCGCACGCCTTTACTCGGTCGACATCAAGCAGCTGGAACAGTGGAACCACCTGCAGGGACCTGGCGTCAAGCCGGGCCAGGTGCTGAAGGTGAACTCCCCGGGCTGAAACTCCCCGGGCTGACAGGACCCGTGGCATCGTTCCTTCGGACGCCTCGCCTGGCGCGCCCCACCGACTGCTAGACTCAGAGGGCCACGCCAGCTGGGCGCGCTGTCTGTGGCTGGGAGGACGCATGGGATTCCTGCACGGCAAACGGGCGCTTATCGTCGGCATTGCGAGCCAGCGCTCGATTGCCTGGGGCATTGCCAATGCCATGCATCGAGAAGGCGCACAACTCGCCTTTACCTATCAGAACGATCGCCTGAAGGACCGCGTCGACGAAGCCGCCAATACCTTCGGCTCCAACATCGTGCTGCCTTGCGATGTAGCCGATGATGCGCAGATCGAGCACCTGTTCGCCGCGCTAGGCAAGCACTGGGACAGTTTTGACATCCTTGTGCACTCCGTGGGGTTTGCACCGCGCGAAGCACTGCAGGGAGGCTTTCTGGACCATCTCACGCGCGAGAACTTCACCATTGCGCACGATATTTCCAGCTACAGCTTGGCCGCACTGGCCAAGGCTGCCCGGCCGATGATGGCCGGACGCGGTGGCGCCATTCTCACGCTCAGCTACCTTGGCGCCGAGCGCGCCATGGACAACTACAACGTCATGGGCCTGGCCAAGGCCAGCCTTGAGGCGAACGTACGCTATCTCGCCTTCAACCTCGGTCCGGAGGGCACTCGCGTCAACGCCATCTCCGCCGGCCCGATCAAGACGCTTGCTGCAGCCGGCATCGCGAACTTCCGCAAGATGCTCGAACATGTCGATGAGCATGCACCGTTGCGCCGCAGCGTCACCATTGATGAAGTCGGCAACGTCGGCGCCTTTCTGTGTTCCGATCTCGCCTCGGGCGTCACGGGCGAGATCACCCATGTCGATGCCGGCTACAACATCCTGGGCATGACCGGCGTCTAGGAATGCTCTGATCAACTCTGCGCAGGCGTCATGATGTCCAGAAGGGCCCCAGGCGGTGTTGCGTGGCGCCGGGAAGACTGGCCGTCTTGCCAAACCGCGCGGCACCGCCTGCGGGCCTTCTGGACATCACCCCATCACTTTGAATTCAATACGTTGGGGCCGGTCCTGTCTGTCCGCATCCCTTCGGTGCGCCAGCTCGACAGACGGCCAGTCTGCCTTCCTCGCTCCTCAAAGCCGAGGACATCCATGTCCTCTCCCCGCGTGCGCCGACGCCCCTGTGGTCTGCGAACAGACAGGACCGGTGACGCCTACGCATGGTTGATCAGAGCATCCCTAGCCCCCACCCATGGATTTTCCAAATGAAAAAGGGCGGCCATCCGGCCGCCCTTTTCTTTACCTCACAACGGCGGCGCCGGGTTACATGCGCTCCGTAGCGATCTTGACCTCGGTCTTCGCCTTCAGCGCATCGATGAACTCATGCGTCGCAATGGCGCCGTAGGCCTGCGCCATCTGCGTGCGCAGCATGGTGCGCTGCTCCGGCGTTACCTTCGTCAGATCGCCGTCCTGCACTTTGTCGACGGCCAGTACGGCGAAGCTGCCATCACGCATCTGGACACGCGCGAACTGCGGCTTGCCCGCCACTGGATGCGGCAACAGGAAAGCCTGATCGAGCACTTCAGCGGGCAGTTCCTGCTGCACGCGAATGGCTTCCGGGACAGCCTGCACGGCAGCGCCCGTCGAGGCAGCTACGGCCTGCATGTCCTCGCCCTTCTGCAAGCGCGCGAGCAAGCCATCCGCACGCTTCAGAGCCTCAGCGACAATGCGTTCATCCAGGATTTTCTGGCGGACCTGATCGCGGACTTCGGCCAACGGGCGTGCCGCAGCCGGTACGTGCTTGTCGACCCGAATCACGACGGCGTGGTTGGAGCCCAGGTCGAGCAGGCGTGAATTATTGCCCTGCGTCAGCACGTCGTCGGAGAACGCCGCCTCGACGAGTTTCGGATTCGCGGCCAGACCTTCACCGCCCTTGCGCGAGAACAGCCCGGTGGTCTGGATGGGCAGGGTCAAGGCCTGCGCCGCCGGCTCCAGCGACGAGGGATTCTGATAGGTCTGATCCGTAAGCTTGCCGGCCAGTTCGCTGAACCGGCGATCGCGCTCAGTGGTCAGGTAATCCTTGGCGATCTGGTCACGCACTTCCGCAAAGGGCTTGGCCTGACCGCTGCGAACGTCGCGCAGCCAGAGCACGTGATAGCCCTCGTCGGACAATACTGGCTTGGAGACCTGCCCCTTCTGCAACGAGAACAGCGCGGTATCGAAAGCCGGGTTGGTGACACCCTTTTCCAGCCAGCCCAGATCGCCGCCGGAACGCTTCGAACCCAAGTCGTCCGAATTCTGCTCGGCCAGCTTGGCGAAATCTTCAGGGGTGGCTTCGCTGGCGATCTTTTCAGCCCGGGCCAAGGCCGCCTTCTGCTGATCCGGCGTGGCGTTCTTCGGCACGTTGATCAGGATGTGCGAAACGAGACGCTGCTCAGGCTGCACGAAGCGCTGCTTTTCGTCCTCGTAACGCTTCTTGAGGTCGTCCTCGCTCGGCTGTGCGTCGAGCTTGAGGTCAGCGCCGTTGACTTCGATGAACTTCAACGAGACCTGCTCGGGGTTCATGAAGTCCCCCTGGTGTTCCTTGTAGAACGCCTCCAGCTGCGCATCGGTTACTTGCGTGTCGGTCAGTGCCGGACGCGGCAATGCGAACCAGCGCAGGTCGCGGCGTTGCGTGCGCAGCGCCAGGTAGCGATCCATGTCGGCGTCGGTCACAAACGTGCTGGCAGAAATGGCTTCCGGAAGGAGTGACGTCTCCAGCGACGAGCGCACGTCGTTCTCGAACATGCCCGGCGACTTGTTTTGCGCGGCAAGGACGGCACGGTAGGTATTGGCGTCGAACTGGCCATTGACCTGGAATGCCTGGATCCCGGCAATCAGGTCGCGCACGGCAATATCGGATACCCGCATGCCCAGCTTCTCGTTGGCCTGCAGCAGCAGTTGCTCGTCGATCAGCTGCTGGACCACCTGACGCTTCGCTTCGGGTTGCTCGAAGATCGTGGGATCGAAATGGTCGCCCTGCTGGGCCATGGCACGCTGGCGCAGCTGGTTCATCCGCTCTTGGTATTGCTGCTGGCTGATCTCGTGCTTGCCAACCATCGCCACGTAGGTATCGGTCCGCGAGCTGAAATAAGACTCGATGCCGAAGAACGAGATAGCGAAAACGCAAATGCCCAGAATGACGACGGAAGGCCACCCGTGTAGCTTGTTACGTATTGCCTGCAGCATGGATTGTTCCCGGCTATTCGTTGTTCGGCGCACCATGTGCGCGGCGCTTAAAAGGCAAAGGCGCCACACGGGCGCCCTTGCGAACTGTGGCGGAGCGGACGGGACTCGAACCCGCGACCTCCGGCGTGACAGGCCAGCATTCTAACCGACTGAACTACCGCTCCGCATTTTTCTGGTGGGTGCTGTAGGGATCGAACCTACGACCCTCGCCTTGTAAGGGCGACGCTCTACCGCTGAGCTAAGCACCCGAAACCAAGCAGAAGAGCCGCTTAGTTTAGGGCATCCTTGAGGGTCTTGCCAGCCTTGAATGCCGGAACCTTCGAGGCCTTGATCTTGATCGTCTCATTGGTGCGCGGGTTGCGGCCGGTGCGGGCAGCGCGCTTGCGCACGGTGAAGGTACCAAAACCCACCACCGACACGTCGTCGCCCTTCTTCAGCGCCTTCTGCACGGTCTCGAAGAAAGCCTCAAGAGCACGGCCGGCGTCAGCCTTGGTGAGTTCGGCCTTCTCGGCAATGGCATTGATCAGATCGGTTTTATTCATTGAGACACTCCCTTAAACGGTTATGCAGCCCGCGTGGTCAGTCTGGGACAAGACGACGCCCCCTTGATGACTGGCCATCGAGGCGCCGCCAAGCAACCCCGCATCACTGCGCATCGTGCTCGGCGTCAGGCTGCGGTGTCGCCTTTATACCAGTGGCCTACAGGGTCCGCAATGACAAGCAATACCAAGGGTTCCCGCAGTTCGACGTTATCCGAGAGCGCTTGCAAAGTGGCGACCGAAACGCTAGCGACCGGGGGCCAGCAGCGCATGACCCGGGCAGAAAAAAACGGGCGAAAGTCCGCCCGTTTTCTTAAGGGTGAAACAGGTCACGAATCAGTGCGGCCGCGTATACGACTCCTGCGACTCGTCCTGGGCGTCGTCGATCGGCGCCTCGACCTTGGGCTTGCTGCCGTCTTCGACGGCCTGCAGCGGCTGCAGGGGGCGCTCAAGGGCAATGTCGAGCACCTCATCGATCCAGCGCACGGGATGGATATCCAGCGAGCCAGTGATGTTTTGCGGAATATCCGCAAGGTCTTTCTTGTTGTCCTCAGGAATGATGATCGTGGTGATGCCACCGCGATGGGCAGCCAGCAGCTTCTCCTTGAGCCCGCCAATCGGCAGCACGCGACCACGCAGGGTGATCTCACCCGTCATTGCCACTTCGGAGCGCACCGCCACCTTGGTAAGTGCAGACACCAAGGCGGTGCACATGGCGATACCCGCGCTAGGACCGTCTTTCGGCGTAGCGCCTTCCGGCACGTGGATATGGATATCCAGCTTTTGGTGGAACTCCGGGTCGATGCCAAGACGATCGGCGCGGGCACGGACGACCGACAACGCCGCCTGGATCGACTCCTTCATGACGTCACCAAGCTGTCCGGTATTGACCAGTCGGCCCTTGCCCGGCACCACCGACGATTCGATGCTGAGCAGATCACCACCCACCTGGGTCCAGGCCAGGCCAGTCACCAGACCCACTTCGTTCAGAAGCTCTTTGCGGCCGAAATCGAAGCGCCGGACACCCAGGTAGTGCTCGAGATTGCCCGAGTTGACCATCGCGTGACCCGGTGCCTTCGACTTGGTTTTGGCCGTCTTTACGGCTGCAACTGCCTTCTTGCCCGGAGTCTTTTCCGCCGCGCCCTTTTTTACCTGGCCCAGCGTCAGTTCCTTCACGACCTTGCGGCAGATCTTGGAAATCTCACGCTCGAGATTACGCACGCCGGATTCACGCGTGTAGTAGCGCACGATATCGCGCAAGGCCTCTTCGTCAACGCTCAGCTCTTCCGCCTTCAGGCCGTTGGCCTTGAGCTGTTTGGGCACCAGGTACTTCTGTGCGATGCCCAGCTTCTCGTCTTCGGTGTAACCCGGAATACGGATCACTTCCATGCGGTCCAGCAAGGGACCGGGAATGTTCAGCGAGTTGGCCGTGGCGACCCACATGACCTCGGAGAGGTCCAGGTCGACTTCCAGATAGTGGTCGTTGAACGCATGGTTCTGCTCCGGATCGAGCACCTCGAGCAGGGCCGACGACGGGTCACCGCGGAAATCCATCGACATCTTGTCGATCTCGTCGAGCACGAACAGCGGGTTCTTCGATCCCACCTTGTGCAGGTTCTGCACGATGCGGCCCGGCATGGAACCGATATAAGTGCGACGATGGCCGCGAATTTCGGCTTCGTCGCGCACGCCACCGAGGCTCATGCGGACGAACTTTCGGTTCGTCGCCTTGGCGATGGACTGGCCCAGCGAGGTCTTGCCCACACCCGGCGGACCCACCAGGCACAGGATGGGGCCGCGCATGGTATTCACGCGCTGCTGCACGGCGAGATATTCGAGGATGCGCTCCTTGACCTTCTCCAGACCGAAGTGATCGGCATCGAGCACCTCCTGCGCCAGCTGCAAATCCTTGCGCACCTTGCTGCGCTTCTTCCACGGCACGCCGACCAGCCAGTCCAGGTAGTTGCGCACCACCGTAGCCTCGGCGGACATGGGCGACATCTGGCGCAGCTTGCCGAATTCCTGGCGCGCCTTGGCCAGCACGGCCTTGGGCATGCCGGCAGCCTCGATCTTCTTCTGCAGCTCTTCGATCTCGTTCGGGCCTTCCTCGCTCTCGCCGAGCTCCTTCTGGATGGCCTTCATTTGTTCGTTGAGGTAGTACTCGCGCTGGCTCTTTTCCATCTGCGACTTGACGCGACCGCGGATGCGCTTTTCCACCTGCTGCAAATCCATCTCGCCATCGACCAGTCCGATCAACAACTCGAGGCGCTGACCGACGTCGGCCGTCTCCAGCACCTTTTGCTTGTCGGCCATGCGCACGGAGAGATGCGCCGCGATGGAATCGGCAACACGCGACGGATCATCAATGCCCGACAACGTAGCGAGCACTTCCGGCGGCAGTTTGCGACTCTGCTTGACGAGCTGCTCGAACAGCGAAACCAGCGTGCGCGACACCACGTCGAGCTCACGCTCCTTATTGCTGTAGACCGGCTCAATGATGCGCGACGTTGCAGTAAGCATGCCGCCGTCTTCGTTGAAGTTTTCCACTGCAACGCGAGCCTGCCCCTCGACCAGCACTTTGACCGTGCCATCGGGAAGCTTCAGCAACTGCAGCACGCCAGCCAGCGTACCGATCTCGTGCAGGTCGCCGATGGCGGGATCATCGATATCAGGGCTCTTTTGCGCCACCAGCAGAATCTGGCGCTCGCCCTCCATGGCACGCTCCAACGCACGCATCGACTTGTCACGCCCGACGAACAACGGAATGACCATGTGGGGATAGACCACCACGTCACGCAAGCGGCAGCACTGGCAGGGCTTCCAGCACGGCTCCGGTGGCCTGGGGCTTGGGGGCGTTCTTTGCCATCGAAGAGAGTCTCTCGTGGATGAGTATGTCGTTCGCCCCGACACTGCGCCGGGGCCTTCTGTACGTCAAGTGGTGGCAAACGACCACGCACACAAGTGCATGACAATCCACGCAAACAAAATGGCCCCGGCAGTTTTGCCGAGGCCATCGCGCTGGCACTGCTACGTTGCAGCGAGTCAGGCGGCGTCGCCGCCCTCGCCTGCTGCACGCGGTTGCTTGAGGTTGCCGCGATAGATGAGATAAGGCTCGGCCTGCCCATCGATCACTGCGTCATCGACCACGACTTTGCTCACGTGCTCCAACGACGGGAGCTCGTACATCGTGTCCAGCAGCACCTGCTCGAGAATGGTGCGCAAGGCCGCGAGCGCCCGTCTTGCGCTTCAATGCCTTGCGGGCAATCGCCTGCAACGCTTCAGGGCGGAACTCCAGCTCGACACCTTCCATCTCGAACAGCTTCTTGAACTGCTTGGTGACGGCGTTCTTCGGCTCCGTGAGGATCTGCACCAGCGCCGGCTCGTCCAGTTCCTCGAGGGTGGCAACCACCGGCAGACGACCGACGAACTCGGGAATCAGGCCATACCGCACCAGGTCGGACGGCTCGACATCAGCCAGCACCTTGCCCAGATTTTCCCGACGCTCCTTGCTCCGCACCTCGGCCGAGAAACCGATGCCAGTGGTCTCGGAACGCTGCTGAATGACCTTTTCCAGTCCGGCAAATGCGCCGCCGCAGATGAACAGGATGTTCTTGGTGTCGACCTGCAGGAATTCCTGCTGCGGATGCTTGCGACCACCCTGCGGCGGCACCGAGGCCAAGGTACCCTCGATCAGCTTCAGCAGCGCCTGCTGCACGCCTTCGCCAGAAACGTCGCGGGTGATCGACGGGTTCTCGCTCTTGCGCGAGATCTTGTCGATTTCGTCGATATAGACGATGCCGGACTGCGCCTTGTCGACGTCGTAGTCGCACTTCTGCAGCAGCTTCTGGATGATGTTTTCCACATCCTCGCCCACGTAGCCCGCCTCGGTGAGCGTGGTGGCGTCGGCGATGGTGAACGGCACGTTGAGCAGGCGTGCCAGCGTTTCAGCCAGCAGCGTCTTGCCCGAACCCGTGGGGCCGATCAGCAGGATGTTGGACTTGCCCAGCTCGACGTCGTCGCTCTTCTGGCGCGATTCCATCCGCTTGTAGTGGTTGTACACAGCCACGGCCAGCGCTTTCTTGGCGCG
The DNA here is from genome assembly GCA_963765335.1 of uncultured Gammaproteobacteria bacterium. Taxonomy (GTDB): domain Bacteria; phylum Pseudomonadota; class Gammaproteobacteria; order Xanthomonadales; family Rhodanobacteraceae; genus Dyella. Next base: position 85,657 of record CAVXWA010000014.1, on the reverse strand, counting down.
GGTCTGGCCGACCACATACTGGTCAAGCGTCTCCATGATCTCGCGGGGCTTGGGCAGCTGGCTGCGCCCGGAGGCGGCCTTCTCCTCGAGTTCCTCGCGGATGATGTCGTTGCAAAGCTCTACGCACTCATCGCAAATGAACACGGACGGACCCGCGATCAGCTTGCGCACTTCATGCTGGCTCTTGCCGCAGAAAGAGCAGTAGAGAATCTTGCCGCTGTCGTTGGAACGGCCCTGCCGCTCGTCGCTCATGCTTGGATCCTGCTGGTAAATCGGTTGCGGTTTGAGAATAGCACAGGGTTCCGCGTCTGCAGCGAGACGCGGAACGACTGGCAGAACCGGGGCCGGACCCCTGAAATCAGGCCGATTTCACCGTATCGACGGCGCGACGGTCGAGGACCGAGTCGATCAGGCCATATTCCTTGGCGGCCTCGGCGCTCATGAAGCGGTCGCGCTCCATGTCCCGTTCGATCTTGTCCAGCGGCTGGCCGGTGTGCTGAACGTAGATGTCGTTCAGGCGGCGGCGCAGATACAGGATTTCCTGGGCCTGGATTTCGATGTCGGTCGCCTGCCCACGGGCGCCACCGGACGGCTGGTGGATCATCACGCGTGAGTTGGGCAACGAATAACGCTTGCCCTTGGCGCCGGCCATCAGCAGCAGCGACGCCGCACTGCAGGCCTGACCGATGCACATGGTGCTGACGTCGGGCTTGACGAACTGCATGGTGTCGTAAATCGCCAACCCGGCGGTGACGGCACCGCCCGGGCTGTTGATATACAGATGGATGTCCTTGTCCGGGTTCTCCGACTCAAGGAACAGCATCTGCGCGACCAGCAGGTTCGCCACCTGATCGTTCACCTCGCCCACGAGGAAGATCACGCGCTCCTTGAGGAGGCGCGAATAGATGTCATACGAGCGCTCGCCGCGGGCGGTCTGCTCGACGACGATCGGTACCAGGTTGAGGTTCTGGATCGGGTCCATGGCCATGCTTATCGCTCTCCGGTTGATGTGCCTGAAGGATGCCTCAGGCGCTGACCGGGCGCATCACCTCGTCGAAGCCCAGGTTCTGCACCGTGGTGCTGGCGTGATCTGCCACCCACTCTGCCACCTGATCTTCCATCACGCGATTCTGCAGCCCAGACATCAGTTGGGGGTCACGATTATAGAGTTCAATGACCTTCTCCGGCTCCTCGTAGGTCGAGGCGATGGCCGCGAGCTGCTCGGCAATGCGGGTACGGTCGATCACCAGCGACTGCTTGCGGGCGATCTCACCCATCAACAGACCGGCAATGACACGCTTGCGGGCGATCGGCGAGGCGGCTTCGATCAGCTGCGGCGGCACCTGCTGGCCGCGCGGCACGCTGCCCTGGGCCAGGTTTTGCGCCTCGGACTGCACCATCACGTTCGGCACATCCAGGTCCGGATGCGCGTTGGCCAGCTTTTCGGCCACTTCGGACTTGAGGCGGGCCATCAGCGTCGCCTTGAGCTCACGCTCGAGGTTGGCGCGAACTTCCTTGCGGAAGTTCTCCAGGTCGCCGTCGACGATGCCGAACAGCTTGGCGAACTCGCCGTCCACCTCAGGCAGCTTCGGCTCCTGCACCTTGATGATCTTGAACTGGACCTGGGCGGTCTTGCCAGCAAGGCTTTCGTTGCGGAAGTCGGCCGGGAAGGCGATCTCGGCATCGAATTCGTCGTCTGCCTTGCGGCCGGCCAGCGCCTCGTCCAGCGCCTTGAACAGGGTGCCCGAACCCAGCACGCTGCCCGCACGCTCCAGACCTTCCGTCGGGAAGCGGTAGTCGCCGGCCTGGGCCGAGTATTCGAACATCACGAAGTCGCCCTCGGTCGAGGCGCGCTCGACCGGGTCGAAGCTGCGGCGCTGCGTGCGCAGGGTCTCGATCATTTTTTCGATGTCGGCATCGGTCACTTCCGCCACCGGGCGGGAGATTTCGAGCTTGGCGACGTCGACTTCCGGGAACTCCGGCATCACTTCGAAGGTAGCGGTATAGGCGATCTCGCCATCCACCGGGTTACCCGTGGTATTGATGGCCGGATTGGCGATCGGGCGCAGCTTTTCCTGCTCAACCGCTTCGCGCAGCGTGCTGCCGATCAGGTCGGAGAGGACTTCACCACGCACCTGGTCGCCAAAGCGCTGCTTGATCACCGCAGTCGGCACCTTGCCCGGACGGAAGCCCTTAAGACGCACGGTGCGCCCCATCTCGGCAATGCGTGCGCTCACCTGCGACTCGAAGCGCTCCGCGGGAAACTTCACCGTGAGCTTGCGCTCGAGCTTGCCGACGTTTTCAACCGAAACCTGCATGACGTCTCCTGGAGTACCTGAAAGTGCGCCCGTCACAGGCGCATGGCGGCCCCCGGCCGCCTGTAAAAATAGTAAGGGATGGTGCGAAAGGGGGGACTCGAACCCCCACGAGCAAGCCCGCTGGAACCTAAATCCAGTGCGTCTACCAATTCCGCCACTTTCGCATCAGAACAACTATGAGGAACTTACCGCAAGCACCGGATTTCAAAGGAAAAAGCTGGACGAATCCGCTCTTGCACCCTACCCCGCCAGCCTCCGGACACTCCGCCCTAAGTCGATGATTCCCTTACACGAAAGCGGGTCATTTTACGGTTCGGGCAGCCGACAACACAAGCGCTGAAGCGCTCTTCGCCGAGGCCGAGTTGCATGGAAGCGCGCCGTCCCGACCAGGCTGCGACGACGGCGTCTCTTTAGCCTTAGAGCTCACGCAATACGCGGAAGCCAACGCGACCGCTGCGCACACTGGCATCGGCGCCTTGACGATAGGCCGAGCGTACCTGTTCCGGCGAGCTGCCCCAGGAGCCGCCGCGCACCACCCGCACGCTGCAACCCGGATTGACCCAGGCGCTGCCGTCACGGGGCGCGCGCAGGTAGCTGTCGTGCCAGCAGTCCTGGACCCATTCGGACACATTGCCGTTGATGTCGTACAGACCGAACGGATTGGGTGCATAACTCATCACGGGCGCCGGCCCCCACGAGCCATCGTTATAGCCGCGAAAGGCATTGCTCCAGCGGCGCCCGCTCGGCGAGCGATCGTTGCCGCCGGTGAGGTTTTCCACTTTCGAGGTCGGCCCGCCGTCGCCCCACCAGTACCGTGTCGTGGTGCCGCCGCGCAGGGCGTATTCAAATTCAGGCTCGCTGGGCAGGCGGAAGGTCTTGCCAGTGCGGTGGCTGAGCCATTCCACATAGGCCTTGGCGTCGTTCCACGAAACGTTGACTACAGGCAGGCGGGCGTCGGCCGGGCGACCGGCATAATCCGTCTCCCAGCTCGCGTTGACGTCATCACGCATCGCCCCCGTACCTTCATCGTAAACACTGGCACCGCCTAGCCTCACCGAATCCGGCTGATAACCACTGGCGCGAACGAACTCGCGGAACTGGCCTACCGTGACGGCGGTGCGTGACAACGCGAAGCCCTTGCCGATGGTTACCTCGTGCTGCGGGGTTTCGGCGTCCTGCCGGCCGGCCTCCGCATCAGGCGCCCCCATCTGGAATGTCCCCGTGGGTATCACCACCATCGAAGGCGTTTGTCCCGGCATGTCCGCGAAGCGGTCAGTAAAGACCTGGCCCGGCTTGAAGCTGGCATAGAGCCTTGAGTTGGTGAGGCGCTCGCTGAAATCGCTCAGGCCGGCCAGATCGGGGCTGATCGCCTTGGCCTGGTCGGCCAATTGCTGGGCCAGGGTCAGGTTGCCGGCATCGAGTGCCGAACGCGCCTGGGCGAGAATGCCCGCCCCACGCGCCTGTCGCATGCCGTCGACACGCGTATGCACATCGCGCAGCGCTGGCGAATCGGGGAGGATCTGCGCCGCCTCGCCTAGCGCCTGGTCCGCGCCCTTGAAGTCGTTTTGCGCCACCGCAGCCAGTGCCCGGTCAAGCACGGCCCGCTGCACCTGCAACACGCCCTGCTCCGCCACGGCATTGACCGGGTCCATCTGCTGCACCTGGCGATAGAGCTCCAGTGCATTGGCGCCCTTGGGCTGGTCTGCGTTGCCCTGCTGCAACAAGGTGGCCGCCTTGGCCAGCAACGGACGCGCCTGCGACAGTGTTTTCAACTTCACCTGGAGCTGGGCCACGTCGTCTTTTGAATCGGGGATGTCCTTGAGCGTATCGAGCAGTTCGGCAACCGACTCGGCGTCGCCAACTGCCAGGTCCTGGTTGATTTCCGCCACCATGCGGGCGCGCACTTCATACAAACCCTGCGCCGCACGACGGCTGTCCGGCTTCAGCTTTAGCGCCTGCTCGTAGACTGCGACAGCACTACTCTCGTCGCCCGCCAGCTGACCGGCGCGCAGCGCCTTGCCCGCGCGTGTCAGCAGCGCCTCGACCTCAGGCGTATCGGCACTCAACTGCTCGGGCAGATGGGTGTCCTTGTGCCCAAGGCGCGCCACGATGACCTCGGTCGGCGCCAGCGTCAGCGGTGGACCGGCATCGATCTCCGCAATGCCCCGGGCCGGCGTCGCGGGCGACCCGGGGGCGGTGCTCGGAATCGGACCAAGATTCATGGCGCGCTTCCCCGCGACGACCGACGGCTCCACATGAAAGACGCGCGGAAAGAAGTGAAAAACGAGCGCCAAGCCGAGCACGGCAACGCCCAAGGCTCCACCCATGGCACGCTGGCGACGTACGGTTTCCTTGCTCGGCATGTTGGGCGTCCTTGGTCGGCCTGCTATGGTGCACCGCTTAACCTTAGGCACAAACCGATGTCAGGACAATGCGCGAATGCGCGTTCTGCATCGCCAGGAAGACGCATGCATCAACACTCCGCCCTCGCCCCCGACGCAGCATGGATCGATCACCGCGACGCCCTGCAAAGCTGGCTGGGCGAGTTGCCCGCTGATGCCGTGCTGGGCTTCGATACCGAATTCATGCGCCGCAATACGTTCTATCCCCAGCTGGCCTTGATACAGCTGGGATGGAATGGACGCTACGCACTCGTCGATCCCGTGGCCTTCGACATCGGCGACGCGCTGCGTCCGCTGATCGGCGACGGCGGCGCTACTACCGCCATGCATAGTGCCAGCGAGGATCTCGAAGCGCTGTCGCCGCTGCTGCCGCACGGACCGCGCCAGTTGTTCGATACCCAGATCGCCGCCGCCTTCGTCGGCATGGGACTGGGCATCAGCTATCGGGCCCTGGTTGCCGAGCTGACCGGTGCCGAGCTGGATAAGGGCGAAACGCGCTCGGACTGGCTACAGCGTCCGCTTACCGAATCGCAACGTGCGTACGCCACGCTCGACGTGGTCTACCTCAAACCCGTGCACGAACAGCTCGCTGCGCGCCTGGCAGAACGCGATCGCACGGCCTGGCATGCCGAAGACTGTGAGCGCCTCAAGCAGCGCGCCTGTCACCGCGAAGGCGACCCGCAGCCGCAGCGTTCGTTTCGCGGCGCTTCCGAATGGCGACCGGAGCAGCGTGCGCTGCTTCGTCGGATCTTGCGCTGGCGCGACCAGGCAGCACGCACACTTGACCGCCCTCGCCCGTGGTTGCTCGAGGACGCGCTGGCCATGAGCCTGGCCCAGCAACCACCGGCCTCAGCCAGCGCGCTGGAACAACGGACGCGTGGACAGCGGGCACTGCGTTCACCGCAGCGAGTGGAGCTGTTGGACTTGCTGCGTCTTCCACTCGACGCCGAAGAAGTCGCAGCGGCCGAACCCATCCCGGAGTCCCCGCAGGGCGAAGCGAAGAAGGCGCTTGCCGCCATGAAAACCTATACCGATACCCGCGCCACTGAGCTGGACCTGCCCGGCGGCCTGCTTTGCCCGCGCAAGGTGCTTGAGGAATACGTCGTTACGGCACAATGGCCGGAGTTTCTCGAAGGCTGGCGCCGCGACGTGCTGCATGACGGACTGACTCGCCTACTGCCCTGACCTAAGAGCCCGCCCAGGGGCTTGGCGAAGGCTGGAGCCCACTGGTAATATCGATGACTCGTGTGGGGCGGTAGCTCAGCTGGGAGAGCGCTGCGTTCGCAATGCAGAGGTCGGGAGTTCGATCCTCCTCCGCTCCACCAATTCATTCCAGTCAAAACAGCGCTTGACACCTCGTGGTGTGAAGCGCTGTTTTGCTTTGAGAGGGGTACCATTCCAGACGCCAGGAATGGAAGCCTGGCGGCAAGCCGCGCCCCCTGCGTCACGCTGGCTACACGCTGGTCGGCAACACACTGCGCAAGGCCGGCACGGGTGGGCAAGCGGCCATACCCACGAGCGGGGACTCTCTTGCGCGGATCCGTTGATCGGCATTGAAGCACAGGGCGTGGACCCCTCTTGTCGAACCGGGTTTATCCAGCAAGACCAGGTTGAATGGTTGCCGCCATCGCCAGCTAAACCCGCTATAGAACGTGCCCCCAAAACCCGGTTTCTAAAAGTCAGCACCCGCAACGTCATTGTGGAGTGAGCGATGAACGAAACGGCAGGCGAAGGACGTCAAAGGGAGGCCACGGCGTGGTATGCCGTGAGCGCGGAAGACGCGGCGAAGAAGCTGGGAGTCGATCCGACGTCGGGCCTGAACGCCGCGGAAGCCACCGAACGGCTTCAAAAGTACGGCCCAAACCGCTTGCCGGAAGCGGGCAAGCAAAGCCTGCTGATGAAGTTCCTGGGCCAGTTCAACAATATCCTGGTTTACGTGTTGCTCGGTGCCGGCTTCGTCAAACTGATGCTCGGGCTGTGGATCGATGCGTCAATCATTCTTGGCGTCGTCGTCATCAACGCCTTGCTTGGGTTCGTCCAGGAGGGTAAGGCAGAGAAAGCGCTGGATTCGATCCGCAATATGCTTTCCGCGGAGGCGCGAACCCTGCGCGCTGGCGAGACCCGCATGATCGCGTCCGAGCAATTGGTGCCGGGCGACATCGTGCTACTCGAATCGGGCGACAAGGTGCCCGCCGATCTGCGCCTGATCGACGTCAAGAATCTGCGCATGGAAGAAGCGGCACTCACCGGCGAATCCGTTCCAAGCGACAAGTCGATCCATCCCGTCGCCGCCAACGCCACGGTCGGAGACCGCCATAGCATGGCCTACTCCGGCACCTTGGTCGTGTCCGGGCGTGGCACGGGCCTGGTCGTGGCGACGGCGAGCGAAACCGAGCTGGGGCGCATCAATCAGATGCTGGCGGCAGTCAATCCGTTGGAGACGCCGCTGCTGCGTCAGATCAAGAAATTCGGCTATGCGATTACCGCGGTCATTTTCGTCGTCGGTGCGTTGGTTTTCGCCTATGGTCGATGGGTCGAAGGATTGCCGTTTGTCGAAATCTTTCAGGCCGTCGTCGGCATCGCGGTGTCGCTGATCCCGGAAGGCTTGCCGGCAATCATCACAATCACCCTGGCCATCGGTGTGCAGCGGATGGCCCAACGCCACGCCATCATTCGGCGACTTCCGGCGGTGGAAACGCTGGGCTCCGTGTCGCGAATCTGTTCCGACAAGACCGGCACGCTGACCTTGATGGAAATGATGGTCGTGTCGGCCGTCACTGCGGATGCTGCCTACAAGATCGAAGGCGAAGGCTATGCACCAGGAGGACGGGTGTTGCGGGATGGCGCACCGGCCAGCAAAGATCCCGTACTCGATTTGATGGGCCGCGTATCGATGCTTTGCAACGACGCCGAACTGCGCTTCGAGGAAAACGTCTGGAAAGTCGAAGGCGATCCCACCGAGGGTGCGCTCTATCCGTTCGCAAACAAAATCGGACTGGACCGGCAGGAACAGCAATCGGCGTATCGCCGCGTCGATGCGATTCCCTTCGAGTCGGAACATCGCTTCATGGCCACGCTCAACGAAGCTGCGGATGCCGGCCAGTTTTTACTCGTCAAAGGCGCGCCCGAAGTGATCCTGGAGCACTGCGATCGGCAGCAGACGAAGGACGGTCCTCAGCCCATCCATCTCCCTCATTTCCTCGCGGCGTCGGACGAACTGGCCGCCCAGGGCGAGCGGGTGCTGGCGCTCGCCTGGCTCGATCATCCCGGCCTCGCCGATCGAAATCTTTCTCCCGCCGATTTGCCCAAGACACTCGTCCTGCTGGGTCTGGTCGGCTTGCTCGATCCACCGCGCAAGGAAGCGATCGAAGCGGTGAAGGAATGCCACGCCGGCGGTATTCGCGTGACGATGATTACCGGCGACCACAAGATCACCGCCGCCGCGATCGCGAAGATGCTGGGCATCGGCGACGGCAAGACGGCGCTTACCGGTGTCGAAATCGAGGCGATGGATAACGCCACGCTGCAGGAACAGGTGGAGAAGGTCGACGTGTTCGCGCGCGCCAGCCCCGAGCATAAACTTCGGCTCGTCAAGGCCATACAAGCGAACAACCAGATCGTGGCGATGACGGGCGACGGCGTGAACGACGCGCCCGCGCTCAAGAAAGCAGACATCGGCGTGGCCATGGGCATCAAGGGCACCGAAGTCACCAAGGAAGCCGCCGCCATGGTGCTCGCCGATGATAATTTCGCCTCGATCACCGCTGCTGTCCGCGAGGGACGAACGGTCTACAACAATATCGAGAAAGCCATTCTCTTCATGCTGCCGACGAACGTGGCCCAGGCAGCCGTCATCATGGTGGCGATCCTGCTGGGTTTCACCATGCCGATCACGGCGCCCCAGGTGCTGTGGGTGAATATGGTGACGTCGGTCGCGCTTGGCCTGGTCATCTCGTTCGAGCCGCACGAGTTGGACGTCATGCGTCGCCCACCCGCCGTGGCTGGGCGCCCGATCCTTTCCGGGTTCGGCATATGGCGGGTGATTTTCGTCGGCTTGAGCCTGCTCGCGCTGACCTTGTGCGCGTTCTTCTGGATGAAGGCCCAGAACGCGTCCGATGAGCTCGGCCGGACAGTTGCAGTCAATACCCTCACCATCGGTCAGATCTTCTATCTGCTCAATACGCGCTATCGGGTCGATTCGTCGCTGTCGATCAAGGCGCATCTGGGCAATCGCTATCTGCCAATGGGCATTGGCGCGGTGATCGTCCTCCAGCTTCTGTTTACCTATGCCTTGCCGCTCCAGGAGCTGTTTGGCACCGAGGCTATTCCGCTGCGTATCTGGCCGTGGCTGATCCTTGGCGGCTTTGTGTTCTTCCTCGTGGTCGAGGCCGAGAAGTGGATTATTCGCCTATCGGGCGCATCGAAGAAATCCTCTTCCGCCTGAGCTCGGACCGGCCTTAGGACAGGACAGCTCGTTTTCAACGGCCATCCATTTCACAGAGCGTGTCGTGAGGAAAGCCAGCCCATGATGATCACCGCACTCGCCGAGATCGAGCCGAGCAGCCTGAACCTGATCCGCATGTTCGGATTGCTGGTCGGCGGCCTGGCCCTCTTCCTGCTCGGCCTGGAGTTCATGACAGGTGGCCTCAAGGCCATCGCCGGATCGAGGTTGCAGTCCATGCTGAGCGCGCTGACCGCGAACCGGTTCCGCGGCGTTCTGGGCGGCGCCATCATCACCGCCCTGCTCAATTCGTCAACCATCACCACGGTGCTGATGGTTGGCTTTGTTTCCGCCGGCTTGATGACCTTGAGTCAGACCGTGCCCATGATCATGGGTGCCAATATCGGCTCGACGGTCACGGCGCAGATCATCGCCTTCGATGTGTCACGCCTGACGCCCTTCATGCTGGCGATCGGCTATCTGTTTCACGCCTTCGCGAAACGCGCGCTGCTACGGCAGCTTGGCGGAGTGATCATGGGGCTTGGCCTGTTGTTCCTTGGCATCCAGTTCATGGGCGACGCCACCCGCCCGTTGCGCACGTTTCAACCGTTCATCGACGCCATGCAGGACATGGAGAACCCGCTACTAGGGATCATCGTTGGTGCCGTCTTCACCGCGGTGGTTCAAAGCTCGGCGGCGACGCTGGCCATCGTGATTGCGCTCGGCGGCCAGGGGCTGATGCCGCTGGAGGCCGGTATCTCGCTGATTCTCGGCGCCAACATCGGCACCTGCGGAACGGCTTTGCTGGCCTCCATCGGCAAACCACCCGAGGCGCTTCAAGTCGGCGTGGTGCATCTCATCTTCAACGCCCTGGGTATCCTGTTCTGGGTTTTCCTGATTCCGCAGATGGCTGACCTGACGCGCTACATTTCGCCGTCCCATCCGGAGCTGCAAGGCGTTGCCCGACTGGCGGCCGAAACCCCGCGCCAGGTGGCCAACGTCCATACGATCTTCAGCGTGGTAAGCACCTTGATCCTGATCTGGTTCACCGGGCCGATCAGCAAGCTTGCCGAACGCGTCGTTCCATCGCGGCCAAAGGAGACCAAACCGGCCGGCGAAGCGCTCTACCTGGACGAATCCTCGCTGACCGTACCGTCACTCGGGCTGGAACGCATTTGCCTGGAGCTGAGACGACTAGGCGAACATGTCCTTGGCATCGTTCGACGCGGCTCGGTCACTGTCATCGATGGCAGCATGGAGGACATCAACTTGCTGCTGGAGCAGGACAGGGACAGCGATCAGCTGGCATCCGAGATCATTCACTACATCGGTCAGTTGTCCGAAGTAGAGCATTCCAGCAAGGAAGGTCAGCGGATGGTCGGTCTCGCGCAGATCACCACCAACCTGGAGAGTATCAGCGGCATCATCGCCACCAACCTCGTTTCGGTCGGCCAGCAAAGGCTGACACAAGGCATCGATCTGACGCGTCTGCGCGAAGAATCCACCGTCCGCTTCGCCGAAGCCGTGCTTCGAAACCTCGAGCTGGCCATCACCACGATAGGTCAACCAAGCGGGGAAGCAGCGCTTCAGGTCAGCACGGCGAAAGCGGATATCGAGGCGCTAGCCGCGGCGGCTCGGCAAGGCGTGCTCAACCGCCTGCAACTCGCCGACAAGACCGATGTGCTGAATTTTCGGCTGGCCACCGACCTGATCGAGCAATTCAGGCAAATTGCGCAGTTCTCCAGAGCGATAGCGAAGCGATCCGAAGACTTCAACTAATGCATTCCGCCGATGGTGACGTCATGAGCAAACAGAAAGCCAAGAAATCTGCGCCAGTGGAAAGCCCACAGGCAGCCGCAAAGGCGAAGCTGAGCCGACAGGATTACGAAGTGAAAATCGCGGAGCTACATGCCGAGCTGGTCAAGCTGCAGATCTGGGCCAAGCACACCGGCGCCAGAGTCGTCGTCATTTTTGAAGGCAGGGACGCGGCGGGCAAGGGTGGCGTGATCAAGCGCATGACCGAACGCGTCAGTCCCAGGGTTTTCCGCGTGATCGCACTCCCCGCGCCGTCAGAGCGGGAGCGCTCGCAGATTTACTTCCAGCGCTTCTTCAAGCACTTCCCCTCAGGGGGAGAGATCGTGATTTTCGATCGCAGCTGGTACAACCGTGCCGGCGTCGAGCGCGTCATGGGCTTTTGTACGGACGACCAATACCACCGTTTCCTGCGAATGTGCCCTGCCTGGGAAAAGGACATCGTCGATTCGGGCATCACCCTGATCAAATACTGGTTCGAAATCAGCAAGGAAGAACAGACACGGCGGTTCAACGGGCGCATCCGCGACCCGCGGAAAATCTGGAAGCTGAGCCCGATGGACCTGGAATCGCATCGGCGCTGGTACGAATACTCGGAGGCGCGCGACGACATGTTTGCCGCCACGGACACCAAGATAGCCCCGTGGTACGTGGTCGAGGCCGACGACAAGCGGCGGGCCCGCTTGAACTGCATCTCGCACTTCCTGAGCCTGATCCCTTACAAGGAAATCCCGCACCCCAAGTTCGAGCTACCGCCCAGGCAAAAGGCCAAGGGATACCGGGCGCCGGCTTACGACTATCACTTCGTACCTGCCAAGTACTGATCGAGACCGTGCCTGGGCAAGGTCCGGCTACCGAGCCTAAGCCCAGCCGCGATCGAAAGACCCTGCGATTGGCTGACTGCCAGGCAAACGGATAGCGCGACACACTTGATGTCACGCAGAACGGGCACACTTCCGGCACTGCCCACCTGCCATGCTGACGGTCAGAGTGGGCGCCATTCGCAGTCCACGGAGATTCGCTAGTCATGACACCGCAGGAACAACAGCTACTCGATGATTTTCTTCTGCGCCTGGCCGCTGCAAGCGGCGTGGCGAAAGACCCACAAGCGGATGCACTGATTCATGAGCGTCTCGCCGGTCAACCCGACGCGCTCTACCTGCTGGTGCAACGCAGCCTGTTGCAGCAGCACGCACTCGACAGCGCCAAGGCACAGATCGCCCAGTTGCAGGCCCAGGCGGCCGCGCAGCAAGGTGGTGGCAGCTTCCTGGGTGGGCAGCAGTCCGCCTGGGGCGCGACGCCTCCGCCGATGCCGCCTCAGGCCCAGCCGCAGGCCGCCGCGCCGAGCTGGAAGGATCGTTTGTTCGGCGGTGGCGCCCCGGCCCAACCGCCTGCCGCGCCGAGCTTCCTGGCCAGCGCAGCTACCACGGCAGCTGGTGTTGCCGGCGGCATGTTCCTGTTCGACGGCATCGAGAACCTGCTCGGCGGCCATCATGGCGGTGGCGGCTTCTTTGGCGGCGGTGGCCAGCCCTCGGTGATCGAGAATGTCACGGAGAACAACTACTACGACAACAACTCGCGTGATGTCAGCTCGCGCGACGTCAGCGACCAGGACTTTGCGTCCTCCGATTTCGACGATAGCAACGACGGCGGCTTCGACGACAGCAGCTGGTCCTGATACCTGGCCGCGCATGCGCTACCAGGCGCATGCGCGGGCCACGGCCATGCGTCGCTCCCAGGCTATCGCCCCAGAGGGGCTGCAAACCGGGTCACAACGCGACCATCCTCCATCCGGCTGGCAACCAATGGCCTAGCTGAAACCGTGCCCTACCCTGTTAGCCTTGCCGCACAGGCATGCCGCAGGGGGGCGTCCGCGTTCAACCGGAACTTGGCGCCGCCAAACGCACAGGGGCATCTCGTGACCCATCCGGGTGATCCTTCGGATAACCTGCTGGCCGAATCCGTGCCCATACAAAACCAGCAACCGGGACGTTGGTATGCAGAATCTGGAAAGCACCAAGCTCGCCATCATTGGCCTCGGCTATGTTGGACTGCCGTTGGCGGTCGAGTTTGGCAAGCGCTATGACACCGTTGGCTTCGATATCAACCAGACTCGTATAAGTGAACTGCACGAGGGTCGCGACAACACGCTGGAAGTGAGCGCGCAGGAGCTGGCCGAGATCGAACACTTGCGCTTCAGCTCCGACCTGGCCGACCTGGCCGATCGCAACGTCTACATCGTCACCGTGCCTACGCCGATCGACTCGGCGAAGCGCCCGGACCTGACTCCGCTGATCCGCGCCAGCGAAACGCTGGGCAAGGTGCTCAAGCTAGGTGACGTGGTGGTGTACGAATCCACCGTCTACCCCGGTTGCACCGAAGAAGTCTGCGTGCCCATCCTCGGGAAGGGCTCAGGCCTGGTCTACAACCGCGATTTTTTCGCCGGCTACAGCCCCGAACGCATCAACCCGGGCGACAAGCTGCACCGGGTCACCAGCATTCTCAAGGTGACCTCGGGCTCGACACCCGAGACGGCCGATTTCGTCGATCGCCTGTACGGCTCGATCATCACCGCCGGCACGCACAGGGCCAGTTCACTGAAAGTGGCCGAAGCGGCCAAGGTCATCGAGAACACCCAGCGCGATCTCAACATCGCACTGGTCAACGACCTCTCCATCCTGTTCAACAAATTGGGCATCGACACGCTGGAAGTGCTGCAGGCCGCTGGCACCAAGTGGAACTTCCTGCCGTTCCGGCCCGGCCTGGTGGGCGGCCATTGCATCAGCGTGGACCCCTACTACCTCACCCACAAGGCACAGGAAGTCGGTCATCACCCGGATGTGATCCTGGCGGGACGGCGCACCAACGACAGCATGGGTCCGCATATCGCCAACGAAGTGATCCGCCTGATGGTGCGCAAGGGCATCAACCCTGTGCACGCGCGGGTGTTGATCCTTGGGCTGGCGTTCAAGGAAAACTGCCCGGATCTGCGCAACACGCGCGTGGTCGACATCGTGCATGCACTGCGTGGCTACAATGCCGAGATCGACGTACACGACCCGTGGATCAACGCCGCCGAAGCCGAGCACGAGTACGCGTTGACGCCGATCGATGCGCCGCAGGCTGGCCACTATGACGCCGTGATCGTCGCTGTGGGTCACCACCAGTTCGTTGCCCTGGGTGCTTCTGGCATCCGCGCCTTCTGCAAACCCGCGTCGGTGATCTTTGACGTGAAGTACGTACTCCCGCGCGCCGACGTCGACGGCCGCCTCTAGGGACGCTCTGATCCATAGGAATCGCCTCAATGAAAGTGTTGGTCACCGGCACCGCCGGATTCATCGGGTCTTACGTCGCGGAGCGATTGCTCGATCGTGGCGATGAAGTCGTTGGTCTCGACAACCTCAACGATTACTACGACGTCACCTTGAAGAAGGCGCGCCTTGCGCGCTTCGTGGACCGACCCGGCTATACGCATATCCATGCGGACCTGGCCGACCGCGGCGCCATGGAGCGGGCGTTCGCCAACCACCGGCCGCAACGCGTCGTACATCTCGCGGCGCAGGCCGGCGTGCGCTACGCGGCTGAAAACCCGCATGTGTATGCGAGCAGCAACGTGGTGGGTTTTCTGCATGTGCTCGAAGGCTGCCGCCACCATGGCGTCGAGCATCTCGTGTTCGCCTCCACCAGTTCGGTGTATGGCGCCAACACGGCCATGCCGTTCACTGAACACAAGTCGGCCGAGCATCCGCTCACGCTCTACGCTGCGACCAAGAAGGCCAACGAACAGATGGCGCATAGCTATGCGCATCTCTATGGCATTCCAAGTACCGGGCTGCGCTTCTTTACTGTGTACGGCCCATGGGGTCGCCCCGACATGGCGCTCTTCCTTTTCACTCGTGCCATTCTCGCTGGCGAGCCCATCCGGGTCTTCAATCACGGCAAGCACAAGCGCAGCTTCACCTACGTGGACGACATCGTCGAAGGGGTGATCCGCACGCTCGACGACGTGCCCACGATCGATACGCAGTGGAACAGCAACGTCCCCGATCCGGCGAACAGCGGCGTTGCTCCTTACCGCCTCTTCAATATCGGCAACGAACGCCCGGTGGAGCTCCTGCACTACATCGAAGTGCTGGAACAGTGTCTTGGCCGCAAGGCGACGATGGAGCTTCTCCCGCTCCAACCCGGCGATGTTCCCGATACCGAAGCCGATGTAACCGACCTGATACAGGCCGTTGGCTATAGGCCGCAGGTGTCGGTAGAAACCGGGGTCGATAACTTTGTACGCTGGTACCGAGAGTATTTCCGTGTTTGATTGAAAGGGTCTCCAGGTAGCCCCGGATCACCTGCCCGATTCGCCACGGATCAGTTCCGCAAAGCGGTGCGTTGTCGCGCACCAGCGGGTTCTTGGCGATAGGGGGACGGAGTGATCATCGACTACCTGATCGGGTCGCATGCGGCCGACATGGAAGCGGACCTGTGCATCATCGGCGCCGGCGCTGCGGGCATCACGATCGCGCGATCGTTCATCGGCACCTCGATCAAGGTATGCCTCATTGAAAGCGGCGGCGAAGCGGGCGAGCAACAAAGCCAGGCGCTGTACGAAGGTAGCTCGGCGGGCGCATTAACGCTGGATCCAGGCAGCTCCCGCATGCGCGTTTTCGGCGGCAGCTGCAACTTGTGGGGTGGCGGTTGCATTCCGCTGAGTCCCTACGATCTGGACCAGCGCGATTGGGTGCCGCATAGCGGCTGGCCCATAGCCTATGGCGACCTCGTGCCCTACTACATGCGCGCGAGGGCCCTTTGCCAGATCGACGCCCACGAATTTGCCGACGGCTCGTTTGTAAGTCCGACGACCCATCCACCGCTGGATTTCGAGCAGTCCAAGCTGGTCAACCAGATCTTCGCGCGTAGCCCGATCCTATTCGGTGAGGCGTATCGCGAGGAGCTGGATCGAGCACCCAACATCCACGTGCTACTGCACGTCAATCTGCTTGAGCTGATGCCGACGCCCGATGGAGCGGTCGTGCAGGAAGCTCGCATCGGAACGCTGGGCGGCTATCGCGGCACCATTCGCGCCAGGCAATATGTGCTCGCCTGCGGCGGGATCGAAAACGCGCGCCTGCTGCTGCTTTCCGATTCGGTCGTGCCGCAAGGCCTGGGTAACCAGAACGACCTGGTCGGGCGCTACTTCATGGATCACCCCAGCGGAAAACTGGGCACGCTCTCCACCGATACGCCTCACCGGGTCACTCGCCCCTACGACCGTCGGATTGGCAAGGGAACTTCACCGACATTTCCCGAAATCGGCTTGTCCCCGCAGGCACAACGTCGGCAGCGATTATTGAACGGTCGCGTCCATCCGTTCGGCGTGGAAGGCCCGCTCCCCAACGGCATTCGCGCTTTGCGCGAACTGCGCGCGGCCTTGCGCCGCCCCGTGCAGGATGAGGGCGCGTTGCTCGAGGCACGACTGTGCGAAGCGCTTAGAAACGGCCCCGCCAGCGAGGGCTTCGCCGCACCGACCGAGAGCTTGGGCACACTGGCGCTCAGGCTAGGCCTGGGCATCGGCGACATCGCCCGCGCCTTCGTGCAAAAAATCGCCGACAAACCCACGGTGAGCAGCAGCCATATCGACTTGGTAGGATTTTTTGAGCAGGCGCCCAATCCACATAGCCGCATCACCCTCGGACCGGAAACCGATGCACTGGGGCAGCGCAAGGTCAACGTGGAGTGGCGGCTTACGCCACTCGATCACCACACTTACCGCTCGGCGGCCACGCTGTTCGGTAACGAACTGGCGCGTGCTTGCGGTGGCAGCTTTGAGCTTGAGCCTTGGCTGGAAAATGATGACGGCGCCGCTCCAGAGGTACACGGCACGGCCCACCACCTGGGGACGACGCGCATGTCGGATGATCCGCGCTCAGGTGTCGTCGATCGTCATTGCCGCGTGCATGGCGTGCAGAACCTGCATATCGCCGGTAGCTCGGTGTTTCCCACCGGCGGCTGGGCCTTTCCGACCTTCACCATTGTCGCGCTGAGTCTCCGACTGGCGGACCAGTTGCGTGGCGCGCTTGCGACCTGCGAAAGCGCGGGTCTGTTGTAGCGGCCATGACGGCCACACTGAGCCAGGCATTCACGCTCGGCGCCAGGCATGTACTGAATGGCTGCGACTTCAAGCCACCCGCCGCGGGCGAGGCCTGCGTCGTACAGTTCGACTGCGCGCCGTGGAGTCACTTCAGCGAGGAGGCCCTTGCTCTGTTGGTTCAACGCGAGCGCGAACGGGCGGCCCGCTTCCGGCATGCCCTTGATCGCGATACGTATGTGCTGGCCCATGCAATGTGGCGCCATGTACTTGGCCTGACACTGCAACGGGAAGCCGCACAGGTCCCGCTATCCACTAGCCGGTCAGGCCAACCGATACTCACCGACACGACCTACGCGACGAGCCTGAGCCATAGCGGCACGCAGGTTGCCATCGCGATAACGGATGCCGCGACGATCGGTGTTGACATTGAACTCTCACCTCCACGCGCCCCCTTGCGCGAGCTTGCCGACGTGCTCTGCTCTACCGATGAAGCCGCCACCCTGGCCTTGCTTCCCCCTGCGCAACACGAAGCATGGCTGCTGGCGCTATGGACGCGCAAAGAAGCCTTGCTCAAGGCATTCGGCGTAGGCCTTAAGGAACCGCCTTCGAGCATGTCACTCA
Organism: uncultured Gammaproteobacteria bacterium; assembly: GCA_963765335.1. GTDB lineage: Bacteria > Pseudomonadota > Gammaproteobacteria > Xanthomonadales > Rhodanobacteraceae > Dyella. The sequence continues at coordinate 67,978 of CAVXWA010000014.1, read as the reverse complement.
GCGGTACGAATGGAGTTGCTCCGCCCGCTTCCGCCGGCAACGCACCCGCGTGCTGGGTTCACCCGCTGCAACTACCGATCGGTCTGGTTGGCGCATGGGCGGCTCCGGTGAACGTGACACGCTGTTCGTTATACGTCCTTGGGTCGCCACAACCATAGCGGTCAGCGCCAAACTCGCCATCGCCCTACCTCGGCAACATGGGTGTTTCACGCCTGAAACATAGGCATGACTGCCGGCGAAACTCTGACGTAAGTTACATCGACACTGGTCACTGCACGGCTCTACTCTTTCCGCCTGCTGAAGGAAAACAGCGCAAATCTGGGGGAAAGGGGGAAGTCGGATGCTTCGTTTCCTGCGTCGGCAATCCGTACGTTGGCTCTTGCTGCTCGGCTTGTGCGAGCTGTTGTTGCTTGCGCTGTCCTTGAGCATGGCCACGTACCTACGTTATTTTCGCAGCCCGGATGAGCTCGCCGAGTTTTCGGTGCACTTGCCGGAACGTGCGCTCGTATTCGGCACGGTCATCGTCACTGGCATGGTCGCGCTCGGCCAGTACCAGTCGCATATGCGCACCAGCCGCTTTGGCTTGCTTGCGCGACAGGCCGTGGCGTTTGCCTTGGGTGGCACCCTGCTGGTGATCGGCTATTACGTCGTGCCACAAGCCTATGTTGGCCGCGGCGTGCTGGCCATCGCGCTGTCGCTGGGCTTTGCCCTGGTGCTGGGGTTTCGCCTGGCCTTTCTTCGCCTGGTCGATGTGAATGCACTCAAGCGCCGGGTACTTATTCTTGGCGCAGGCCTGAGAGCCGCGCAAATTCACAACCAGATGCGCCGCCGCACTGATCGACGCGGCTTCTGCGTCGTGGGTTATGTGCCCCGAATGGATGAACCCGTGGCGGTGCCTAACGAACAACTCATGCGGCTCAACACGCCCCTGCAGGTCATAGTGCAGCGTGAGCAGATCGACGAGGTTGTGGTTGGCGTGGACGATCGTCGCGGTCACCTGCCGATGGACGACCTGCTCGAATGCCGCCAGATGGGCGTGACGATCACCGACCTGACCACGTTCTTCGAACGCGAGTCGGGACGCGTGCAGCTGACCATTCTCGATCCGTCCTGGCTGGTCTTCTCAGGCGGCTTCAATGCCACGCCATTGCGCCTGCTCAGCAAGCGCTGCTTCGATCTAGGCGCCGCCGCGGTGCTGCTGCTGACGCTTTGGCCATTGATGCTGCTCGAGGCGCTGGCCATCTGGCTGGAATCGGGCCCGGGCCAACCTATCCTCTATCGCCAGGAGCGCGTCGGCGAACACGGCCGAACGTTCCTATTGCTCAAGTTTCGTAGCATGCGTACGGATGCCGAACGCGACGGCATAGCCCGCTGGGCCAGCAAGAACGACGACCGCGTGACGCGTGTCGGACGTATCAGCCGCAAGCTGCGCGTCGACGAACTTCCGCAGTTGTGGAATGTGCTCAAGGGCGATATGAGCATTGTGGGACCAAGGCCCGAGCGTCCCCAGTTTGTGGCTGACCTGGCCTTGCAGATTCGCTACTACAGTCTCCGGCATTGCCTGAAACCCGGCCTCGCCGGCTGGGCTCAGCTGAGCTATCCCTATGGAGCCACCGTCGAAGAAGCGGCCGAGAAGCTCAAGTACGACCTGTTCTATGTGAAGAACCACAACCTGCTGCTCGACCTGCTGATTCTTATTCAGACCGTCGAGGTCGTACTGTTCGGCCGCGGGGCTCGCTAATTGTCGGTTGCCGTTGGCACGACCGGCGCGGCATCTGGCGTACGCTTGGCGGTGGCTAGTGAGCGTAGCGGTGAGCTGTACCAGTCCACGACTTCGTCGTGCTCAAAGCGAATCCAGGAAGGGCCGTATTCCCAGCGATCGTCATGGATGCCAGTCGGCTCGCCCTCGATCGAACGCACCTGGTCGGAAGACATACCGATCTCCAGCGCGGGCGTATTCATCGTGCTGCCTAGCGGCAGAACGGGAGCGTCCCTGGCATGTACGGAGGCATCCGGTGGCGGCGGTGACCAGGCAACGCCATTCCATATCAGCACCGCAACGACCAGAGCCACCGCCAATGCGACGATGCCCGAGCGCCGCGAAGTGCGGCGCCTGGATGGCAACGGTACGCGTGCAGACTGCGCGCTCGCCTCCGGCACTGAAAAGCGCACCCGCAAGGTAGCCCCGGGCAGACGCCCGTGCTGACGCTGGAAGTCCATCGCGGCGCCATAAAGCGCCGTGATGCGTTGCAGCCGGGCGTCGACCGCTGGGTCATTTGGCGCGCCAACCATCCGATCGGGATGCAGGCGTCCGACATGACGGCGGTAGGCTTGCTTGAGATCAAGCAAGCTACAACCCGGGCGCAGCCCGAGCGTCCGATACAGATCGAGAAAGTCGGTCTCGTTGGCCAAGCCGGTCCCCTGTCGGCGTTTCCACGATGCCAATGAGGGTCTGCTTCATCACGCAGAACAAGCCACGATAGAGTGACCCTGCAGCAGAAATCATTCTTGACATAGTGTGACCTGGTTCGCAATATCTCTTTTCCAATAGACGGAGGGGGACCGCGTCATGCACGGCCGTCGAAACCCGGTTGCAGCCTCACGCCGACGAGCCACGATGGCGGCCTTGTTGATGGCGGGCGCCACCGCGACGCAGGCAGCTGACGCCCCTCCCGCCGTGCTAGCCACACCATCACTTGGCGCACACACCCTGCTGACCCATTCCGAGGGCATGGGCGTGGCGCCAGCCGTCACCTCACCCATCGATACGCAAGCCACAGGCAGCTCGCTGATCGTGCTCAACGGCGGCTATGCGGGAAACGCCGACAAGCCTGTCGATAGCTATGACAATCGCTGGAAGCGCATTGGCGACACGGTGGTCTACAACGGTTACAGCGGCGCTTTCACCGTGTCTGCCTACGCCGTGCTCTCCGCCAAAGGAGGCGTTGGCCACACGGTTAGCATTGCCAAGCGCGCCAATCCCGCCGGCGAGATCTCGGTGCCCTTTATCGAGGTCATGCATGCCGGCGTATTGAAGGACATGGCGCAGAACTACCCGGCACCGGGGCTCGTATTGACCAGCGGCAACGTCACCACGACGGGACCGGCGACCCTGGTCGCCGTCTGGTGGGGCGATGCAGGCGTCAAACGCATGACGACGCGTCCGGACCATGAATTCACCATGATCGACAGCTATCTGACCCTGCCGGACAACAGCGGCGTGCAAGTTGCCGTCGCCTACCGGCAGGTGGCATCGGCAGGCACCTATAACGTCAGTTGGATTGGCTCGCCGATTCAAGGCGCCATACTTTGGCTATTCGCCTTCCAGTCCAAATAGGCCTGCGGCGCCGAAGCGCGTGATATCGACTCTGGAAACACGACTTAGCGACACGCTGGTTGCTTTCATGGGGGACGACCATGCTGGGTCAATTCATCTCACCAGCCGGCTATGCCGACATTCTGGGTCGTGGTCGCGCGAAAGAAATGCCGCTGCTCGCACTGGCGCCCGAAGCACTGCGCACCGATTACAACCGCAAGCCCTTCCTGGTCGGACATGCCCTGAGCGAGCAATCGCTATTCGAGCTCGGCTCGCTGTTTGCGCTATGCCGCCGGCTGCCGCCGGAGCAGATTCTCTACCGCGTCGGCAAGATCCCGGGCGACACGCCGCTCGACTCATCGTATGACGATTACAAGCAAGGCCTGACGCTCGAGGACGTGCTTCAGCATTTCGAGGAAAGGCAGGCCTATATCTGCATCAACAACCCCGAGCGTGATGCCACCTACAAGCCCATGATCGAGGGGCTGCTGGGCGAAATCGCCGCACATACCGATCCGCTCGACCCCATCATGAGCTGGTATTCCTCGTACATCTTCATTTCCGCGCGCGATTCGGTGACTCCTTATCACATGGACCGCGAGATGAACTTCCTGCTGCAGATCCGCGGCCAGAAGACGGTGTATTTGTGGGACCAGGACGACGACGACATCATGGATTCCGAGCAGAAGGACCGGCTCCTCTCACGCATCGGTGGACGACCCGAATACCAGCCGTCGTTCGAATCAAAAGCACAGGCTTTCGACCTGCGCCCCGGCACCGGCGTGCACCATCCGTTTATCGCGCCGCATCGCGTGCATACCGGCACGGAACTCTCGGTGTCGCTGGCGCTGACCTACCGCACGCGGCAATCGGACATGTGGACCGACGCGCACCGCTTCAACGCCCGTATGCGGGGGCTGGGGCTGCGCCCTGCGCCGGTGGGACGCCATGCCTGGCTGGATCGCGCCAAATGCAGCCTGGCTCGAGCCGGGCAACGCCTGCATCGCATGCTGGGGGCCACCCAGCACGATGCTGCCTGAGTAAGCCGGTATCAACTCCTTTGAGCAAGGCTTCGCCTGCCCACCTCGGGCTCGGGCATAGGCAGTAGGGAATAGAAGCAGGAATAGCCGGGATGGACTAGGGAAATGCCCTGGCGTTCGGCCGACAATCACAGGAAATCCACGATGTCGGCCGCGTTTCGTGCCTGCGCCACAGGGCCACAGACACGACGTATCGAAGCCAAGGGGGCTCGCGTTCCGACATCGGTCATGACCACACCGCGCTGGGGAGGTGTCATCCATGCACGCCAACGCTTCCGCGTTAATCGATATGGATTGGGAGTCATTCGATCCATGGCGACCGCAGGCGGTCCGCCATCGGCTGACTGAACATCCGTTGCTGCAGCCCGATCAGCTGGTGGCATTGGGCAAGCGCTTCCAGGGCACGACGCATCTGTTCACCTTCAACAACCATGCGGGCGCGGACGCCAACTTTGACGAAGTCGCGCGCATGTACCCAAACCGCCGGTCGGTCACCGAAACGCTGCAGCAGATCAACTCGGCCAAGGCCTGGATGCTCCTGCGCCACGTGCAGGCCGACCCGGCCTATCGGGAACTGATCAACACGGCGCTGGACCCGATCCAGCCCACGATCGAACGCCATGACCCGGGCATGTATTACCGGGCTGGCTGGATCTTCGTGGCTTCGCCACACACAACGACGCCTTTCCACATCGACCGCAATCACGGCATCCTGCTGCAGATACGCGGCACCAAAAAGGTGTACGTGTGGGATCAGGACGATATCGCGGTATGCAGCGAGCGTGCTCGCGATAGTTTCCACTCAAGTCACAACCTTGACTTGGTCAAGTGGCAAGAGGAATTTCGCGAACGCGCCCACGTGTTCGAAGTCGGTCCCGGCATGGGTGCGTATATCCCCATCACCAGCCCGCACATGGTGGAAACCGGCACCGAACCCTCCATCACCATCAGTCTCACCTACAGCACTCGCGCCACGCGCCACAACGCCATGGAGCATGTGCTGCACGAACTGCTGCGCCGCCACGGCATGTCGCCGCCCCCCGTAGGCAAACACAAACTGCTGGATGAGCTCAGCTACATGAGTGCATCCGCCTTGATCGCCATGCGCGGCGTGGGCAGTCGACCGCCCGCTTGCCCGTCCTTAGCACGCAAGACCGCCTATGCCGTAGCCGATTAAGTGGCCCCGTCGCCATAAGCGCACGCCGATGACTTCAACATAGTGAATGCCATGGATATCAACAGGGACGCAACAGGAGAAGACGGAATCGCCGCGATGCGGTTGTTTGATGTGCTTCCTTGTCCGCACGGCAGCACAGCGAGCCACTGGCTGCGCTGCAGTTATGACCTGGGCGACGATTACCCGACCCCGATCGGTCCCGTCGTCGCATTGTGCGCAGCCCTTGCATTGACCGAATCGCGTCTTACCGGTGCCGACGTCATTACCAGCAACGTGGCCACCTCCCATGGTGCTTACCAGGTAAGCATCAGGGTTCCACGCGATATGCGCCGAAACGCGTGGATGGAAGAAGTAGCCGCCGCACTGGCCGAGGCTTCCATGCCCGCCGCGCCCGCTGCCTGGCAGGTGCTGCACGATGATGGCATCGATGAAGAATCCGCAACGAATACGTACAGCCATTGGCGCCTGCGGCGCATCCCTTCCGCGCATTTGGAAGCGATGTTCCGTTCGCCGTTCGACGCCAACGCCATCGATCTGTTCGCCGGCTGTGTAAGGCGAGCACTGACCGCGCTACTCGCGGCAGAAGATGTGCCCCTGGCATCGATCGAGGTGATCGACGCGGTCGAGCGCGATCGTCTTCTGCGCGACTGGAACGCGACAGCGAAGCCTCGTCGCCCGGAAGACACCGTGCACGAGCTGTTCGCCGACGTGGCAAGGCAATACCCGACTCGAGTCGCCATAGAGGCCGCGGACGGCACGCTTTCCTACGCGGACCTCGATGCACGCGCGAATCGCATCGCAGCCGGACTCGCCGCCGCAGGCGTGACGGCGGGTGCGACCGTCGCCCTGCTGCTGGATCGCTCAGCCGAGGCGATCGCCGTGATCCTCGGCATCCTGAAAGCCGGCGCCGCGTACCTTCCGCTGGATGCGAATCATCCCGCGGAACGCCTGGCCTTCACCATCAACGACGCGCAGGCGGCCTTGGTCATCGCGCCGGCCGATACGCAGCCGCTACTCGGCATCAACGCAGCCAGGGTGACTGCTGCGCAGCTTGATACAGGCACCCTGGCGGCCGGCCGGCCGGCACTCGATGGCGAGTCGCTCGCCTATGTGATGTACACCTCGGGCTCCACGGGAACTCCGAAGGGTGCGCAGATCACGCACCGTTCGATCATCCGCCTGGTACGCGACGTCAGCTACGTCGACTTCGGCGACGCACCGCGACTGCTGCATGCCGCTCCACTCGGCTTCGATGCATCGACCCTGGAAATATGGGGCGCGCTACTGAACGGTGGCACGTGCATCGTGCATGCCGAACGCATACCCACCGGCTGCGGCTTGTACCGCACCATCCAGCGGCATGACGCGCACATTGCCTGGCTCACGGCGGCCCTGTTCAACGCCATCGTCGATGACGATGCCAGCCGCTTGCAAGGACTGCGGCAACTGTTGATTGGCGGCGAGGCCTTGTCGGTACCGCATGTGCTCAAGGCTTACGCCGCGCTGCCCGACGTCGTCATCATCAATGGCTACGGCCCCACCGAATGCACCACGTTTTCCGCCACGTTTGCGATACCCCGCGCGTTCGATGCGCAGGCGCGCTCCGTGCCCATCGGCAGCCCCATCGCCGATACCACCTTGCATGTGCTCAATGCACGAGGCGAGCTGGTTCCCGTTGGCGTTGCGGGTGAACTGTATATCGGTGGTATCGGATTGGCGCGCGGCTATTTGGAACGCCCCGAGCTGACGGCGGAGCGCTTCGTTCCCGATCCCTTCGGCGCGCCCGGTGATCGCCTCTATCGCACGGGCGACCTGGTGCGCTGGCTGCCGCAAGGGGTCGTGGAATTCATTGGCCGTGCCGACAATCAGGTCAAGATTCGTGGCTTCCGCATCGAGCTCGGCGAGATCGAAGCCGCCTTGCAACGCACGCCTGGCGTGCGTGCCGGCGCCGTGCTGGCACGCGAGGATCGACCGGGTCAGAAGCGCCTCGTGGCGTACTACGTCGCCGATGACGCCGCCATCAGCGCGCGTCACCTGCGCGAACAACTTTCCCGCAACCTGCCAGAGTTCATGGTGCCGGCCATTTATCTGCGACTGGAGCGCTTCCCGGTAACCCAGAACGGCAAGCTCGATCGCCGAGCCTTGCCAGCGCCTGACGGTAGCCGCCCTGAGCTGACCGACGCCTACATGCCCCCAGTCGGCCCACGGGAACAACAGCTTTGCGAGCTGTTTGCCGAGGTGCTTGCCCTGGATCAGGTGGGGCGGCACGACAACTTCTTCGACCTCGGCGGCAATTCGCTGCTCGCCGTACGCACGCTGGCGCGCATTCACGCCGAGCTATCGGATCGCCCCACCGTTGCCGCCTTCTTCGGCGATCCTACTCCCGCCGCCCTGGCGGCACTGATCGAAGGGCGAGACAGCCGTTCTGCGCTCGCATCGCGGATCGCGCGCGGTCGTCATCCGGATAGCGGCGAGCCGATCGCCATCATCGCCATGGCCGGTCGCTTCCCCGGTGCAGGCGACGTCGAGACGTTCTGGCAAAACCTCTGTGACGGCCGCGAGTCGATCACCTATTTCAGCGCCGACCAGCTCGATCCCGGCGTGCCTGACGCCGATCGGAACGATCCCGCCTACGTCGCTGCACGCGGCGTGATCGACGGCGTCGAGGATTTCGACGCGCCCTTCTTCGGCATCTCGCCGCGCGAAGCCGAGCTGATCGATCCGCAGCAGCGGATCTTCCTGGAACTGTGCTGGGAATGCCTGGAGCGCGGCGGCTACGTGCCCGACGCGCACGAGGTGCCGGTCGGCGTCTTCGGTGGCATGTACAACGCCACCTACCTCCAGCGCCATCTGAGCACCCGGCCCGACCTGATCGAGAAGCTGGGCGAGTTCCAGGTGATGCTCGGCAACGAGAAGGACTACGTCGCCACCCGCGTCGCGCACAAGCTCAACCTGACCGGCCCGGCGATCAGCGTGCACACCGCCTGCTCGACGTCGCTGGTGGCGATCTGCCAGGCCACGGCTGCGCTGCGCGCAGGACAGTGCGACATGGCGCTGGCCGGTGGTTCGTCCATCACCTGCCCGCCGCGCAGCGGCTATCTCTAGCAGGAAGGCTCGATGCTGTCGCCCGACGGCCACACGCGCACGTTCGACGCCGATGCCCAGGGCACGGTGTTCAGCGACGGCGCGGCGGTGATCCTGCTTGAAGCGGCTATCCGATGCCGAGCGCGACGGCGACAATATCGTTGCGGTGATCCGCGGCATCGCCGTCAACAACGACGGTGGCATCAAGGCCAGCTTCACAGCACCCAGCAGCGACGGACAGGCCGCCGTGATCGCCATGGCGCTGGCCGACGCGGGCGTCGACGCGCGCTCGATCTCCTACGTCGAAGCGCACGGCACGGCGACGCCGATCGGGCGATCCGATCGAAATCGAAGGCCTGACCGCGGCGTTCCGCCAGAGCACCGACGAACGTGGCTTCTGCGCGCATCGGCTCGGTGAAGAGCAATATCGGACACCTGGTGATGGCCGCCGGCGCCACCGGCCTCATCAAGACCGCGCTGTCCTTGCGCGAGCGCGTGCTGCCACCGTCGCTGCACCTGCAAGCCACCAACCCCAAGATCGACTTCGCCGGCTCGCCCTTCGTGGTGAACGACACGCTGCGCGCCTGGCAACGCCGATGGTCATCCGCTACGTGCCGGCGTGAGCTCGTTCGGCGTGGGCGGCACCAACGCCCACGTCATCCTCGAGGAAGCGCCGCTCGCGCAGCCTTCGGAGCCGGCCATGGGACCGCAGCTGCTGCTGCTTTCGGCGCGTTCCGCCGCCGCGGCCGGCGACGCTGCCACCCGTCTGGCCGAGCATCTGGCCGCACATCCCGATGCGAATCTCGCCGACGTCGCATACACGCTGTTGCACGGGCGCAAGGCGTTCGCGCAGCGCGTCCACGTCGTCGCCGCGGGTGCGGAGGATGCCAGCGCGCGGCTGCGTCGACGGCTACTGCAACGCCGCGCACGGCCTCCAAGGCCTGCGCCCCGGCGTCGTCTTCATGTTCCCCGGCCAGGGCGCGCAGTACGCCGGCATGGGCCGCGCGCTGTATGCGGTCGAGCCGACCTTCCGCGCCGCCCTCGACGAGTGCGCGGAGGTCCTGCTCGGTGACCTCGGCTTCGATCTGCGCGAGCGTCTGTTCGCCGACGACGCCGACGCGCTACGCGAACCTCACTGACCCAGCCGGCGACCTTCGCGCTCGAGTACGCGCTGGCGCGGCTGTGGATGAGCCTCGGCGTGCGTCCGGCGAGCATGATCGGCCACAGCGTCGGCGAATTTGTCGCAGCCGTGCTGGCCGGCGTGATGAGCCTGGCCGATGGCGCCCGCCTGGTCGCGCGTCGCGGGCGACTGATGCAGGCACTGCCCTCCGGCGCGATGCTGTCGGTACGCATGGCGGCCATGCAACTGGCCGAACGCCTACCCGAGAGCCTGCAAATGGCCGCGGAGAATTCGCCCAACGCCTCTGTAGTGAGCGGTGCGACGGCCGACGTCGAGAGCTTCCGTTCGGCTTTGGAAAGCGACGGCATCGCCTGCCGGATCCTGCAAACATCGCACGCGTTCCACTCAGCCATGATGGAACCCGCGGTGGAGCCGTTCCGCGAGGAAGTGGCCCGTATCGCGCTGTCGGCTCCGTGCCTGCCCATCGTCTCGACGCTTCGTGGTGACGTGCTTGGTGACGACGACGCCACGTCGGTCGACTACTGGACGCGCCATCTTCGCGGCACCGTCCGCTTCTCCCCGGCCCTGCTCACCCAGCTCGCGCTATCGCCGCATGTGCTGCTTGAACTTGGTCCACGCACGGCACTGACCACGCTCGCCAGGCAGCATCCACAGAGCCGCACGCATATCGTGGTGTCGTCGCTGGCCGACTCGACCGACGGCGAGCGCAGCGCCTGGCTCGATGCCGTGGGGCAGCTCTGGTGCGCCGGCGCCACGTCGACGTGGCCAAGCTCGACCGCCGTCAGCGCCGGTTGCGCGTCCGCCTGCCGACCTACCCGTTCGAACGCAAGCGGCATTGGGTCGACGCGATTCCGCCATCGGTGGCCGCGATGCCCGCAGTCACCGCCGCATCACCGACTGTCGAGCCCCAAGTGGCCAAGGTCATCCCCCTTTTCACCACGCCATCTGCACCTATTGCGGAGAGTTCCATGGATGCCAACCTCCCTGATGCGAATGCCGGCTCGGCGCGTCAAACCCGCCTGCTCGTCCAACTCACCGAGCTGTTCGAAGACGTGGCCGGCACCGAGCTTCAGGACGCCGATCCCACCTCGGGCTTCGTCGAACTGGGACTGGATTCGCTCGCGCTGACCCAGGTCGCCCTGCAGTTGCAGAAGACCTTCGCGGTCAAGATCACGTTCCGCGAACTGATGGAGTCGCTTTCCACCTTCGAGCGTCTTGCCATGCAGATCGATCAATGTTGCCGCCGGATACCAGCGCACCTGCCGCGCCCATGCCTGCGGCAGTTGCCGCCACGACCATTGCCGCACCGCTCCATCGGCATCCAGGCAATGGCGGCGGCAACCTGATGCAGGACGTGATCCAGCAGCAGATGCTGATCATGCAGCAGCAACTCGCGCTCCTGGCCGCAGCGGCCGCGGTGCCCGACGGTAGCGGCCGCCGCCGCTATGCCCCTGCCCCCATCGATGCCGACGCCAACCGTCGCGGCAACTGCGCCATCCGTCACCACCGAGCGCCGACCAGGCCAGGCGTAGCGCCCGTCCAGGACGAAGACGCAGCACTCGCGCATACCACCTACGACGTCAAGAAGGCCTTCGGCGCCATCGCGCGCATCCATTCCACCCATACGGAGCTGACCGAGCGCCAGCGTGCGCGGCTCGACGCCTTCATGCGCCGCTACATCGAGCGCACCCGCGCATCCAAGGAATACACGCAGCGCCACCGCGACCACCTCGCCGATCCGCGCGTGGTCAACGGCTTCCGTCCGCTGCTGAAGGAAATCATCTACCAGATCGTGGTCGACCGCTCCAAGGGTTCGCACGTGTGGGACCTCGACGGCAACGAGTACGTCGACGCGCTCAACGGCTTCGGCATGAATCTGTTCGGCTGGCAGCCGGACTTCGTGATCGATGCGGTGCGCCGCCAGCTCGACGCGGGCTACGAGATCGGCCCGCAGCATCCGCTCGCCGGCGAAGTCGCCGAGCAGATCTGCGAGATCACCGGCTTCGATCGCGCCGCGCTCTGCAACACCGGCTCCGAAGCCGTGATGGGCACGGTGCGCATCGCGCGCACCGTCACCGGCCGCGACACCTTGGTGATCTTCACCGGCTCCTACCACGGCATCTTCGACGAAGTGATCGTGCGCGGCACCAAGAAGCTTCGCTCGGTGCCGGCCGCGCCCGGCATCCTGCGCAACACTTCGGAGAACGTGCTCGTGCTCGACTACGGCACGCCCGAATCGCTGGCCATCATCCGCGAGCGCGCGTCCAGCATCGCCGCCGTGCTCGTCGAGCCGGTGCAGAGCCGCCGTCCCGACTTCCAGCCGCGCGAGTTCCTGAAGGAGCTGCGCGCCATCACCGCCGATGCCGGCGCCTTGCTGATCTTCGACGAAGTCGTCACCGGCTTCCGTGCGCACCCGCGCGGCGCGCAGGCCGTGCTCGGCATCGATGCCGACCTGGCCTCGTACGGCAAGGTCGTCGGTGGCGGCTTCCCGATCGGCGTGATCGCCGGCAAGCGCGCTACATGGACGCGCTCGACGGCGGCGGCTGGCAGTACGGCGACGACTCGATTCCCACGGTCGGCGTGACCTATTTCGCCGGCACGTTCGTGCGCCATCCGCTCGCGCTGGCGGCGGCGCATGCCGTGCTCGATCACCTCAAGACCGCCGGCCCCGCCCTGCAGGAGCGGCTCAACGCCCGCACGGCCCTGCTGATGGATGAGCTCAACGCGTTCTGCGCCGACGTCGGCGCGCCGATCAAGCTGGTGCATTTCGCGTCGCTGTGGAAAACCGGCTTCACCGAAGACCATCCGCTGCAGGACCTGCTGTTCGCGATGATGCGCAGCCGCGGCATGCACATCCTCGACAACTTCCCCTGCTTCTTTACCACCGCGCACACGGAACAGGACTTCGCCGCCATCGCCAAGGCCTTCAAGGAATCGGTGCTGGAGATGCAGGAAGCCGAGTTCCTGCCGCGCCGCAAGACGTCGAGGCGCTGGCCTTCGACGCGACCCGCCCACCGGTCACCGGCGCGCGCCTGGGCAAGGACCCGGACGGCCACCCGGCCTGGTTCGTGCCCAATCCCGATGCGCCAGGCAAGTTCATGAGGGTCAACGCATGAGCCGAACGACACGACAGCCGCCCCGGTCGCCGTCGACTTCGATCCGTTCGCCGGCGCCGCGCTCGCACGCGTGGCACCGACGATGGAAACGCAGCGCGAAATCTGGCTCGCCAGCAAGCTGGAAGCCGAGGCCTCGCTGGCCTACAACGAGTCCATCTCGCTGCGCCTGCGCGGCGCGCTCGATGTGCCGGCCATGCAGGCCGCCTTGCAGCAACTGGTCGAGCGCCACGAGGCGCTGCGCGCCACCTTGAGCGCCGACGGCGACGAGCTCTATATCGCCGCGCTGCTCATTATCGCTTGCCCATTGCGCGACTTGTCCGGACTTACCGCCACTGAGCGCGAGGCGGGGGTCGCGAACACGTTGCATCACGTCGTCACCACGCCGTTCGATCTCGAGAATGGCCCCCTGGTGCGCGCAGCAATTGCTGCAGCTCGGCCCGCAGGATCACCTGCTGATGTTCACCGCGCACCACATCGTCTGCGACGGCTGGTCGTTCGGCGTCATCGTGCGCGACCTGGCCGCGCTGTATGCGCGAACAGACCGGCCATGGCGATGGCGCGGGCCCGGTCGACGCGTTCACCGACTTCGCGCTGGCCGAAGCGAACCGCGCGAACACGGACGAAGGCCAGGCCGCCGAACACTACTGGCTCAAGCAATTCACGGGCGTGAGCTCCTCACTCGACCTGCCGATCGACCGTCCGCGTCCGCGTCGACGCACGTTTGCGTCCCAACGCGAGGACTACACGCTGGATGCCGACCTGGTCGCCGACATCAAGCGCATGGGTGCACAGCGCGGCGCCAGCCTCTACGCCACCCTGCTCGCGGGGTTCGGCCTGCTGCTGCAGCGACTGAGCAGCCAGGACGACGTCGTCATCGGCATCCCGTCCGCGGGACAGGCGGCGGGTGGGCACGACGCGCTGGTCGGCCACTGCGTCAACGTGCTGCCGCTGCGCGTGGCGATCGATCGCGCAGCGCCCTTTTCGACGCGGCTCGGGCAGGTGCGCGGCGATTTGCTGGATGCTTTCGAGCACCAGCGATACACGCTTGGCAGCCTGCTCGCGCGTCTCGCGCTGCCGCGTGATCCCAGTCGCCTGCCGCTGGTCAGCGTGCTGTTCAACCTCGACCAGGCGCTGGACGAGCGGACGCTGTCCTTTCCTGGCCTCGAGTTCGACTTCTCGGTAATCCGCGTGCATTCGAGAACTTCGAGCTGTTCGTCAATGCCGTGCAGGTAGCAGGTGGCGTACGGCTGGAATGCCAGTACAACAGCGACCTGTTCCGCGGCGAAACCATTCACGGCTGGCTCGATGCGTACGAAACCCTGCTGCGCCATGCGGTCAACGCACCTGACGCCGCCGCGGGCACACTGGGGCTGATCTCCGCATCCGCGCAGCTCGCCGTGCAATCGCTGCAGCCTGCACCCACCCCCTACCCCGAGGCACAGCTCGCACATCAATATTTCGAGGCGCAGGTAGATCGTGCGCCGGCACGAACCGCGGTCAGGCATGGCGCAACACGTCTGAGCTATGCGGAACTCGAAGCCCGTGCCAACCGCATCGCGCACGCGTTGCGCGAGCGTGGCGTGGGCCGTGGTTCGCTGGTCGGACTGTCTCTCACGCGCGGCACCGACATGGTCGCTGCCGTGTTGGCCGTACTGAAGTCAGGCGCTGGCTATGTGCCACTGGATCCGTGCTTCCCCGCCGATCGCCTCGCCTTTATGGCGGAAGATGCTGCGCTTGCCGCGCTGGTGGTGAACGACACGGTACCTGCGGCATTCGATTTCCCCACCTCACGCGTGTTGTCGCTAGCGGCGGATGCCGCGGAGATCGAGAGTACGAGTTCAGAACGACCCGAGCGCAATGATCGGACCGCCACGCCGGATGCCGTCGCCTACCTGATCTTCACCTCCGGCTCCACCGGCCGGCCCAAAGGCGTGCGCGTGCCGCACCGCACGATCTCGAATTTCCTCACCAGCATGCGGCGCGTACCCGGCATCGGCGAGAACGACCATCTCGTCGCCGTCACCACGCTGTCGTTCGACATCGCCTTCATGGAGCTGATGCTGCCGCTGAGCGTCGGTGCCGAAATCATCGTGGCCGACCACGATGATGTGCGCGACGGCGCGGCCCTGCGCACCCTGGTCGAACGCAGCGGCGCCACCATGATGCAGGCCACGCCCGCGGGTTGGCGCATCCTGGTCGAATCGGGCTGGAATGGCCGCCCAGATTTTCGCGCGGTCTCCGGTGGCGAGCCGCTGCAGCTCGATCTGGCCGAGGCCCTGCTCAAGCGCTGCGGTGAAGTGTGGAACGGTTACGGCCCCACCGAGACCACCGTCTACTCCACTTATTGGCGTGTCGAGCAACCGCGTAACGGGATTTATATCGGTCGCCCCATCGCCAACACCGCTGTCCATATTCTCGACGAGCTGGGCGCGCCGTGCCCGCTGGGCGTACCGGGCGAGATCTATATCGGCGGCGCAGGTGTCGCGCTAGGCTATCTGAACCGGCCGGAGCTCACGGCGGAGCGCTTCCTCTCCGATCCATTCGCAGGCACGCCGGAAGCCCGCATGTACCGCACCGGCGATCGCGGCCGCTGGCTGGCCCATGGCCAGCTCGAACACCTGGGTCGACTCGATTTCCAGGTCAAGGTGCGCGGCTACCGCATCGAACTGGGCGAAATCGAAGCCGTGCTTGCCGATGTGCCGGATGTGCGCGCGTGCCGTCGTGATGGCACGTGAAGACCGCCCCGGTGACGTGCGCCTGGTGGCCTATGTGGTGCCACGCCAGGGCGCCACGCTGGATGAGGAAGCGTACGCGCCGCCATGAACGGCGCTTGCCCGAATACATGCTGCCGCAGCACGTCATGCAGCTGGAGTCGGTACCGCTGCTGCCGAACGGCAAGATCGACCGCAAGGCGCTGCCTGCGCCGCCGGTTCAGTCGGTGGCCGCCGGCACGGAACGCGTCGCCCCGCGCAACGACACCGAGCAGCGCGTCGCCTCAGCCATGGAAACCGTACTGGCTTTGCCGGAACTCGACGTACGCGACAACTTCTTCGCGCTCGGCGGACATTCGCTGCTGGCGGCGCAGCTTACCGCACGGCTCAATCGTGACTTCGGCATATCGTTGTCGTTCCGCACCTTGTTTGACGCGCCAACCATCGAAAGCCTGGCCGCCGCTATCGACACCCAGGTCGCCAGTGGTGCTGCCACGGCAGTGGCGCCTATCCAGCGTCGCCCCACGCAAGAGCGCGCGCCACTGTCATTGATGCAAAAACGCCTGTGGGCGCTGGAAGAGCTGCAACCCGGACGCGTCACCTACAACGCACCATCGGCACACCGTTTGCGTGGGCATCTCGATGAAGCGGCGTTTGAACAAGCCATGCAGGAACTCACGCGTCGCCAGCCGATCATGCGCACAGCCTTTCGGCACACCGGCGGCGACATCGAGCAGATCGTCGAAGACAGCGTCGATACGCGCCTGTTCCCTGCCGAAGATCTCTCTGCGCTGCCGGAAGACGAGCTCGACCGCGTGCTGATGCAGCGTCTGCAGGCGCTCACCGACACACCCTTCGAACTCAGCCGCGCCCCCCTCTTCAGCGCGCGCATGTTCCGCCTGGGCGAAGACGACCATGTGTTCTTCTTCATGCCGCACCACATCATCTGGGATGGCTGGTCGTTCGACATCCTGTATGCGGAACTTTCGCAGTTGTACCGCGCTTTCGCGCAAGGATCGCCTTCGCCGTTGGCCCCGCTGCCGGTGAGCTATGGCGACTTTGCCGCATGGCATGCGCAATGGCTGGAAACCGAACCGTTCCAGTCGCAGCTCGCCTACTGGCGCGAGCGCCTGGCCAAGGTAGAAGAAACCCGCGCGCTGCCCACCGACCACGTCCGGCGCCCAGGCATGTCCGGTGTCGGCCGTACCGAGTGGATACGCGTACCGAAGGAAGCCACGGAAACCATGCACGGCGTCGCCCGCCAGGCCGACGCCACGCTAAACATGACCTTGCTGGCGTTGTACTACGTCTTGCTGAGCGGCATGACGGGTGAACAGCATCTGGTGATCGGCACGCCGGTGCGCGGTCGCAATCAGACGGAAGTCGAGTCGGTGATGGGTTATTTCAACAACCTGTTGCCGCTCCACGTCAGCGTCGACCCATCGCTGTCGTTCCTCGACTTCGTGCGGCAGGTGCGCACCACCGCCATCGAAAGCTTCGGCTATCCGGATGTACCACTGGAATATCTCCAGCGCGAATTACGTAGCGGTCATGGCAATGGCGCGGTGCTTTACCAGGCACTTTTCTCGTTCCAGGACGCGCGCCAGCGCATCGTGGACTGGGGCGGCCTCAGCCATGAGCAGATCCTGTTGTTCCAGAGCGGTGCCACCGAAGATCTTGGCCTGTGGTTCCTGGAGAACAACAAGGGCATGCTCGGCGGCGTCACCTACAACGCCGACATCCTGCAAGGCGATACGGCACGCCTGCTGCGCGACCGCTACCTCGCCTTGATGGCTCGAGTCAGCGAGAACCCGACGCAATCGATCGACTCGCTCAACGCGATCAGCGCCGCCGAGTTGGAGCAGGTGCGGCAATGGAATGCCACGCCAACGCTTTCGCCGGCTGCGGACAACGTGGTCGCGCTGTTCGAAGCCCAGGCGGAGCGCACGCCGGATCAGACTGCCGTGCACGCTGGCAGCTGGGGCACGCCCTATGCGGAACTCGAACAACGCGCCAATCGCATCGCCAGCTGTCTTCGTCAACGCGGCATCGGCGCAGGTATCGCCGTGGGTCTGTGCGTCGAACCCGGCCTCAACCGCATGGCCAGCATGCTCGGCATTCTCAAGGCAGGTGGTAGCTGCGTGCTGCTCGACCCGACCGACCCGGTAGCGCGCTTGCATGACATCATCATCGACGCCGAAATTGACCTGCTGGTGGGTGAGGCTTCGCTTGAAGCGACCCTGGGCTGGCCGCGTATGAAGGCACTGTGGCTCGATGCGGATACCAGCGAAATCATCACTGCGTCCAGCGCCCACAACGAAGCGGGCGGCGTAGCCCAAGACGCCGTGGCTTTCGCCCTGTATGGGCGAGGATCGACCGGCCAACCGCTGGGCACGGCCATCACTCACCGTGCGCTGGCCCGTCTGTTAAGCGGACTCACGGACACGCTGGGCGTCACGGCTAAAGATCGCGTACTGGGCACGGCGCCCTCGGTCACCGGCATGTCGATCGTCGAGAGCCTGCTTGCGCTTTGCAGCGGTGCGACCTTCGTCCTCGGAAATCCGCATGACACGATTGATGGCGCGGCGCTCGCCGACCTGGTGCAGGACATCGACGCCAATCTGATGTTTGCGACGCCCACCACCTGGCAGTCCCTGCTCGCTGCCGACTGGCCCGGTAACCCACAGTTCAAGGCCGTGTGCTTTGGCGAAGTACCCAGCCCAGAACTTGTCACCACCCTGGTGGCGCAGTGTGGCGGGCTGTGGAATATCTTCGGCACCGACGATGGCGCACTAGTGGCGAGCGCAGGTGCCGTCGAGCGCGCCAGCGACAGCGTCCATAGCGGACGTCCGCTGGCCGGCGCCCAGGTGTGGGTCCTCGACCATCAACAGCGCCCTTGTCCCGTTGGCGCGATCGGCGACATCGTGGTGGGCGGTGACGTACTCAGCCAGCCGTTCGGTTGTCGCACCAAGGCCGCGAATAGAGGTCTCCTTTCCATCGCGCAGGCAGCCTCGCCGCTCGTGCAGACGGGATTCCGCGGGCGCTGGTTGGCCGATGGACATCTGCAGGCCATGGGTCGTCTCGATCGCCGCCTCCTCCTGAGCGGACGCGATGTAGAGCCGGACGCGATCGAAGCCCGTTTGCTGGCCTATCCAGGTGTGGCGCAGGCCATCGCCGTGACCCGGACAGATGCTTCCGGCAACCCACAGATCGATGCCTATGTCGCCGCCGAAGCGAACGTCGAGCTCGATCGCGATCGACTGCGCATCGCACTCGCCAACACGCTGCCTGACTACGCCATGCCGCGAAATCTGCTCATTCTCGATGCCATGCCGCTGACGCCCCGCGGTGAGGTGGATATGTCCGCGCTGCCGATGCCGGACCGTCGTTCCGACGATCTCGCGACGCTCGCCATTCAACCGAAGACGCCCGACGAACAGAGGCTCGCCACGTTGTGGTGCGAGTTGCTGCATCTCACGCAAGTGCACACCAGCGACAACTTCTTCGACATCGGGGGGCATTCGCTGCTGGCGGTGGAAATGGCCGCGCGGGTGCAACGCGAGACCGGCGTGCGGCTGAATCTGCTGGATATTGCCAACGGCAGCCTGGGCACGCTGGCGGCCGAGCTGACCAACGCACCGCTTCAACCGGAAAGGCCGGCACCCCTAGGGCAACGTTTGCGTAACTTGTTCGGGCGACGCTGATATGGACGCGTCGGTTCGGGGGAGACCGATATGAGCTCGCTGGCTTACGCCGCGTTTCTCGCTTCTGGCTGGCTGCTGGCCTATGTCTTCATAGGCTATCCCATGGGAATTCTGTTGCTCGCCCGCCTGAGCCCGCGGCGGGTGGACAAGCGGCCGGTGACGCCATCCGTCAGCGTGATCATCGTGGTTCAAAATGGCGCGCCCTACATCCAGTCCAAACTCGCCAACCTCGACACCCTCAATTACCCGCAAGATCTGCTGGAGATCATCGTGGTATGCGACGGTTGCCGAGATGGCACCGCCGCATTGGCGCGCCAGTTTGGTGATCCGCGCGTACGCGTGATGGACTATGTACCACGGCGCGGCAAGGCCGTCTGCCTCAATTCTGCCGCCGCGCGCGCGCGCGGCGACGTGCTGATGCTTACTGAAGTACGGCAGAAACTCGCGCCCATCGCCTTGCGTGAACTTGTCGCCAACCTCGCCGACCCCATGGTAGGTGTCGTTGGCGGAGAATTGCTGCCGGCCAATAATGAAACCGCCTTCGCCGAAGGTATCGACGCCTACTGGCGCTACGAAAAAAAGATCCGGCTCGCTGAAAGCCGGTCGGGCTCGACCATCGGTGTCAGCAACGCGCTCTACGCCATTCGGCGCGAGCTTTACGAGCCCTTGCCGCCCGCCACAATGCTCGACGACCTACTGGTTCCGATGCGCGTGATTGCGCGCGGCCGGCGCGTGGTATTTGAACCCCGGGCGCTGGCCTGGGAACGGCTGGTGCAACACCCGGAAGAAGATCGAGAGCGCCGTATCCACAATTTTGTTGGCCATTGCCAGCTCGTCCGCCTCGCGCCATGGCTGCTTTCGCCGAGGGAAAATCCGGCCTGGCTGCGTTTTGTCAGCCATAAGCTGTTGCGCCTGGCGACGCCCTGGCTGCTGCTGACCGTCGCCTTGATGTCCGCCTTGCTGGTACGGCAACACATGGCTTGCGCCGTCACCCTGGCCTTGCTGCTTGCGGGCGCCTGCCTGGTGGCAGCCGGTCGGTTACAGCCCACCTTGACACGCTGGCTGCCCGTGCGGCTGGCGGTGACATTCTTCTACCTGAATCTCTTTTCCGCCCAGGCGATGTTGACCTTCGCCCGCAATCGGGGATCGCTCCCATGGTGACGCAGGCGGAAGACCGTGGCATGGCCGTCGGACTGCGCGGGCAACTGGGCGAGCTGTGCTACAGCAGCGGACTGCTGCATTCGCTGCAACGCGTTCGCTCATGGCTGCAAAAGGACCTGCGCATCCTCGCCTACCACCGCATCATGCCGTTGCCCGATCCGACGACGTACGAGTTCGATCTGGAACTGATCAGCGCGCCACCGGATCGCTTTCGCGAGCAAATGCTGTTGCTGAAGCAGCGCTATAACCCGATGCGGCTGAGTGATGTCGCCGCCGCGCTGAACGACGGCAAATCGCTGCCAGCCGATTCGGTCGTCGTGACCTTCGACGATGGCTACGACGACAACTACCGCATCGCGTTTCCGATCCTGCGAGAGCTCGGCGTGCCTGCCACGTTTTTCGTCTCCACCGGGCATATCGACAGCGGCCGCCCCTACGCCTACGACTGGCTGGTGCACTTGATCCTGCTTACCGCTGCGCAACAGATCGTGCTGCCGGAGCTGGGTTTGGATGTGGCGCTGCCGTCTGATCGCCAGGGGCGCCGCGCCATCGCCACCGACGTGCTGCGCCGGATGAAGGAACTGGGTGCGCTCGAACAAGCGGCGATGATTCAGCGGCTTGAGCAGGAGTGGCGGATGCCCTCCGACGTGGCGCCCACCGATTGTCGTCCCATGTCCTGGGGCCAGATTCGCGAAATGCATGCGGCCGGTTTCGAGATTGGCTCGCATGGCGTCCATCACTGGATGTTGTCGAAGCTCCCGCAAGCGGCTCTGGAAAGCGAAGTGCACGATTCAAAGGCGGCTTTGGAACGCGAACTCGGCGCCATGCCACTGCTGATGTCCTATCCCGTAGGAAGTATGCGGGCATTCGACGAACGAGTGATCGACATCACCCGCGACGCCGGCTTCCAATTGGCGTGCAGCTATATGAGCGGGACCAATCCCGAGCCCGCGTCCAATCGCTACGCGCTCAATCGCCTGGCCGTCGAGCGCAATATGGGCAAGGGCTGGTTCGCCTCCATGCTCACCATGCCCCACCTGATGAGCTATCCCACGCCCGACTATCCGGACAGGCGAGGCGAGGTGCCGGCATGTTCCCACTGATCCTGCTCTACGTGGTACTGACCATCGTCAGGCCGCAGGACTACATGCCCGCCCTGGTCGGCGTGCCTGTGCTTTCGGTGATCCTGGTGCTGGCCTTTGCCAGCTGGCTGGCGTCCAGCGCCAAGACCTTTGCGGCACCGCAGTTCGTGATACTGCCGATCTTTCTGGCCGTGCTGATGATTTCGACGGTGGTCAACGGCTGGTTTGGTGGTGCGCTCGACCAGCTGCAGAAATTCGGTCCCGTGGTGATCGCCTTCTTTGTGTTCGCCGCCGCCTGCGCCCAGCCCCGCCGTTTGTTGATTTCCATGGCCGTGATCGTGCTGTGCTCAGCCCTGCTGGCCGTGCACGGTATCGAGCAGGCCAGCACCGGTATCGGCTGGACGGGCATGCCGATCGGGGAGGACGGCCGCATCCAATACGTGGGTATCTTCAACGATCCCAACGATCTCGGCCTGCTGTTCGTCGCGGCGCTTCCCATGTCGGTCCTGCTTAGCCGCCATGGCGGCTTCATCGGACGCCTGTTCTGGCTGGGCTGCAGTGCCTTGCTGTTGTACGGGGTGTACCTGACCAATTCGCGCGGTGCGCTGCTTGCTGTGCTGATGGTGGCCGGCGTCTATATCTGGCGTCGCCGCGGTGCGGTGATCGCCGGCGTGCTCGCCGCCGCAGGCCTGGCTGGCATGAAGCTGCTGTCCTCGCGCATGCAGGAACTCGATGCCGGCGAGGAGTCGGCCAGCGGTCGCGTGGATGCCTGGTATACCGGCATGCACCTGTTCACGTCGCATCCCATCTTCGGCGTAGGCGCGGGCAACTTCACCGAATACAACGACCTGACCGCGCACAATTCGTTCGTACTGGTACTGGCCGAGACCGGCTTCGTCGGCTACGCGCTGTGGCTGGCCTTTGTCTGTTACAGCTTCTGGATGATGTTGTCGCTGCTGCGCTACGCCCCTGCCGAGGCTGACGATCACATCCAGCCCGCCCAGCTACAGCGTGAGCGGGCCGTCGCGCTGACGCTGCTGCTCTCGCTGTGCGGCTTGTTCACCGCCGCGTTCTTTCTCAGCCGAAGCTACACGGTGGTGATGTACCTGATCATCGCCATGGTCACCGGTCACTACGTGGGTGCTCGCCAGCGCTTGCCCGGCTTGCGTGGCTTCACGCTGGGCAAGGATTGGTGGCGCTGGGTACCTGCAGCCATGGGCAGCATCGTGGGCCTGTTCCTGCTGGTCGCCATTCTGTTGAGGACATCCGGATGAATGCCGTTCGTGCAAGTCGACGGAATCGCGCACACACGATGATCAGGGTCGCCGGTGTCCCTGGGAGGTCAACGCGATGAGCGGCTGGTACGAGCGAGCGTTCCGCCATGTGTTGTATCCGGCTTATGAAACCGGACTGCGCCGTCGCGGCACGCTGGCCTGGCTCGACGCCTACGAGCACGACCAGTGGCTGGCGCCGGATCAAGTGGCCGCGCTGCAGTTCGAACGACTCAAGCGCCTGCTGGATCACTGCTATCGCGAGGTGCCTTTTTACCGCACCCGCTGGCGCGCACTCGGCATCGATCCGGGCGATATTCGCAGCCTCGAAGATGTTGCCCGACTGCCACCTCTTACCAAGGCGGACATTCGCGAACATGCCGACGAACTGGTGGCGGAAAGCTGGCGCGGGCGTCTGCTTTACAAGGCTACCGGTGGCTCCACCGGCGAACCGCTGCGCTTTGGCTATACGCGCGAAAGCAACGAACGCCGCGTGGCGGTGATGTGGCGCGGCTACGCCTGGGCAGGCTCACGCATGGGCAAACGCACGCTGTACCTGTGGGGCGGCTCGGTCGGTGAACCCAGTCGCGCCCACCAGCTCAAGGATCGCCTGTACAACGCAGCGTTCGCGCGACGCATGCTCAACAGCTTCCATATGACGGAAGCGAACATGGCCTCGTACGCCGACGCCATCGACCGCTACCGACCTGACATCATCGTGGGCTATGTAGGCCCGCTGATGCGCATGGCGCAGTGGTTGCTGGAAACCGGGCGCACCCCGCATCGGGCCCAGGCCGTGATCGGTGGTGCCGAGGCACTGCACGAGTTTCAGCGCCAGACCATCGAGCAGGCGTTTGGCTGCCCGGTATTCAATACCTATGGCTGCCGCGAATTCATGCTGATCGCCGCCGAGTGCGATCAACGCCAAGGCCTGCATGTCAACGCCGACCATTTGTTGCTCGAGCTGCTTGATGCGGATGGCGCGCCTACCGCATCCGATCACGGTGAGGTGGCTATCACTGACCTGTTCAACTATGGCATGCCTTTCATACGCTACATCAATGGCGATATGGCGACCGCGACCGCCGAGCGCTGCGCGTGCGGACGCGGACTGCCGCTGCTGGCTCGCATCGATGGACGCGTGCTGGACGCGATCCGTACGGCGGATGGCCGCTATCTTCCTGGCGAATTCTTTCCCCATATGCTCAAGGATGTACCGGGTATCGCGCGCTTCCAATTGGTGCAACGCCAGCTCGAACGACTCGACCTGTCCATCGTGCGTGACGCGGACTTCAACGAAGATTCGTTGAACCTGATCCGCCATGAGGTCCACAAGGTCCTGGGCGACAGCATCGAGCTCGACTGCCACTTCGTCGACGATATCCCCTTGACTCATACCGGCAAGACGCGCGTGACGGTATCGGAACTACTGCCATGAGCATGGTTCCCGTTATTGCCAGGCATTCGATCGGAGATGGTGCATCAGGCACAACCAGGGGGAGCGCTGTGATGAGTGGATGGTATGAAGCAGCCTTTCGGCGAGTGTTATACCCCGCCTACGAGAGCGGTCTGATGCGCCGTCGCACGCTGACCTGGCTGGCCGAATACGAACGCGCCCAATGGCTCTCGCCGCAACAGATCGCCGAGCTGCAATGGACACGACTCAAGCTAATGCTAGAGCACTGTTATCGCGAAGTGCCGTTCTATCAACGTCAGTGGCGTGAACTTGGCATCACGCCGGACGCTATCCGCTGCCTTGACGACTACGCTCGCCTGCCCCTGCTTACCAAGGCCGACATTCGCAACCATACTGACGAGTTGAAGGCCACCTCGTGGCGCGACCAGATGTTGTACAAGAGCACCAGCGGATCGACCGGCGAACCCTTGCAGTTCGGCTTTACGCGCGAGAGCAATGAGCGCCGTCAGGCGGTGATGTGGCGCGGCTACGGCTGGGCCAACGCGCTCCCTGGCCGGCGCAGCCTGATGCTGTGGGGCAACGGAATTGGTTCGACCAACCTGAGGCGGCGCTGGAAGGACCGCCTTTATCACGCGGCTTTTGGTCGACGCATCGTCAACGTCTTCCACATGACGGAAGCGAACATAGGTGAGTACGCCGATCTGGTCGACAGCTATCGTCCAGAGATCCTGCTGGGCTATTTCGGCCCCCTGCTGCGGCTTGCGCAATGGCTGCTTGCTACCGGACGACGAGTACACCGTCCAAAGGCGTTCATCGTCTGTGGTGAGGCGATGCACGAGTTCCAGCGCCAGATCATCGAGAAAGCCTTTGGCTGCCCCGCCTTCAATACCTACGGCTGCCGCGAGTTCATGCTCATCGCTGCCGAATGCGAGCAGCGCAAGGGTATGCACGTGAATGCCGATCATCTGCTGGTCGAGCGACTGCCACCGAGCCACTCCCACCTCCATGCGCATACCGGCGAGGCGGTGATCACCGATCTTTTCAATTACGGCATGCCCTTCATCCGCTACGCCACCGGCGACCTGATCACGGCGTCTCATGAGCCATGCGTCTGCGGTCGCGGCTTGCCCCTGATCAGCCGGGTCGAAGGACGCATGCTGGATGCGATCCGCACACCCGACGGTCGAATCCTGCCCGGCATGTTTTTCCCGTTCCTGCTCAAGGAAGTACCCGGGGTCAACCAGTATCAGGTCGTGCAACGCCAACTCGACCGCCTGGATCTCTCGCTGGTCCGCGGCAAGGCGTACACCGATGACTCCCTGGCCATGATCCGCCGTGAGATCCATAAAGTACTCGGCGACAACATCGAGGTGCATTGCCACTTCGTCGACGACATACCACCGACGCGTAGCGGCAAGACGCGGCTCACCATTTCGGAGCTGCCGCCGTGAACATTACCCACGTGGTCGAGAACCTCAATCGCGGCGGCCTGGAGCGCATGGTGCTGGAACTGGTGAAGATCCAGCATCGCCAGGGCCACCGCTGCCAGGTGGTGTGCCTGTTCGAACCCGGCTCGCAGGCGCATGAACTGGGCGCCTTGGGTATCCCGGTCAGCAGCTGTCACAAGCGGCAAGGGCTGGACCTGCGTGCACTGGCGCGGGCACGCAGCATGATCCGCCGGCACGATACTGAGATCCTGCACACGCATAACGCGGTGGCGCATTACCAGGCCGTGCTGGCCAGTTGCGGGCTCGGTGTCCGCCGCGTGGTCAACACACGGCACGGCATGAGCATCAATCAACGCACGGGACGCCGCGAATGGCTTTATCGGCGTTCGCTCGCGCATACCGACAGCGTGGTCACCGTATGCGAAGCCGCCCGCCGCGACGCCGTGGCACGAGGCATCGTGCCCAAGCTCAAGGCCGTAGTAGTGCCCAACGGCATTCCGGTCGACACGTTTGCGCAGGCCTCGGCCGACATGCGCGAGCGATTGCTGGAAGCTCTTGAACTGCCACCGCACAGCAGACTGATCGGCAATGTGGGTCGCCTCAATTGGGCCAAGGATCAGGTCGGCCTGATCCAGGCCTTCGGCCGCATCCACGCATTGCGTCCCGATACCGCCCTGGTGTTGATTGGCGACGGTGAACTGCGTGCACAGCTCGAGCAATGCGCCCAGGAGGAAGGCGTACGGCAAAGCGTGCATTTCCTCGGCGACCGCAACGACGTGCACGAACTGCTACAGGGACTGGACCTGTTCGTACTCTCGTCCCGCAGCGAAGGCTACTCGATGGCTTTGCTGGAGGCCTGCGCTGTCGCGCTACCCATCGTAGCCACCGACGTCGGCGGCAACGGTGAAATCGTCCATGACGGACGCACCGGGCGACTGGTACCCGCGGGCAACCCTCGCGCCCTGGCCGACGCCATGCTCGCCTTGCTGCAAGAACCCCAGCAGGCCATCGCCTGCGGCCGCGCCGCTCGAGCGTGGGTAGAACAAAACGGTTCACTGGAAGCCATGGCCGGGCGCTACGCACGGCTATACCTCGAGACAAGGGACTGAGCCATGCGACTGCGTGTACTGATCCTCACCAATCTGTTTCCCACGCCCTGGGACCCACTGCGCGGCGCGTTCAACCGCCAGCAGTTCGAGCGCCTTGGGCAATATCACGATGTCGACGTGCTGACAGCGGTGGATTTTCGCGAGCGTCTGGGGGGTATGAAGGGCGAGGTGAAGGTCAACGGCCTGCGCACCGATCACTTCACCTTCTTCTATCCACCGCGTGTAGGACGTACCTTGCACGCGCTGTGCTGGCTCCTGTCGCTGCTGACCCAGCGTGGCCGCCAGTTGCGCTCCGCCAACTACGATTGTCTGCTGGTGAGCTGGGCCTACCCGGATGCCGTCGCCGTCGGTTGGCTGGCGCGGCGTCTGGGTATTCCCTATGTGGTCAAGGTGCATGGCAGCGATCTCAATGTGCAGGCCGAACATGCCCTGCGCCGCCCGCAGGTACGCTCCGCCCTTCGCCACGCCAACGCAGTGATCGCCGTAAGCGAGGCGCTCGCCACCAAGGCCATCGCCCTCGATGCCGATGCGGCGCATGTACATGTGCTCTACAACGGGGTCGACCCGAACCTGTTCGCGCCCGGCTCGCGCAGTCAGGCGCGCGCGCAGCTCAACCTGTCGCCGGACGCGCCCCTGGTGCTGTACGTAGGCAACCTCAAGCTCGCCAAGGGCTGCCTAGACCTGCTTGAGGCGTTTCCGGCGTTGTTGGTCGCACGTCCCCATGCACAGCTGGTCTACGTGGGCGCGGGCCCTTGCCAGACGACCTTGCTCGAACGTGCAAGCGCCCTGGGCTGCGCCGACCGTGTTTTTCTTGCCGGCCCTGTCCCGCACGGTGCGCTGCCAAACTGGTTCCGCGCTGCCGACCTGCTGTGCCTGCCCAGCCACAATGAAGGCGTGCCGAACGTGGTGCTGGAAGCGATGTCTTGCGGCACACCCGTCGTCGCCACGCGAGTGGGTGGCATCCCGGAGGTGCTGCCAAGCAAGGCCGGTCTGCTCGTACCACCACACGAGCGCGATGCTTTGTCTCGAGCCTTGATCGATGCCGCTGGCAAAACCTGGGAACGCGAAGCCATTGTCCGGCAAGCCGCCGCCTTTCGCTGGGACGAAAACGTAAGCCGGCTGGCCGGCATCTTGCGCGATGTTGTGGCCGCATCCCCCTCTCCGTTGAGGGCTACCGCATGAACCTCAAACCCAAGCGACAAGAGCTGCTCCGGCTATTGCCGGATACCTTGGTGCAAACGCATGGATCAAGCCATGGCGGCGCCCGCTACCTGACCTTCGACGATGGTCCAGAGCCCGACTACACGCCGCACCTGCTCGATCTCCTCGCCGAGCATCGCGTCCATGCCAGTTTCTTTCTGATCGGCAAGAAGATCGAGCAGTACCCCGACCTGGTGGAACGCATGGTCGCCGAGGGTCATATGATCGGCAACCATTCCTATAGCCACCGACTTTTCAAGTCCTTGTCTCTGCGCGAGCAGCTCGAGGAGTTCCGTCGCACTGACGAAGTACTGAGAACCTTCGATGCGCGCCCGCGGCATCGTGTGCGCATGCCACAGGGCTACCTGGACACGCGCCTGTTGCTCCATTGCGCCCGCCACGGGCGCAGCATCGTCTACTGGTCCTACGACAGCCTGGACTACCAGAAGCCGACGCACGACGTCTTCGTCGCAAGACTGCGCGCGCAGCCTCCTCTCCCCGGGGACATCGTGCTGATGCATGATGACAGCCATCGGGCCGTCGATGCGCTGCGCTCCCTGCTGCCTCAGTGGCTGAGCGAAGGCCATACCTTCCGCGCCCTGTCGGGGGATGCTCCATGAGGATCCTCTATCACCACCGCACCCGCGGACGCCACGTCGAAGGCGTGCATATACGCGGTATCGTGCATGCGTTGCGCGGCATGGGGCACGAGGTCAACGTGCTCTCGTTCCCGGGGGCCGATCCCGAGCATGAGCACGAGATGCGCCCGCAACAGGCCAAGCCTTCGCGCGGATGGCTCGCTCGCGTTGTTACGCGCATGCCAGGCGTGCTGTTCGAGTTCCTTGAACTTGCTTACAACCTGGTCACCCTGGTGCGCATGCACGGCGCATTCCGCCGGCTGCGACCCGAGCTGATCTACGAACGATATTCGTTGTTCCTGTTCGCCACCGTGTGGATGGCGCGTCGCCATGGCATCCCCCTGGTGTTGGAAATCAACGACTCCGCCCTGGTACAACGTGTACGTCCGCTTTACCTGAAGACATTGGCGCGGCGTATCGAGGGCTGGTGCCTGCGCAACTGCACCGGGCTGGTATTCATATCCAACTACTTCCGCGATCAGACACAACAGGCCTATGGTGAACTGGCTCCGTCGGTCGTCTCACCCAATGCCGCCGACCTGTCGCGCTTCGACCCAAGCCGCTTTGACCGCACGCGACTCCGCGCTGATCGAGGGTTACGCGACCGCATCGTCTGCGGCCACGTCGGCGCCTTCGCCCAATGGCACGGCGTGGAGCACTTCGTCGAGAACATCGCCGCTCGCTTGAGCGAGGCACCGGATCTCGCCCTCGTGCTGGTAGGCGACGGCCTGATGCTGCCGACCATCCGCGAGATGATCGCCGCGAGAGGACTGTCCGACCGCGTGCTCACGCCAGGTCGCGTGCCGCATGAAGACATCGCCAGCTGGATTGCCTGCATGGACTACGCCGTGCTCCCCGATTCCAATCACTACGGCTCGCCCATGAAACTGTTCGAGCTGATGGCGATGGGTGTGGCCGTGGTGGCTCCGGATTACGACCCCGTTGCCGAAGTCATCAGCGACGGCCATACCGGCTGGTTGTTTCCGCGGGGCGAGACCGAGCGCTGTGTCGAGCGTGTGCTCGAACTCACCGCCCGTACGGACGAATGCCATCGCGTGGGTGCCGCCGCGCGGGACTACATCGTCCGCGAACGCCAATGGCGCAACAACGCCGAGCAATTGCTGACCCTGCTGCCGACAGGAGGCGCGCCCGCATGATCGCCATCCTGTCCCTGCTCGTCATCCTGCTGTTGGCAGCAGCGGTCCTGCTCAAAGGCATTCGCGCCCGCCATATGCAGATCTGGCTGGGCAACTATCTTCGTCGTCGCCCGCCTGTGCCGGCCAGCGGCCCCGTGCATGTGATGTTCTGCTTCGTCGACCATTTCGAACCCGCCTGGGGACGGGTCGATCTGGAAACCCAGCGCGCACGAGTCGATCGCTGGTGCAAGGACTACCGCGTACTCGCCGCCGCCCATCGGGATGCGGATGGACGGCCACCCCAGCACTCCTTTTTTTATCCCGAAGAGGAGTACCTGGAGGAGCATCTGAACAAGATCGCCGCGCTATGCGCAGAGGGCTATGGAGAAATCGAGATCCACCTCCATCACGACAACGACAACGAAGACAACTTCCGCGCCACGATCACGCGCTTCAACGAACTCTTGCATACGCGCCATGGCGCGCTAACTCGTGACCCTCGCACCGGCGAACTGCGCTTCGGCTTTATTCACGGCAATTGGTGCCTGGACAACTCACGTCCAGATGGTCGCTGGTGCGGCCTCAACAACGAGCTGATCTTGCTGCGCGAGCTAGGTTGCTATGCGGATTTCACCTTGCCATCGGCCCCCAGCGACACCCAGACGCGCACCATCAATGCGATCTACTACGCCGCCGACGATCCGCAGCGTCCCAAGTCCCACGACATCGGCGTACCGGTGCAGGCCGGCGGGAAACCCACGGGCGACCTGATGATCGTGCAGGGTCCGCTGGGCTTGAACTGGCATCGACGCCGCTTCGGCCTCGTGCCGCGCATCGAGAACGCCGACATCCGACGTTCCTGCCCTCCCGATGCCTATCGCATCGATGCGTGGATTCGCACAGGCATCCATGTCGAAGGCCAGCCCCATTGGATCTTCGTAAAGATCCACACCCACGGCACCCAGGAACGCGACATGGATACCCTGCTTGGCGAGCCGGCTCACGCCATGTACGAGCATCTGGAGCGGCATTACAACGACGGCAACCACCACGTGCTGCATTACGTGACGGCGCGCGAGCTGTACAACATAGTCAAAGCCGCGGAGGCCGGCCATACCGGCGATCCATCGCGCTATCGCGACTACGAACTGCCACCTCCACCGGGGCTGGCAAACGCCCCTTGGCGGCGAAACGCGCAGCATCGACACGACGTCAAGGCCGCGGCCGGCTGGGCCGACCTGGAGGAATGATCATGCATTGGCGTGCCAAAGGTATGTTGCAGAAGGTGCTTGGCCACGTGCCGGGCGGCGAAGAGGCCCACTACGTGCTGCAGCGGCGCTTCGGTGGCTTGCGCGACTTCGGGCGCGAGTTCGATGTGAAGATGGATGACTGGCGCTTGATGGCGGGCCATCTGCGTGAAGCCGGCAAGCCGATCGTAGGAGCGCGACTGTTTGAAATCGGCAGCGGCTGGTACCCCACGTTTCCCTTCGCCTGCTATCTCGGTGGTGCACGCAGCGTGATCACGGTCGACCTCAACCGCCACCTGAAGCCTGCGCTGGCGCGGGCCTGCGCGACCCATCTCGGCCGCTATACCGCCTTGATCGCAACGGCCTGCGGCATTGCCGAGGACGATGTGCGCCAACGGCAGACGCAACTGGTTCAGCGACTGGACGAAGGCATAGATATCCATGCCGCGACCGACGGCATCGTCACCTATGACGCACCCACCGATGCCGCGCAAACCCGGCTGGAACCGCGACAGATCGATTGCGTCTTCTCCAATAGCGTGCTGGAACACGTGCTTCCCGATGCCGTCGACGGCATCTTTCGCGAAGCCATGCGCATCCTCGCCCCGGGCGGCATCATGTTCCACTCGGTCAACTGCGGCGATCACTACGCCTATATCGACCATGAGATCAATCAGCTCAACTATCTCCAATATTCGGATGCCGAGTGGCGCCGCTGGGATAACGCGTTTCTTTACCAGAACCGTCTACGCGCCTTCGAGTTCATCGATCGCGCCAAGGCCGCCGGCTTCGATATCACCATGAGCACCGAGATCGCGCGGGAGAATCGACTGAATGAACTCGCCGCATTGCGAGTGCATCCGCAGTTCGCACATATTCCACCCGAGCGACTCTGTGTTACCTCGATCGACTTCATCGCACGCAAGCACGATGCGGAAATGGCCGGATGACACCGGACCTGGTCAGCGTGATCATGCCCGCGTACAACGCTGAGCGGACGCTGCGCGCCTCCGTGCTGTCCGTGCGCGAACAGACTTATCCCTCGTTGGAGCTGATCATTGTCGACGATGGTTCGCGCGATGGTACTACCGGGCTCATCTGTGAACTCGCGCGCGCCGACCATCGCCTGCGCGTGCTTTACCAGCCCTCCAACAACGGCGTGGCCGCTGCGCGCAATGCCGGCATCGATGCCGCCCAAGGGAGCTACGTCGCGTTCCTGGACAGCGACGATCGCTGGCATCCGCACAAGCTTGAGCTGCAGATCGGCCACATGCGCCGCACCGGCGCGCTAGTGAGCTATACCGCGTACGATCGCGTGGCCGAGGATGGCCACGTGCTGTCGCGCGTGCGTCCACCTTTGGTGGTGACCCATGACGACATGCTGCGCAGCAACCATATCGGCAACCTCACCGGCGTCTACCACCGCAGCCTCGGTGACGCGCGTTTCCTTGCCGTAGGGCATGAGGACTATGTGTTCTGGCTCGACCTGGTTCGTCGGGCGGGCGGCGCCAGTTGCGTGCCGTATGCCGATGCGTTGGCCTGGTATCTGGTGCATGGCGGATCGCTGTCGTCGGACAAGCTGCGCGCTGCGCGGTGGCAGTGGCATATCTATCGGGATATCGAGCGCTTGGGCTGGCTGGCGGCGTCGCACTATATGTGCCATTACGCCTGGCAGGCGGTGCGCAAGCGCCATTGAACGCCACCGGTGGAGGTTGGCCGCCGGCTATAGGCTCCTTCTCCCCTCCGGGCGACCCGAAGGTAGTCCCTGTGGACGAGGAGATTGGGATGAGGAGTGGGTGCTTGCGATCACGCTACAACCAAGCGTTGTCGCCAGGGTGCCGCTTACGCAGCGGGCGTTTCGACTGCCTGCCGGCAGCCGAGTCACTTTTCTTTTGCTGGCCCAAAAGAAAAGTAACCCAAAGAAAATGGCCTAAAGAGCTCATGGCATGGCGCGGGATACGAGCCTGACGGGCATGGCCAGACTGATAGGTTGCGGCCCATGGCGAGACACAGCGGCTACACCGCAACGCGCCAACGCGCAGAGGGCTTAAAGCGTGGGTGGTGGGGTGGCCATGTGAGCATCGGGCTACCGCAGGCGTTTCGACCGTCGGCCTAGCCTGTTTTGAGTCCTCACCGCTTTGGCGCGTTGCGGTGTAGCCGCTGTGTCTCGCCTTGGGCGACCAGCTAGTTGCTCGCGCAAACCTTCCAACGCTTCTATCCCACGGTCTGCTGCCAGCTCTTGAGGCCGTTTTCTTTGGGTTACTTTTCTTTTGGGCCAGCAAAAGAAAAGTGACTCGAGCGCCGGCAGGCGATCGAAACGCCCGCTGCGTAAGCGGCATGCTGGCGGAGAGGCTCGGTTGTCGCGCTTAGGCGAGCACCCGCCCCTCATCCTAACCTTCTCTCCCACAGTGACTACCTTCGGGTCGCCCTGAGGGGAGAAGGAGCCGGCAGCCGCGGCAACTCCTCTTGACCACACGCGCGCCAGCGCAAAACCACACCCCTCAAGCCGTCACCCTGACCCTCAACATCTGCAGCCCGCGCATAAACATCCTCCCCGGTAGCCCCAATCGTCCGGCAATCGCCCCAAGCAAGGCATAGTCCTCATCCGTCCAGTAGCGCACCAGCACGCCCGCCGGCGCATAGAGACAGACGAACGCGATCCCCGCAGGAACAAAAGCGTACCTACCCGGCACCAGCTCCAACACCAGCATCGCCACGGTGGTCGCAAGCACACCCACGGCGAGCAGGCGCAGCATGGGCGACCAGGGAATGCCTTCGCTGGTGACTCGGCGCAGGTAATAAACCGCCAGTATCAGTTCGGAGATCCGCGTGCCGCTGTAGGCAAGCACGGCACCAGTCAGGCCGAACCGGGGTATCAACACGATGCCAAGCACGATGTTGACGATCAGGGCACGCCCGGACAGGCGGATACGATCGTCCTGGCGATCGACGACCGTCTGGAACGCCACGATGCCGTTGACGAACAACAGCACGCCCGCCAACACCAGGATCGTAATGATGCTTGGAATGGCTTCGGTGTATTTGTGGCCGTACATCAAGGTCACCAGGCCCGACGTCGTGACCAGACCGAGGCCGGCAATGGCAACGCCTGCGGCCCAGTAGAAGCGGGTCGCTTCGGACAGGAAGCGAGCTGCATGTTCCTGGCCTTTCTGGCCGAAGGCCTTCGCCATATACGGCAACAACGTCGCGGTGAGTCCTACCGAGAACAGTTCTACCGCCCCCCGTGTCAAGGTCGAGGCAATCGCGAAAAAGCCAACGGCCGTTGTGGTGGAGAAGGTGTTCAGCATGAACATCTCGACGGTGCCGCCCTTGATGGACGTGAGCAAGACCAAGGTCGCCGTAAGCCACAGATGGCGTCGCAGTCGAACGCTCATCTCCGCAGGGATCGGGCCTGGCACGAACGGCAGGCAATATCGGCGATAGGCGATGCGATTGATCAGGTTCAGCGACAGCGACGAGACCGCGTAAATCGCGATAAAGGCGAGCAGATCCGCATGCACAAGTGTCGCCGCAATCACCAGGCCGACGGTCAACGCGCCGCTCAACACGGTAGCGATCGCCTCGGGCTCGAAATGCTCCTGCCCTTTGGCGATCGCCACGCGCATGGCGTAATTCGCGCGGGCGGTTACCGCCACGATGGACAGCACGATCATCGGTCCGAGAAAGATCCGCCACTCCACCGGCTTGACGATAAAGCTGATCAGCGCAAACGCCGCCAGGACCAGGCAAAGGCTGATGTGCTGCACGCGGTTCAAGCCGGAGGCGATATGCGAGGCGATGTCCTCCCTGCCCGCGCCGTCGGCCTCGGCGATGAACTTCATCGACGATGTGGTCAACGCATGGTTGCTGCAGATGATCAACCAGCGGCACAACCACACCGTGAATGCATAGCGCCCAAAGTCCGCCGGCCCCAGCGCGCGCGCCACCCACACGCTAATGATCAGGCCCAGCCCGTACTCGATATACGCTGATACCGACACGATGGTGACGCTGCGCAAGACGGCTAGGCGTTGGTTCATGAATAGTCCAACGGCGCGGCTTTGGCTGTGTGACGATACGAAGTCATCGTGTTCACTGGCCGACTGGGTGGGAGGCAAGCGCGGCAGCACCACTGCCCGCCGGTTGATGGATCATCCATTGCACGACGCCGCTGCCGCGGTTGTTCCAGTTGAAGCGACGTGCCGTATCGCTACGCTCCGCGCAATCGACGTTGTAGGACGAGGTCAGTGCTTCCAGCCTGCGCTTCAGCGCGGCACTCTGGACGGGGTCGGTCTCGAAGTAATACGCCGCTGCCACGGGCAAGCCCAATTCCACGTTGTGGGAGTCGCTATACCAGCCGTCGGAATCCTCGATGTTGGAGAGCACCTTGGTGCTGGCCTGTCCCGAGGACCAGTACCAGGCAATGAGACCATCCGGGCCCGAGCAGGGATTGCGCCAATCGTGCGAGCCCGACATCAGCTTGCGATCGATCCACCCATACTTTTCCATGTAGCGCCCGAAACCCGTAATCATTTCGGGGATGCGTTTATCGCCAGTCACCAACCATGCGTGCCAAAGCGCATCAATGATGTTCTCGGTCATCCATGGCGACGCGCCACGCACATCGGTGGCCGGGTTATAGCTGTCGTTTTCATGCAGCTGCCAGCTATTGCGCCAGGAGCCGTCGTTGCCCAGGTGATCCGGATTCTCGCGCTGATGATCGTAGAGCCAGCCAATGCGTCGCTTGATCATGCCTAGCTCGTGCGGATTGCCGCTGAGCTCATAGGCACTCACCGTTGCCAGCAGGCCCAGCCCCACCAGACGTTCGGTGAAATACTCCGACGGCTGGGTATAGGGACCTGGCTCGCCACTCCAGCCGCCATTGGCCCACAACGTCACCATTTTGTTGACGGTGTCCGTATCGTGCGTCGTGTCATTGCCGGTCAAAGCAACCGCGAGCAGGATCGGCTCGATATAGACGTACTTGGCGTCGCAAGGTTTGCCACCCAAGGCCCAGCCACCACCACACGACGGCCCCATGGGCAATCCGTCGCGCTTGATGTATTTCATGTAGAAGCGGTAGCTGGTATCGGCAGCTTGAAGATAATCGAAGCGGCCCGTGCGGATGTAGGCCTTGAACAAGGTGGAGGGACGATCGAACAACCATGCGGTCGGATCGTCTACCGGCAATTTCTGGGCCCACTGGAACTGGCGGGCCACGTACTTCGCATAGGCCTCGTTCGGGCCCGCTGGAATCTGCGGCCCTGCGACCAACGACGCGGTCAGCCATTCCGGCGTCAGCGTGCCAAGAACCATGGGAACCCTCAGCCCCTGCTCGCCATCGACCAGTCCCGTGTCGTAAGGCCAACCCGCGATCTCCTCTTGACGGGGCTTGCCGATGGCGAAGTAATACGTCTCCTTGTCCGTGGCCAGTGGCGCGCGGAATTGGACCCGAACCGCCCGAATGCTGCCGTCCTTGAAATGCCACCGCAGCGTGACTCTAGCCACGGAGGCGACCTCATTGCCTTTTTCGTCAAGGATGCGCAACACGTTCGGATCGGTGAGCGCGCCGGGTGGAAACGGGATGCCCAGCGACACCAGCACGGGCGATCCGCTGCCGGCATTGCGGTGAAGGACGATCTTCTGTTCGGCCACGATGTCCGACGGCGTCAACGTCGCATTGCCGGTGCGCCTGGCCGCACCCGTCGCCTGTGTCGCCATGCCACGCGGGGCGGCATTGAGCGCGTGTGAGGCCAGCAGATACGCGCTCAACATCAGCAGCAACAGCAGCGACAGCACAGCGCGAACCAGGCGTAACCGCGACATGGGTGGCTTAACTGACATAGTCCACGCTCTGCGCCAGCTTCAGTTCCCACTGGAAGGCGGTACGCACGATGAAATCGAGGTCGTCGTATCGTGGATGCCAGTCGAGTACGCGCTGTAGGCGGTCGCTGCACGCGATCAGCATCGGCAGATCACCGACCCGGCGGGGCAGCTCGACCACATTCAGCGCTCGGCCGCTGACGCGGGTGACCGCATCGATTACCTCGCGCACGCTATAGCCGTGCCCGTAACCACAGTTCAGCGTGAGCGACTCGCCGCCCGAGCTCAGGTGATCAAGCGCGCGCAAATGTGCCGCGGCAAGATCCTCCACATGTATATAGTCGCGAATGCCGGTACCGTCCGGTGTGTTGTAGTCGGTACCGTAGATTGAGAGGCTCGCGCATTTTCCAACCGCGTGCTGACACGCCACCTTGATCAGCAAGGTGGCGTGCGGCGTCGAATGACCGATGCGCCCCGCTGGATCACAACCCGCGACATTGAAGTAACGAAGGATGACATGCCGCAACGCGCCAGCCGCGCTGAGATCGCGCACCATCGTCTCCGACATCAGCTTCGACATGCCATACGGGTTGATCGGCTGGGTCGGCGTGTCTTCGTCGGCCACGCCAGCTTCGGTCATGCCGTAGACCGCCGCCGTCGATGAGAAGATGAACTTCGACACTTCGGCTTCGGAGCAACACGCCAGCAAATTGCACGTGTTACAGGTATTGTTGCCGTAGTACTTGACAGGATCGCATACCGATTCGGGCACGACCGTGTGCGCCGCGAAATGCAGGACGGTGTCCACCCGATGCTCGGCCAGCACTCGGGATACCAGGCCGCGATCACCGACATTGCCGACCACCAGTTCGGCGCCATGCACGGCGTCCCTGAAGCCGGTCGAAAGATTGTCGATGACCACAACATGCTCGCCGCGCGCCACCAGCTGCTGCACGACATGACTACCGATATAGCCGGCTCCGCCGGTGACGAGGACTCCGTTCATGGTGATGCACCTGCGTGAGCGACGGGAAAGTTACGACAAAGCCATGCTTCGACGTGGTCGATGAGGCGTTTACGGTCATCGACCAACACAAAGGTATGGTCCATCTCCTCCAGGTAACGAGTGCTCACTGCCGGGTGGTTCATCACACGGCCAAAGCACTCGCGGAACTGGTGCGCATGATTGAAATACGTGTTGATGCCGCCGCTATAGATCAGGCAAAGCTTGGTGCCCCGGTTGATCATGCCGGCGAAATCGACACGCACGACCGCCTGCGGCAAGGGCGCAACCCGGAATACAGGCTCGCTACCGGCGTCTTCGGTCCCTGAGCGCGCGCGGGTCAGGCGTCGCCACCAGCGCATCGGGTTGAAGACGCGTGGCAGGTAGTGGCGAATCCTGAAGCCCATCGTGCGGTACGCGTAGCCGTCCATGAATACCGCGCCGGCGATTTTTTCATCCCGACATGCCACGGCGTGCGCATTCTGTGCGCCGGAGCAAAGACCAATCAAGACGAATCGCGTGCAGCCGGCGTGTCGACGCAACAGCGTCATGGCGTCGTCCGCATCGGCATGAATCTGTTGTACGCGTGATTGCGATTCGCCGCTCGCGCCGCTATCACCAATCGTCGAAAAGTCGAAACGAAGTGTCGGGTAGCCGAGCGTATTGAGGCGCCGCGTCATGTCCACGGCCAGTCGGAATGGTCCTACGCGATGCACTAGTCCCGAGTTGAGCACGATGACGCCAACGGTGTCCCGCTTCGCATCCGGCAACCCTGCGATCCCGATCAAGTGCCGCGCCCTGCCAAAACGGAAGGCCTGCTCGGTCATCAGTGCGCACCCTGAACATGTGCCGTGACTGCCTGCACGAGGGAGTGCGAAAGTATCGCCACTTCCAGTCTCGCCAAGTCGTCCCACGGCGTCGGCGGTTCCAATAGTTTGATGCTGGTCTCGTCAACGGCAAGATCCTTCCACGCCTGCGGGGAAGGTTGTGACAACGAGTCCAGCAGTAGCGACGGCGTGGTCTTCCAATCCGCCACCAGGCCGTCAATCTGCTCACGCAGCTCAGGATTGACGGCGAAGCCGAGCCACTGCTCGCCGGCCAGCTCGGCCGGGCGTGGCTTGATAAAGCGACGGGTGTCCTGGCGCAGCGCGTCCTGCATGGCATCCAGCGTGGCGACATAGGCATGGCCATCGACCACGGGGTCCCACACCACCACATCGGCCAATCGCGCCGCTGAGGCAGCCGCCAGTGCCAGGCTCCCACCCAGGCGTGCGCCGAATGCCACCACCTGATCGATGCCGCTGCGCGCGCGAAGCTCATTGGCAGCCGTCACCGTGTCGCTGATGCAGCGATCCCAGAGAACTTCCGCACTCTCACCCAGCGAATCTCCGCAGCCGTAGCAGTCGAAGCGCAACGCGGGTATCCCTGCCGACGCGAGCGCATGCGCGAGTTGCCGATACAGCCGATGGCAGCGGATCTGATCCTGTCCGAGAGGCGCACACAGAAGCACCGCCTTCCCGGCCGTTCGCGCCGCCGCATGGTAAATGCCAAACAGCTCGTTTCGGTCCCCGAAGAAAAAGGGCAACTCTGCTTCGGTCCGCGTCGTCATCGTGTAAATACCACCGTCAGCAGATACTCGTTCTCGTGATAGCTCTGAGCGGCCGCATCGCTGCTGCGAATCTGACGCACGTAAGATGCATGCCAGCTCCAGTGCGGCGTCCACTGATGTCCAAAATCGATGCCGAAGCGATAGTCCTTATCGGTTCGATCGATGTTGTCGTAGACAAACCGGTCCACCGTCGTGAATCCCGACAACGTCACGGTCGGGCGTAATTTGTAGGAAGCGGTAAAGCTGATACCGCGGTCGGACTGGTTGAGCTGGGTGTCGTTGACATAGTCCAGCTTGTCGTAAGCCGGTGCGACGGTCAGTGATAGCCGCTCGTCGCGATAGTTGTAGGACGCATCCAGCCGACGCTCCTTGTAGACATCCGAACTGATGATCGCGGTTCCCGTATTGATGCCACCACGCACGTCGCTGAGCACCTGGGCCACCGGCTGCAACGGCACCACTTCGGTACCTATCTGGACGCTGTTGGGTTGCAGGATGCTCTGGGCCGCGTCGACGTACTGGTAGGCACCCGATAGCGTAAACGTGCTTTGCGCGGACGGGCGCCAGCCCACGGTCACGCGCGCGAGTGGGTCGCTGAGCGACGGCCCGCTACCGCTATAGTCGATGTTGGTCCAACCCGCCGTTACGTTCGCATCGAAGTGGGACAGCCGCGTCGAATAGCTGCCATAGACCTCGTAGCGGTCATAGTTTGGACCCGCCGTACTGTCGCTAAACGTGACGTGCTGGTACTCGGCGTTGAGGGAGATCTGGTCGGTTGGGTTGATATCCCTGAACAGACGGAACGCCGCGTCCCCGCGCGAGGAATTGAATTCCGTCAACTTCGAGGCATAGCTGTTGATGTAGTGCAGCTCCACCTGCCCTGTCATCGCTTCGCCGACCCGGAAGTGCAGCGTCGGACCCACCGCCAGCACATTCGTCTGCTGCTGATTGGCGGGGGCATTGGGAGCCAGCGCGTCGACGGGCTCTACGCCCGCATAGTCCTGCACGAACACGTCCAGGCGCTGCGGCACCACGGTCCAATTGGCCTGGGCCGCCAAGGCGCCTACCGTCTGGTTGCCGAAGTTGTTGCCGGGATAGTCGCGGTACTCGATGTTGCCCGTGGCCGTGGCCTGCACCGTCGAGCCCTGTTGCGTATAGGCGAAATTGACGCCCGGAATGATCACGTTCTGGCTGATTGGGGCCGACGTGCTCAAGGTGATGTTGTCACTGTGCTCGATAGACATATAAAGCGAGTAGTTGAATTGATCCGCCAACGCGCTTCCCGAGGTGGCGGCCAGTGCAAGCCCTACGGATCGGGCGAGTGTCGTTCGTACCGCCATGTTCCTTCCTCCAGTGGATACGTCGCGGCAGGAATCGCCCCCAAAAAGCCATCGCAGTTGATATGCCGCCGGCCTAGGGCAGGCGGTTGAACACCACACCCGCCATCTTTTCCGGATCAAAATTGGTCACGGCCTGGCTGATGGCAGCCGGCGTATCGCGGCCGTAACCGGCCACGACCACCACAAAGTCAGCGAGATCGGACAGGATGCGTGCATCCGGCGAACCCTTGATCGCAGGACCATCGAGAAACAGATAGCGATCCGGATAGCGAGAGCTGAGCGAGTCCAGCAGCGTGCCCATGCGATGCGATGAGAAATACTCGCCGCTGTTCTCGCGCGCCTTACCGGCGGGAATCAATCGAACCCGCGGAATCCCCGTTCGATAGAGCACCGGCGCGATGCCAAGCGCCGGCTGCTCCAGGAAATCAATCAAGCCGCCCGCTACTGGCTCGACGCCGAGCGCCTTGTGCTGGCTCGGATAACGCAGGTTGCAGTCAATCAGCAGGCTCGTCTTGGCCTCGTCGAATGCAAAAGCAGCCGCCAGGTTGCGGGAGACGAAGCTGCCACCGGAACGCGGGCTTACCGAAACCACCAGGGTGACGAAATTTTGTTCGCCGGCGATACCAAGCAGGCGGGTGCGGATCTCGCGAAACGCGTCGGACTGCCGCCGTACCGATTCCTCGCGGTGGATAAGTCGCCGCTCTTCCAGCTGCAACGGCGCGAGGCCACCCACGCCGTCATTCATGCGCGCAATCGAATGACCGTGCGTCGCGTGCCGCTCCAGATTCCGGGCCGCATTCTCCAGCACTTCTTCAATGCTGCCAGCGAGTTCCTTGTCGTCCTCGTCTTTCATGCTCATTGCTTTAGCCTCAGCCAAAACAGGGCCAGGTACACCACGCCCACACCGGCCACCATCAACAGCAGGATCACGTTGTGCAGACGATCGCGCCGACGATCATTCGGCGTTGGATAGAATGGAATGGAGGCCAGCACGGCGAGTCCGGTGGCCTGCTCCAGTCGTTCGACCGAGCGCACGCGCGGGTCAAACCGCACTACGCAAAACAACAATCCCAGCGGTATCGCCAGCGATAGTGCGATGCCAGCCAGGCTGAAATGCATGAAGCGCAGGCCCGAAGGCGTCAACGGCATGACGGCGGGATTCTGGACCAGGAAGGTGAGGCCGCGCTGCTCAGCGTCCAGGTTCATCGAAACGCGGGCGTTTTCGCGGCGTTTGAGCAGGTCCTGATAGACGTCGCGGTTCACGTTGTAGTCGCGCGTCAATTCCGAAGTGACATTCTCGGAGCTGGCGATGCGCGCGCTGCGCTGCAACTCGGACTGCAACATCGCCTCGCTGGCCCCCAGGCGCGCGGCCGCGGCGGCGCTGGAAGCGCGGGTCTCCGCGAGCTGCGTCTTGATCTGCTGGTAGGCGGGATTGAACTGCACGCGACTGTCCAGCGCGATCGGCGTACCGGACAACTGGGCCGCGGCCTTGCGCTGGTCATCCTGGGCCATCTGCTGCCGCAGGTCCTGCATCTGATGCCGAACGCGGACGACGTCGGGA
Organism: uncultured Gammaproteobacteria bacterium; assembly: GCA_963765335.1. Lineage (GTDB taxonomy): Bacteria > Pseudomonadota > Gammaproteobacteria > Xanthomonadales > Rhodanobacteraceae > Dyella. The sequence continues at coordinate 25,644 of CAVXWA010000014.1, read as the reverse complement.
TATTCATCGGTATAGGTCAACAGCAATTTGTCGAGCTGGCCCTGCAGGTCGGCCATCTGCGTCTCGTAGATGCCACCGGTGGTCTGCACCGTGTTCACTTCCGATTCGCCGGTCAGCTGAGACGCCAGCGAACCCTCTTGTGAGCGACGCTCCATCATGTCCATGCGTGCGGTTTCGATCTGGCTTCGCAACTGGCTGATGCGCGCATTGGTGTCGGCTTCGCTGCCGGGGCGCGCATCATCGTTGCTGTCGCGATACGCCTTGAGCTTGTCCTCGGCGTCGGTAAGCTTCTTGCGATAAGCCTCGACCTGGCTGTTGATGAATTCGTAAGCGTCGCGACTTTCGCGTTGCTTCGAGGCCAGACTTTCGCTGATGAAGAGCTGGGCAAGCTGGCGGGTGACCAGGTAAGTACGCTTGGGATCGCTATCGAAATAACTGATCGTGATGAGGTTGTCGTGCGCGGTGACGACTTTGGTGCGGGCCTTGATCCCGTCGATGATGCGGTCTTGCTCCACCGGCGACGGATGCGTGGCCATCCAACCGCCAGCCACTAGAATCTCACTCATCACCTTGCGGCTGAAGATCACGTCACGCGCAATGCTTGCGCGATTCTTATTACCCGTGGCTGTCGCCGCGCCTTCCATCAACGGCGAGATGATGCTGCTTTCCTGCGCAAGGATGGTGGTGGACGCCTCGTACTTCTTGGGCCACAACATGCCCGTGACCAGCGCCGCCAAGGCGATCAGCGCGAACGCGACGCCCATGGCCAGGCGACGCCGCCCTGCCTCACTCACGATGGCAGGCAGCACGCTGGCAAACGTTGTCATTTCCCCGCTCATACCCTTCCCCCCCGCCTTTTCCCTAGGCGTTGGCCTGCGTCAGAAAGCTCGCATTGGCACAGTGACGACATCGCCTGGCTGCACCGGATAATTGGTCGCCAAGTCGCCCTGCTTCAGTACTTTGTCCAGGCGCACGGCATACTGCTTGGTTACGCCATCACTGCCTGCGCGATAAAGCTCGGTGCGGTCCGGGGCCGCAAATTCCGTGGTACCTCCCGCCGCCAGAACGGCGTCGAGCACCGTCATGCCCTGGCGATAGGGAATGGATACCGGCGAGCGAACAGCACCGGTGACACGGACACGCGACAGGTATTCATGGCTGCGCAACTCGGTGAGGATCACCGCCACCTGCGGGTCACGCACATACGACTGCAACTTATCCTTGATCTCGCCCGCGACTTCCTCGGGTGTCTTGCCACCGGCGATGACATCACCAATCAACGGCACCGTGATCATGCCGTCCGGCCGCACCGGTACATTCACGCTGAGGTCGGGGTTGTGCCACACCGTAATCTGCAACTGGTCGTCGACACCGATGCGATAGGTGGTCACTGCCTGCGCGTTGGGATCGATCTTGGGCGCTTCACGCGAGCCACCGTTACTGGCGCATGCCGTCAAGGTGAGCACGAAGCACAAAGCGAGAAATCGCAGTACGGTGTTCATGTGGCTCCCCTGTTCGACAAAACTGTGAAACCCGTCACGTACGAGTATATCGAAGAACAAAATTGTCTTGACAAATCCATTCGGCCTATGACTAGCGACCACCTGCGGTGCGCCGCGAACTTGGGCAACGCCAGGTCGGGGCGACGCGAGTCAGGGAATACGCGTGACCTCCAACCGGCTCGCCATAGGTCATAGCCAAGACGGCCGAAGCGCATGGCCGTTTTCTTGCGAGACCCTCGCCGAGCCACTTGATCGCACTTCGGCAAGGCTTGGAAACACCACCATTCCCATTCCGCTTAGCCGAGGCCTGCGCGAGAAAACAACGCTCTTAAAGCGCTTGAAACCCCGTCGAATGCCCTGTCTGCCGGCCCACTGCTGCACCTCTGCATGGAATGCCAATGCAGCTTCATGCGATCGACACCTCGGTCGGCCGGCTCGATGCAAGGCAGCGAAGCCCGAGCACTGACACCTGGCCCGGAGGTTCCTACGCGTTAGCCATCGATCATTTCGCGACCGGCGCAAATCCACCTGGGCTCTATAGCGATTAGCCTATGGACGGCTCAATCCATTTGTTTATGCGAGGTAACGCCATGATTCGTCCTCCCGCCATTGCCGAATACGATGCCCATCCCATGCATGGCCGGGTGATCCTGGTGACGGGTGGCGCGCAAGGCATTGGGCGCGGCATTGCGCAGGCCGTCCTAGGCGCCGGCGGCAGCGTGATGATTGGCGACCTCGATGCCGAAGCAGGACTGGCGTGCCTGGCGGAATGGCGGGAGGGTGAACGTGCCGCTTTCGCTCGCCTGGATGTAGCGCGCGAGGCTAGCGTGAAACGCTGGATCGCCTCGGCGCTCAAGCGCTTCGGCCGCATCGATGGACTGGTGAACAACGCAGGCATAGTCAACCCGCACGTTGCCTCCGTCATCGAGTTGTCGCTGGCCCGCTGGAACAACTATCTGGCAACCAACCTCTCGGGCGCATTCCTGTGCAGCAAATACGCCCTGCCTGCCCTGTCTGAGCACGGAGGCGCCATCGTCAACATCGCATCGACGCGCGCCTTGCAGTCCGAGCCCGATTCGGAAGCCTACGCGGCCAGCAAAGGTGGACTCGTGGCATTTACGCACGCGCTGGCCGTCAGTGCCGGGCCACGGGTACGGGTCAATGCGATCTTGCCAGGATGGATTGCCACGGATGCCTGGCAAAAGCCGTCAGCGCGAAAGGCTCCGAAACTGAGCCGCCAGGATCACGCCCAACATCCCGCTGGACGTGTCGGCACGCCCGAAGACATCGGCGCCATGGCCATCTATTTGCTTTCGAGCGCATCCGGCTTCGTCACCGGCCAACATTTCGTCATGGATGGTGGCATGACCGTGAAAATGCAGTACGTCTAGCGCGAGCGCGTTCCCCCGAATACGCGGAGAAGCGGTTCGCCTGCGCCCGCCATCGCGGGTGCTCCCATCCGCGCAAAAGAAAAGGCACCTAGGTTTCCCTAGGTGCCTGTTCCGATTGGTGGGCCGTGAGTGATTCGAACACTCGACCAATTGATTAAGAGTCAACTGCTCTACCAGCTGAGCTAACGGCCCGACAAACTTTTTAAAATGGGGTGGAAGATGGGACTCGAACCCACGACCCTCGGAATCACAATCCGATGCTCTAACCAGCTGAGCTACATCCACCGTAAATCTTCGATCGCAACGATGGCGCGCCCGACAGGACTCGAACCTGCAACCGTCGGCTTAGAAGGCCGATGCTCTATCCGGTTGAGCTACAGGCGCATCGTCGCACTTTCGTGCATAGCATCTGCTGGTCGGGGCAGAGGGATTCGAACCCACGACATCCAGCTCCCAAAGCTGGCGCTCTACCAGGCTGAGCTATACCCCGATTTCGAACCCTCAACCGCCGAGGCGGGCTGAAGCTTAGAAATGCTACGGGTGACGCCTAGTCTAGTCAATCCGTATCAAAGCACACCGAACTTCAAACATCTCGTCCAGCTCGCGCGGCGATTCACTGCCTTGCAATACAGGCGGTGATGCAGCACATCACAACCTGCTTAAAATGGCGCGCCCGGAGAGATTCGAACTCCCGACCACCAAGTTCGTAGCCTGGTACTCTATCCAACTGAGCTACGGGCGCGTTTTTAAACTTTAGCCCTGTCGCCAACCACCGAAGTGAAAGCGCCGAAGCCAGAAGCGGAATTATTCAGATTCGTGGCGTGTGCGTCAACTCTTTTTTTCATTTTTTTTTCATCGCCGTCGTCAAATCTTCACTTTCGACGGCAAGAGCACTTCACCTAAGCCGCCTATTTTAGCCGTCCGTTCGCGTTTCGGCTATAGCTTTTGATGAACTTCCTTCGAGGATGCGCGCCGCGTGCGTGGTCGCGATGACGGCTACATGCAAAAGAAAAAAGGCGGCACAAGGCCGCCTCTTCTCGCCTGCCAAATGGCGATCAGCGATCGGCCATACGACTCTGCGTGGCGGGATCACCCACCTTCGCACCCGCATCGCCACGCGGCGGCGGAGGCGGCGGCGTGGAGCCCGTCGAGGAGGTCTTCGACCAGTCTGCCGGCGGGCCTGGCACGCGGCCATTCATGATGTCGTCGATCTGGTGCGCGTCGATCGTTTCGTACTGCAGCAGCGCATCGGCCATGACGTGCAGCTTGTCGATGTTGTCCATCAGCAACTGCTTGGTACGATCGTAGGCGCGATCCAGAATGGCACGCACTTCCTCGTCGATCTTGCGTGCGGTCTCGTTGGAGACGTTCTTGTGCTGCGTGACGGCGCGCCCCAGGAACACCTCGTCCTCTTCCTCGCCGTAGGTCATCGGACCGAGCTTGTCGGACAGACCCCACTTGGTCGCCATGTTGCGCGCCATCTTGGTGGCGCGCTCGATATCGTTGGAAGCACCCGTGGTGACCTTGTCCTCACCAAAGATCAAGGCTTCGGCAACACGGCCACCGTATAGCGAGCACAGCTGCGACTGGATCGCCACGCGGTTGATGCTGTACTTGTCGCCTTCCGGCAAGTACATGGTGACGCCAAGCGCGCGACCACGCGGAATGATCGTGACCTTGTAGACGGGATCGTGCTCCGGCACCAGGCGACCGACGATGGCGTGACCCGCCTCGTGGTAGGCGGTGAGCTTCTTCTCGTCCTCGCTCATGGCCATCGAGCGGCGCTCGGTGCCCATCAGAATCTTGTCGCGGGCCTTGTCCAGATGGATCATGCGTACGTCACGGGCGTTTTCACGCGCCGCATACAATGCCGCCTCGTTGACCAGGTTGGCCAAGTCGGCGCCGGAGAAGCCCGGCGTGCCACGCGCGATGGTCATCGCATCGACGTCCGCCGCGGTGGGTACGCGGCGCATGTGCACCTTGAGGATCTGCTCTCGGCCCCTGACGTCAGGCAGTCCGACCACGACCTGGCGGTCGAAGCGGCCCGGACGCAGCAGGGCCGGGTCGAGCACGTCCGGACGGTTGGTGGCGGCGATGACGATGACGCCCTCGGTACCCTCGAAACCATCCATCTCGACCAGCAACTGGTTCAGCGTCTGCTCGCGCTCGTCATGTCCACCGCCGAGGCCCGCGCCACGATGGCGGCCGACCGCGTCGATTTCGTCGATGAAGATGATGCACGGCGCGTGCTTCTTGGCCTGCTCGAACATGTCGCGAACGCGGCTTGCGCCCACACCCACGAACATTTCGACGAAGTCGGAACCGGAAATGGAGAAGAACGGCACCTTGGCTTCGCCCGCGATGGCCTTGGCCAGCAGGGTCTTACCCGTACCCGGCGGGCCCACCATCAACACGCCGCGGGGAATCTTGCCGCCCAACTTCTGGAACTTGCTCGGATCGCGCAGGAACTCGACCAGCTCGCCAACTTCTTCCTTGGCCTCGTCGCAGCCGGCCACGTCGCTGAAGTTGACCTTGATCTGATCCTCGCCCTGCAGCTTGGCGCGAGAACGACCGAAGCTCATCGCACCGCGACCACCGGCACCGGCCTGCATCTGGCGCATAAACCAGATGAACACGCCCACGATAAGAATGATCGGCAGCCAGTTAAGCAGCAGGCCAAGCAGCGAGAAACCGTTGTTTGACGGATCCTGGCGCACTTCCACACCCTTGTCCTGCATCTGCTTGACCACCGAGTTGGTGGACCAGCCGAGCACCGGCGCAACGGTGCGGAACGAGCTGCCGTCTTTCAGCTTGCCGCTGATGGAGGCTGGCTGATCAGCACTGATCGTGGCCGTGGACACGTTGCCGTTGTCCACGCTCTGCACGAAGCTGCTGTAGGCCAGATCCGAGGAGGACGTGCCACGCGGATTGAAGCTCTGGAACACCGTGAGCAGAACCACGGCGATGATCAGCCAGAGCAGCAGGTTTTTAGCCATTTCATTCATGCACGGTTCTCGCCCGATTGCCCGCCGGAGGCCTTCCGGCCGACGGCTAATGCGTACACCTCCCGCGAACGCGCGCGGGAGGCCTTAGGTTTACGCATGGTCACGCGGCTGAAGTCCGCGCGCAAGCTGCGTATGTAATCGTCAAAGCCAGTCCCCTGAAACAGCTTGATCAGGAACGACCCGCCGGGTTTGAGCCATTGACGGCTGAAATCCAGCGCCAGGTCGGCCAGATCCATGGCACGGATCTGATCAGCCAAGGCCACACCACTCATATTGGGGGCCATATCGGACAGCACAAGATCAACCTTGTTGCCCTCCAGGCGCTCCTCCAACTGGTGCAGCACGGCTTCTTCACGGAAATCGCCCTGCAGGAAGTCCACCCCGCCAATGCCCTGCATGGGCAGGATATCCAGCGCGATGATGGTGCCGTTGTCGCCCAGGCGCTTGCGCGCCAGCTGCGACCAGCCCCCCGGGGCCGCCCCCAGGTCGACGATGCGCATGCCGGGCTTGAGCAGGCGGTCACGATCGATGAGCTCCTCCAGCTTGAAAGCCGCACGCGAGCGCAGACCCTCGGCCTGGGCCTTCTTCACATAAACATCATCGAAGTGCTCCCGCAGCCAGCGGGAACTACTTTTGCTGCGAGACATGGTCGGCGCGGGCCACTAATACGGGGGAGGTGGCCTGCATGATACCCTTAGCAGTCTCATTGCCGCGAATCCGAGACTGAACGCATGGCTCTTTCCCCCTCGCAGCGCCGTTATCTGCGCAGCCTCGCCCACGATCTTCACCCCGTCATCCTGCTTGGCGCCAAGGGTGCCACCGAGGCTGTCCTCAAGGAACTGGACCTCGCCCTGTCCCATCACGAGCTGGTGAAAGTGAAGCTCTCCGGCGGCGACAAGGAAGAGCGCGACGAGCAGATCCGCTTCCTGTCGGAAGGCACGCGCGCGGAAAACGTGCAGCAGATCGGCCATATCGTGGTGCTGTTCCGCCGCAACGAAGAAGATCCCAAGCTCGCCCTACCCCGCTAATGGATCTCTCGCTCGACCGCCCCGGCAATTATCTATACGTGCGCCGCGTAGGCGCGCGCAGCGTGACCGTGGTTGATCGCGAGTTCACCAGCAGCTTTCTGTTGTCGCCGGATCGCGCGGTGGAAAACTGGCCGGTGGCGGCATCCCATGAGCTGGACGCCAGCCATATCGACGCGATCCTGGAACTGAAGCCGGAGCTAGTCATCGTGGGCACCGGCGAACGCCAGGTGTTTCCTCCGGCCGCCTTCATGGCCGGCCTGCTGCGCAAGGGTATCGGCGTGGAAGTGATGGACAACGGTGCCGCCGCCCGCACCTATGACCTGCTGGCCGCCGAGAGCCGCCGCGTGGTTGCGGCGTTCATTCTGCCGCCCTAAGGCGGCGCCGGGTGCCAACTGTAGGAGCGCACCCAGTGCGCGAAAAGCCTACGAAGCAGCGTTCCCATTCGAAGCGGCCATGACTTAGCACCCCGCCATCGCGCGCAGGGTGCTCTCCTACATGAAGAGCCTCAACGCGACGGCAGATAACCCATCGGGTCGACCGGGTTGCCGTCTTTGCGGATCTGGAATTGCAGCTCATCGCGTGACGCACCCGTGGCGCCCATTTCGGCAATCTGCTGCCCGGCGCTGACGCGTTGGCCTTCTTTCACCAGGCGCTTGCTGTTGTGACCATAAGCGGAGAGAAAGCTGTCGTTGTGCTTGACGATGACCAGCTCACCATAGCCCACCAGACCATTGCCGCTGTAAACCACCACGCCATCGGCTGCCGCACGCACCGGATCACCCGTCTTTCCGGCGATCTCGATGCCCGGAATCGCATCGCCTGACTGGAAGCGCTTGATCAGGCTGCCGTCCGCCGGCCAGCGCCAGGTCACGCCGCCATTGTTGCGCTCCGCGCCCGGCGCCGCCGGCGCTACCGGCGCTGGAGGCGGCGTGGCGTTCGCCGTCTGGGCGGGCGCGCCCGCGACCGGCACGACCTGGGTCGTCGCGGCAGCAGGCGGCGACGCAGCTGCCGACGACGCCGTCGTGGCGACGACCGCGGATTCGGTGACCGGCGCAAAGCCTTGCTGGGGCTGGCTGCTCGCCGGCGCCGGATGAGGCACCGAGGGTTTGGCCGTGGTCACTACTGCCGTGGTGTGCACGGGTGCGCCCGTGGCAACTTGCCGTTGGACGGTGCCAGCTTCAATTCCTGGCCAGGCCAGATCGTGTAGGGCGCGGCGATGTTGTTCCAACCAGCGAGATCGCGAAAATCCACGCCGTTACGGAAAGCGATCGAATACAGCGTGTCGCCCTTGTTGACCTTGTAGATGCCACCCGGCGCCGGCCGCTCCGGCGCGACCGTGTGTGGGGCCGCGCTTCCCGGCGGCGGTTCGACCACGACCGTGCGCTGGGTCGAGGCGCACGCGGCCAGGACCAGGAGGGTGACTGCCAGGGCGAATGACCGGAGATATCCATTCATGGGCGCCAGCATAACGAGGCGTAGCGGTATTTTCATTCTGATAAGTACACAGAGCCTGTTGACGCTCTCCGCGTGGCCCGCGCCGGGAGCTGTTTGCGCGCAGACCAAGGAAGAACGAAGGAGTGTACGTCCGTACACGACTGAGTGATGACGCCGGGCTGCGGGCAAACAGACCCGGCCCGGAGGGTTGAGTGCGTGCGCCCGCCTGCGACCGACGCGCGGCTCGACCTGACAGCCAGTCCTCGCTCCTCAAAGCCGGCGCCATCCATGGCGCCTCCCCGCGTGCAGGCGCTTCGCCACGCGCCGCTCGCAGGCGGGCGCACGCACTCAACGCGGGCTACGCGGAGAGCGTCAACAGGCTCTCAAGCCTGGTGATCCCCCGGCCGCCGTTCAGTGCGACAGGAGCCACCATGCCAGCAAGGCGCCCAGGATCGCCACCGCGGCCCAGCCAATCCATTCGATGTGCTTGTGCAGGATGCGCTCCGCGCGCTCGCCGAACAGGCGGATCAGCAGTGCCAGCAGCCAGACGCGCTTGCCGCGGCCCACCGCGATGCAGACCAGGAACGGGATGACCGGCACGCCGACGATGCCCGAGGCCCAGGTGACGAATTTCATCGGCACCACCGGCTGCAGTGCGGCCAGCGCCAACACCAGCAGCAGGCCCAGCCAATGCTGATTCATCTGCGTGCGGAGGTTCGCCACGCCGGTTTCGATCGGCGCCAGCAGATGCATCGTGTCGAGCAGCGGCGACAGCGCCTGGAAAGCCCAATGGCCCAGCGCATAGCCCACCAGCGAACCGAGCAACGAGAACAGCAGGCTGATGTTGGCGTAGAAGAACGCCTTGTGACGCTTGCCGAGCATCATCGGCGCCAGCATCACTTCCGGCATGATCGGGAAAATGAACGCTTCGACGAAGCTCAGCCCGCTAAGGTAATAGACAGCCCTGGGGTGGCGCGCCCACGTCAGTGCGCGCGCGTACAACGATCCAAAAAGACGCATTCAGTAACTTCCGTGTGGCATCAGCCGATGCCGCCGAGTAGTGGCACGAAACTGACCGCGGCCAGCTCCTCCTGGATGAAATCACCCTGCCCGTCTCCGCGCATGCGGATCAGCATCTGGTTGCTGGGCGAACCGACCGGCGCGACCAGCACGCCGGTGGGGCTGAGCTGATCGAGCAAGGCGGTGGGAATGGCATCACCCGCCGCCGTAAGAATGATGGCGTCGAACGGTGCCTCGTCGGCCCAGCCCAGCTTGCCGTCGTCATGACGCGAGCGGATGTTGCCGAGGCCCAACTGGCGAAAGCGTCGGCGCGCCTGACGCAGCAGTTCCTCGATACGTTCGACGGTGTAGACCTGGGGCACCACCGAGGCGAGCACCACGGCCTGGTAGCCCGAACCGGTGCCGATCTCCAGCACCTTCTGCGGTACGCCGAACTCGAGCAGAGCCTCAGTCATGCGCGCCACTACCCAGGGCTGCGAAATGGTCTGGCCATGGCCGATCGGCAGCGCGGTGTTCTCGTAGGCGCGCGAATGCAACGCCTGGTCGATGAAGTGATGTCGCGGCACGTTGCGGATCACATCGATCACGCGCTGATCGCGAATACCCTCTTCCTTCAACTTGGTGACCAGGCGGTCGCGCGCACGCTGCGAGGTCATGCCCTCGCCCTTCAACGCAGATGGCGGCAATGGATGCACGTTCACCTCACGCTGCCTTGTCGCCGACCGGTTTGTCACCGGCCATGCCTTCGGTCAACGAACTCACCCAGCTGCTGACCTTTTCGAGCGCCTGGAAGCGGGTGAGATCGACATGGATCGGCGTCACCGACACGTAGCCACGACGCACGGCGTTGAAATCAGTGCCCGGTCCAGCGTCGTCCACATCGCCTGCCGGGCCGATCCACCAGATGGTCTTGCCGCGCGGATCGGTCTGCTTGATACACGGCGCCGAGCGATGACGCTTGCCCAGCCGGGTGACCTCGAAGCCTCGAATCTCTTCCCACGGCAGATCCGGCACGTTGACGTTGAGAATGGTATCGGCCGGCAGCGGATCGACCAGCAAACGATTCATCAATAACAAGACAGCGTTGGCCGCCGAGTCGTAATGCACGCCATGATGGTCTTTACTGACCAATGACACGGCGATCGCGGGCAGTCCGAGAAAGCGGCCTTCCATTGCAGCGGACACGGTGCCGGAATAGATCACGTCATCGCCAAGATTGGCGGAGTTGTTGATACCCGACACCACGATGTCCGGCTCGTAGTCGAGCATCCCGGCCAGCGCCAGATGCACGCAGTCGGTCGGGGTGCCGGCGACACGGTAGTAGCCGTTGTCCATGCGCAAGGCGCGGATCGGCGCATCCAGCGTAAGGGAATTGCTGGCGCCGGAGCGGTCCCGGTCCGGTGCCACCACCGTCACCTGGCCGACCGCGCCAAGGCGCTCGGCGAGCACGCGGATGCCCGGTGCATCCACGCCATCGTCGTTGGAAACCAGAACTCGCATGATGATCCGTTCAGAGCCAATCGCAGGGCGCCGCACTGAGGGCGACGCACACCTGATGAAGCTTGAAGTCTACCGGAGCGGGGGGACCGTTTCACAGCGTTACGCGTGTTGCCATGCGATCCGTCACACGCGTCTACGAGGTGGCCTGGCGACCCGCCCGCTCAGGCGATCGCGCGACACCCGGCGCCAGCGGCTGCATTAGGATGGGAACGATGAAACACCGTCCTCCCGCCCAGGTTTCCGACGACGACGCCCAGCTGTTCCGCGAGGCTATTGGCGACGTGCGCCCGTTCGATCCGGTGGCGCCCGCCCCTTCAGCTCCCAGGCCCAAACCCCATCCGCACATGCTGGAAGCCGACGAGGCTGCGGTCCCGGGCGAGCTGCTGGATATGGCCTTCGATCCTGGCCTGATCGAGGTCGGCGAAGAGCTGAGTTATCTTCGCGATGGCTACCCACCCAAGCTTCTACGGCAGCTCAAGCGCGGCCAGTACAGCATCCAGGACGAGATCGATCTGCATCAGATGAATGCGGCGGCCGCCCAGGCCACCATCGTGGACTTCCTGGCTGGGGCAAAACACCGAGGGTTTCGCTGTGTGCGGATTGTCCATGGCAAGGGACTGCGCTCTCGCGCCGCTGGCCCGGTACTGAAGGCGCTCACGGATCGCATGTTGCGGCGGCGGGATGATGTGATCGCGTTTGCGTCGGCGCGGCCGATGCAGGGTGGGACGGGGGCGGTGGTTGTGTTGTTGAAGGCGTAGCTTTTTTCGCCCTCTCCCCGCAGGGGAGAGGGCCTGGCCACCACAACACCACATGTAGGAGCGCACCCAGTGCGCGAAAAACCTACAAAGCGACGATGCGGCATCACGGCGGATCGGGTCGCGCACTGGGTGCGCTCCTACAGGGGCCGCCAGGCGTTACTCGCTGCGATTACGCGATGTTAGCTTTCTCCCTCTCCCCGCCGGGGAGAGGAAGAAATCAGCCCGTCGTCGCCAGCTCGCGCACCACCGTCGTCGCATAAGCACCCGCTGGCAGCTCGAAGCTCAGCTCCAGCGATTCAACATCCAGCCAGCGCCAAGCCAGGTTCTGCGGAATCATTCGCAACGGTCGGCGTTCCTGATCCATCCGTGCGCCAACCAGCCCTTCGGCCAGGTCCGCGTGAGCGGCGGCGATAGCGTCTTCCAACGCACCGGCATCCGCCTTCGCTGGCGTTTCGCCGCGCCCCCACAGAGGACCCGAAGGATGAATGTCACCGCGAGCAAGCCGCTCCGACAACGTGGCATCGAAGGGTTCAGGGCCGAACCAGGAGCGCGAACCCGCCAGCGACCAGATCTCACCTTCCATCGGTGAATCCCACACGCCCTGCTCCACGCGTGCAGCCAAGACCGCATTGAAGATATGCGAGCGCGCTGCCGACAACAGGAACGAGCGCTTGTCGCGATCCACGCGGCGCCCAGCGAACATGCCACGCGCCTGCGCCACGTTGCTGCCTTCGCGCCCAAAGCGCTGCTCGCCGAAGTAGTTGGGCACACCACGCTGCGCGATCTGCTGCAGCACCTGCTCGGCCACGGCTGCCTCACCCTGCACCTGTCTCAGCACCAGCACGAAGCGATTGCCGCGCAGCGCACCGCGCTTGAGCTTGCGCGAATGACGCGTCGATGCCAGCACCTTCACTTCCGCATGCGGGAACGCGGACCAGTCCGGATCGGGACGTCCTGGAAGCTGCACGGAGAACGTCTGGCGGGTCACCGCGTGACGATCCTTCAAGCCCGCATAGCCCACATTCAACGGTGGCACCTCGGCGTAACGTGCCAGCTCGCGCGCCACCCAATCGGTATTGGCGCCGCGCTTCTCGACCCACAACAGGGCGTGCTCGCCCTCACCGTCCGCGTCGTAACCCAGGATTTCCTCCACCTGGAAGTCCTCGGGCTCGCTTCGCAGCACGGCGGAGAGCGGCGGGTTGCCATAGGCGTAGGGCAATTCAAGATCGGACATGAGACTCCGCCGGTGTTACCGGCTGCAGGAAAACAGAAAGCGGCAGTGCGACGGCGCCTGCCAGATGCATTACATCAAGTACGACGTGGCGAGACCGAGAAAGCCAAGCAAGGCCGCGGCGCCAGGGACCACCGCCAGCGCCTGGCTCAGGCCAGGGTCAACAACACGCAGGCTTGCGCCGCGATACCTTCGCCACGCCCGGTGAAACCGAGCTTTTCAGTGGTAGTCGCCTTGATGCTGATACGACCGATCTCGCAGCCAAGCTCCGCTGCCACGCACTCGCGCATGGCCTGGGCATGGGGGCCGACCTTGGGCTCCTCACAGATCACGGTGACATCGGCATTGCCCAGCGCATAGCCCTGCTCACGCATCAGCTTGGCCGCATGCTGCAGGAAGATCCGACTATTCGCGTCACGCCACTGCGCCTGCGAGGGCGGGAAGTGCTTGCCGATATCGCCCAAGGCCAGCGCACCAAAAATGGCATCGCACAGCGCATGAATCACCACATCGCCATCGGAATGGGCGACCAGGCCGCGATCGTGCGGCACGCGTACGCCACCGAGCATGACATGGTCACCCTCGCCAAAGGTGTGCACGTCAAAGCCTTGGCCAATTCGCATCATGACGTGATCCTCATACGGTTCTTGGCAATAGGAACTCGGCCAGCGCGAAGTCCGCGGCCGTCGTCACCTTGATATTGTCCTCGGCGCCTTCGACCAACAGCGGCGCATACCCTGCGCGCTCCATGGCCATGGCTTCGTCGCTTACGGTGACACCGGCCTGGGACGCAGCAAGCAGGGCCGCCGACAGCTCGCCGCGCCGAAACATCTGCGGCGTGAAGGCTCGCCAGCGCTCATCGCGCGGCTCCGTGACCTGACTGCGCGCCTCGGCATTCGCGCGCTTGAGCGTATCGCGCAAGGGCGCGCCAAGCAGTCCACCACCGGCTGGCACCGCCAGCTCGATCAGGCGACTGATGTCTTCGCGACGTACACACGGCCGCGCCGCATCATGCACCAGCACAAAGTCGTCACCGGCCACATCGGCAGGCAGCGCACGCAGGCCTGCAAGCACCGAATCACAACGCTCGGCGCCACCGATCGTCGTCAGCACGGGCTTGCCGTTGAGCTGATCAACGGCGGGCCAATGCTCGTCCCCGGCACCCAGCACAATCATCAAACCCGCAATCGACGGATGCGCCGACAGGCGCCCCAGCGTGTGGAGGATCAACGGCTGGCCAGCCAAAGGCAGATATTGCTTGGGGATATCAGCGCCGACGCGGGCGCCTCGCCCCGCCGCAGGCACCACACACCACAGCGCCCCCATGCTCAACGCCCGCCGCTGGATGCAGCGGGCGCGGGTGCCGCGCTGGCGCCCGGCTTCTCGACCACCTGGTAGAAGGTCTCACCCGGCTTGATCAGGCCGAGCTCGGCACGCGCGCGCGCCTCGACCGCCTGCTCGCCATGCTTGAGGTCATCCACGTCGGCGCCCAGCGCCTGATTGCGCTGGGTCAGCTTGTCGTTGTCTTCGCCTTGCTTCTTCACCGCGGCGCGCAGGCTTTCCACCTCATGCACGCCACCGTTGCCGGTCCACAGTTTCATCTGCAGACCGATCAACAACAGCAGAAGTATCAAGGCGACCCAGCGCAGCATGTCAGCCCGGCAGGTTGGTCAGGTTGGGGAAGGCGTGGCGACCTGCGTAACGCGCGTCGGTGCCCAGCGCTTCTTCGATACGCAGCAGCTGGTTGTACTTGGCCACGCGGTCGGTGCGGCACAGCGAACCCGTCTTGATCTGGGTCGCGGTGGTGGCCACGGCGATATCGGCAATGGTGGTGTCTTCCGTTTCACCCGAACGATGGGAAATCACGGCCGAATACTTCGCAGCATCGGCCATCGCGATGGCTTCCAGCGTTTCCGACAGCGTACCGACCTGGTTCACCTTGATCAGGATCGAATTGGCGATGTGCTTCTCGATACCTTCGCGGAAGATCGCTGGATTGGTCACGAACAAATCGTCGCCGACGATCTGGATGCGATCGCCGATCTTGTCGGTGAGCAGCTTCCAGCCATCCCAGTCGCCTTCGGCCATGCCGTCCTCGATGGTGACGATCGGATACTGCTTGGCCCAACTGGCCAGCAGATCGACGAATTCGGCCGAGCTGTACTGCTTGCCCTCGCCAGCCAGGTCGTACTTGCCGTTCTTGTAGAACTCCGAGCTGGCTGCATCGAGGCCAAGCAGGATCTCGCTACCGATCTTGTAACCGGTCTTGTTGATCGCCTCGAGGATGGTGTCGAGCGCTTCGATATTGGAGCGCAGATCCGGTGCGAAACCGCCTTCGTCGCCAACAGCGGTATTCAGGCCCTTGCCCTTGAGCACGCTCTTCAAGGCATGGAAAATTTCCGCACCCGCGCGCAGCGCTTCGGCAAACGAGGGCAGGCCCACCGGCAGCACCATGAACTCCTGCACGTCAACGTTGTTGTCGGCATGCGCGCCGCCGTTGATGATGTTCATCATCGGCACCGGCAACGCGCCCGGCTTGCCGGTGGTGCCGTTGATGCTGGCCAGGTACTGCCACAGCGGCTGGCGCTGCTGCGCAGCCACGGCGTGCGCGGCAGCCATGGAAACGCCGAGAATGGCGTTCGCGCCCAGCTTGCCCTTGTTCGGCGTGCCGTCCAGGTTGATCAGTTTGGCATCCAGGCCGCCCTGGTTGGCGGCATCGAAACCCTTCAGCGCGCTGGCGATGGCGCCATTGACGTTGCCCACCGCGTTCTTCACGCCCTTGCCCAGGTAACGCGACTTGTCGCCGTCGCGAAGCTCGACCGCTTCGCGCGAACCGGTGGAGGCACCGCTCGGCACGGCCGCGCGACCAAAGCCGCCGCCGGCCAGGGTCACTTCGGCTTCTAGCGTGGGATTGCCGCGGGAATCGAGAATTTCACGGGCGTGGATGCGGGTGATTTCGGTGCTCATGGGGTCCGTAGCTGGTTGAGGTGACTGAAGCGGGGGAGAACATCCTGCCTGAACTGCGGGGGGTTCGCTTCATCGCCTCCCCCCCGGTGGCTCAGAGCGTGTGTTCCAGGAACGTGTGGCGCTTGGTGACCTGGTCCAGTTCGAGCAGGGTTTCCAGTAACGCTTCCATCTTGTCGAGCGGCCAGGCGTTGGGGCCGTCGCTGAGCGCCTTGGCCGGATCGGGGTGCGTTTCGGCAAACAAACCGGCGACACCCACGGCGACGGCGGCGCGCGCCAATACCGGCACGAACTCGCGCTGACCACCCGAACTGGTGCCCTGCCCGCCCGGCAACTGCACCGAATGGGTGGCGTCGAAGACCACCGGGCAGCCGGTATCGCGCATGACGCTGAGCGAGCGCATGTCCGAGACAAGATTGTTGTAGCCGAAGCTGGCGCCACGTTCGCAGACCATGATGTCGTCGTTACCGACGGCCTTGGCCTTCTCGACCACGTTCTTCATGTCCCACGGCGCCAGGAACTGGCCCTTCTTGATGTTTACCGGCTTGCCGGCGCGCGCCACGCTCTGGATGAAGTCGGTCTGGCGGCACAGGAAAGCCGGCGTCTGCAGGACATCGACCACGGCGGCCACTTCGTTCATCGGCGTGTATTCATGCACGTCGGTGAGCACCGGCACGCCCAGCTGGCGCTTTACTTCGCCCAGGATCTTCAAGCCCGCTTCCATACCCGGGCCGCGAAAGCTGTTGCCCGAGGAGCGGTTGGCCTTGTCGAAGCTGGACTTGAAGATGAAGTTGATGCCGAGCTTGCCGGTGATTTCCTTCAGCTTGCCCGCGGTATCCATCTGCAGCTGCTCGGACTCGACCACGCAGGGACCGGCGATGAGGAACAGCGGATGGTTCAGGCCAACCTCAAAACCACACAGCCTCATGAGCGCACCATCGGAACGAAAAAGTCACTGGATGACTCGCTGCGCTCGCCCCTCAGGGGCCGCCCTTCGGGCGTTCTGCGCGCTGCGCGCTTGTCCCACATGCGCGGGAATGACGAGGCTGTGTGATCCCGGCCATGGATTGGCCGGGACCCAGTCACAGGGACGTGAACGACGGTCATGCGACCGACTCCTTGACCAGGCGATCGCCCTCACGCACGGCCTTGAACTCGCGCGCGGCGTGCACGAAGCCGATGAACAGCGGGTGGCCATCGCGCGGCGTCGAGGTGAATTCCGGATGCGCCTGGCAACCGAGGAACCACGGATGCTTCTGCGGCGACAGCTCGACGATCTCCACCAGCAGGTCGTCCATCGACTTGCCGGAGATCACCAGGCCCAGATCCTCGAAGGTCTGGCGATAGCGGTTGTTGAACTCATAACGGTGGCGATGACGCTCGCGCACCACGTCCTGGCCGTACAGCTCGCGCGCCAGCGTGCCGGACTTGAGGCGGCACTCCTGGGCGCCCAGGCGCATGGTGCCGCCGAGATCCGAGCGCTCGTTGCGCTGCTCGACTTCGCCGGTGGCCGTGGTCCATTCGGTGATCAACGCGATCACCGGATCGGGCGTATTGCGGTCGTTCTCGCTGGAATCGGCATCGGCGAGGCCGGCCACGGTGCGGGCGAAATCCACCACCGCGGCATGCATGCCGTAGCAGATGCCGAAATACGGCACGCCGTGCTCGCGGGCGTAACGGGCTGCCAGCACCTTGCCCTCGAAACCGCGCTTGCCGAAGCCGCCCGGGACCAGGATGGCATCAGCGCTGCCGAGCGCCTTGGCAGCACCCTCGGCCTCGACCTGCTCGGAATCGACCCAGTTGAGATTGACGCGGGTGAGCTGCTTGATGCCGCCGTGGCGCAGTGCCTCGCCCAGGGACTTGTAGGCGTCCTTGTGCTCGACGTACTTGCCGACGATGGCGACGGTGATTTCGTCCTTCGGATGCTCGACCGCATCGACCGTGCGCTGCCAGTCGGACAGATCCGCCGGACCGGCCTCGAGACCCAGGCGCTTGACGACGATCTCGTCCAGGCCCTGCTTGTGCAGGTACAGCGGCTGCTTGTAGATGATGTCCACGTCGGCCGCGCTGATCACGGCGTTCTCGGGCACGTTCGTGAACAGCGCGATCTTGCGGCGCTCGCCCTCGGGCAGCGGCTGCTCGCAACGGCACAGCAGGATGTCCGGCTGGATACCGATAGAGCGCAGCTCCTTCACCGAATGCTGGGTCGGCTTGGTCTTGATCTCGCCGGCCGCCTTGATGTACGGCACCAGGGTCAGGTGCATGAACAGCACCTTCTCCGGGCCATGCTCGATGCGCAGCTGACGAATCGCCTCGAGGAACGGCAGCGACTCGATGTCGCCCACCGTGCCGCCGATCTCCACCAGGGCCACGTCGAAGCCACGAGTGGCCTCGTGGATGCAGTGCTTGATCTCGTCGGTGATGTGCGGAATGACCTGCACGGTGGCGCCCAGGTAGTCGCCGCGGCGCTCCTTGCGGATCACCGATTCGTAGATCTTGCCCGTGGTAATGGAATTCTTGCCGGTCAGGCGGGTATGGACGAACCGCTCATAGTGGCCGAGATCCAGGTCGGTCTCAGCGCCGTCGTCGGTCACATAGACCTCGCCGTGCTGGAAGGGGCTCATGGTGCCGGGATCCACATTGATGTACGGATCCAGCTTCATCATGGTGACCGAAAGGCCACGCGCTTCCAGAATGGAAGCCAGCGACGCCGCGGCGATGCCCTTGCCAAGCGAGGACACCACACCGCCGGTGACGAAAATCAGGGGGGTCATGGGATGCAGCCGTGCTGGAAATCGGCATTTTAGAGGAAGAACGGGTTTACCGCGAGATCTTGAAACGATCGGGGGCCAATTCGTTCAACTTGAGAGCCACCGGGGCACCTCATCCCCCCTCGTCGTCATTCCGGCGAAAGCCGGAATCCAGTGCCTTCCCGAACGTCCAGGAAGGCGCTGGATTCCAGCTTTCGCTGGAATGACGGGTTGTAGACCGGAACGGAACCAGGCCCCGTGGCGCGGCCAGGGGTCCCTACTTACTCCACCGGCATCATCTGCGACGTCGGATGCATCATGTTCTCGTTCATGTTGTGCAGCACCCACAGCGAACCGACCACTACGATCGCCAGGATAAGGAGGGTGAACAGCATGATGGTGAGGTTGCCGCGCTGCGACGGCGACGTGCCCATGTGCAGGAAGCACACCAGCTGTACCAGCAACTGGGCCACGCCGAAGACCACGATGCCCGGCATCATCAGCTGATGCGGCACCAGGCCGCTCATCACGACGCCAAACGAAGCCAGGGTCAGCACCACCGACAAGGCGAAGCCGATGACATAGGACTTGGTGCTGCCATGGTCGGCGTGGGCGGCCTCGTGATGGGCCGCGTCATGGGAATGGTGAGCGCCGGACATCAGATGGCCCCCCGCAGGTAAACGAAGGTGAACACGCAGATCCAGACGATATCCAGGAAGTGCCAGAACAGGCTGAGGCACGACAGGCGGCGACGGGTTGCGTCGGTAAGGCCGAAACGGCGCATCTGGTCCATCATGACCACCAGCCAGATCAAGCCGCAGGTCACATGCAGGCCGTGGGTACCAACCAGGGTGAAGTAGGACGACAGGAACGCACTACGACTCGGGCCCGCCCCTTCATGGATCAGGTGGGCGAACTCATACACCTCCATGGCGATGAAGCCGGCGCCGAACAGGAAGGTGACCGCCAGCCAAGCGATCACCTTGTTGCGCTGGCCGGCATGCATGTTGAGCATGGCCATGCCGAAGGTGACGCTGCTGATCAGCAGCAGCATGGTCTCACCCAGCACGTAGGGCAGCTCGAACAGCTCCTTGCCGCTCGGGCCACCGGCCGTCGCATTGGCCAGCACGGTAAAGGTGGCGAACAGCGCCGAGAAGATCAGGCAGTCGCTCATCAGGTAGATCCAGAACCCCAGCAGGGTCTTGGATCCGTCGTCGTGATGGTGGACGTCCCCGCCGTGAGAGACGCCCTCGATTACGCCGTGAGAGGCGCTTAGTGCGGCACTGCTCATGGGTTATGCCACCTTCTGACGCGAGGGTGCCACCGGCACGACCTGCGTGGTGTTGAGCTGCTGCAACTTCGCCAGGCGCGAACGCTCAAGCTTCTCGACCTCGGCCGCCGGCACCCAGTAATCAACATCCTGATCGTAGGCGCGGGCAATGAACGAACCGATCATGCCCAGCAGGCCGACAGCCGCCAGCCACCAGATGTGCCAGACCAGGGCGAAACCCAGGATCGTACCGAACGCGCCCATCACTACACCGACGCCGGTGTTGCGGGGCATATGAATGTCTTCGTACTTGGCAGGCTGCACGTAAGCGACTCCGTTTTGTTTGTCTTCCCAGAACTGGTCCAGCTCGGCGATCCGCGGCACCAGGGCGAAGTTGTAGAAAGGTGCGGGCGAGCTGATCGACCATTCCAGGGTGCGGCCACCCCACGGGTCGCCGCTGGGATCAGTGAGTTTCTTGCGGTCACGCACGCTGACGTAGAACTGCAGCAGGGTGAAGAAGATGCCCATCGCGATGATCACGGCGCCGATCAGGGCCACGACCAGGTAGGGCTGCCACTCGGGGTTCGCGTAATGGTTCATGCGGCGCGTCATGCCCTTGAGGCCAAGGATGTAGAGCGGCACGAAGGCCACGTAGAAGCCGACCAGCCAGCACCAGAACGAAGCTTTGCCCCAGCGCTCGTTGAGGCGAAAGCCGAACGCCTTCGGGAACCAGTAGTTGATCGCGGCCATGGAGCCGAACACCACGCCGCCGATGATCACGTTATGGAAGTGCGCGATCAGGAAAACACTGTTGTGCAGCACGAAGTCCGCACCGGGCACCGCCATCAGCACGCCGGTGACGCCGCCGATCACGAAGGTGATCATGAAGCCGATCGTCCACAGCATCGGCACCGAGAGTTCCACGCGCCCGCGATACATGGTGAACAGCCAGTTGAACAGCTTCACGCCGGTGGGCACCGAGATGATCATCGTCATGATGCCGAAGAAGGCGTTGACGTTCGCACCCGAGCCCATGGTGAAGAAGTGGTGCAACCACACCAGGAACGACAGCACGCCGATCGCCGCGGTGGCATAGACCATCGAGGTGTAGCCGAACAACGGCTTCTTCGAGAACGTGGCGACGATTTCCGAGTACGCGCCGAAGCACGGCAGCACCAGGATGTAAACCTCGGGGTGGCCCCAGATCCAGATCAGGTTCACGTACATCATGGCGTTGCCGCCAAGCGTGTTGGTGAAGAAGTGCATGCCCAGGTAACGATCGGCCGTCAGCAGCGCCAGCGTCACGGTCAGCACCGGGAACGCGGCCACGATCAGAATGTTGGTGATCAGCGCCGTCCAGGTGAACACCGGCATCTTCATCATGGTCATGCCGGGCGCACGCATCTTCATGATGGTCACGATGAAGTTGATGCCGCTCAGCGTGGTACCCAGGCCCGATAGCTGCAGCGCCCAGATGTAGTAGTCCACGCCGACCGTTGGACTGTATTCGAGTCCCGACAGCGGCGGATAAGCCAGCCAGCCGGTCGCGGCGAAGTCGCCGACGAACATCGAGACCATCACCAGCACCATGCCCGAAACGAACAGCCAGAAACTCAGCGAATTCAGGAACGGATAGGCGACGTCGCGCGCACCAATCTGCAGCGGCACCACCAGGTTCATCAGGCCGGTGATCAGCGGCATGGCCACGAAGAAGATCATGATCACGCCGTGCGCGGTGAAGATCTGATCGTAGTGGTGCGGCGGCAGATAACCGGCCGAATCGGCCGAGGCCATGGCCTGCTGCGCGCGCATCATGATGGCGTCGGCAAAACCGCGCAGCAGCATGACCATGGCCACGATGATGTACATCACGCCGATCTTCTTGTGGTCCACCGTGGTGAACCACTCGGACCACAGGTAGCCCCACTGGCGCATGCGGGTGAGCAGGACGAACATCGCCAGACCGCCGAGCAACACGACGGCAAGGGTGCCCATGATGATCGGCTCCTGGTAAGGGACCGCCTCTAGGGTGAGCTTTCCAAACATGGCTTACTTCTCTGCCTTGGCCGGTGTGATGTTCGAGGACATCGCGTCCCCGTCCTCGTGGTGATGCATGTCCATCGACATGGCCTCGTGCGACATGCCTTCGTGCGACATGCCGCCCATGTATTTATTGACGATCTTGCCAAACAGGCCCGGCGTGACGTTGCCGTAGTAGGCAACCGGCGCCTTGCTGCCTGGCTGGGCCAACGCCTTGTAGGTCTCGTCGTTGAGCACGACCGCGCGCGGCCTTGGCCTTGGCGACCCAGTCCTTGAAGCCGTCTTGCGAGGTGGCGATGGCCTGGAAATGCATATCCGAGAAGCCTTCGCCGCTGTAGTTGGTCGAGAGGCCCGCATAGCTGCCCGGCTCGCGCGCAATCAGGTGCAGCTTCGTCTCCATGCCAGCCATCGCGTAGATCTGGCTACCCAGCTGCGGGATGAAGAACGCGTTCATCACGGAGTCGGAGGTGAGCTGGAAATTCACCGGCACGTCGGTCGGGAACGCGATCTCGTTGACTGTGGCGATGCCGTAGTCCGGATAGACGAACAACCACTTCCAGTCCAGCGCCACCACCTGGATGGTCACCGGCTTGGCGTCGGACTCCAACGGCTTGTACGGATCGAGCGTATGCGACGTCTGCCAGGTGAGCACGGCGAGGATCGCCACGATGATGGCGGGAATCGTCCACACCACCACTTCGATCTTGGTCGAGTGCGCCCAGGTCGGCGCATAGGTCGCGTCCTTGTTGGACGCGCGATAGCGCCAGGCGAACCAAAGCGTCATCGCTATGACCGGAATCGCCACGATGGCCATCAGACCAAGCGCGATCAGGATGAGGGACTTCTCATGGGCACCGATATCGCCCTTGGGATTGAGAACTTCCATGTTGCAGCCGCTGAGGAACACGGCGGCGCCAACGCTTGCATAGCGCAAGCGCGAGAGAAGAGCATGCATTTTCACGGACAACCTAGAGGGGTACGGCGTGGGGACGGGCGGCATCCTAGCGACTTGAACGTCGATTTGATCGCGCTTGAGACAGAATGTCGCAGTGGTAAATTCTTGCGCATCGCATTGCGGCGACTTGACACGAAAATGCAATAGCCCGCACTTCCTTTTGCGCAGAAATAGTGGTGGCTCTTTCTCCCCTTCGAGGAGAAGGAGTAAGAACGAGTAACTCGGCGCTCGAACGCGGCGGCTCGGAACGCCCGCTGCATCCCACAAGGACTAGCTTCGGGTCGCCCGGAGGAACGAAGGAGCGCTAGCGTCCGCCGCAACGCCAGGCAGCCACCATGCGGTGCCCTGCTAACATGCCACGATGGACCAGACCACGCCCGTCAAACTGGCCGCCCTGCGGCAAGCCATGCAGCAACATAACGTCGCCGCATGCCTTATCCCGAGCGCCGATCCCCATCTATCCGAATACCTGCCCGATCACTGGCAAGCGCGCGCGTGGTTGTCCGGCTTCACCGGTTCCGCCGGCACGTTGGTGGTCACTGCCACGCATGCAGGGCTGTGGACGGATTCGCGCTACTTCGCCCAGGCCACGCAAGAGCTAGCCGGTAGCGGCGTCGACCTGATGAAGCAGCGCGTCGCGCACGCGCCCGAGCATCTCGAGTGGCTGCAGCAAAACCTGCGGACAGGTCAGACGCTTGCTGTCGCAGGCGACAGCATCTCGCTGGCCATCGCGCGAGATCTGGAGCACCGGCTCGAGAGCGTCGGCGCAGGCCTGCGCGTCGACCTGGACCTGCCTGGCCTGATCTGGTCCGACCGCCCCGCCCTGCCCAAGCACGCCGTAGTCGAACACGCGCCCCGCTACGCCATCCTGTCCCGCGCCGAGAAACTCGGGCGGCTGCGCACGGCGATGCGCAAGCTGGAAGCCACTCACCATCTGCTATCGAGCCTGGACGACATCGCCTGGCTGACCAACCTGCGCGGCAGCGATGTCGAATGCAATCCGGTCTTTCTTGCCCACCTGCTGGTGCAGGCCGAAGGACACGCCACGCTGTTCGTGGATCGGGGCAAACTAGGCGACGCCCTGGTAGTCGCCTTGGCCGCCGACGGTATCCGCATCGCCGACTATGCGACGGTTATCGATGCCCTCGCCGAGCTGGAGCCGAAAGACCGCCTGCTATTCGACGCCGGCCGCGTCGTGGTTGCGGTGGCTGGCGCGCTCACGTCGGCGGTGCGTACCATCGAGGCAGCCAACCCCACCACGCTGTTCAAGGCGCGCAAGAGTGAGCCCGAGCTGGACCATGTGCGCGACGCGATGCGTCGTGACGGTGCGGCGCTGGTGCGCGCTTTCCGTCGCCTCGAAGAGCGCCTTACCGCGGGCATGACGCAGACCGAGCTGGATGTGGACACGCTGCTGCGCGAAGAGCGCTCGGCGCAGCCGGATTTCGTTGGCGAAAGTTTCGCCACCATCGCCGGCTACCAGGCCAACGGTGCCCTGCCGCATTACCGCGCCACGCCCGAACAGCACTGCACGCTAAAAGCACAGGGGCTGTTGCTGGTCGACTCCGGCGGCCAATACCAGGGCGGCACCACGGACATCACCCGCGTGCTCGCTCTGGGCGAAACCACCGCCGAGCAACGCCGCGATGCCACCCTGGTGATGAAGGGCATGATCGCGCTCAGCCGCAGCCGCTTCCCCAAGGGTGCCAGTGGCCCGCAGCTCGACGCCTTGGCTCGCGCCCCGCTATGGGCCAGTGGCATGGACTACGGCCACGGCACCGGCCATGGCGTGGGCTACTTCCTCAATGTGCACGAAGGGCCGCAGGGTATTCGCCCACCTGTTTCAGGGGCTGCCCTGGTGGCGCTGGAGCCCGGCATGATCACATCGATCGAACCCGGCCTGTACAAGCCCGGCCGGCACGGCATCCGCCACGAAAACCTCGCCGTCGTGGTCGAAGCCGACAAGACCGAGTTCGGCGAGTTCTATGCCTTCGAAACGCTGACCCTATGCCCGTTCGACCGCCGCGCGCTGGAACCCGGCCTGCTCAACCCCGAGGAACGCGCCTGGCTGGACGACTATCACGCCACCGTGCGGGCCGCCCTGGCACCGTTGCTGGAAGAGGCGGACCTGGCCTGGCTGGAGCGGCATTGCGCCCCCCTGTAACCCGTTGATTGTTGTAGGAGCGCACCCTGTGCGCGATCCAGGCTGGCGTCGTGTCGCAAGCGTGCAGGCGGTTCGCGCACAGGGTGCGCTCCTACAGAAAGCATCACACGCTTGACCTGCCCGTCCCCGCCACCCATCCTCCCGCGTCTGACCCCGTCGAAACCTCCCGCATGAGCAGTCGCTACAACGCCGCCGACATTGAAGTCCTCTCTGGCCTTGACCCGGTCAAGCGCCGTCCCGGTATGTATACGGACACCAGCCGCCCGAACCATCTGGCGCAGGAGGTCATCGACAACTCGGTGGATGAGGCCATCGCCGGCCATGCGAAGTCACTGAACGTGATCCTGTACAGCGACGGCTCGGTCGAAGTGACCGACGACGGTCGCGGCATGCCGGTGGATATCCATCCCGAGGAAGGCATCCCGGGCGTCGAATTGATCCTTACGCGCCTGCACGCGGGCGGCAAATTCTCCGGCAAGAGCTACAACTTTTCCGGTGGCTTGCACGGTGTGGGCGTGTCGGTGGTGAACGCGCTGTCCAGCCGCGTGGAAGTCACCATTCGCCGCGACGGCAACGAATACCGCATGGCCTTCGAGCACGGCGACCGGGTCAGCGATCTCGAAGTGATCGGCACG